>JAGPNG010000013.1:0-2133 GCA_018052475.1 Candidatus Fermentithermobacillaceae bacterium
TCTTCTACCGCTTGTCGCATCACTACAAGAAACTCCGCCATTTTACCTCTTATATCGGAAGGACTGACTCCGGATTCCTCAGATTCGAGCCGAACTGCCAATTCGCCCAAAGATATGCAATCCCTCATTGCCGTGTCAGCGATTTCAGCCAAGAACAATGGTGTTACCTCCTTTTATGGAGTTATGATGGCTATTGATCCTTAAGGCAAACTACCTTGCCTATGCCAGGATGCATGCGGACTCTCTCGGTTACTTCCTCAGGGATGTGTTCATCAGCTTCTATAACTGCGATTGCAGCCTTTCCCTTCCCTTGTCTGCTCACTTTCATAGTAGCTATGTTTATGTTCATCTCTGCAAAGATACCGGTAACTCCTGCAATTATACCCGGCTGGTCTTGATATTGCACCAACATGGTAGGCCTTTCCCCTGAGATAGAAAGAGGAAGCCCATCTACATCGAAGACTTCTACCCTGCCTCCTCCTATAGAAGACCCCATCATGGTCACACTCTTGCCGTTTCTGCCGAAAAGTATCATTTTCACTGAATTGGGATGGACGTCACCGAGATCCTCCGAAGATAGATGAACCTTCATTCCTTGTTCTTTTGCATATTCAAATGATCTTTTGAGTCTGTCATCATCTACGGAAAACCCCAGCAATCCGCCAACTAGAGCAAGATCCGTTCCGTGTCCTTGGTATGTTGCGGCAAAGGATCCGTGGAGATATATATGAACCTCCAAGGGCGGTTCATCCAGCAAAGACCGAGCTATATTGCCAAGCCTAACTGCCCCGGCAGTATGAGAGCTAGAAGGTCCTATCATTATTGGACCGAGAACCTCGAACAACCCAGGCATTTGGCTCACCTCACAGAAAAAAATCACCACTAGACTGATTATAGATAACCTGCGCATATAAAAAAAGCCCGAGCTGAAAGCCCAGGCTGACGGACCGGCTGTTGCACATCGGGGGGTGATGAGCAACAGTCGAAAGCATCTCATAAAGATGTTCGACAAAGACCGTCAAACTATGCAGTGTCTAAAGACCCATTTTCATAGGACAAAAGGCTCTTTATGACTGAAATAGCAGCTTGAGTCCTATCCCGTACCCCAATCTTTCGGAAGGCGCTGTATAGATGGTTCTTAACCGTTTTTTCGCTGACGAACAATTCTCTCGCTATTTCAGAGTTGGATTTTCCCTGCGCTACAAGCTTAAGTATTTCAAATTCTCTTTCTGTGAGGCAGTTAGCCTCGCAGTTCAAATTAGGAATACCTTTGAATAGTTCCTCAGCGAGCGACATCCTGAGTTTTACTCCCCTATCAACGAGAGATGCTGACACGTAAACGTCCCCTCGCAATGCAGCTTTTACAGCATTTTCAATCTCTGTAGGCGTAGCGTGTTCGTCAATGAACCCGAACACGCCTGCTCTAATAAAGTTGGAAAATGCAAAAAGTTCCACAGAGGAGACAACAAGTACGAATCTAGACCGAGGGTATTTCTCGTGGATCTTGAGCATAGTTCGCAGGGTGCTCTTTTGATCGCAATCGCCAAGATTGAGAATGACTGCGTCGTAACAGGCTTTTTCGGTATGAAACATGACCTCATCTAATGAGTTGGCGTATCCTACTTTGATATTGTCCTGTTCATCTATGATCGCTTGAAACTGCGTCTTCCATATGGGCTTGTCTACCGCTACTAGTACACTAACCATATACAGGTATACCTCCCAACTAGATGGCTACCTGTATTATCGGATAAATCAATTCTTTGGTGAGCTTTTTCCATGATGTCAGACTTGCTCTTTGCCAAAGTCTGCATGCCATATTTGGCACCGCTGGGTATAAGGTCAGCGATTTGGACATACTTGCCCTCCTTCAGGAGGTTTTTCACTGGTTCTATGCCAGTGAGAATCTCGACAGCAGGAAAGACCCCTCTATCTGTCTTAATGAGTTCAACATATAGAGATCTTTCAAATACTTGGGCAAGCCTGGCTCTAAAATCCTTTTGTCGTTCCGTACACACATTTTCTACCAATTCGCATAGCCCGTTTACTGCGCCGGAACTTGGTGTGGACAAAAACACCTTAGAACCGTTTTCGGCATTCGATAGGATATGATCCAAGAATGTTTCGTCCAAA
>JAGPNG010000013.1:2233-46729 GCA_018052475.1 Candidatus Fermentithermobacillaceae bacterium
GTGGCTTGTCATTGTAACTCCTTTGCATCTTCGCTCCCTCTTTTCCGATCTGTTTTCTGGGACTCAACTGTAATCCCAAGATGCTTGAGGACCATGCCCTCTAACACTCTCACGATTTTCGTACCTATGAATTCGTTAGTACCGATTCTGTTCACAAGAACAGTATGACAGCCGACAATGTTACCACCTAAAATGTCAGTGAATAGTTGATCGCCAATGACGCATGTCTGCTCGGGGTCGGATTCAAGGACATCTAGGGCGTCTCTGAAGAAACGAGTTAAGGGTTTCCTTGCGCCCACTATAACTTGAGTATTAAGGTTCGCCGATAGCTCATCGATGGACGGGTGAGGTTTTGCATTGCTGAGTATCACAGTCTTAAACCCGTGCTTATGAAGGTTACTAAACCATTCAGACAGATCTTGCATATTTCTGTAGTCACGCCACGGAACCAATGTGTTATCCAAGTCGGTGATTACCGCAGTGATTTTACGTAAACGGAGAAACTCCAAAGGAAGATCATATATGGTGTCTATATAAAGAGACGGCGTCAAAAGATCCGCAAGACCTCTCCGCTTGCTTCGAACCTTGGCCTCACCCACCTGTTCTCCTCCCTTTTATGTAATCACAATGGTTTTGTGACCAAGACGATAGGCGTCTGTTGTTCTTGGTTGCCCGCAGGGTTAGTTGACATTACGTCTTCGAGCCACGAAGCATCTACTCCTGACGAATATCCTACCGCCCATGCAACCCCAAGGTCATTTGCGTCTATGATAGCAGCTTCGCAACCTATTTCAGAAGATATCGTCTCAGCAAGTCCTGACGGATCATAAGGCCCCATAATCACGTAATAATCATACGGCGGTAGACTTCCTAGTACGTCATCGATCTGACCGGCATCTTGCCCAGCGAGCATGTAGAACCAGCCTTTCTTGCCCAGTATTTTGCCTACTCCGCCTGCAATAGCCGCCAATACGGTTCGAACCGAACCGATCTCTTCGAGCAAGACCTGCATGGATAAAGGGTTTGCCATTGGAGCGGCTCCGCCGAACGGGATATCCTTTTGATCCACAAACCGCGAAAGAGATCTCGCCAGAAAACCAGGTTCGACGGCCCCCTCCATGAAGAATCTGCCTTCCATCAAACCTGCTACGCATGATGAGATAGTGGCGATGTCATCGGGTTTTGGAGAAATGACGTACTCCTTCATGACTTCTTTTGGGTCGTCTTTTTCCGTTAGAAGTCGTGTCTTTATAGGCACGATGGCTACCCCCGATGGCGGGAGCTTCCCTCTGACCGGTATCGGTGGAAGATCTTCCACACGCCCAAAACCGAGATCTTCCCAATCTTGCCTGAGCAATGTGCTTCTGGGGTATGCTTTGATGCCCAGGGACAGCACTTCTTTAGCTCTTTGTCTTTGTCCACGTTCTAGCAATCCATTTACTAAAATATGGAATTCTCGATCGTGGAAATTCGAAGACTCGAGTTTGATGAATTCCAAAAGATGGTCAATAAGCTCGTTATGCATGCCTTTTTCCTCAAGAAGTCGACAAACTCGTTTGTACGCAACCTTTAATGGATTCTTACGATTAAACTTCTTGCATATTTCAAGAGCCGTAACGAATGACTCAAACGCGGCTTCTTTATCTTTGAGGAAGAAGTACTCGACGTCCCCAATTAAGAGGTAAGGCCACGGATTATCACGGTCTAAATCCGATAGTCTGCGCGCAACTGACAAGGCCGCGTCATAATCTTGTTCCTTGATCAGCATGTGCATCAAGAGGCGCCCACATCTCAACGAAGGTCTCTTCTTCATTGAGGATTCGAGAAGTTCCCTCGCCTGAGCCTTCTGTCCTGATTGCAAAAGACGCTTGGCTCCCATATACACAACATAGGGATGATGCTCAGGTTTTGCGCGCCTGGCAAAACCGTCTTGAGAAATACCTTTGAATCCCAAAACATCCATAAGCCATAATCCGTAGATCGCTACCGTGCTCACAACGAGAATCCCCTTTCGCATGCTTTGTCGTAGCCGGCAGGGTTCCTCGAGAAAACTAGCCCAAATTCCTTTCGCGCACTAGTCTTGCGAGGTACCTGCCAAAATCTTCTCCTATATCTGTTCTTGCCAGAGCCATCTCAACAGTAGCTACTAGGAACCCTTTGGGATCGCCTACATCGTACCTTTTACCCTCAAACTCATAGCCTATGATTGTATGAGTGTTCAATAGCTCTCTTAGCGCGTCGGTTAGTTGAATTTCGCCTCCCAGTCCGGGCTCTAAGTGCTCTAGTATCCCGAAAATTTCTGGGGGCAGGATATACCTACCGATTACGGCCAGATCGGACGGGGCGTCCTTGGGATCCGGCTTTTCTACAAGATCAGTGATCTGCCAGATGCCGTCACCTAATGGCTTGCCTTTGATTATACCGTATGAGGAGACGTCTTCCTCAGGGATCTTTTTGAGAGCGATCACCGAAGTCTTGGCCTGCTCGTAAACGTCGATCATTTGTCTAAGGCAAGGATTAGGTGCAACGACTATGTCATCGCCCAGCAAAACCGCGAAGTACTCCTGCCCAACGTGTTGTCTGGCGCACCAGACCGCATGTCCAAGACCAAGGGGTTGTTTTTGTCGGACATAGTGCATTTGACACATATTAGAAATACCCTTGACTAGATCCAAGAGTTCCGTCTTCCCTTTTTCCATCAAGTGACGTTCAAGCTCGCCCGAGTGGTCGAAATAGTCCTCAAGGGCTCTTTTGTCCTTTCCTGTTACGAACAAAAAGTCATCGATGCCTGAATTCACTGCTTCTTCGACCACATATTGAATAGTTGGCTTGTCTACTATGGGCAGCATTTCTTTTGGCTGTGCTTTAGTCGCGGGCAAGAATCTGGTACCTAGGCCGGCAACGGGAAAGACACCTTTTTTGATGGGCATTTGTCATGCTCCTTTCGGATACTCTAAGCATATTCTAACCGAGGTACCTAAATATTCAAGTTAAGCGGAAAAGGGGTATTTGACAAGACTTGAAGGCAGAGCTTGTTTTATGATTTGAAACGGACCATAATAAGCACGGTGAATGACATGCATATATCTATGTGGACTGACAGCTATTATCCTTATATCTCTGGGGTAACCAGATCTATAAAACTAACCAAAGATACTCTAACGAGGATGGGACACAGTGTTTCAGTGTTTTGTCCGTCTTATCCAGAGGCAGATCAGGAACCAAACGTATATAGATTTCCCTCAATCAAATCTCCTACAAAGCCAGATTACTACATAGCAGTTCCGGTGAACCCTAAACATCTCATGGCAATAAAAGAACTCGCCCCTGATGTAATTCATGCACATTCTCCCTTTAACCTTGGAAAGATGGGAATTACAGTCGGAACTATTCTTGATATACCAACTGTGTTCACCTTTCATACAATGTACAACATGTATTCACACTATGTACCTTTGATTGGAAATAGCATAGCTGAACTGATTGAGTTTGGAGCTATTGGCACCGCCAAGAGCGTTGATGCTGTCATCGCTCCGTCTTCGGCAATAAGAGATTACCTCAGAGACCACGGGGTCACTACAGATATATTTGTAATACCCACAGGGATTGAGATCGACCAATTTCGCAACGGAGATGCGTCGTATATCCGCGAGACTTACGGCGTCCCCGATGATCTGCCTATACTACTTACATGCGGCAGACTCGGAAGAGAAAAAAACCCTGAGTGCTTGTTACGCGCGTTCTCAATAATACGCAAATCGCTAGATTCGGTACTGGTAATGGTAGGAGATGGCCCTCTTATGGAAGAACTGGAGCAGCTGGCCGAAGAACTCAATGTGGCTGACAGGGTGATCTTTTCAGGGAAAGTTAACCCTGACTTAATGCCCCACTTTTACGCATCTGCAGACCTGTTCATGTTCTCTTCTCTTACCGACACTCAAGGATTGGTTATAGCCGAGGCAAAAGCAGCAGGGTTACCTTGTGTAGCAGTAGGCGCCCTCGGTGTGAAAGATATGGTTGCCCATAACGTAGATGGATTCTTGTGCGATAATGACCCAAGTTGTTTAGCGCAAAAAGCGCTCTTACTCCTTGAGAACCCATCTCTTATGGACACTATGAGAACCAACGCGCTTTGTAATGCACATAACTTTTCGATTGAAAAGACCTGCGCTCGGCTCGTGGAATGCTACGAGACAGTTAGGAACGTATCTCTTGCAGCTAGGTAGAGTCTAGTCGCCCTGATAAATCCGGACGTTTCTTTGGTGTTCGGAGAAGGTGCGTGCAAAGGCGTGTGTTCCGTCGTTTTTGGAGACAAAGTACAGGTAGTCTACATCGGCAGGTTCGAGAACCGCTTCCAGCGAAGCCTTCCCGAAATTGCATATGGGCCCGGGTGGCAACCCGACGTATTTGTAGGTATTGTACAAAGAATCAACCTCGAGTTCTTTCCAAAGTAGTGTTCCTGTATATCTGCCTAGAGCATATAACACGGTAGGATCGGCATCTAGTTTCATGCCGATGTTAAGCCTGTTTATATATACCCCCGCGATAATCGGTCTTTCCTCATCTACGACTGCCTCTTTCTCCACAATCGACGCTAGAGTTGCGACTTCATGAACCGAAAATCCTTGTTCTTTAGCCTTTTCTTGAAGCTCCGGAGTAAAGACCTCGGAGAAACGATTAAGCATCATCAGGATGATCTCTTGTTCGGAAACGCTCCTTTGAATCAAATATGTATCCGGGAAAAGATATCCTTCAACCGGATAAACGCAGTTTTGCAGTTCGTCGGCAGATGCAAAAGAAGAAACCAGGTCCGGATCTTTTGCTAACTCCAGGAAGACTTCTTTATCAATTATCCCTTTTTCTGAGAGAATTTCGGCAATTTCCTCGACACATAGCCCTTCTGGGATCGTAAACGGGTGATAGATTACCTTGCCTTCTTTTAGGTCCGCAATTATGTCCCATATGAACATAGGAGATTCGAAGCAGTACTCCCCAGCCTTCATATCGCCGTCGGCCCCTGTGACCCGTGCTACTATCCTGAACCAGTCGGGGCTCCGAATTAGGTCTTTTTGGTACAGCAGTTCGCTAATTTGTCGAGTCGAAGAACCCGGCGATATGAGGACATATACCGGGGCGGAATTCTCGGGAAGAGGGCTTGAACTAAGGTAGAACAAGACCGAAAATGCCGCCAGGCAAATAAGCGCGATAGCACCAAGTCTACTCCATCTTCCCATGAGATCCACACTCTTTTATAATCGCATCTATGGCGCACAATGTCTTCGACTCATCCCCGTGGCTCATGTTGGTCATCTTGTTCATCCGGTTCTTCCACCTCGATCTCATAGTCTTCAAATGCATCATCAAACTCGAGATCTTCGAATGCTTTGAGTATCTCGTCCCATTCCTCGTCGCTGTTTATCGTAACCAACGTAGCTTCGCCATCCTCAAGCGATTCGACGCGCAGAATGACCAGTTCGGCTTCAGCCTCCGAGTCATCGCTAAGAGGCATAAGGACAACATATTGCCTATCTTCTACAAATAGGTCGTCGATAAGGATCCGAAATGCTTCCTCGTTCCCTTCCTCATCGGTAAGGACGATCAGGTCATTGTATTGTAGTTCTTCTGGAGCGGTTTCATCGTGCTTCTTGTCGTTTCTGTTGTTCACGTCATCACTACCTTTGCGATCTATTCTTGCTCAGTATCGGCTACACTGCGCAGGTAATTCTCAAGAATCAGAACTGACGCTGCTTCGTCAATTCCGGCCTTTCTTTTTCGTCTTGACTTCCCCAAGCCTATCATTTCTTTCTCCGCTTGAGAAGTAGTAAGCCGTTCATCCCACAATATCACAGGCAACGGAGTTCGAGACTGGAGTTTTCTGGCAAATCTCAAGGAACGCCTGGCGGATTCGCCCAAAGTTCCATCCATGTTCTTTGGAACACCTACCACAAACCCTTTTGCCTCGTGCTCAACTGCAAGCCTCATTACATCTTCTACGACTTGATCTTGATTTTTATAGTATATCGTTGTCAGTGGATGTGCAAACACTCCCAAATCATCACTAATGGATACACCGACCCGCTTTAATCCTAGGTCTATTCCTATCAGTTTTCCTTTTGGATTTTTCTGCTCAGAAGCCAGTGAGTTTCACCGTCTCTTTCCTAGACAACTTTTATGCAAAAATTCGGGCAGACTCTTGCGCAATACCCACATAACATGCATCTGGACTCATCTATAGTTGCCTTGCCGTTTACAATAGTTATGGCTGAAAAACCGCATTTATCTGCGCATTTCCCACACCCTTCACACCATCCTTCGACAACCAATCGCTTTGGGGTAGACCGGCTGATGGAATAGGCTTCAGCGATCTCTTCAGTTGAGATTTCCGAACATAGAACTTTACACGCAAACTCTAGTTCGTATTCGTTTTTCACTCCGACACAGACGCTATCTTTGTGTGGGAAGTCCCTTGCGTATGAAAGTGCTTCAAAGGGTTGGCGGTAAAGGTGACCGCCCCCAAGGGCTTTCATAAGGTATATTCCTTTGCCCATGTACCGTGCAAAAGCAAGAGCCTCCTCCATATCTTCCCTCGAACCATCGGCAATTCCCAATCCCTGCATGTTCAAAATAGCGAAAATTACATCTATTTCCGGCAACATAGCAGCAGATCTCACGCATGAAACGTAATGGGTAGAAACTGAAACCGCATCAATGATTCCTTTCTCTCTCGATTCAGCCAGATATTCAAGAGCTTCTCGATGACCCTTTAGAGTCAGTCCTGATTCTTGTTCATGCAGTCCAAAGATTTCGATTCTATCTCGATTCAACTCGGATCTGGCTACCTCCAAACTACGTTTCATTTGGGATTCCGATACTGCGTAGCTCCTCGACGATATGATTATGTTCTTCTTTTGACTCAGACAGCGAAGATAAGGATAAGCGCCATAAAACTCGCTTGTATCAAAGAAGTTAACGCCCCAATCCAGAGCACGTTGGATAAGGGAATCGCCTTCTTCTATAGACAAATTATACTGGGCCGGTCCCATCACCAGACTTCCCATGCACATGGCTGACACGTTGAGACCGGTTTGCCCTAAGGAAGTATATATCAAATCATCACCAGCCCATATTCGTAAGGGGGCTCTTCGAAGAAAAGAGCCCCCTTGCCTCTTGCGGATGAAATCACTCTATAGGAACAAGTCTACCTGTTAGTTTTTTCATCACGTCTGGTAGGGTTGTGTATTCTAACTCATCAAGTCCAAGCCTGTGAGGCTCGAAAGGACCATGAGATCTCATATAGTCAGCGATCTCATTTGCCATCTGTCTTGCTCTATCGTATGCGGTGTCTGCGAAAAAGTCCTGGGGTCCGACAAGCTTCCCATTGCACAGCTGGAACCCTAGAGCTACAACTCGAGGCGGCCCATCGAACCTAGTAGGCGTACTCCGTTCTACACTGCACGGCATCAAGGGCCCATGGTGAGAACCTCTCATCCACCCCGAAACCAGATGGGGATGAGAGAATGGCTCTAGAACTTCACCTACGGCTGGCATTCCGCTTTGGCACCTTACGATACATACCGGGTCATCTTTACCTATGTATCTGCCAGCCATAAGGTTAAGCCTCTGCGTGGACGAAGTAGCTGCTATGTCATCTAGAGTCCTCGAATAGATTGATTTAATGCAATACCGCCCTGGAGCACCTATGAAAACTAACATGTCGTAGATTTCTTCTGGACAGTGAAACACCACACGTTTGTTATCGATAAGATCGTGAACTTCAAAATCAAATCCTTTGTGCATCTTGGGGTCTATAACTAGGCCTGCCGTATTAAAGGGGTCAGCGAATATCTTATACAGCGGAAGATTCCAAGCACCTGGTTCTGTCTTGTCAGCCATAAAGATGACCACAGGTTCAGACGGTCTTTCTTCGAATTCCATTTCCGCAACTCCAGGACCTAGCCCTTTGATGTTGCCCGAAAAAGAATCAGCGAGAAGATCTTGGCCCGCCCCGTAGAGTTTGAGACTTCGCGCAACCTCCGTAGCGGCCATGAAAGCACCCCACGCAAGTTCGTGAATCTCTTTGCAGTCTACACCGAGGCGATGGGTCATTATAAGTTCCATATCGTCGCCTACGTGCGTAACGTAGTAATCGGTAAGCAACTCCTTGCCATGTTCGCTCAAGTAGCGCTTAGCGGTTTCCATAAGTTGTGGGTGAACACTGGAATGCCCAACAATTCCTCCTACATCTGCCTTGATTACCGATAAGGTGATCTTTGACACTTATACTCCCTCCGAAATCATTATGATTTACTTAGGAACAGTACTACCGATCCTTAATCCGTTATACCTACTGTCTAGACTATAGCATAACCCACGAGTCCAATTCTTTCCTGTGGCATCGGTTCATGCATCTATATCATAAGATCTACGCATGTTGGTCCGTCTGAGGATGATTGATAGAAACATGCCTACAACAAATCCGCCGACGTGAGCCCAAAATGCCACACCTCCTTGAGCTTGAACTCCAATAGAGGCTACCCCGGACATCAAGTTGGTTGCAAACCAAACCAAGAGAAATACCAAAGCGGGCAGTTCTACCACGGGCAATAAGCAACCTACGGGAACTAAAGCAATGACCCGCGCTCCAGGAAAGTTGACAAAGTAGGCCCCCATTACACCGGCTACCGCTCCGCTCGCACCTACCATTGGAAGCATTGAGTTTGGATCAAATACTACGTGAGTTATGGATGCGCAGACCCCCGCAGCCAGGTAGAAAAACAAGTACCTGAAATGACCTAAGATGTCTTCGACGTTATCTCCGAAAACGAAAAGATAAAGCATGTTTCCAACTAAGTGGACCCAGCCCACATGTATGAAAAGTGACGTAAACATGCTCAGTAAACCACCTGTCTGAACCAAAACCTCAGGAGGAAGATTCCTGTAGTTGGTAATGACTCCCGGGATAACGCCCCACTTGACGACGAATTCTTGCAGGGCAGGTTCGGGTAGGCTAAGTTCCCAGGCAAATACAAGTATATTTACGATTATCAACATCCAGTTAATGTAAGACCTCGAGCGGGTCATCTGCACATCCTTTATGGGTATCAAGTCTAGCACCCTTTCTATCTAATAGATGGGGACTGCGATGCACCAAATGTACCATTGATAGAATTCTACTTTAGTTTCGAAATAACCTCAACTCAATGCGCGCCAATGTCCGAAGAATCCATGCAGGAATTGGCCGACGTCATGTGAAACCTGTATTTTGGAGAAGTATTCCTATTAAGCAACGAAAGGGATGACCTTATGTTTCAAAAAGAGCTAGAGAAGATACAACATGAGTTTTCCGGCGGCAGTGCGTTTCAACACGTAAGCGAAATAGCTCGTTACCACAGAATTCAAGCTAGTCCTGGATTTCGAGAAGCCGCGAACTATGTCTGTTCCACGTTGAATTCCTTCGGGATTTCCGCGGAAGTGCTCTCATTTCCAGCCAGATCGGGCGTGAACTGGTGGTGTGAATCCAGCTTTTCGGAATGGGATTGCGAAGACGCAGAACTTGTGCTGATTGATGGCGACAAGAAGATACGATTGTGCTCCTATCGGGAGAACAAGTTGTCTCTGATACAAAGAAGCAAACCTACCCACCCCGACGGAATTGAAACTGAGGTGGTTTACGTTGAAACGGGGGATGAACCGAACTCATATGCGGGGCTAGACGTCAAGGGGAAAATCGTTTTTTCAAGAGGGAATCCAACCTCTGTCGCTCAACTAGCCGTAGGGAAACATGGCGCGTTAGGAATCATACTAGACAACATGACCGAAATCGCTCCAATTAGAGATAGGCTAGATCTGCCAGATGCCAGACAATACACCTCTTTCTGGCCTGTGTCGGAAAAAGACGCCTTAGGATTTGGGTTTGTGCTTTCGCCGAGGCAAGGAGAGATGATAAGACGCCGGTTTTCGGCCGGAAAGGAGGTAAAGGTATGCGCAAGAGTTGATTCCAGATTCTATGACGGCGAAATCGAAGTGGTCTCTGCATGCATACCCGGAGCCACATCTGAGGAGACTGTGGCTATGGCCCACTTATGCCATCCCCAACCATCCGCGAATGACAACGCCTCCGGGTCGGGAACGCTCATAGAAACAGCCAGAGTTCTCAATACCCTTATACGTTCCGGCCAACTAGATAAACCGTTGCGGACTATTAGGTTCCTCTGGGTACCGGAGATGACGGGCAGCTATGCTTATCTCGCTTCGGCTGAGAAAAGAATAGGAGAAGTAGTATCGGCTATTAACTTGGATATGGTAGGCGAGAATCAGGACCTGTGTAAGGGCCCCCTTGTTGTAGAGAAACCACCCCGATCTACACCCGGTTTTGGGGGATATCTCGCAGAATCAATCCTAAGATACGTCGCAAAACAATCGCCCAATCTTGCGGGCACGTTTTCATATGCCCTATTCAAATGGGCAGTTTCACCATTTTCGGGAGGCAGCGATCACTGCATTTGGTCAGATCCTTCCGTAGGTGTGGCATGTCCGATGCTCATTCAGTGGCCTGACAAGTTCTATCACACCAGCGAAGATACAATTGATAAGGTTGACCCTAACATGCTAAAGATAGTTGGAACCATAACTGGGACGTACCTCTACTTTTCGGCTGACATGACTTCGGCGGAAGCTTCATGGCTTGCTAAGGAGATGCTCTCAGTGTTTCCGATTGAAATCTACGATGCGGTAAACTGTATTGTAAAGACGTGTGACAACCCACAAAAAGGCGCTCGCCTGTTATCCAAGCGAGTAGAATTCCTCAAATCCAGATGTATAGAAGACCTAAAGAGTCTCACAAAGTTCTTGGAGCCTGAAAGCATGTCTGAAAGCAGCCTCGAGCAGACAATCGCTTTCCTTGAATCCACCTCAAACCATATAAGGTCCGCAGGCCTTGAGAGCCTGTGCGCGAAATACGGTCTATCACATAAAGATCTTCTCTGCGAGGCTTCATTGCCTTCTCCAGACGAATGGGATCTCAAAGCAAAGGCCATTGTCCCTAAACGACTGTTTAGGGGACCTTTGTCTTCCAGAACGAAGAACCTCCTTACGGACGAATCTCGAGAAAACATGTCTCAGATTCAGACGAAATGGAAAAACGAATCAGCCATGTTTCAATATTTCGTGTATTGGATTGACGGAAATCGTTCGATCTTTGAAATTGCAGACCTGGTTGAGGGGGAAATGGGAATGAGGAACACTCAAGCCCTTATCGAGTACGCCGAAGTCCTGCGCAAGGCAGGCCTCATAGAGACTAACCCAAGTGTAGACAGTCAGATGTAGTTTTCGTTCGGACAGGTGACGTGAAAACTTGTAATCAACGCGTCACCTGTCTACGGTTTGCGGTATTGACCTATGTATACCCGTATGAGTTCCTCAAGAATTTCATCTCGTTCGACTGTGCGGACAAGACTTCTTGCGCTGTTGTGACTCGTAATGTAGGTAGGGTCACCCGACACGAGATAACCGGCCATTTGACTAATGGGGTTATGGCCCTTTTCTTTAAGAGCGTCGTAGACCTTTAAGATAACCTCCCTGGTCTTGTTTTCGGTTTCCGGTTTTACCTCAAAGAATCTGGTTTCTTCAAATTCAGCCATACTGTAACCCTCCCATGTTTTTTATGTATTCTCTCCGGAAGATAAAATATCCTCTAGGACGACAAGACGCTACCTTGAAATAACGCTGAGGATCCTACCCGCTTCCCGAGATGCGATTTCCAAGGCCCTTTGCATCTCTGAGATGTTCTTTCCTCCAGCTTGCGCCAGGTGTTTCTTGCCGCCGCCTGAACCGCCTAGAACTTTGGCAGGTTCTTTTATGATCGTCCTTGCATCAACTCCAATGTCTGTAAGGTTGCTTTCTACCATTACTAAGAGAAAAGCTCGTTCGTTTTTTGTCGAACCCAAAATGACAATTGATGCTCCTTGGTCTCTAAGTAGATCTCCTAGATAACGAAGGTCTTGCGCATCCATATCATCGTGACGTGATGTTACCACAATATGTCCTTGAACCATTACGGATGTTCTGCTGTCTCTCAAGAGTTGTGACGCCAGATCTCTCGTCCTTTGTTCCTTCAGACGCCTCAATTCGGTCTGCAAAGTCAGCATCTCATGTTTCAATCTCTCTATCTTTTCGATTATTTGATCAGGAGGACAGTCTAGCTTATTTGCGGTGTCCTTTACTACCGCCATCATGTGATTTATCCTAGATAGTGCGCTCTTGCCCGCTACTGCCTCTATCCTTCTTATTCCCGCTGCGACAGAGTATTGCGACTCAATTATGAAAGGACCTATCTCACCTGTGTGAGAAACGTGGGTCCCCCCACACAGTTCCTTCGAAAAGCCCTCTATATCGATTACTCTCACTGTTTCTTGATATTTGTCTTGAAATAGAGCTACTGCCCCTTTTTCCACTGCATCGGTGAGAGCAGTCTGGTACTCATGTACAGGCAGGTTGGCCATTATTGCCTCATTTACAATGTTCTGAACTTGCTCAATCTCTTGATCCGTTATGTCATAAGAATAGGTGAAGTCAAATCTGAGGCGCGTGCTTTGGACCAGAGAACCTGCTTGCTGAACCTGAGCCCCTAAAACTTTCTTTAGTGCTCCGTGGAGCAAATGCGTTGCCGTGTGGTGTTGCTCAAGACCCTGTCGGCGCTGGCGGTCGACTACTGCAATGAGGTTCTGCCCTACGCTCAGACCTTTCTCATGGGCCTTCACCCGATGGAGCACTGTTCCATTGGGTGCCTTTTCAACCTGCAAGACGGTAGCTACGATGTCTCCCGAATCTGCTGTTTTGAGAAACCCAGTATCATGTTCCTGCCCTCCGGACGTTGCGTAAAAGGGAGTTTTGTCCAATATGATTATTCCTTCGGAGTTTGCAGCGAGTTCTCCCGCTCTATCGCTTTGTGAGACAATGCCCAGAATTCTAACTTTATCCTCTGTAACAATATACCCGGTAAACTCAGTTGGCGGCAAATCACTAACCAGCTCATACAATTCAACGTCATTTAGAAAGCTGTTTTTCCTCGCGTTTCTGCTTCGTTTCCTTTGCTCCTCAAGCAGTTTTTCGAAGCCTACTTCATCAACTGAAAGGCCGACTTCTCGCGCCATGTCCTTTGTAAGATCTATTGGAAATCCGAACGTGTCGTATAACATAAATGCCTGATCGCCAGGTATGACTTTGAGGCCCTTTTTCAAGGATTCAGCAATCACCTCGGATGCTTTGGATTGGCCGCTTTCTAATGTGACTAAGAACTTCTGTTCATCGTTAGTCAATACGTTCATTATGAACTGTTCTTTTTCAGACAGCTCTGGATAAGCATCCTTCATGATATCTACTACTACAGGAACCAGATCGGCCAAAAAAGGCCGTTGTATTCCTAAGACCTTGCCGAACCTTATTGCACGCCTTAAGATACGCCTCATTACATAACCTCTGCCCTCGTTTGACGGGTAAACTCCGTCGCCGGCAAGAAAGGTGCAAGCTCGGACGTGGTCTGCTATCACTCTTGCGGCAAATACCTGGTTCGAGGTATCTCCCTTTACCCCTGAAATCTGCCAGACTTTGTGGATGAGAGGAATAAAAAGATCCGTGTCAAAGTTGCTATCGCCGCCCTGCAGAACCGACGCAATCCGCTCTAATCCCATGCCCGTGTCGATGCTCGGCTTGGGTAGTGGGGTTAGAGTTCCGGTTTCATCGCGATAATACTGCATAAAAACAAGATTCCATATTTCCAGCCATCTGTCACAATCGCATACGCCGACACCGCAATTAGGACCACATTTATGACTCTCTCCTCTGTCAACTATGATCTCGGAGCATGGTCCGCAAGGACCTGTATCACCCATTGACCAGAAATTCTCTTTTTCGTTCAACCTCACTATTCTAGATGATGGCAGCCCAGAGATACTCTTCCACAATGATTCCGCTTCGTCATCATCTTGAAAGACGGTAATCCATAAGTGTTCGGGAGGGATCTCTAACACATGGACAAGAAAGTCCCATGCATACTCAATAGCCTCTTTCTTGAAATAGTCTCCAAATGAGAAATTGCCGAGCATCTCAAAGAACGTGTGATGGCGTTTCGTGAACCCTACATTATCAAGATCATTGTGCTTACCACCTGCACGAACGCATTTTTGAGAACTCACGGCCTTATCGTACGGTCTTGATTCGAGTCCTAAGAAAACGTTTTTGAACTGAACCATGCCTGCGTTTGTAAACAGCAATGTAGGGTCATCATGTGGCACCAAAGAAGAACTCGGTACAATTGTGTGTCCCTTGCTGCTGAAATACTCCAGAAAAAGTCGGCGTATCTCGTTTGAAGAAAGATGTTTTCCAATACCTTCTGACATTTGCGAAACCCTCCCCGTCCTATGCCTACAACTACTGTCTTATCTTTAGCACCTCAATAGCGAGCGAACTCTCGGCGCAAGATTTCGGTTACTTCTTCCGATAGCCTGTCGATTGGAATGATCTGTGCATCTGCTTCCCTTCTAAGTTTGACTTCAGCGCCACATAGACTCAAACTTCGACTCGAAACTGTGATTCTCAAGGGCATTCCCAAAAGGTCCGCATCGTTAAACTTAACCCCTGCGGATTCGTCTCTGTCGTCATAGAGTACTTCTACCTTGTTCTTCGAAAGCATCGTGTAGACTTGTTCTGAAACGGACAAAACCTCATCGGATGCCCCTACACTAAGCAGATGCACTTGGTAAGGAGCTACAGTTATTGGCCAAATGATACCCTGTTCGTCATGATTTTCTTCTACAACGCAAGCAAGAAGTCTTCCGACGCCCATACCGTAACAGCCCATCACTGTAGGTATAAGGGCGCCCTTTTCTGACTGAAAACACGCACCCATCGCTTTGGAATACTTGGTTCCAAGCATAAACGTATTGCCCACCTCGATGCCCCTTCTTACTTCCAATGGTGAACCGCACATAGCACAGAAATCACCTGTTCTAGCTGCCGCTATTTCACCCGTTACGTCTATCTTGAAGTCTCTGCCAGGAACCACGTTTAGCATATGGTAATCGGCTTTGTTCGCACCTGCCACATACGATCGAGATTCCAGCACGCTATCATCTGCAACAACTAGGAACCGGTCTAAACCGAAAGGCGATAAGAAACCCTGTACTAGTCCACAGCTCTGCATCTCTTCAACCAGAGCGCGCCTAACCTCTCCGGTGTTCAAAAGATTGGCGAGTTTTCTTTCGTTTACATCCAAGTCACCACGAATGACAACGAGAATGGGTTTATCCTGCCCTTGAGCAAAATATACCATCGTTTTCAGAGTTGAGGTAGGGCTGACTCCCAGAAAACCGGATACCAGGTCTATTGTATTGCACCCCGGCGTAAGTACTTCTTGCGGCGTTTTTTGAGATGCTTCATCTGACGCGTTTGATTCTTCCAACACCTTGCTCTTGTCAAAGATCGCTACCTCACGATTGGCCGCATATCCGCACTGAGGGCAAAGAATAATAGTATCCTCACCTACGTCTGTAAGGTAAGTGAACTCGTGAGCTTGGCTCCCCCCCATCATACCTACGTCAGAAAGGACTTTTACTACGGGCACGCCGCATCTTGTGCATATTTTCTCATACGCTTCACACATGAAAGGATAGTATTCCCTAAGGTCATTTTCGTCTGCATGGAAACTGTAAGCGTCTTTCATGATAAACTCCCGTGCCCTAACAAGGCCTCCCCTGGATCTCGGTTCGTCCCTGAACTTTGTCTGAATGTGATATACAACAGACGGCAGTTGTCTGTATGAATCAATGAAATGACGGGCAAGATCGGTCACCGGTTCTTCATGAGTCATAGCCAAGCACATGTCTCTTCCCGATCTGTCTTTGAATCTTGCCATTTCAGGCCCAATCTCATACCACCTGCCAGATTCAATCCAAATATCTGCCGGATTAACGACCGGCATACATAGTTCTTGACCGCCTATGGCATCCATTTCTTCCCGCATAATGTTTTCGATTTTTCGTACGCTTCGCCACGCAAGCGGCATATAAGTGTAGATGCCGGCAGCAAGTTTTGAAATAAGGCCACTTTTGAGCATCAAACCATGCGAAGGCATTTCAATCTCAGATGGTTTTTCGCGTAACGTTCTCCCAAAAGATCTACTTAACCGCATATCCTTTTACCCCCAGTGTAAGTATACGAAACAAAAGATAAAAACACACCATGACACGGAAAGTCATTTGTGTCTTTGTACGAATCTCCAAGCTACCTTGACTGTTTTTCGAGATAGTTAAGCAATAAAAAGGTTAGGCTGCTTGCTAAGCGTAGAGCGGCGCATATGATAAACGCCCAAAAGAACCCAAACTTGTCGCCCAAACCCACCCCTACCATAGGTGCAAAAATAGCAGATGCGTTTATGACAGTCGTGTAGTAAGCAATATAGGTCGCCTTATTCTCGGTTGGGGTAACGTCAAGCAACGTGTTAAAGAGCGACAGATTCACTCCAGCGAAAATAGCACCTGTCAGGAAATTGAACACCCCTATGGTAGCCAGGCTTTTTGAAAAGGCATAGACTGTAGGGACTATGAAGATCCATACCCCCGAAGCAAAAAGAGTCTTCAAGTTGCCATGCTTGGTAAGAATCTTGGGCCAAAAACTGTAACCTAGGATTGAGCCCAACGTGTTTGAAAGACTCAGGATGCTTATCCATGTGTTCGTAGCCCCAAGTTCTTTGACTTGATACAGTGTAAACAATGGCCATGGGATCTGCCATGCAAAGTGAAAAACAAGGGACGCAAGCACAAACCGTAGGAATTCCGTATGTTGAAAGATATCGCGAATCTCAGCGATTAAGGACCGAAACGGACCTTCGGTCCTTGGGAGATCATGCTCGTCAGAGCTTTTGACCGAGCCCGTATCCTCCGCTACGGTTTCCTCCAAGCGATTGAACAAATACGCTTCTACTACTGCCATAGCAAATGCCGCTGCAAAAACAACCTGATAGCCGACGGGAAATCCTATGGCATCTATTACCATTCCCGTAACAAGTACAGTGATAGTTCCAAACAAGCTAATAAGTTTGTTTCTCAGTGCGAAAGCATCTGCACGCCTCGAGACAGGGATAACCTTGGATATGTACGCCTGCCACCCAACGTTGAATATTGACCCCGGCATGTTCATCAGGGCAACTAATATTACCAGTATTGACGCTCGTTTGTCTTCCGTAAAGAAGGGTATAAACGAAATCAACAGGTAAAAAAGCCTGTGAAATAAGATTAATCTAGAGAGTATCTGCTTCTGATTTGACCTTTTGTCGAGGTACCTAGCGCCCGGTATCATAGATAACAGGCTTACAAGAGCGGGACCCGAGGATAAGAGCCCCACCTGAAAGTTCGAAGCGCCAATCTTTATAGCAAAGATGCCTATAAACGGAGAGGCGAGATTGAGTGAAATACTATCCGCTATCCCATGATAGACATTTATCCTAACGTTACGTTCGATTCGTGAGAATTCGGAATCGTTAGGATCGCTGGTATGGTGCAAATCCTGCGATATTGTTGAAAACATCTTTTTTAAGCCTCGCATTGCCTACCGTCTCGCCTCCATTCAGTGTATGGTATACCCTAAACCCCTCTTAGTCCAAAAGATATTACAGCCTCGCTCAAACCAGCCTTATAGCGAACTCAGGACAAACTGGCGCACAATACCCACACAATATGCACTTTGCGGGGTCATTGTGGGCTTTGCCATTTACCAAAGACATTGCCATATTAGGACAAATATCCACACAGGTACCGCACCCCTTGCAGAAAGCCTGGACGATCAGTCTCTTTGCATGCATGGTTCGGTCTGAAAGATCTTGAGGAATCTCTTTACCTTCGAATATGCGTAGATTCATCTCAAGCTCGTCGCCATTGACCATGCCCACTGCTACCGAACTAACGCCTTCTAGACTTCGAACATAGTTAAAAGCATCTTCTCTATTCGATAAGAGATTTCCTCCTCCGAGTGCTTTCATCGCATAAATACCCTTGCCTACGGAAGAGGCCTGGGCGATAGCTTCTGCCATTTCGTCCCTAGTTCCGTGCAAAATTCCCAAACCTTCGATGTTGATAATTGGGAATATCACGTCGATATCATCCACTTCTTTTGCCGCCCTAACTACTTCTACGGAATGCGTGGATATACCTACGGCTCTGATGATGCCCTTAGCCTTGCAGTCTACAAGGCACTCTAGAGCGCCCTTTCGCTCCTCGAATACTTTCGAATCTACTCTGGCTGCATGCAAGTGAAATATATCTATCGTATCTCTGTCAAGAGACTCTCTCGCTTCCAAAACAGCTGCCTTCATGTCAGAATATGTTGTGGCCGCGGATTTGGTCGCAATCACCACGTCGTATTTTTTATCCCCTAGGCCGTCCAAGGCGTTTTTGATATGTGGGTAAGTGCTATAGCTTTGGGCAGTATCTAGAAAGTTGATTCCACGCAACACGCCTTCCCGAATAAGCTCACCACCTTTTTCAGGCGATAGGCCGAATTGATTAGGACCCATGGGCAAAACCCCGAAACACATTTCGGTTACAACTACGTCAGTCTCTCCAAGGCGATTCTTTCTCACAATCTGTCCCTCCAATGTGCAAGCCCTTTTATAATCCCTCCTGTCTATTATAATGAATACATAGATGTTTGTATTCTAGGCGCGAAGGAATGATACAAATGTGTCCTGGTAGTTCAAGCCTGGTAGAGCGAACCATAATCCACGTAGACGCAGATGCCTTTTTTGCGTCGGTCGAACAAAGAGATCATCCCGAACTCAGAGGCAAACCGGTCATCGTAGGAAGCGATCCTCGAAGCCGCGGAGTAGTGGCCACCTGCTCATATGAAGCCAGAGCTTTTGGGGTTCGTTCGGCTATGCCCTCTTTTCAAGCGTACAGGCTGTGTCCTCAAGCGGTTTTTGTGAAGCCGCGGATGAAAAAGTACCAGGAAGCTTCTGCTGCTATGTTTGAGATCTTTGATAGGCACTCGCCAATTGTGGAGAAATTGTCAATTGATGAGGCTTTTCTTGATGTAACAGGCTCTGACGGAAGGAAAGTAGCAAGCGATATCCGTGATGAGGTGAGAAGCGATATTGGAATCACCGTTACAGTTGGGATATCATACTGCAAGTATTTGGCGAAAATTGCTTCAGACCTTGCCAAACCTGACGGACTGATGACGATAAATTCGGAAAACGCGTATGACTTCCTCTCTGATTTGCCTGTGTCACGCCTTCCGGGAATAGGCCCCAAGACACAGTCCAGATTGAGCTCTATGGGTATATCGCGAGTAGGGGTTATGCGTGATATGCCCGAAGATTGGTTTACTCAGGTGTTCGGCAAGAGAGGAACCCGAGTTTTTGAACTCTGCAATGGCATAGACAACGATCCGGTGGTGCCACACGAAGACGCAAAGTCAATAAGTGAAGAAACCACGTTCCCCCAAGACATTGCAGATAAAGGAGACCTAAAGCCATACCTGGCTGACCTATGTCAGAACGTGTCTTTCCGGCTAAGGAAGTCCGGGCTGAAGTGCAAAACAATTGGGATCAAAGTAAGGTTTAGTGAGTTTTCAACCATAACTAGAGAGAAGAGCGTTCAAGTGCCTGTTTCCTCCGACGCAGATCTGTTTAATCTCGCGATGACCCTACTTGACTCGGTATCCATGTCCAAAGCAGTGAGGTTGTTGGGGGTCTGCGCAAAAGGGTTGATCCGAGAGGAAGAGCTTAACCCGACCTTGTTCCCCACACAAACGTCCGCATGGGACGACGTGTCCAAATCACAGGATGAACTGCGCATCAAATACGGCAAACCGGTCTTGTTCCTAGGAGCTTCCCTAAAGACTAAAGATCCCGATGCCCAGCCAGAGAAAAAACACCCCTCGTCGTAAACCAGGGGTGTTTTCTGATGCAACAGCAAATTCAGAGTTGGTTCTATCTTTCAACGATAAGAGCTATCCCCATTCCTCCGCCTATGCACATGGTAGCCAAACCCTTCTTGCAGTCCCTTTTCATCATTTCGTACAAAAGGGTAACTAGAATCCTCGTTCCGCTCGCTCCTATGGGATGCCCCAATGCTATAGCGCCACCATTTACATTCATTTTCTTAATGTCGATTCCCAATTCCTCTATGCCAGCCAACGTGGTAGAAGCAAATGCCTCGTTGAGCTCAATTAGGTCAATATCATCAAGAGAGAGGCCCGCTTTCTCCAAAGCCTTTCTGGTCGCAGGTACCGGGCCAGTTCCCATTATCGCAGGGTCTACTCCTGCCGATGCATAGCTCCGGATAGAAGCGATCGGTTCAAGGCCAAGCTCCTGCGCCCTTCTTAGCGACATCATTAAAACCGCACCCGCTCCATCGTTTATGCCCGAAGCGTTTCCCGCAGTCACGGTACCATTTTCCTTAAATGCTGGGCGGAGCTTTGCAAGTTTCTCCATGGTAGTGCCGAATCTCGGGTGTTCATCTTGCTCGAAAATCAAGGGCTCACCTTTTCTTTGCGGTATCTCCACAGGGACTATCTCATCTTTGAACCTACCTGACTTTATGGCCTCTTCAGCGCGATTCTGACTCAACACTCCATATCGGTCCTGAGCCTCCCTGGTGATGCCCCACCTTTCTGCTACGTTTTCTGCAGTCACACCCATGTGAGTACCGCCGAAAATGCACATAAGCCCGTCATTTATCATAGAATCGATCAATTCCCCGTTACCCATTCGGTAACCGTATCTTGCATTAGGCAAAAGAAACGGAGCCATGTCCATGTTCTCTGTGCCGCCTGCCAGTACTATTTCTGCGTCGCCCGCCTTGATCGACTGAGCCCCAAGGATCACTGACTTCAAACCTGACCCACACACTTTGTTAACGCTGATACATGGAATCTCTACAGGGAGTCCTGCGTAAATGGATGCCTGGCGGGCGATATTCTGGCCCTGACCAGCCCCAAGTACGTTTCCCATGATCACCTCATCGATGAGGTTAGAATCTATACCCACCCGTTTTACTGCTTCTTTAATCACAACTGCGCCGAGCTTGCTGGCAGGTACTTGGGACAATGTGCCGCCGAAAGTGCCAATGGCGGTTCTTAAAGCGCTGACGATAACAACTTCGTTCAATTGTACTCCTCCCTCAGATCGCTTCTTTGCCAATTATATATCTCAAAGGGTCTACTTCTTCCCTTAGTATCCTCAATTCCTCCTCCTCGGGTTCCAAAGATACTTTTACCTGATCTGCCCACATGAGCTCAAAGCCAGTGCTTTCTACAATTTGGTCTCTTGTCACCCCAGGATGAACTGACTCTACCTTCATCCTCTTCGTCTTTTCGTCAAACCCCATGACACAAAGATTGGTGATCACTTTGTACGGACCTGTTCCTGGTGGTAAGCCCGCAGCTTCTCTGGCATTTTCCCCGGTCAGATATCCGGGAGTGGTAAGAAAATCGAGTTTATCTACAAAACGTCTTTGATCGTGCGGAGTTATCATAAGAGTTCTCCAACACAAAGATGCAAGATCGTTTGCTCCTCCCGACCCGGGAAACCGAACTTTGGGCTTCTCGAAACTTCCAATAACGGTAGAGTTTATATTGCCATATTGGTCTATCTGAGCTCCGCCTAAGAAACAATAGTCTATCAGGCCCCTTTGACAGCTCTCCATGACGTCGGACATGCTGCTAGCCATTATCGCCCTTGCAAAAGTGCGCGAATCTCCCACTGAAATAGGCATGGTCGGCAGGATTGGACCTACGCCGCCTGCTTCAAAAAGGATTACAAGGTTGGGGCTGTGTGTCTTTTGGGCAAGCATTGTTGCGGCGCAAGGTGCCCCAGTGCCCACAACTACTGTTGAACCATCTTCAAGAATCCTTGAAGCAAGGCATATCATGAGCTCCATTTCATTATATCTCATATCTGTGACCTCCTAACTAACCCCCGCAAGCGGGCTCATTTTATTCGAGGAACTCGAGTTTCCTCAATTCCTGTAGTTTCTGCTCGCCTCCACACAACTCAAGATATTCTGCGAAATCCTTCGTGCCGTATATATAACGATTTAGGAAAGGCTCCAGCGTCTCTTTCTTTCCATCCACAGACAACCACTCGTTTAAGTGATCCTCATCAGAAAAATACTTGTATGGCATGTTACCGGGATAACTCCCGAAAGGCACGTGACATACTGCGTCAACACAATAGTAGGGGATGATCGTCCTGCTTGGGTCGTTCCTTATATCATCGTTATCTATGATCTCTTCGGCCGACAGGATCACGCATTTGGAGGCTCGGGCAACATCGCTGTCAGAAACTGTGATCCCGTCTATTTGGGCGTTCCCATATTTGTCTGCCCGATGCACGTGGATAACCGCAACATCAGGATACAGAGCAGGCAGAGCCACAAGATCCATTCCAGTAAATGGGCACTTTATGATCTTGGCACCGCTATATGTAAAAGTATCTGTACCCAGCATGATTCGAGCCGGTATGAACGGCACACCCATCGCAGCAGCTCTGTACCTCCATGCCAACGCTGCATTGGTCCATTCCGATACCTCTATTCTGCCCTGTTCAAACAGTTTTCTAGCTGCCCTAGATAGCCCTCTTGCCTCCAACCCGACTACGTAGGCTACGTCCACACCTGCTATGCAATCTCCGGCAGCCAAGATCTGAAAGTCATGCGTTGCGGTGTGCCCTGAGATACGAAGGTTCTTTCTGTGTTGTCTCACGATTTCGTGGAGCAAAGCTGTAGGAATGCGATTTGTGCCGAAACCTCCAATAGCCAGGTAGTCCCCATCCTTCACAAACTTGTCCACTGCTTCGCTTACGCCAATAAGCTTGTCTTTCATAACTTTTGATTTTGCTCGGAAATGTTCTCTAGCTTTATCCGGATCGGGATCAGTAAAAAGCTTCCCAATACCATGATCTGCTGTATTGCGCTGATCCATCTTCGAAATACCTCCTTTCACATTAGAAATAGCAAGAACCGTGCCACTGTTCGGCGGCTTGAACATCTTCCGGAGTTGGTCTCCCTCTTGTAAAAGACAAGGTGGATGGGTCTAATGCTATAAAGTGATGGTATGACTAGAAGTCTAGCGGTGTGAACTGCATTTGGCACTTGGGAAACAACTTACCCATGCCCGCTGTTATAGTCCATATTTCTTTATCTTGTTCTGAAGAGTCCGTCTTGATATTTTAAGATATTTGGCTGCTTGAGTACGGTTATTGCTAAAACGATCCAGCGCCTCTTTGATCTTCGTTCTGTCGATTTCGTCCCATACATTTTGTTTGAGATCTTTTAGGTTCACTTCTCCTTGCTCTCCAAGGTTCGCATTGCGGGCGTTACACTCTGAATCTGAGAAAAACATGGGCAGGTCGTCTTTCCGAACTACTCTTCCTTCGCACAAAAGCGAAACTTGTTGCATCATGTTCTTTAGTTCTCTCACGTTGCCCGGCCACGAATAAGAAAGTAAAGTTGTGATGGCCTGTTCATCCAGCTCCGGCACAGGCCTTTTTTGTTCTAGTGCATATTCCTTGAGGAAATATTTGGCTAGGACCGAAATGTCTTCTTTTCGTTCTCTCAAGGGTGGAATCGTCACCGGTATCACCGCAAGCCTAAAGTAAAGATCTTGACGAAAAGTACCTTTTAGCACTTCTAACGGGAGGTTCTTGTTTGAAGCAGATACCACCCTAACATCTATAGGTATGCTCTTGGTCCCTCCGAGCCTGTCGACTTCTCTTTCCTCCAAGACTCTTAGGATTTTCGGTTGCATTGAAAGCGGCAGTTCCCCTACTTCGTCTAGGAATATTGTGCCGCCTTGAGCAAGTTCAAACTTGCCTAGCTTTCTACGACGAGCACCGGAAAACGCTCCCTCTTCGTAGCCAAAAAGTTCGCTTTCTAGAAGGCTCTCAGGCAGAGCTGCACAATTAATAGGGATAAAGGGCCGGTCTTTTCTTTGGGACCCGTAGTGGACTGATTTTGCTATTATCTCCTTTCCCGTCCCACTTTCTCCTTGTATTAGGACTGGGACGTCGCTCGGAGACACTTTCTCAATAACAGAGAATACCTCCATCATCTTTGGAGATACAGTAATCATGTTCTTTACATGGTACTTATCCTCAAGTTCGTGTCTGAGCCTTGTAACCTCTGTAGACAATCTGCAATACCGAAGAGCGCCTTCGACAAGCATCTTCAATTCCTCTAGGTCAAATGGCTTGGTTATATAGTCATGAGCACCTGCTTTCATGGCTCTTACAGCGGTCTTGACTTCCCCATAGGCAGTCATAATAATGATCGGGCAGCGGCAACCTTGTGCGATAAGACTATCCAGCACATCCAGACCGCCTATGTCAGGAAGCCGCAGATCCAGCATAATCAAGTCAAAATCGTGCTTTCTCGCCTGATCAAGACCATCTCTCCCTGTCTCGGCGCTGTGCACCTCGTATACGCTTCCGAAAATCTCCCGGAACAACCAGGCTATATTGATCTCATCGTCAATGACCAGTATTCTTTCGCCCATGACTGCCTCCTATCTTCAAAAAATCAGACGGTCGTAGTTTCAAGCACGGGGAGCTTGATTAAGAAACGCGTGCCTTCACCTGGTGTCGATTCCACTTCCAAGAAACCTTGATGCTCATATATTATGCGCTGTACGAGCGGCAATCCCAGCCCTGTACCACCTTTTCGCGTAGTGAAGAACATGTCGAATATGTGGTCTTGGTTTTCAGGTGCGATGCCTATGCCTGAATCTTCGACTGTGACTGTACAATACCGGGCCCCTGCTGTATAGTTTGCACTCACCAAAATGGTCCCCCCATCAGGCATCGCTTGTATGGCATTTAGCATTAAGTTCATGAAAGCCTGAACCAAATGGTCGCGGTCACCCGATATCGGGAGGGTTTCTAAGCCTCGGCAGAAAGAAATATCTACTTTGTTCATCTTTGCATAAGGGAGTATCAAATCACATGCGTGCTTAAGAACCTGTATCAGGTCGATATCAAACTTCTGCGGCTGAGAAAATCTGGAAAAACTCAATAAAGATTCAATCGTCGAATCGATCCTATCAATTTCATACGATACCACATTAGAAAACTCAGATAAGAACTGGGTATCGGATAGACGCTGAGGGACCAAAGAAACTGCCCCTTTGACTACCGTCAGCGGGTTCTTCACTTCATGAGCTATAGCTGCCGCCAGTTCACCGGCGGCAGCTAGTCTCTCTATTCGCTCGATACGTTCTTCCTCCGCTCGCGCTTCCTTCAAGTCCTCAAGCAAGATTATGTACCCGGTACCGCCTTTGCCGCCATGCGCATTCGAACTTTCCGCAAGACCTACGGCAGTTGTGACCATAGTGACAAGCTTGTCGCCATCTACTGTCGGTATGGCAATATTTGCAAATCGGTTTTTGGCTCCGGATTCTGAGTCTTCCAGCGCAAAGTAAGGATCTATTCCGATTTCTGCCAGCGCTTCTTCTATCAATTTGCCATTAAACTCTTCTCTTGGGACTCCCAAAACATCGCTCATACCAGATGATACAAAACTTATGTGACCATCTGTCTCAACGAGGATTACGCCGAGACTCAAGCTATCGAGAAAAAGCTTGATGTATCTTTGAAGTCGCTCTAGCCCTGATACGATTGAGGAGGAGTTCTTTTGGCCAGTATCGTCAAAGAGCAGAACGCGAGACGTGAACATAAGCAGACCCGTCAAACCAAGGAGAGGTTCTACGTTCTGGGAGAAGAAAACATCTTTTGCGCCCATCCTGATTTGCGCATAGATGTCTTCAACAGTTTCGTTGGCCCATACAAATCCGATGGTTTCACCGTTTCTCACCAGCGGTCTCATACAGTTCATGATCTCGCCACGTACCATAGAGCCTACTCCTACTATCTCTTTGCCGCTTTCCATTGCTTGCCATCCGAGATGATCCGGCCCGAGATCCAAACCTACTTTCGACCCGAAGCGCTCGCTCGGTCCATAGGCCACAATCGCTTTTAGTTCTTTCGAATAGTACCCCGCCCCTACTCCTTTGTACGAGGCAGTAACCATATCTACGAATGGTCGTAAAGCCTCATTCACTAGAGATATTTCAGAAGATCTACGGAAAGGCCCCGATAGTACTCCTTGAAGGTCTATCAAGTCCGAAAAGCCACCTTCTAGGTATGAATCGAGCAATCTGGTTATGCCGAAAAGTTTTTCAGCCTTCTCGTCAATCAAAGCTGCTTCGGCCTTCTGAAAGAGCAGATATCTCGATTTCAAGTGAAAATCACGCCCATCCTTTTATCTCAAATTTGACGGTCCAAACTGATCGAACACAGGCTGGTGGTCTTTGGGCATAGCACATTTATAGACTTGGCCCTTAGAGACTTCTTTGAAGCACTTCTTAGCATCAGATAAGGTCTTTTCGTCGGTCAGAAGCTCAAATCCTGCTTCAGCAAGAACTTTGGCTGCCGTCAACATACCTTCATGCCCTATTCCCATACCTGCTTGTGCAACATATTGCCACGAATGTCCGGGAGTGCCCAGAACATTACACGCTGTGTTAAACTGCGCCGTCGGGCAACACCAGCTCACGTCACCTACGTCAGTGGAACCGGTGGAATCCTGGGGAACTTCAGGGGTAGGTAGTATCCAATCATTCAACAATGAGTTCCACATTTCCTCAGGGATACCCGCTTTCTCTAATGCTTTGCGCCGCTGTTCTTCTGGTATGCTGGTAGAGATCTCTTTGGCGAACGATTGCTCCTCATGTCCGAATTTGGGAGGTCCAACTCGATCCATGCATTCTTTCAGTAGCAACTCAAGTGAAGGATTAGGTAAGACATTCCATATAGCTTTAATAAGCTGAATTTCATGATCTGTGTCTGTCATGAGCGCGGCACCTTCTGCACAGCGAATTACCCTCCCGTAGAGATCGTCCACTTCTTCCCTTCTCGGGGCTCTCACCAAATACCACGCTTTCGCGTATGCAGGAACCACGTTTGGTTGCCCACCTCCTTGTGTGATTACGTAATGCACCCTAGCCTCCGGAGGCATATGCTCTCTCAGGAATTCCACTCCTAAGTTCATCAATTGAAGGGCATCCAACGCGCTCCGCCCGTTATAAGGATCACCGGCAGCGTGAGCGGATTGGCCTCGAAAAATCACATTCATGGCGTTGTTGGCTAATGAAGAGCCCGTGGATACTCTATTAATGGAACCCGGGTGCCATGTAAGACAAACATCGCAGTCATCAAACAGGCCTTCTCTGGCCATAAATGCCTTACCGCTGAAATTCTCTTCCGCCGGGCATCCGAAGTACTTGAGTGTGCCGGAAACTCCTTGTTCTAGCATTGCTTGTTTAAGACCTATGACAGCTCCAAATGCGCCGGCTCCCAGAAGATTATGCCCGCACCCATGACCGGGCTTGCCCTTTTCGAGTTCCTCTCGATACGGCACTGCCTTTTGGGAAAGACCCGGCAAGGCGTCGTACTCGCCCAAGAAACCAATAACCGGCTTGCCCGAACCCCAGGTAGCAACGAATGCGGTAGGCAAGCCTGCAACGCCTAATTCAACACTGAATCCCTCTTTTTCAAGCGCTTGTGCAAGGCATTTGGAAGATTGGTATTCTTGGAGGCCTACTTCTGCGAACTGCCATACTGCATCGGAAACCCCAATGATATCCGCGCGTTTTTCTTCGATGTACTCCATAGCTTTTGTTGCTTTGATAACCATGGCAAATTGCCTCCTTTATATTACAGTCCTATGCGTGATCTTTCGTCATTTGGTTCGTATTATCCTTTCTTGGCACCATGTCTGCTTCAATGAGGTACAATAGTCTGGAGGTGAGGGGATTTGGTACCGCGCGAGAAGAAAATAGAAGCACTTTACAATCTGACTTTGATGGTCATACAGAATCCCTTTTTGACTTACCTATCTGGGTATTTGACCGGTCAGGTCGATAGGGTCAACTTTGTAGAGGATATCTCAGGTGCTGATATCGCAATAGAAATTAATTTGCGTAGACTCACTCTGTGGCCCCGCGAACCGCTTAAGGCCAGCGTAAAAGGAGTATCCATGCCCAACTCCTTAGCGTTGGTACAAGCTATCATGGAACAAGACTTGCCAATATGCATCTCGTTGGATTTTGACAATGTGCGAGAAGCATACTGGTACCAAGAAGTGTTGCTTCCCAATGTATCTTATGTTAGGGGCGTTGAAGAAGCTGCCAAGGAAGAATCATCGCTGTTACGCCAAGAAATGGACAGGATCTTGGACATCTACAGGGAATGCCAAGCTCTTTACAACTCAACTTCAGGAAAACGGCAAGAAGAGATGACATATTATATAAAACTCGCAGAGCAAGAATTGAAGACTCTTAGCGATAGGTTAGAAGAAGTAAATAACAGAATGAGGCAACTGACAGACGTTTGAAAAAGGTGCCGCGGCCAGAAAAACCGGTGGCACCTTTTTCGCTTTTTTACTTATTGAGTATATAGGCAATAGCGAGTCTCGCGGTTGCCAAGATACCGTCTTTATGCGTCCTTTCGTGAGCGTGCGATGCATCTACCCCGGTTCCTATCAACCCGGCCCTGATATTTGCACCTGCTCTCAGCGCAGCACTTGCATCAGAACCATAGTATGGGAATATATCAACGGCATAGGGTATCTTGTTGTCGCAACAGAGCTTTTCTAATCGTCTGCGCAAATCCAAATCGTAAGGACCCGATGAATCCTTTGCACAGATCGAAACAGTATACTCGCTTCCCAAGAGCCCGTCTCCGACACATCCCATATCAACTGCTATCATTTCTCGGACGGTTTCCGGTATGCCGTAGGAAGCGCCGTGACCAACTTCTTCATAGTTCGTGATAAATAAATAAGTGGTGTAGCAAGGTTTGAGTTTGTTATCAGCCAGATACTTGGCTGTGCCAAGCAAAATCGCACACGAAGCTTTGTCATCCAAGTGCCTAGACCTTATGAATCCGCAACTCGTAACATCTGCACGAGGATCGAATGAGACAAAATCGCCTGGTTTTATGCCTAGACCCAAAGTGTCTTCTTTGGATCTCACCTTCTCATCAAGCCTTACTTCCATATTGTCCTGATTTCTCTCGATCCTAGAAGACTCTGAACCGTAAACGTGAGACGCAGCTTTTGTGGTCAGGACAGTACCCGTGTATATCTGCCCTGAGCTGGTTTCTACAAATACCCTTTCACCCTCTATGCTGTGCCAATCACCGCCTATCAAAGAGAGTTTGAGTCTTCCGCTAGATTTCACTTCGAACACCATAGCTCCCAAAGTATCGACGTGGGCCGATAATAGCCTTTCATCTCCAGGATTCTCACCCGGTATTTGAATCAAAAGGCCGCCTTTGTTTGTCTTAGATGCTTTGTATCCAATGCTCTCAAATTCGTCTTTCAACCAGTCCACTGCTTTACGAGTGTTACCGGTTACGCTAGGTATGTTGAGGAGGTCTACAAGTTCTTTTGTAATATACTCCATGTCCGGAACATAACTGAGTGTCGTTTCTACTTCTTCCATAAAACCATCTCCCATCCTTGTTCAAATCTGCCCATGCATCTAGATCTCAACTGATCTTCTAGCGGTTCCCGCTCTGACAGATGTTGCGATAACCTCCGCTATGGTACCTGATTTACCCCTCACAACCCAGGTTGCTTTTTTCTTGCGATCGTCTCCAAGTAGGTATCCATCAAGGTGCCCCAGTTCTTGTTCAGTTTTTCCTGACACTATCTCAAGACTTCCTTGAGGGGCATCTTTCGATATCTCCAGTCTCGCCTTTACCGGACCTGGTGGATTTGTCTTCAACGTCTCGAAAGCTCCGTGTGTAGGAAGGTACCCTTCATTTTTCACATAGACCTCGATTTTGTGCAAATCGTCTTGGAGATGCTCTACGTCGACTTTGTCAATAACTATTCTAGGTGCAGATTTGGCGATCTCTACCGCAAACATGCCATTCTTTCGGCATTCTTCTTCCAAGAAACGTACAGGCGGGTTCTGTCTCCCGAACTTCGGTTCCCAACCGCCAATTTCCACTTTACCAAGCTGAGGGTGGTCGAATTCTTGCCAATTCACAAACAATTGCCCCGCCATGACCTCGTCGTTCCAACGCAGAAGAGCAAGCCCTTCTTCCTCGATTTGTCTGCGAGACATGGTGCGATATTCGTGGGACGGACGCTTTGGTAGTCCCGCTCGACCGCTTAGGTCCCATAGTTCAGTAGCAAAAGACAAGATCCCCAAGGTTTCGTAAAACCATTCCAGAGCACTTCCCACCGATGGCCTTGATTGGTCTTGCGTGAACCATTCAAATATTGACTTGCAGGGATAACCCGTAATGTCTTCTCCAATCTCGCCCAGAGTTCGATAGATCCGCAGGTCCCGGGGATCCATAGTTCCGTCTCTTTTAGTACAGAACGGACGCAAAATATATCCCCCAGCCGTATGATATGACATAGATACTACGATATTAGGGTGTGTTCGGAAGAAATCGGCCACGCACTGCATCTCGGGTTCTGAAAAAGGATAATCGCCCGATCCCGGCTGCCTAGTTCTCACAGCCCAATTAGTTGGGAAATTCCTATTGAAGTCTAGACCGTACTTTGTAGGTGCGTCTTTGATTGGAAGATCACTATCGTATTCTCTAATCAGTCCCTCGCGATATACGTCATAGTAGAAGACGTTTTGTGAGGGCATGTCGTTGGGATCGCGCCTTACCATCAATCTTGGGTCCTTCGATGATACCTTCCATGCACCATCCGGATCTTTGACCCGCATGGTAAGTATCTTCCCGTTCCCGTCTATATCCTCAGGGTAAAGGCCTGGCTTGTCATCGACCTCTTCAGGCCATTGCCGCACACTAGATCTAACAGTGTAAGGGGTGCTGAGATAGTACTCAGCTCCATCTACAGCGATCCTCGGTACGAAGAAGAACGCTTGAACATCCAAAAGGTAAGTTATTTCTTCGTGAGTACCGTAAGAACTGAGAAGATGGTCTATTGTCCAAAGAACCGTTTCGCACGCGGTGACTTCCCCCGCATGGATGTTACCGTCTATATATACGCCGGGTTTATCCTTTGCTGAACCTGTTTCCTTGTTAGTAACCTCAAGCATCCAAATGTCTCGCCCTTGAAATGACTTCCCTAGCGACTCAAGGGTGCACAGATTGGGATACTCTGAAACAAAAAGCCTGAGGCAATTCTCCACTTCCTGGTACGTGTGATATTTGTCGAACGTTATAGTCAATAGCCATCATCTCCCTTAGTGATCTAGGATAACACGGGAAATGCCAGTACCCGCTCTTTTAGACTTCGCCGTTATTTCGATTACTGTCGCTTCCTTTGCCCTTATTACCCACTCCAGAGTTTTCTTTCGATCCTTGGAATTGGTCATTGAGTATCTGCCCGAAGGCGAGGCTAAGCCTTCTAGGTGACCTATCTCTTGGGTCTGTCTGCCCGTAATGAACTCTATGTCGTTTCCGCTAACTTCCACTTTTACCGGATCTGCACGAGCGATTTCGATGGCTTTTTGGCAGGTGTATGTCGGTTTGTATCCCTTATTCCTAACAGTGGCTTTTAACTTCCACAGTGAAGGCCCAATGTTTTCTGCAACCACAGATTCTACGCATAGTTCAGGGAAGGCGGCTGCATGGTACAGGGTGAAAAGACAGTTCTTGTGGCACTCGCCTTCTAGGAATTGCGGCGGTGGATTAGTGAGAGTAAATTTGGAGTTCCATCCTCCAAGTTCGACCCGACCCAGTTGAGGATGGTCGAATTCGTACCAAGGGATAAACCCTTTTCCGGCAAGTTCTCTATCGTTCCACTTTAAAAGGTTAAGCTGAGCTTCTTCTGACATGCGTGATTCACCGAACAGTTTGTTACCAGCCCGAACAGATGCATTCCACAGTTCTGTCGAAAAAGTGATTATTCCCATGTGTTCGTAGAGCCAGTCCATTAGAACCCCTTTGAGAGCTCTACTTTTGTCGGTGGTGTAGTCTTCATAAGTTGAGATATGTGGATAACCAGTAAGATCCGTTCCCTTCTGCCCTATAGTCTTGTATATGCTAACATCAAGCGGTGGCATTTTATCGTCGGGAACGGTACAAGACGGCCTAAGTATGGCACCCATAGTGGTATGATATGCCATTGCGCCTGATATGTTAGGATGGCTAGACACAAACGCTGCAATAGCTCTGGTTTCCGGTTCAGAGAGAGGATAAGGTCCCGCTCCACGTTGTCTTACCTCAGGTTCCCAGTTGGCGGGATAGTTTCTATTGATATCTAGTCCCCATATCGGAGGTGCCACTTTGATGTCAGAATCATCCCAATTCTCAAGTACACCTTCTGTATAGACGCTGTAAAAAGGCCCTTCTTCGTCCCACGGCTCACGCCTTAGCATGAGTCTCGCATCTTTAGAGGAGACCTTCCATTCGCCGTTGGGATCTTCGATCCTCATCTGCAGAATAAGTCCATTGCCGTCTATATCCTCCTGGACCAATCCTTCTCGTCTATCCACCTCAGGGTATTGTCTGGTACTAGATCGCAGCGTATAAGGTGTATGAAGAAATACGTCTGCGCCGTCAACGGAGATCCTTGGTATGATATAAAAAGTCTTTTTGTCCAGCAGTTTCGTTACAAACGGATCTTTTCCGTAGCCCGACAAAAGGTACCATACGGTGTAAAGACAGACCGCTGAACCGGTCACCTCCCCAGCGTGGATGTTCCCATCAATATACATTGCCGGTTTGTCCTCAGGAAGTCCGGTCTCTGAATTTGTTATCTCTACCAGCCAGATGTCTTTCCCTTCATAGGACTTTCCTAAAGAGCTCATCTTCGCTAGATGAGCGTTCTCCGAAACCATGTCTTCAAGTGCTCGCGTCATCTCAGCGTAGTCTAGGTACCGTGAAAAATCCGGCTTCTTCAATTATGCTCTCCCTCCCTGTACTTCATGATCTTAGAATTTTGCCTAATACTCAATGCCCTTCCTCGCCTTTATGCCTCTCGTGAAATGGTGCTTGATCTCCTTAACCTCTGAGACCATATCCGCAATGTCAATGATGCTTTGGGGACAATACCTCCCAGTAAGCACGATATCTACGTGAGAAGGTCTTGATTCTATGAGTTCAATAACTTCTTGCGTAGGCAAAAGTCCACACGCCATAGCTATACATGCCTCGTCGAGCACAACGAGCCCATACTCGCCTGACTTTATCGCCTCTTTGGCACGTTCAAAGCCTTTTTCGGCAAGAACTCTATCAATTTGATCAGGATCATTTAGGTCAACGAAGGAGTCGCGGCCCCATTGCTCTATTTCCAGGTCCGGAAGATACCTTTCGGCAGCGATTCTCTCCCCATACACATTGCCCTCTCCTTTCATGAACTGCAGAAAAAGCGTTTTGCGGCCCCACCCTATTTGCCTTAGAGCCAAACCCAGTGCCGCAGTCGTTTTCCCTTTTCCATCTCCTGTGTAGACCATAACCAATCCTTTGACATCTTCGGACACTTTGCGCCACCTCCACCTATAGCAGTTTCTGCATCTTTCAAGATATTCCCTTCAACGGTCGGAACTTCGGGGACTTTTCCGCAATCTATGTATTATGAGCAGGTAGGCAGGAATTACGTCACCATACTAGAAATTATACTTAGACAGGGTGTAACATAATTCTAATGTGTTTTTGAAGTGTCATTGGGGGCTGTGATTTGTGAGTTCTGGTAGGGCAAAAACTTCGACGAAAAAAACCAAAGAAGCCAAGAACGACAAATGGCCATGGATCGCATTATGCCTCTTTGGCGTTCTACTTGTTATAGCTTTAGGCATATCTACTTCAAAACCAACCGGTCACGGTTTGGTACTTACATTTACGATGTGGGTAGCTAGGACCACCGCCCAAGTTGCCGGCGATTTAGCCATGTACCTTTGCTTCCTTATCGTTCTTACGTCACTTGTGAAGATAGTAAACACTGATGCTCCGCTGCCCAGACCCGTATGGGGATTGTGGATGCTTCTTTTGTGCGGGGCGGCATTCTGGCACGATATAAAGATCCCATGGGAAAACAGTTTTTCCATGGGAAAGATGGGTTCCGGTGGAGGTATCTTAGGCGCTTCAATTGCATGGTTTCTCAGAGTGCTTTTGGGTCGATTCGGCGCCATCTTGGTCATCGTACTGGGAGCATGGGTTGGTTTGTCGCTCCTCGTCAACAAGTCCCCATACACACCCTTCTCGGTAATCTGGATGATTTGTCTTACTATGTGGCAAGAGATACGCAAGTTGTTTGCGGACTTTTTTAGGCCTGAGGGCCCCAAAGTGGAACCCTTTGAAACGGAACAACCTATAGAGATACCTACCGAGAAAGAACCCAAACGGTCCTCAAAGAGGGAACACAGGGGAGAAAGCGTTGAGTCGGTCGAGGATACCTCATATGCGACCGCGGTTGCCCAAATACGCGAACAGCTGACCAGATCCGAAGATTCCAAGCGAACTGAAATGTGGCGCTCCGGGCAAGAGAAAAAATCCGGAGAAGCAACACTTGCTCCTCCCATGCAGCAACTTTCTTTTGGTGAAGAGATATTTTACGATCTTCCCCCAGCTGACATCCTTGACGAAAGCGAGGGCACCCGAGCAAAGACTAATCCCAAGCAAATTGACGAAACTGCCAGGAGGATAGAAAAGACGTTGTTGTCTTTTGGGGTGGCCGCCAAAGTAGTAAACGTAACCCAAGGCCCCAGCGTCACGAGATTCGAGCTCCAGCCCGGACCGGGCGTTAAGGTCTCTAATATTGTTAACCTGTCGCAAGATTTGGCTTTGGCTTTAGCGACTCAAGATATCCGCATAGAAGCTCCGATCCCCGGGAAGTCTGCGATAGGAGTTGAGGTACCAAACAAAAGCATCTCAGTGGTACATCTTAGAGAACTTATTGAGTCCAAAGAATTCAAAAACAATCCTTCAACGCTGACTATAGCGCTAGGTAAGGATATTTCGGGACGACCCGTAATAACGAGCCTTGATAAATGCGTTCATCTTCTAATCGCAGGAGCTACAGGTTCCGGGAAGAGCGTATGCATCAACTCCATTATCGCAAGTATACTGTTCAAAGCGCGCCCGGACCAGGTCAAACTACTTCTTATCGACCCAAAAAGAGTTGAGTTATCCGCCTGGTCGCGTATACCTCATCTCATTACTCCGGTGGTAACAGATCCCAAGAAATCCGCCGCAGCACTGAGATGGGCGGTCAAAGAAATGGAGTCACGATACGAGCGATTCACGAAAGTAGGTAGCAGGGACGTTGAGCGGTACAATGAGATATCTACTATCCCCGGAAGTACCAGACCAGCCCTACCCTATATTGTAATCATAATTGACGAACTTTCCGATTTGATGATAGCAGCCCCTGCTGAAGTCGAAGACTGCATATTTAGACTCGCCCAGATGGCAAGAGCTTCGGGCATATACCTCGTGGTCGCTACGCAGCGCCCTTCTGTTGATGTAATTACAGGCACCATAAAGGTTAACATCCCTTCACGAATTGCTTTTGCTGTGACTTCTCAAGTCGACTCTAGGACAATACTAGACGTAGGAGGGGCAGAAAAACTGTTGGGCCGAGGAGACATGCTCTTTTTCCCTGTTGGAGCCCCAAAACCCATACGCGCCCAAGGTGCCTATCTTTCAGAACCTGAGATAGACAGGATCGTATCTTTTGCTTCGAAGCAGGCACAACCGCAATATGCTACAGGTGTGCTTACTGTACCCGAATCTCCTACTCAGGAAATAGAAATGCAGGAGGACCCATTGTTTCCACAGGCAGTGCGAATAGTTGTGGAAGCAAAACAGGCGTCTGTATCTTTGCTTCAAAGGAGACTTCCTATTGGGTATTCAAGGGCGGCGCGTCTCATCGACGCCATGGAACTTAAGGGCTTCATTGGCCCCTATGAGGGTTCAAAACCCAGAGAGGTCAAACTATCCATGAACGAATACCTACGTCTATTCGAGAATCCGGATACTGCCGATGAGATGGGAACGAACGGCTCAAACAAAGAGTAGGCTCAGAATAACGCCAAGGGTTCCTACCATCCAACAGTAATAAGAAAACTTGTGCAGTTCACCTTTCTCTACGGTCCTAAACACAATTCGTAGCGCTGCTAGTCCCACTATGAATGATATGCATGCACCCATAAGCGATATTGGCTCAACTACCGGCCCCTGAACCTTCATAGCCTTTAAAATGTCGAGAAAAGCTGCCCCCAACACTGCAGGTAGTGAAAGCAGAAACGAGAACTCCGCTGCGTCTTTGTGTGCCATTCCTGATAAAAGTCCGGTAGTGATGGTTGTCCCAGACCTTGATATGCCGGGGATTATCGCAACTGCCTGGGAAACTCCTACAGCCATAGCTTTTTGCAGCGTAACAGTAGAAAAAAGAGGATCCTCATCGACAGGGACCTGGGAAGCAACGGTGCTTCTCGGTGTGCCTAACGATTTGGATAGATATAATATGCAACCTGTAACTATCAATCCTGCTGAAGCAGCTATAGTAGACGAAAAACAAGCGTCTATCTTTTCCTCGAATGCAAGGCCAACTATGCCGGCAGGTATAGAAGCCGCTATAACATACGCGACGAGCGATAGGCTACGCTTTCTTTCTACATCCGACCCTGGGAAGAACAGTCCTCTCAGAATCGAGTAGATCTTGGCTCGCAACATTACTATAGTTGCAAAGGCCGTTCCTACATGCACCCATATACTAAAAGTAAGTCCCGGGCTCGGTAGTCCAAAAAGTCTGGCGCCCAAAACAAGGTGCCCCGAACTCGATACAGGTAGAAATTCCGTTAGGCCTTGAATAACACTTAGTATGACTGCTTGATACAAATTCATCCATAATCACACCCATGTTTTTTTGACTCCTCGTGCCCCGTAATGATCTCAGAAAGGAGACTTACATATCAAGCACTTCTTCAGCAATGTTTACAGCATGATCTCCGATTCTTTCAAGATGACCCAGGACGTCCAGATATATCACTCCGGATGCCGGATAGCATATTCCTTGGTTTAACCTCCGTATATGCTTTGCTCTTAGGTCTCTTTCCATTTGATCCAGGGCATCATCCAGGGTTACGATTGAGGACGCTTTTGTTTTGTCTTTTGTCTTAAGGGCTTCGATTACGGTTTCTACAGACTCCACAACTTTAGAGATCATCTCATCTAGTTCTCTCAATGCCTCATCTGAGAAAGGAAGGTTATTTTGAAATCTGTAATCGGCCAATTCAACCAAACTGGTGGCATGATCTCCGATTCGTTCAAGATCCGCACAAATGCTTATGATCGATGTCAAGACTTGCGCTTGAGACTCACTTACCTCTTGTTGGGAAATCTCGGCTACGTAATAGTTGATCGCTTCTTCGACTTCATCGATGATTTCTTCTATGTCATCAAAACGTCTTCTGTCTTTTCCTTGGTCGCCTTGAAAAATGGCAACCGCTGTCTTTAAGTTCTCGAGGCACAGCTCCGCCATTCTTGCTACTTCCTTTTCTGTCTGCATGACTGCCATAAATGGAGTTGAAATCAGTCTCGGATCTAAGTACTTGGGCCCATGATCCATTGCTAGGTCTTCGCCCTTAAGAACCTTGCGTACAAGCGAAGCGAATTGGTTAATAAAAGGCAACAACACCAAGGTTGTTACGATGTTAAACATAGTATGAGCGTTGGCGATTTGACGAGATACTTCACTGCTCGATACCGCTACAATGCTCTCAAATGGGTGCATAAGAGGGAGTATTATCAGCGTACCAATCACATTGAACAATAGATGGGCCATAGCAGTTCGGCGTGCGGTCAATGATGTTCCGATAGAAGAAATGAGCGCCGTTGACGTTGTGCCAATATTGGATCCAAGCAGAATCGGCACCGCTGCGCTCAAGGTAACGATTCCCCGAGACGCCATCGTAACTAGAAGCCCTGTAAGAGCCGATGATGATTGCAAAATAACGGTGGCTACAATGCCTACTAGTATTCCGATTAAAGGATGTTCTTCTCCCAAAAGCATTAGCTTAAGGAAAGGTTCATATTCTTTGAGCGGTTCTAACACATTTCCCACTATGCTTATTCCTAGAAAAAGCATGCCAAAGCCTACCAGGAAATCTGCAAAACCCCTAACGCTCCTCTTCTTCCCGAATAGCGTAAAAACCATCCCTACGGCTATCGCCGGTAAAGCTAGTTGTTCCAGGTTAAAGGCCACCAATTGAGCGGTAACAGTAGTCCCAATATTAGCACCCATTATTACGCCAATTGCTTGCTCCAATTTCATAAGTCCGGCATTCACAAAACTCACACACATTACGGTCGTCGCGGCTGACGATTGAATCACCGCTGTAACCACCAAACCAGCTGTTACGCTGGCCAAGGGGTTGACCGTCAATACCTCAAGAATGTGACGCATCCTGTCGCCTGCTGCCTTTTGCAAACCTTCGCCCATCTTGTTCATACCGTAAAGGAACAGGCCGACTCCACCAAATGCGCTAAGAATCATCTCTATGTCCAACAAACTCACCCCCGACGCGTGAACTACACTAACTCTACAGGCAAAACCATGATAACATAAGAAATATGGATTGCGCATCAAGTCACAAGCTGGAGGGATACAAATTGTCGAATTCAAGTGCTTTGCCACGTAGTTGGATCGAGTTTGAGGAATACACTAGGGCGCTAATGGAAGAAACCCACATACCCGGAGCCGCAGTTGCCGTCTCCCATGAGGGCGAACCTATATATGCAAAGGGGTTCGGTGTAAGTGACTTGGCGACCAAAAAACCTGTCGATCCCAATACGATATTTGGCATTGCGTCAGTAAGCAAATCTTTTACAGCCCTAGCTATCATGGGGCTCCAAGACAAAGGACTTTTATCTTTAGACGATCCTGTCATAAAGTACATACCGGAGTGGACGATTTCGGGCGTCTCGGATATGTCCGCGATAAAGATTAAGCACCTTCTTTCGCACACCACAGGCGTACCGCCTCTCAGAAGGCGGGAGGATCTTTTTAGATTTGACGAGCATCTGGAGTTTTTCGCTAATGAACCGATTGTCCCTCTGGGAAAACCAGGTGAATACTTGAGTTACTGCAATGATACCTTCCTTCTATTGGGTGCAATAATTCAAAGACTCACTCGGAAACTTTTTACCAGACATATGACAGTAGAAATTCTTGACAAACTCGATATGAACCGTTCTACCTACGGTCTTGATGATCTCCGCAAATTTGACAATGTAACCGTTCCTTATGTCTATAGCGAAAAAGAAGGGCGCCTTGAAAGTGTGCCATGGCCTCAGCTGGGAAACTATGAAGTAGGAGGCGGTGTTCGCTCAAGCGTGCTCGATCTCATGAAGTACTCTCAAGTGTATCTAAACTCAGGAATCTATGAGGGAAAAACCATAGTATCCGCTGAGGCGATACAGGCAATGCAACAGAGAGTTCATCAGATAGGAAGAAATACGTACTATTGCTATGCTTTGGAAGTTACCCCTGACTATGAAGGAGTAACTTTGGTTGAACACGGCGGCGGGCAGCCCGGAGTATCTTCCAACTTCGGTTTTGTGCCCGAAGAAAAAATCTCAGTGGCTGTGCTCACTAATGTATCGGATGCTCCGGCATCACGGATCTGGCTCGCTGCTGTGAACTCGTATCTCGGATTACCCATAGACAGAGAGCGAAGTTATGAGCCACAGTACGAAACCGATCTTGAAGATATGCTGAAATTCTGCGGAACCTATGAGTGCGACGAAGGTAGTAAGTTCACCATCTCTAAAACAGATACTGGAATCAAGATAACGGTTGGCGGTCATGACTATGACCTTAGAGCTAGTTCTGAAGACACGCTTGTCTTCCAAAGAAATAAAATGGATCAAGTCATAAAGTTCTACTTCGATGATTCCGGAAAGCCCTGGGCCGCATTTTTCCATCTTAGGATGCTCAGAAGAACCTCAAAGTAAAGTAACTTCGTGTCTGCTATTAGGCCAGGCAATTTGCCTGGCCTTTTTCAATTTAAAGACCCATATGAGCTACGAACTGCGCCCGAGTATCCTCAGACCGTTGAATGTGACAAGCACCGCCGCTCCGGAGTCAACCATCACTGCCAACCAAAGTGGCAATTTCCCTGCGAAAACCATTGCAAGAGCCAATACCTTGACGATTACGGAAAAAGAGATGTTTTGACTGATTAACCTATTTGATTCTCTGGCCAGCTGTATCCCTTCAGGAATTGTAAGAAGATCCGGTCGCATCAGAACCACATCGGCAGCTTCAAGCGCAATATCAGTTCCGTTTCCCAGAGCTATCCCCACGTTCGCCCCTGCCAAAGAGGGCGCATCGTTTATTCCATCCCCTACCATGGCTACTTTACCGAACTTCATCTTCATCTCTTTTATAAGTTCGAGTTTTCTCTGAGGCGAAAGGTTTGCATACACCGATTGTATTCCCACATGACGTGCAACAGCCTCTGCTGTTCTTGCGTCGTCGCCGCTTATCATCACACTCTGTATTCCCTGCTCACTAAGCTCAGAAATGGCTTGCCTTGCTTCCGGACGAATCGCATCTGAAAGCGCTAACATGCCAATTACCTCTTTATCAACGCCTACAAAAACCACCGTTTTCCCCATACCTCTAAGGCTAACAGCTTTAGAACTGAGTTCTTCAGGTATCTTTACGTTTTGGGACAAAAACAGATTCTCATTTCCCACATAAACCTTCTGCCCTGAGACTACAGCGATTGCTCCTTGCCCAGGAATCGCTCTAAACTCCTGAGGAAAACCAAAATCTATTTCCTGCTCAATCGCTTTTTCCACAACAGCCCTGGCCAAAGGATGTTCCGATGCGGATTCACAAGAAGCAGCATACCAAAGTAGACGCTCAGAAGCTGCGCCATCACTAGGCACAACTTTGTCCACTACCACTTTGTTCTGGGTAATAGTTCCTGTCTTATCAAAAGCGACGGCTTTTACTCTTCCGAGTTCCTCAAGATGGATTCCGCCTTTGATCAAGACACCTTCTCTTGCAGCTCTCGTAATAGCGCCGACTATCGTAACTGGCGTAGAAATAACAAGAGAACACGGACATGAAACGATCAACACCGTGAGGCCCCTATATATCCATGGCCTCATTTCCTGTTTCAGAACAAGAGGGACGCCAATCCCTAGGATCAAGGAAAGACCCAGCATAAGAGGGGTCCATATCTTGGCAAATCGATCGACTGTCTTTTGAGTCCGAGCTTTTTTTGACTGAGATTCCTCGATCATCTCGATGATCTGTGAAATGGTTGTGTCTTCTGCCCTACTCGTTACAACCACTTCCAGAGAACCGTCAGCGTTCATACTGCCTGCAAGTACCGCGCTTCCCGGCTCCTTCTCGACAGGCATGGATTCGCCGCTGATAATGGACTCATCTACTGAAGAACGTCCCATAATCACCTTGCCATCTACAGGTATTTTCTCACCGGGGAAAATCATGACGACATCCCCTAGCTCAACGTTTTCAGCTGGGATATCGGTCAATCCTTCGTCGGTCTTCACGTGGGCCTTAAGTGGCGCAAGATCCATCATCGCTCTTATTGATCGTCTGCTCTTTTCTCCCGCACTTTCCTCTAAATATTCGCCAATGCTAAAAAGAGTGAGAACCGCTGCTGCTTCTGCGTACTCGCCGAGCAGTATGGCCCCTAAGCCGGCTACGGTTGTAAGTAAGTTTATGTCGAGTCCTCTGCCGGAGCAAAGTGCCTTGAACCCTTCGTTGGCCACGGGATACCCGGCAACGACAGCCGCCAGAATAAACGGAATCGGATAAGATTGATGCCCCATATTCTGTAAAACCAAACCCGCAATAATTCCTATGACGCCAAAGATCGTCGGCAAAAGATGAGCAAGGTTTGGACCCGCGTTAATGTCGTCGGTAAGGCTAATATCATGAGAATGTGAGCAACTATGCCCACATTCGTGGGAATGAGCTTCGTGTTCCGTTGTGTGATCCAATTTGAGTCCCCTTTCTTCGTAAAAGAATTCACTAGTTATGTTTAGAATGCTTGAAAGCTTCATCTAGCAACCTAGTCACATGCTCATCATCAAGACTGTAAAACACTCTTTGCCCTTCTTTGCGGCTCTTAACCAGTCTAGAAGCTCTAAGAAGCCTCAGATGATGTGATGTATTCGATACAGAGGTCTTTACCGCCGCAGCCAAATCATGAACACACCACTCATCTACAGATAACAACCAAAGAATGGAAAGTCTAGTTTCATCAGCCATTACTTTGAATATAGACACAACGTACTCCATCTCCGGCATCGTTTCTTGAGCTCTTCGAATCTTATCTTCGTCTAATGCATGTGGCAAACAGGTATCCAAATCATCTGACACTGCACTCACCTCTTGAACATATTATTGATCATATGTTCAATTATCGCAACATGCCAGAGATGGATATGTCTCTAGGAGGGCGTGTCTATTCTTGTGTGGAGATAATGATGATATCGTAGGAATCAGACAAATTGTCTGAAAGATTGTCTTTTTGCTCTTCGGGGAAAGTGATTCTATCCGGACTGCCATCAGATATGTAATTGGTTTTCGAATCAGCGAGGTATTTCAACCATTTCGACATCTCTTCCTCGTTTCCTCTGATTCTGGGAATTGCCCTGGGATTGAAAACCCTGTGATAGGGTGAAAGTGCTGCTTCGGCGCCGACTAACAATATACCCTCGTTTCGATATGTGACCCCCTCAAATTCACCTTCTGAGAGGTATTTCTTCGCTTCTTCATCTTCTGGGTAAGCTCCGTAGGGCAGCGCAAGGGAAAGCGGTTTCACCCCGGTAATCTCAAAAACCGAGTTCGATTGTTTGCCAATCTCCATCTTGATTGTGTCATGAGAAACTCCCCTCAAGTTCTTGTGGTTATAAGTGTGGTTTCCTATCTCCATACCGCAGGCCACAAGGAAATTGAGCTTCTGCTCCACCTCTTCGGGCACATCGAAAGGAGCCGGAAAATCTGCAAAAAAGGTAGCTGCATGCCCGAAATCCGGATACTTTCGGGAGAACTCAAGCAGAATTCCTACAGCACAATCCGGATCGGGCTTTTTGCCCTCGGGCAGATATTCCTTTCCCAGACTCCCGGGATAGTCCCCATCTACCAGACGAAATTGTCCCACTGTGCTATCGTCAAAAGTCAGAACCAAAGGAGCAGTTCCTTCAGGAACATCTATCGTCCCCGAAAGGTAAGCCTGTAATGGAACAAGAGAATAGCCCAACTTATAGAACCTCTCCAGGTCGTTTCTGAAATTCTGAGGTGTTCTCACCCATTCGGATTCCGGCTCTCCGATGACGTGATACATGATAATCGGTACTTTCCCAAGTTCATTGGGTCTCTTAGCAAGCTCGGATATTCTATCGGCACGTTCTTGCTCTATGGGTGAAAGTACCTCTTCCTCCACTGAAGGGGCAGGATCCTGTGGTGGGGCGATCACGGGCGGAATGTTCCGTTCCAGAAACGAAAACTCTCCCAAAACAGACGGACTTATCCAGACCACAACCAGACATATAGGCAGAGCGATTGCGAGTGCAATGGCAAGCCTCTTACGGTTACGCCTCTTATTTTCCAAACGCTTCTTTCGTCTTTCTGCGGCTCTCGTATCGCCATGTCTCATTTTTCCATTCACCTTGGCATCTCTTTTAAGACCGGATGTAAGAAACAGGGGTACAGTAACTTAACCCTACAGGTCTGACGGAGAAAAGTCCAGTGAGTTCCCGTTTGTATTGCGGTTTTGATTCGTTTTTCAAGTTACAGGTCACTTAGTTGGTGTTACAATATGATGGTATCGACCAACAAGAGTACACTTCTTGATATTGAGATTAGGGAGAAATGAAAAGGTGCAACGAAACAGAAATTCGAAAAAGGACACGGGCAATCCGCCACTTTTGACAGCCTACCTTGTTAAGCGTTTCACAAATCAGCCTGATCCCACCGCTCGAGCAGAAGAACCTCAGATACGTGCCGAATATGCATATCTTGAAGCTATAGTCAGCATTATCGGTAACTTGGCTCTTGCGGTCATCAAGATAGTTTTCGGATTGGCCACGAACAGCATATCTCTTTTGGCAGACGCGATCCATACAGCGTCCGACGTGGTAACATCTCTTGTAGTTTTGGTTGGATTTAGAATATCTGAGATGCCTGCCGACGAACAGCATCCATTTGGACATGGGCGAGTCGAGTTTCTAAGCACTCTGGCTGTAGCAGGATTACTGACTTACGCAGGTATACGGTTTGGTATATCCTCTTACTCACGCTTTGTCGACAAAGTACCGGTAAAAGGAAGTATTGCCGTGGCTACGGTGATGCTCGCAGGAGCTTTATTCAAGGAATGGATGACTCGATTTGCGCTATACCTGGGAGAAAAAGCCGACGCCGACGCCCTTATAGCAGATGCCTGGCATCATCGCACCGACGCCAT
>JAGPNG010000014.1 GCA_018052475.1 Candidatus Fermentithermobacillaceae bacterium
AAGCTATCGCCATTTGAAGATATCGACACTAAGGCTGAATACCTCCCACGATTAGTAGAGTTAGATCAAGCCGGATACATAGTAGGCTACAAGAACAACACATTTCAGCCTGAGAGGCCATTGACAAAAGGCGAGATGTTGATGATGAGCGTTACAAGGCAAGAAGCGTCATGTTACTATAAACAGGCAATGGACGATGAAACGATGAAACGAAATATAAAGAAGCATCCCTATTACATTGCCTACCTGAAATATGGAATGCTTGACTGCATCTCGCAAAGTGATGATTTGGCGAGTTCTGAGGATGTAAAAGAGTTCAACTATGAAAAACTAAAAAAAGAGATCAAAATAGACAACAGGAATTCTATTCTAAGAAGAGATTATATCCAAATCTAGAGCCGGTCTTCTTGTCAAATAGAAGCTCTCAACTGTAGGGCTGTAGGGCAGATGATTTTTTGTGTTTACTCTATAGCGGGAGGCTTTTCAAAGGAGCAGAGTCTTTCTAAAACATCGGAGATTGAAGCTGCCTTTGGAAAAGAAACTAAGATAGATGTAAAGCCTGGCTCCCAGGCATTGTCTATTCAAGAGATTCTCCGGCGAGAACCTGCCGGCTGAAATCGCGACTGTATATTGTTTTGGCTCTATCCTGATCCAAGCCCTTATCGAGTTTTGGGGTCATTAAATTGAACAAAGGGGACGTTGAATTTGGTCCTAGAAGTTCTCTGCACTAATGTGATATAATTGTCACATTAGGTTACATCAGGGGGAGTCATTATGTCGCGTCGCTGGAATCTGCTCCTTGGCTTTTTCGGCATGTTTGGGCTATTTGGCTTCAAATACTTTACTACGCATAACCCATCATACCTCGCTTTTTTCGGTTTCTTTAGTTTCTTCGCCAACTTTTTTCTCGCTCGACTCGATTTGAGCCTGGCCGATGAACGCTATCTTGAGAACATTGAGAAGGCTAAAGCGTTTGCATTTGATATAGCGCTAGTCGAGATAGTGGTTATGTTTTTGACTAGTCTCGTGTTTTCTCTCCTTTTTCCTATAGCTATCTTAGGCCGAATTTCGATCGGACTTGTCGCTATATGCTACGCATCCCTCATCATTGCATATGGGATGAAACTCTATGAACTAGAGGAACGTTGAGAGGCGGTCGCTATGTCTAAACTTGTGTGCAACTTGAAGAAGTATAGGCAGTTGGCTGGGTTGACCCAAGAAGAACTGGCGAACATGGTGTTCGTTCGCAGAGAAACTATAGTGCGCTTAGAGTCTGGGAAGTATTCGCCATCTCTTAAGCTTGCAATGGATATCGCAAAAGCGGTGAACACCCCGCTAAACGATATCTTTGTATTCGAAGAATCTCAAAAGCAATAACAGGTGTCTGGCGGTATTCGGTTCTACGCCTGACTTTATTGTCAATCCTTTGTGTACCTAGAGGACTTAAAGAGTGAGCCGGGTGATTTCGGCTTGATTTGTTCAGCAACGGCGCTTCGTTGCGTATCTGCAAAAATTGGATATCCTAAGGTGCTGGAGTTGTAAAGACGCGGTGGCGCAATTGCTTTGTATGGAAATAGACCTTGCATGTGTTCATAGATATTACGTTTAACCCGCATCAGCCGTAAGGGTGTTTCGCGATATGAAAGTGATAAAGGAGAGCGACGATGGCTGACCTCAACTTCGTGAGTTACGATTCGATCAATAAGGGATGGTCAAGCGATAAAAAATACTGTGTTACAGATATACATGGCACACGGTATCTATTACGCATTTCACCTCCGGATCAATTCAGCAAGAAAGAATCAGAGTTCAAAATGATGCAACAAATATACCTCTTGGGTGTACCAATGTGTAGGCCCATTGAATTTGGCACCTGCAAGGGAAGCGTCTATTCTATACAAAGTTGGATCGAAGGCAAAGACGCAGAGGCCGTTATCCCAACTCTTTCTGATGCTAAGATCTATATGTACGGCCTCGAAGCTGGCCGGATTCTCAGACTCATACATTCCATTCCTGCTCCCACAGGTTGGCAGGATTGGGAAACTCGCTTTAACAAAAAGATCGATCGCAACATAAAAGACTACGCCAATTGTCCGATCAAACACGATGCCGGCTATATATTTGTTGAATACATAGATTCCCACAGAGACTTGCTGAAGAACCGACCGCAAGTGTATCAGCATGGCGATTATCACATTGGCAATATGATGATAGACAATATGGGTCAGCTCAACATCATAGATTTTGATCGCAATGATTATGGCGATCCGTGGGAAGAGTTCAACCGTATCGTGTGGTCTGTACAGATCTCACCAATATTTGCTTCTGGAATTGTAAACGGCTATTTTGACGGAAATGTGCCGGTGATGTTTTGGAAGCTGCTCGCTCTTTATATATCAAGTAATGCTCTTTCTTCACTTCCATGGGCAATTCCATTCGGCCACAGCGAAATTGATGTGATGTTGAACCAGGCAAAACAAGTTCTTGAATGGTACGATTATATGCAAAGCCCGATTCCTACGTGGTATCTGGATCCTTCTAGGTAAGGGATAACTATCTATTTGGAGTAACACGCCGTGCCTTATGAGACGAAAAGGCTCACCAGGCCCCATTTTTGGCGAACCTGGTGAGCACGATTTGCCTGTTCAGAACCTATTCCGGTTCACGGTCAACGAAGCCGGTTTCCTTTCCCACCTTGTCCACCACAGCCTCTTTGACGGATTCCTCGATCTTACTCACGCCGCCCTCTCTTACAGTAGTGCGAACCACACCCTTGGTTAGAGGGTTATTGTTGAGTACCTTGCTAACAGAGTATTCGCCTAGTTCTGTGGATGAGCCTTTCGGCATTGGAATTGCGTCCTTCAGTGCATCTAATCTATTATCTGCGTAGGAACTGAATACGCCTTTTGTAAGACCTTTCCCCATGGCATCGCGAATACCATCTGCATCTTTGCCTTTGATAGAGGCATCGAGACCTCCCTGTAATCCTTCGTTCAGGATGTCTGCAGCTGCTGCATGCCAGGGCAGTTTTTCGTCTCCTCCGGTCAATTTCTCTTTAAGTACTTCAGTTCCGGCATTCAGAATACCTTTTGCAAGGTGTTTCGTAGCATTTTTGGGGTCAGCCATACCTTCGCCCATTCCCGAGGCGACGCTCTTTCCAGCGGTGTATGCAAGTTTGATCTGCTCGCCCGTTGGGCCAGTTACCGCAGCTAATCCTTCAATGGCGATGTCAGCGCCGAACTGAACGCCTTCGGCTGCTTTCTCCGCAATCTCGAAGCGGTCACCGCGTGCCATCTGTTCCTTGAATTCCTTAATATTCTGCTCCATCTGCGCGTCGAGCTCTTTGCGCTTCTCTTCATCTGCGGCTTTCTTTTCCGCCTCAATTCTCTTCTTTTCAGCTCGGATCTTCTCATTGAGTTCCTTGGCGTCCTGAGAAGGACCAATAGAGCCTCGATCGACTGGTTTGTACTCTATAGATGCGTTGTTCTCAGAAAGGATGTTTGCTATCTCTTTTTCTCTTTCTGAGAGCTGTTGGAGCCGCGTCTTGACAGCGGACGTATCGTAGCCAGGTAGGTTATAACCCTTGGCGACCGCTTCAAGCATTGCTTTTTCTTCTTTTACTGCTATTAGGTCGGTTTGTTGCTGTCTGATCCACTCATTCCTGCTCTCTATTTGGGCCTTAATTTGCGCCTGTTCATACTCGACCATCTGTTTCTGATAATCAGCTTGTTGAATCTGGGTATTCAGATAGTTCATATAATCTTCGTACTGTTTTTTTAATTCAGCATATCCGGGATCTGTCTTATCAGCTGTCCTTTCGGATTCTTCCCATAACCGTTTAGTCTCTTCAAGTTCGTGCTCGAGTGTAGAATGGGCTTGGGCAAGGGCGTTTTCAGCTTCCGAATAGGCACCTTTTACGAACTCTTCCTGCCGCTTTGCATCTGCTTCAACCGCTGCTGCGATTTGTTGGGCCATTGCTGACGTGTCCACGATAGTGCTGTGAATTTGTTCTTTGGCGAGGACTTCGGTCTCGGCAGAGATCTGACAGCCCTCGAACAATGTCAATAGGCCTGCGAGAAGCAAACCTACAATTCCAGAGTCTTGTAACACTATTCCGAATATCTCGCTTGACGAATTCGTGACGTAATCAACCTTGATTTTCATATCTACCGCCATCCTTTCACAGAATACGGGAAATCCTAACCGACTTGAAATTAGACGCAACTAGACACTTCGATATCGGCTGTTACACAGGGTTATTTCAGGAGCCACTGGACAGCCCCCAAAACACGAAGCACGCCTGGGGCAGTCTGGACATCGTTCTGAAAGGCGGCTACGGAACGCATGGAATTGTCCGCTGTTCCATGCGCCCTCGATACCAAGGCCTCTGAGACTCACGCCGAAGTTAGGATCTTTTTCAAAGCTGCAAGGATACAATCGGAAATCTGGAGATATATAGGCAGAGAAACGTCCTGCCTCGCAGGCTTCCATGCACATTGGATGTATGTTGCGAGAGAATTCTAGCAGGGCGGGGACGCTGCAACTGTCAAAACCAGCTTTATCGGCATTTTCAGGAAGGTTAAAGAGCGAAAAGAAATGCCTGACTCGCGGGTCATCGACTTGAAGGACCTGTTTTTGAGTTCCTAGGCCCACTGGCTTGTGAAGAAGAAAGATTATTCGGTTAATGCCCTGAGGGTATTTCTTTTCTTCTACCATCTCAATGGCTTCATCTATAGTTGCGTTAGACAGACAAAAATGGATATTTGTTCGTATGCCTGCGCTTAAGAACAAGTCTATTGCCCTATTGGTGTATTCACTACGGTACCAGCTTACCGCAACGGCGCCGCAATATTCCTTGATATAAGGCATGAGGCGCTCCTCTAGTCCAAAGCCGGAAGTAGTAAAATTCGGGACGACACCGTTATCTCTGGCATATTCGATAATTCGGAGGAAATCTTCATGCATTTCGGGGTCTCCACGGCCTCCGAGGGCAATTTGGAATGTTCTTCCGCGACATTCGTCGATTATGGCTTGAAAATCTTCGAAAGGCATGTTCGGTTCGCTAAGGTTTAAGCCGTCTTGGTAACACTCAACACCCGACTGAAGGCATAGTCCGGTTTGCCCGTGTATACAATGGCCCATGATCCCTATGTCAAGAAGTTCAGGGAAACTGCCCATAAACGGGTCTAGGCCTGTGTCTTTGCCATCTGCGTCATAGACGTTAGAGCGGATACCTCTCCCTGTATCCGGGTCAAATACCGACATATACCGATATTTCTCATCCCTTATGATTATCATGTGCTTTCCAATCGCGCTCCTTGGGGTATGAAGAGAGTTACGATAGCGGCTACGATAAGAGCTACGCCTAATCCATATCCGCCATATTTAGAGTGCATCAGTATCAGAGGAGCATCTAGTAGAAGACCTGCGACAAAACCAGACAGAAGGATGTAGAGAGAGTCGTCGGAGTAGTTGATTCTGATCTTGAACGTCCTTGAAATGTCAGATGCGGCGAGACGGCTAAACTTGAAGATCCAGTGCTTGCGACCTTCTCCGAGTAGATAGGTGACTGTGAAAGAGATGAGTAGGCAAACGAAATACTTATCGATTTTGTTCCTGGCCCCGGAAAACCTACTGTAACTGGCGAAATTGTTCGCGACGACCAGTCCTATGCCGCCACCTAAAAGGAGGTAGAAGTATGCTTTCTTCGAAAGACGTTCAAAAGTGTGCTTAAATCCAGGAACAAAAGCCGTAATTGGCTCGAGGGCTTGGGTTAGGCCGACGTCGCTTATGCGTTGGACTAGTTTCTTGCCAAAGGTGAAGATAATGACCCAGTAGATCGTCTTTGGAATCACGTCGTTGTACGTGGCTGTAAGGAAGATTACAGGCGTCTTGATGAATTTCGGAATATACTTTGCGATGGTGTCCCACCAAAACACGAGTTGAATGAGAATCACGATGCCAATTTGCATCAAAAGGGTCGTAAGCATCTGCGGAAGGCTATGAGCGCCTGTTTTGCCAAGTTCAAGAAGCCATGAGAAAAGTGTTTCCTGGGGGAGTTCTTCCTTTTCGGGTAGTTGCTGTTCACCGGTCTCCGGGACTTCTGCGAGAGCACTGTTGCTTGTCATGCTTTTCACCTCTACAAAAAGTGTTTTGGATCAAGAGGCTACCAATGAACCGGTTCTCGTGTGCTAATCAACCAAATTCTAGATTGGTCCATATTCTCTAGCACACTTAACAAAAGCATTCCTTGGTCCTCGCGAGAAATCGAAGACATCTATTCGAATATATCCATGGCAACGAGCCTCCTTTCCGCGTTTTTCTTACCACAGCAATAATTCGAGGTCTAGCGTTCATCACCTTCTTTGGACACCAAGAAACGGAAGAAAAGTTATTTGTGTTAAACCGTTTTGTCAGGTTTCATAATCCTGTAATCAGGAATGTCCTACCTTACCGGCTTTCGGAGTTGGGGATACGCAGAAAGCACCGTTTTTTCAAAATAGTGTTGACTATCACCTTAGGTTCTATCTTATGCTTCTTACGAGGTGATAGGCATGCTGATAAGTGAGGTAAGCAAAGTCACAGGGTTGACCAAAAAGGCAATTGAATATTACGTAGAACAAAATTTAGTTTTTCCATCTGTTTTGGAAAACCGATATAGAGATTTTGACGAGGTTCAAGTTGAACGATTGAACCGGATTTCTGTCCTAAGAAAGATTGGCTTAGGTACGGAAGAAATCAAGCGCGTGCTGGCTGATGAATCAGGAGATACTTTGCAAACCGTGGCCGTAAAGAAAGAGCTGGAGATCCGAGGCGAACAGGCAAAGAAAGCGATACTCGATAAACTTGCTAGTGGTAGCAGTTATTCTGATATTAGCGCAGAACTTTATGCGATTGAGGTTAGCAAGACAATTGCTGAAAAACTATTGGAAGCTTTCCCGGGATACTACGGTAGGTTCATCTGCCTGCATTTCGCTTCGTTTCTAAACGAACCTATCAAAACAGACAGGCAGCAATTGGCGTATAGCCAGATAACATCGTTCCTAGATGAAGCGCCGCCGCTTGACCTGCCAGAAGAATTACAAGAGTACTTGGTTGAGAACACAAAGACCTTGGGTACGAGCCAGATAACAGAAATTATTCACAATGTTAGGGCTTCTTTGGATGATCCTGAGGAGTTTCTGTCACACAATAAGGAGATACTAGATCAATACTTAGCGTATAGACAATCGGAAGAATATAGGGCTTCACCTGCCTACAAACTGATGTCATACATGAAGCAGTTCAACAGTACAAGCGGGTACTATGATGTTTTTATTCCCGCGCTGAAAGAGCTGAGCCCATCTTATGCAGAGTATCATAGACAGATAGAAATGGCTAATGAGAAGATGCTTACCGAATACCCTGACCTGGAGATATTGAAAGAATAAGGGATAGAAATGAGTATCCGGGTCCAGTTTTGTTTGGCTATAAAGATAGCAGCTCATAGCATTCAATTTACATGTACGGACCTTCCTTTCAAAAGCACTATAAAGTAGGCTATAGATAGTAGAGAGGAGATTCTCTTCTTCGGCAAAAATGTTCTAGGCGATAGAAATTCAGAGGAACTGATTAGGGGGTTAGAACCGTGGATACTAACGTTCAGAAAATTGCGGCCGTTTTCGATGACACCGGCATTTATTATTCAAACTCAAACGACAAGCACATAAAAGTGGAAGTAGGAGGCCCTTCTCCTACAGATCTATTGCTTATGGCTGTGGCTGGTTGTAGCGGTCTCACCCTTCGGTCCTTGCTCGAAAGAGATGGGTTTGTCCCTGAGAGAATGGAAGTATCTGTTGAGGGTGTAAAAAGCGAAAAACGACCCAGGAAATTCACTGAAGTTTTTGTCAAATACGACATAAAGTGCAAGGGTCTTACTGAGAAGGATATGGAGAAGTATCTGCAGATTACGGAATCTGTGTGTCCTGTGATTCAGTCGCTTAGCGCAAAGAGTCACTTGGACTACGCTTTGGGCCAGTAGATTGCGCGATAGATAGGCCGAACCCAAAACTGCAATCACTATAGAAGCAAGGGGGACGGTACTTTTTGCTTCCTAATCTTTGCCGATTGAAGCAAAAAGTACCGTCCCCCTTGCTCCAAAAGAAATAGAATGGAAGGGGAGGCGAGATAAGATGGAGTTTATATGTTATCCAAGGTGCAAGACGTGTCAAAAGGCTCGGAAATGGCTGGATGAACACGGGATCGAGTATAGCTTTCGCGATATTCAAACTGACAATCCCAGCGCAGAGGAACTCAGGGAGTTTTATGTTAAGAGCGGTCTGCCGCTAAAGCGGTTTTGGAATACGAGCGGGCAGAAATACAGGGACCTATCTCTTAGCAAAAAGTTGCCAAATATGTCTGAGGAAGAGCAGATTGCTTTGCTTGCGACGGATGGAATGTTGGTGAAGCGTCCAATCTTGGTGGGTGAGGATTTTGTACTCATTGGCTTCAAGGAAGACGAGTGGGAGGAGACTTTGAGCCGGTATTTTCTGAAATAGAACGTTTTAGGGTCGGATGTGAGCTCTGGTTTTGTCTCAAACCATGCTCACATCCAATTGACCAGAGTTTTATCTTTTTGCAAAAAGGTTTTCTTCAGGTATACTACTAATCTCAAGGCCGGGCATAGCTTCACCGAGGTTTTTGGATACCTGTTTTAACACTTCAGGATTATTGTAGTTCTTTACCGCTTCGACGATAGCCCGAGCGCGTTTTTCGGGGTTTTCGGATTTGAATATACCTGAACCGACGAAAACGCCATCGCACCCCAATTGCATCATTAGAGCCGCATCTGCCGGGGTTGCGATCCCTCCGGCTGCGAAGTTGGGCACAGGCAGTTTTCCATTCTTCGCGACCCAGAGTACCAGGTCGTATGGGGCGCCCATGTCTTTTGAAATCGTCATCAGTTCTTCTTGGGGGGCGCTAACAATTCGTCGGATCTCATCCATCACAGTTCTCATGTGCCTCACGGCTTCGACGACGTTGCCTGTACCTGCTTCGCCTTTGGTTCTTATCATACAAGCACCCTCTCCGATTCGCCTGAGGGCTTCACCCAAGTTTCTGGCACCGCAGACAAAAGGCGTCTTGAAGCGCTTCTTGTCTATGTGGTACTTATCGTCTGCAGGGGTTAGGACTTCACTTTCGTCTATATAGTCTACCCCTAAAGACTCCAGGATTTGGGCTTCGACGAAGTGACCTATCCTTACTTTAGCCATAACCGGAATGGACACGGTTTTCATGATTTGCTCTATAAGTTCGGGATCCGACATCCTTGCGATCCCACCTTCTTTTCTAATATCGGCGGGCACCCTTTCAAGAGCCATGACGGCAACGGCACCGCTTGCCTCAGCGATCCTTGCCTGCTCAGCGTTTACTACATCCATGATCACGCCGCCGACGAGTTCTTTGTTCAGCTTTGTTCCGTTTTCCACCAAAAAACCTCCCTGTGTAGAGATAACAGTAGTCTACCAATACAAGTATAAACTACCAGAACCCTACATGTGATGTCAAGCAGGCGTCGAAATGTTAAAATGCCTGAATTTCCTTGAGGTCTGAGGTGTGTATACGCGCAGACATTTTGCTTCGACCCAACCCATTTTCGGTGCCTTGTAGGTTAGGGATGAAGTATACTAGGAACAGAAGGGATTCCAAACACCTAGTTACATAAAAAGGAGATTTGATCGCGTTGAAGCTAACCTTGCGAGATGTCGTGAGAACTGCGGTCGTTGCTGGTTTAGCTGTTGCCATTCAAGCGTTGAATATGAGCCAGGTGATTACTGGTCCTGCAATCAACGCCATACTTTACGTTGCCTCTATCTTCATAGGCCCTATAAGCGGCCTGATGGTAGGGCTCGTAACTCCATGGGTAGCGCTGCTTACCGGCATAATGAAAGTGGTTCCTGCGGTACCTGTCATTATGTTAGGAAATGCTGTTTTGTGTCTTGTTGCCGGATATCTAGATAGATATAACCGCTATCTAGCAATGGGTTTGGCTGCAGTTTGTAAGTTCTTAGCAATGACCGCAGGTGTGAAGGTTCTTATCGGTCGAGGTACCAATATTCCTACGCCCGTGTATTCCATGTTAACTGTAAATCAACTCGTTACGGCTCTTTTAGGTGGCGTATTGGCATCTGTCGTCTTGATAGCACTTGAGAGGTTCGATAGCAGGCAATGAGTTTCGAGGAGATCGTGTCGGAGAAAATGAAGGTGCCGCTAAGTCTAGCGGCACCTTTTCATTATTCTGCCATAGCGCTGTATCTGATGAGGGATTTTTCCTTCCAAGTCCCTCTACGATACCAGAGATAGTTCAAAACAGCACCAGTGACCCAGCTTATCAGCAGAGAAAAGAACAGTGCATCCGGAGATCCTGCGGGGTACTTGGGGCTCTTTGTGAAGTATGCCCAGAGATATGCTACCGGTACGCGCACGCAGACCGTAGTGACCATGGAGATCCACATCGACGGCATCGTATCGCCGGCGCCTCGCATGATACCCGCAAAAACCTGTGATATTGCCATAGCTACGTATCCGAATGCGAGAATCCGAATCTGCCTTACGCCTAGGTTGATGATCTCTTCAGTGGATGTAAATAGTCTTATTAAGTTCTCGCCAAAAAGGAGAAGCAGAGTAACCAAAATCAGCGATGTGGTTAGGCTGATCTTGACGACGTCTTTGCGTCCCTGTTCTATTCTGTCAAGTCTATTCGCGCCGATATTTTGCCCAACAAAAGTGGCGATTGCCATGCCGAAAGTGAAGTTAGGCATCATGGCAAATCCGTCGATACGCATGACAGCCGTGGTACAGGTGACTACTTTGTAGCCCATACTGTTTGTAAGAGATTGCACAAACACCATAGACATCGAGAATATGACTTGGGTTATTCCTGCGGGCAATCCAAGTCGCATCAACTGAGAGATTAAGTCCCTATTAGGGGTCAGCGTTGATTTATCTATGACCAGCGTATCTTTCATTCGAACTAGTTTGAACAGGCACAGGACTGCAGACACCGCCTGCGAGATAATAGTTGCAAGAGCCGCGCCTCCTACGCCCATCTCAAGACCAGCCACGAACCAAATATCTAAGAAAATGTTAAGAACAGAGGCAATTAACAACACAAACAGAGGGTATACCGAGTTTCCCAATCCTCTCAATACGCCTGAGAGTATATTGTAAAGACCGCTAAAAAACACACCTGCTAGTATGATTACGAGATAACTATGAGCCATATCAAAGGTCTCAACCGGAGTGTTTGTAAGCTCGAGCAAAGGACTAGACAATGGGATTCCGATTACCATTATGATGACCGAAGACAATAGGATTAGGGTTATTGCATTACCGACCGAATGGGACAGGAGCCTTTTCTCTCGTGCGCCAAAGTACTGGGCGACCATGATAGACGTACCAGTGGAAATCGCAATGAAAAGAACAAGCAGCAAGTTTATTATGGGCAGAGTAGTGCCGATTGCAGAGAGAGCTTTGTCTCCTACGTACTGCCCTACGACTATGGAGTCAACCGTGCTGTAGAGTTGCTGCGCGAGATTTCCGATTAGAAGAGGTATAGAAAACCTCAGAAGGCACGTCATCGGATTACCAACCGTCATATCAGAAGAACTGAATAAGGCACTTAGTCTATCTATCATATTGCAAACCACCTTTTCTACTTCTGTTGATTATTCCATAAAACTTCGTGTTGCGCAATAATTTCGTCTTTCTGGATGCCTACATCTCGCGGGGTCTCTGCAGGTGAACACCCAGAGGCTGTCTTGTTCTCGACCATGTTTTTCTTTGTTAAGACATCAAACATTTGATAGACTAATAGTACAAATATGTTAAAGAGGCGACACACGTTGCACGAAAGCGAATAATTGAGGGGGTGAGTATGTTGTACGAAATCGTAACTAACTTTCCCGACAAGATCCTAGACACAAACAATCCACCATGCATTTCCCTTTATCAACCCACACACCGCCATAGGCCTGAAAACAAGCAGGACCTTATTGTATTTAAGAATCTGGTCAGAAAAATCGAAAATTCACTCAAACTAAAATACCCGAGCCGGAAAATACAGCCTCTGCTCGAGCCTTTTCGCGTTCTAGCGGAAGATAGGCCGTTTTGGGAGCATGCTCTTGACGGGTTGGCGGTACTTGCAAATGAGGATCGGTGCGTGGTGTATCGCCTACAGAGACCGGTTAAGGAAGTGGCTATAGTAGCCGATACGTTTCACATTAAGCCTTTGATTCGAGTCTTCCAGTCCGCAGACCGATACCATCTTTTGGGCCTAAATAGAGAAACGTTTAACCTGTATGAAGGAAATAGATATGGTTTTGAGGAAATCAGTCTGCCACCTGATGTACCGCGGACAGCCAGGGAGGTCATAGGAGAAGAGGAATATGAGCGGCAAATATCCTTGGCGCCGCACAGTAGGTTCTCGGGTGCACCCATATTTTACGGACACACAGAGAAGAACGAAGAAATAGACAAGAACACCGAGAAATTCTTCAGATTTGTGGATAAGTTTGTACTGGACAATTTCTCGCGGCCTTCTGGCCTACCCCTTATGTTAGTTGCCTTGCCCGAGTACCACGGACTTTTTCACAAGCTGAGTCGGAATCCTTTTCTGATGAAAGAGGGGCTCAAGGTCGCGCATTCGCCCGACACCACACCCCAGTTGAAAGAGGCGGTGTGGGAGATACTTGAACCTACCTATCTGGAGAAGACGAGAGTTTTGGTAGAAAAGTATGAGGAGGCGCGGGCAAAGTGGTTAGCTACAGATGACCTGTCGCAAATAGCTCGGGCCGCACTACAAAACAATGTAAAGCACCTTATGATAGAAGCCGATAGACAGATTCCTCTTACGATAAATCCAAACACTATGGAATTAGAGGAGTCAGACTTAGATAACCCTGAACACGATGATTTACTGGATGATTTGGCAGAGCTTGTCTTTAGAAGCAAAGGCGAAGTAGTTGTACTTCCTAAGGAGAGGATGCCCAGCGATACTGGGGCTGCTGCGATTTTCAGATTTCTGAGTGTTGTGTAATCTTAAGACCCGGTTATACCGAGGTACACTTGGCTTGCCGACAAAAGCCTTGTGTACCTCGGTATGTGTGTTACCGCACAAAGAACGCCGATATGATTTGTGATCTGGTCACAAGGATTTTGGTCACAAGTGACATGAAGACATCATCCAAGGCTACTTAAGGGACCTATGGGAACATTGCCTCCAGCCATAGGCTTGTGCTGGGGTTTCACGCGAACATACTCACTTAGCAATACCTGTACTAGGTTTTTTTGTAGGGTCCACAATGCCTGCGTTCTTTGGTATACTCACATGGATTGCGATTCCCCACGATTAATGGTACACTAGGGGCGATAGTGCCCAACGTCACAAATTAAAAATAAATGCAGTTACGGGTGGGCAAATATGTTGGTACAGAGTGTGGTTGATTTGAAGTTTGTGCTTATCCCGAATACTAGATTTGTGCATCCAGGTTGTTTCAGGTTTGGAGGGTTGAACCAGGCGAAATGACCGTATTTGCACCCGGAAGGCTAGTATATGAATATGAAATAAAGCAGGGCGATTTCAGCGCCGTCGCTGAGGAAACTTCTAAATTGAAGAGGGCCTTGCTGCACATAGGTTTCCCCGCTGACGCTACTCGATCGGCATTAATCGTTTGCTATGAGCTATCTATGAACGTTGTGATCCACGCCGTCAAAGGTATTTGCAAGGTTCTATGGAAAGACGGAAGTCTAGATATAATCGTTGACGATGAAGGCCCGGGCATTTCCGATGTGGAATTGGCCATGAAAGAAGGCTATTCCACAGCTCCTGCAAATGTTCGAGAATTAGGGTATGGAGCAGGTATGGGATTGCCTAATGCTAGAGCATACTCAGACTCTATGCAGATAGACTCGGTACCAGGCAAAGGTACGCGTGTAGAGTGCAGAATACTCCCCGGTCCACAGGATATCGTTGGTCTGCCATATTTCCATTCGGTTAGGCTAAGGACAGAATACTGCAAGGGTTGCACGAATTGCATAAAGGGATGTCCTACTGAGGCCATCCGAGTCAGAAATGGAAAAGCATTTATCCTTGAGGACAGGTGTATTGACTGTGGTGAGTGCATAAGACAGTGCCCTAATCATGCTAAGGTCGCGATTGCCGACGAGTGGAGCATCCTCAATAAGTTAGACTATAAAATAGCGTTAGTCGCACCTTCTTTCTACGGGCAGTTCTCAAGAGATATACCTCCTGGGAAAGTTAGAGCTGCTTTGTGCGTAGAAGGAGGATTTGACGAAGTATTCGATGTTGCAATTGCGGCAGATCTAGTTAGCTCAGTTACAAGAAAATATATTCAAGCAAAGCCTACCCCTAGACCCTTGATCTCTAGCGCCTGCCCTGCGGTCGTTAGGTTTGTTCAAGTTAAATATCCCTCTCTTATCAAAAACTTGATTCCATGCGAAGCTCCTATGGAAATTGCTGCGTGGTTAGCCAAAAACAAAGCGCGTGCTGAGCATCCAGAGAGAAGTCCTGCTGCCGTATTCATATCGCCTTGTCCTGCTAAGATCACTGCTGCGCGGCAACCTGTAGGTAGAAGCCGTTCTGTCGTTGACGGAGTCATATCCATGGTAGACGCCTATGCCTGGGTCCGCCGACATGTTTCAAGCGTCACAGAGGAAAGGGAGTTTCCTACGTCTACGGGGTATGGTATCGGGTGGGGAAGGTCAGGCGGGGAGATGATGGCTTCAGGACTCAAAGGCTTAGCTGTAGATGGCATCATGCAGGTTGCGTCGGTCCTTGAAGAAATTGAAAAGGGAGAACTCACGGATATCGATTTTATCGAGGCCCAAGCTTGCATAGGTGGTTGTGTGGGAGGAGCCCTTACCGTCTCAAACTCGTATGTGGCCAGAACACGGATTAGAGATATGGCCAATGCCTATATGCATCTACCTGTGAATCCAATATTGCGCGACGTTTCGGAAGATAATCCAGCCATATGGATGAATTTCGAGATTCGGCCACGTCCCATTTTCAAACTGGATGAAGATGTTGAAGAAGCTCGAAACAAACTGCAACTCCTAAAAGAAGTTGAGTCCTCACTTCCTGGGTTAGATTGCGGAGCATGTGGTGCGCCTACATGCAGAGCCCTTGCAGAAGACATAGTTCTTGGAAGGGGCACGATTTGGGACTGCACTTTTAAACTGAGAGAGAGGCTTGAGATCCTAGCCCAAGAGGTGAAAGATTTAGCAGGCAAAAAGCCTCCTGCAATGGGACAATCGAACGGGAATCGAATCAAGAAGGAAGAAAGCTAGAAAGGACAGATTCTATGCTGGTAGAAGACTTAGTTTCCAAGTTTGACTTACAGGTGAAATCCCTGCCGAAAGAAAGTCGCTTTAGAGAGGTAAAGGGCGGGTATGCCGGGGACGTATTGTCCCAAGTGATGGCGAGCGCAAAGCCGGGTTATGTTTGGGTTACTGTTCAAACCCATGAGAACATCGTTGCCATTGCAAGCCTTCTTGATTTGGCTTGCATCATCGTGTGCCAGCGAGGGTTGCCGGAGGAAACCTGCGAAAGGGCAAGGAGGGAGGGGGTCGCGGTTCTATGGACTGACTGCGGAGTTTTTGAGATGTCGGGCCTTTTGTACCAGACTTTTCGTGAGGCAGGTTTGAAAGTGTAACAATCTTGTGATGAATTGAGGTTATAATATCCAAGTAGTCCAGAAGGAGCAGATAGCAAAAATGGTCTTAAAGATGCAAGAAGTTGAGGGAGGCAGAACAATGTCCGACAAAACTGAGCACAAGTGTGATTGTGCACAAGCTTATCAGGATATCGATCGTGTTATCCAGAATAACAAAGGTAACAAAGGGGCCCTGGTTCAGGTGCTTCACTATGTACAGGAGCGTCTTGGGTACGTACCCAAGGATGTCCAGGTACGAATTGCCGAAACCCTGGGAGTTTCTCTTTCGGAAGTCTACGGCGTTGTGACTTTTTATTCCTTGTTCAGAGAAAGGCCAAGAGGGAAGTACATTGTATCTTCATGCCAGGGAACTGCTTGTTATGTTCGTGGAGCTCCGGAGGTTCTAAAGAGATTCGAAGAAGAACTTGGGATAAGCGCCGGAGAATCTACAGATGACAACATGTTTACCGTGGAAGTTGTCAGATGCATAGGCGCGTGCGGTTTGGCGCCGGTTGTGACTGTTAACAGCGATACGTATGGAAGGGTCAATCCCGACCAGGTTCCGGATATCTTGGATCTGTATAGAAAGAAAGATGCCGAGAGCGTAGGTGCGGCAGGTATATAAGGGTAGGGTGAACAGGCTGTATAGTCTTTTGGCACATGGGCGGAGGTGCGTAAGGTGGTAGACTTATCCTTGCATTTGCTCGATTTGCTCCAAAACAGCGCGCACGCAGGAGCTCGAAATGTAGAGGTGCTGATAGTGGAGAATCTGGAACAGGATCTTTTGGAGGTTACTGTTTCAGATGACGGCAAAGGCATCACGTCTGATGAGATAGAACGGGTTCTAGATCCGTTTTACACTACATCCACGAAGAAAAAAGTGGGGTTGGGTCTGCCTCTTGTTGCTCAAGCGGCTATGATGGCGGGTGGGTCACTTCATATCGACAAGAGCGATATGAATGGAACTCGTGTAGTCGTGAAATATAGGCTCAATCATCCGGATAGGCAGCCCCTAGGAGATATAGTAGCCACCCTCGTTTCATTTTCAGCAGGAAATCCTGAAGTACGTGTAGTGTTTACGTATCGCGGGCCACAAGGCGAATACAGTCTAGATACAAACAGCATATGGGATGATATCAGCGAGTATGGGCGAAACCAGATCATGTTTCTTTCAAAGTTTGAAGAAGAACTGACTGAAGGACTTAACTCAGCAGGATATCGTCCGGACAGAGGAGGTTTTGTCTTTGAAATCGATTGAAGAGCTCGAGCGGCTGAAGGACGAAACGCTTGAAGAAATTCGTCTTCGCTCATCGTCTGGCGGTCCTAGGGTCGTCGTCGGAATGGGGACCTGTGGTATAGCATCGGGTGCCAGGGACACAATGCTTGCTATAATCGATGAACTCAGAAAGAGAAAGAAGCTCGATGTTACTGTAACCGAGACCGGTTGTATAGGCCTTTGCTCACAAGAACCGATCGTCACAGTTGAGATTCCAGGTGAGCCGGAGGTAGTATACGGAAAGGTAGATGCGAACAAAGCCAGGCAGATCGTACTATCGCACTTAATTAATCATCAACCCATAAACGAATGGGTTATTAACGTAGAGGAAATGTTGTCATAGGAGAGGAGAGGCCTGATGGATTTTTATAGGAGTCACATTCTTGTGTGTTCAGGTACCGGATGCCATGCATCGGGCAGTCTTGTCCTCAAGGAAGCCTTAGAAGCTGAGATAGCTCGCGTAGGACTGGATAAAGAAGTAAAGGTAATAGAGACCGGTTGTTTTGGTTTCTGCCGCTTGGGTCCTAACATGATGGTTTATCCTGAGGGAGTTTTCTATTGCCAGGTTCATGAGCAGGATGTTCCACAAATTGTAGAAGAACACCTGTTGAAAGGGCGCGTTGTTGAAAGGCTGCTTTACACAGAGCCTCAGACTGAAAAGTCCGTAGTGGATTTTGAAGATATTCCGTTTTTCCAGAAGCAGACCAGAATCGTATTGGAGGATTGCGGGGTAATCAACCCTGAGTCTATAAGAGAGTATATCGCCAGGGATGGGTACTTTGGTCTGGCTAAGGCCCTTCAGATGAAGCCCGAAGAAGTAATAGATACAGTGAAGAAATCGGGGCTGAGAGGCCGCGGAGGCGCAGGGTTCCCGACAGGATTAAAGTGGGAGTTTGCCGCCAAGGCAGAGGGCTCTCCAAAATACATTGTCTGCAACGCTGACGAAGGAGACCCAGGTGCTTTTATGGATCGCTCCATTATTGAGGGAGATCCCCACCGGGTGCTCGAAGGGATTGCTATTGCCGGTTACGCCGTAGGTGCGTCTCAGGGCTATGTATACGTACGGGCAGAGTATCCACTCGCTGTAAGAAGGCTCTACAAAGCTATAGACGATGCCCATGAGTTGGGTCTTCTTGGGAAGAACATTCTTAACTCAGGGTTTGATTTTGACATAGATCTTAGGTTGGGTGCCGGTGCTTTCGTTTGTGGTGAAGAGACTGCCCTTTTGAACTCTATGATGGGTAAAAGAGGAGAGCCTAGGCCCAGACCACCCTTCCCTGCCAACGAAGGGCTGTGGGGCAAACCCACCGTGATCAATAATGTAGAAACTTTTGCAAATGTTCCGGTCATAATGCGAAAGGGATATGAGTGGTTCAATTCCATTGGGACAGAGAAGTCCAAAGGTACCAAGGTGTTCGCTTTGGCAGGCAAAATCAACAACAATGGTTTGGCCGAAGTTCCGATGGGTACTACGATTAGAGAGATTGTTTTTGATATAGGCGGAGGACTGCCAGACGGCAAAGAGTTTAAGGCGGTTCAGACAGGCGGCCCGTCCGGTGGATGTATCCCAGCGCAGTGCCTAGATACCCCTGTTGATTACGAATCTCTTGCTCAGTTGGGAACTATTATGGGCTCAGGCGGTTTTGTGGTTATGGACCAAAATACCTGCATGGTAGACCTTGCCAAGTTCTTTTTGGAATTTGTTCAGTCTGAATCGTGCGGCAAATGTGCTCCATGCCGAATCGGCACCAGAAGGATGCTTGAAATACTCGACCGTATTACTAAAGGGGAAGGCAAGGAGGGGGATATCGAAACCCTCGAGGAACTTGGTCAGTCAATCAAGGAAACTGCGCTATGTGGGTTAGGGCAAACTGCTCCCAATCCTGTGCTTTCGACCATTAGATTCTTCAGAGACGAATACGAAGCTCATATACATGAAAAAAGGTGTCCTGCCGGTGTCTGTCAGGCCTTGCTTTCCTATCGTATTAACCCAGATAAGTGTAAAGGTTGCAGTCTGTGCGCTAAGAACTGCCCTGTCAATGCAATTAGCGGCGAAGCAAGGAAACCTTTCACGATTGACCCCGAAGCTTGCATAAAATGCGGCACCTGTTTTGAAAAGTGTCCATTTGGCGCAATAGAGAAGGTTTAACTTAGATTTGAGGTGGACAAAGACATGGACAAAGTAAAGGTAACCGTCGATGGCATCACATTGGAGGTTCCTTCTGACTATACGGTTCTAGAGGCAGCCAAAGAAGCCGGCATAGAGATACCTACGTTGTGTTATTTGAAAGATATTAATGAAATAGGAAGCTGCCGCGTATGTGTAGTTGAAATAGAAAGGGCAAAATCCCTTCAAGCTTCTTGCGTGACGCCCGTGTCTCCTGGCATGGTCGTTCACACCAACACGCCTAAAGTGCGTGCGGCGCGGAGGCTTGCAGTTGAGTTGATTCTGTCGGATCACCCGTATGAGTGCGTTACTTGCCCTAGAAATCTCAACTGTGAATTGCAGAGTCTTGCTGAGCGTCTTGGCATCAGGGAGATTAGATTCGAGAATCACAGGGAAGAAAAGCCTATCGATACATCGACTCCCGCTATAATTCGAGATCCTAACAAATGCATACTGTGCAGAAGGTGCGTAGCGGTATGCGAGCAGAACCAGTCAGTGAACGCGATTGGACCATATGGGAGAGGGCTAAGTACACAAATAGGGCCGGCCTGGGGTGAAGATATGAACAATAGCCCCTGCGTGCAATGCGGCCAATGTACTTTGGTATGCCCGGTCGGTGCTCTTTATGAGAAAGACTACACCGAAGAGGTGTGGGATGCCTTGTATGATCCCGATAAGGTAGTCATAGTCCAGACGGCCCCTGCTACTAGAGTGTCGATTGGAGAGCCATTTGGACTTCCCCAGGGCAGCATAAGCACTGGGAAGATGGTTGCAGCTTTGAGGCAGCTTGGATTTGACAAGGTTTTCGATACTAACTTCGCAGCTGACGTTACCATAATGGAAGAAGGTTCCGAGCTCCTAGATAGGCTGGCAAATGGGGGAGACCTTCCTCTTATAACTTCTTGCAGTCCTGGATGGATCAAGTTCATGGAGGAGTTTTATCCTGAACTTTCCGGGAACGTGTCTTCCTGCAAATCCCCGCAGCAGATGTTTGGGGCACTAACAAAGACATATTATGCCGAGAAGACAGGCATCGATCCTGCCAATATGGTAGTAGTATCCATTATGCCTTGCACTGCTAAGAAGTTCGAGTGCCAGAGGCCTGAAATGACTGCATCCGGGTTTCAAGACGTAGATTATGTGCTTACTGTAAGAGAGCTTGCGAACATGATCAAACAGGCCGGGATAGATTTCAACGATCTTGCTGAAGAGGAGTATGATGATCCCCTAGGTATTTCTACAGGCGCCGCGGTGATCTTCGGAGCCACAGGCGGAGTCATGGAAGCAGCAGTTAGGACTGCGTATGAGCTTTATACAGGCAAGACTTTGGAGAAAATAGACTTTGAGATGGTACGCGGGCTTGATGGTGTCAAAGAGGCCTCAGTTGACCTAAATGGAACGGTATTGAACATTGCTGTAGCCAGCGGACTCGGCAATGCCAGGGTCATATTGGATAGGGTCAAGTCGGGAGAAGCCCAATATCACTTCATCGAGATTATGACCTGCCCAGGCGGGTGCATTGGAGGGGGCGGCCAACCCATTCCTACTGACCGTGATATTGTAAAGAAGCGTATGGAGGCTATCTACGAGGTAGATAGGAATATGCCTCTACGCAAGTCGCACGAGAATCCGGCAGTGAAAGAGCTCTATGAAACCTACTTGGGCAAACCGCTGAGCCAGAAGTCTCACCATCTGCTGCACACTACGTATTCGTGGCGTTCGCCGTTCGGAGCAATGGTCTACAAGGATGACCAAGGCGTTTGGGCTCTTGATAGAGCGGCTCAGGGTGGCAGTGGAAACAAAGGTGATTCCTAAGAAGAAAAGTTAAGAACATGATGCCAGGGTCCGGGTAGGTTATGAACCCGGACCTTCATTTTACTCGCGGCGAGGCCATGAACATTTAGGTGTTAGGGGAGTGGAGAAATGGAACCGATTTCTAAGAATAGGCTCAAAGAACTGCGTTCTTTGAGAAACAAGAAATCCCGTGATGAAACCCAGAGTTACTTTGTTGAAGGGATTTCGCTGGTTCTAAGCGCTATTGAGCACAATGCGCCCATTCGTTTTATCGTGTATAGTCCCGAGCTACTAGATAGTGAAGTTGCCTACGCCGCGCTTAGTGGAGTGAAGAATCGTATCCCGTGCTATGAGGTCAAAGAAAAGGAGTTTCGCAGTATTTCAGCAAGAGATAATCCAATGGGGTTAGGTGCTGTTATTTCCTATCATGACGCAACAGTAGAATTCGTGCAGCCGTTTGCAGGTAAAGCTTTCGTAGCCCTAGATAGCGTTGGAAACCCCGGGAATCTGGGCACCATCATTCGAACTGCCGATTGTTTCGGGTTCTCAGGCGTGTTCATGTGCGGCGAATCTACAGATCAATATCATCCCGAATGTGTCAAAGCCAGCATGGGCTCAATTTTTGCCGTACCTGTGATACGTATCGATACATCCGATACCGTTATACAACTGTGTTTCCAACATGGAATATGCCTAGTAACCACTTCCAGCAGAGCCAGCCAGGACATCACTACGATAAACGAGTATCCTCGACCCCTCATCGTCCTTCTGGGTTCCGAAGCAAGAGGACTATCTCCAGATATGCTGACAGCGGGGCACATGCAGCTTCGCATCCCAATAAAGGGAACAGCCTCCTCACTGAACCTTTCAGTAGCAGCGGCGATCTTCATGTACGACATCGCGACGAAGCAAGGGGGACGGCACTTTTTGCTTCACTCTGTAGATCCCAATCCTTGACATAGTCTTGTTCATTCATTATATCTATAATGGAGGTTATCCAAAGGGAGGTTGTTGAGAGTGCCAATTTACGAATACAAGTGCGAAAAATGCGGTACTTTTGAACAGTTCCAGAAGATGTCAGATGCGCCTCTTACGACTTGTCCAACATGTGGTGGGCCTGTAAAGAAACTAATAAGCCGCAGCGTCGGAATCATATTCAAAGGTCCTGGCTTTTATTGTACAGATAACAGATCTAGCGAGTACAAGGAAAAAGCCAAAGAGGATAATGCTGCAAATACCTAAAAAAGAGCCCCTCGTCTAACCGGGGGGTTCTTTATATTCTTCGGCCCTTGTGCATCCTACGCAGATCTCGCCGTGTTTGCGTTAGCTACTTGGCAACTTGGTTTTTGCTGAAGTCTAGTTTCTGATTATTGGTGGGTTTGGCAAAAAGCCTAAGGACTTGCCAAGAAACCACAGATATGACTGAATCCATGGCGTGATGGATCAAAGTCCCTCCTGCAACCAGGGCGAAAAGCGACATGGCGTCCGATTTCCCGTACAAAGCTCCAGAACTCCCAAATGTGAGAAACGGAAGGACTATTAGTCCTTCTAAAAGTGCGTGGATCGGTGCAGTCACTCCAAGGACGACCGGAAAGGACAGTTTCTTCTTGAGCAAGATAGAGCCGATAATTGCTACAGGAATGTGCATGGCTGCTCGCATGGCAATCACAGGTCCAAGTTTTAGGAAAAACCCAATGGCAGAGCCCAAAGCGACAATGCTAGATACGAAAGGGCCATACATCATTGAGATCATAACTGGTACGTGCGAAGCTAAAGTTGCAGAAAACGGGCCTATTACCACACCTAGTACTCCTCCGAAAGCCATCGGTATAACGAGAGACAAAGCTAGTAAAAGGGCCCCAATAGTTATAGTTTTGACATCGACAGATTGCACACCGATCATCTCCTGCCGCTCACGATTTGCCTGCAAAAGGTAAGCGATTATTGAAGGTAGTTCTGATGTGGTCAGTATATCATCTGTCTTGTCAGCTGTAAAGGCAGTTGGGTCCCATTTGGTCAGAGATGTCAATCCTGGATAAGGAAACCTTCCTCTCCAAGGCGTTTCTCAAGTTCAGATAGTTGTTCAAAGTGTGATGCTTTGACAGTGTGTAGATGCACACCGTCGGTGAGGGATGACAAAAGACCAGCTTGAGTTTGTTCTATAGTCTGCATGAAGCTCTCTACGTCTTCTGGGGTGCAGATACTCAGCTGTCCCGTCAGCTGGCCATAGACGGGGTGTTCTACGATGACGTCGATCACCTCGACACCGCATTTTACCATGGTGAGAAGTTCTTTTTTCGTCTGAGAGAAGTCATGTTTTACGGCCACAATCTTCAGTACCCCGGGTTTGCGAGGATCTGTCCAATAGGTATAGCCTCTTGGGGTTGCCACGATATTCTCACCTTTGGCGCGCAAAACTGCTATGTCTTGCACCACAACCTGCCTGGTTACTCCGAGAGCGGATGCCAAGTTAGCCCCTTTTAGCGGTTCGGAGGAAGAAGACAGCATTTCAACGATCTTTCTTCGTCTTTCGGTTGCGTCCATGTTGTTCATCACCAGACAATCACATGAATAGTTTTTGGAACGGACTGATTGGAAGACAATATACATTTTCAACTGTATGAATAATGTTATATCTATCTTTCTACTAGGGCAAGTTCTGTGTCCGTGAATGTGGAAACTCACGTCCACACGAGGTCATTGTGCCATGAAAGAGGAAAAGCTACACCCGGTTGGCGAATAGTAACTATAAAACCTAAGCGAGGGAGGGTTTAGATTGAAAGTCTTTATATCATGCGATATTGAGGGCATCTCGGGAGTAGTGGCGAGTCGGGAACAAACTTCGGAAGAGGGAAAGGACTATTCAAGAGCAAGGGAGCTCATGACCGAGGAGTTAAACGCCGTGATCGAGGGAGCGGTCCAATCCGGCGCTAACGACATACTCGTAAATGACTCCCACGGTTCGATGAGGAACATATTGATAGAAAGAATACATCCTGCAGCAACCCTGCTGACAGGCTCACCTAAGCGTCTTTCTATGATGCAAGGCATAGGCCCGGAATTCAATGCATGTATATTCGTCGGATACCATTCTAGGATGGGCAGTCCGGGAGTGCTTAGTCACACTATATCCGGTGGTTCAGTGGCAAATATATGGGTCAACGACATACTTGTAGGGGAGACCGGTATTAATGCAGGTATAGCTGGTTTCTACGGAGTGCCAGTGGTCTTAGTCTGTGGGGATAATATTGTGGCACAGGAGGCAAAACAGCTTCTGCCTAAAGTGCACACAGCTGTGGTAAAAGAAGCCGTGGGGCGCTATGCCGCTAAGTGCCTACCGCCTCAGAAGGTAAAGAGCTTGCTCGTTCAATCTACGAAAGATGCACTAACAAACCTATCCGAAGCGACCGTTTGGCTTCCGGAATCGCCGGTGACTTTCAAGATCGAGTTCAAGGATTCTGGATTGGCTGAAGGGGCAGCTCGTATGCCTTATACTCAGGTCTTGGATCCAAGAACAGTGTCTTTTACGGCTGATGACTATATAACAGCGTTTATGGGACTTAGATCTATGATTGCTCTATCAAGCGGTTAGGGCCAGATTTAAGCGAAACAAACCCCGTAGTTCCAATGCCAAGAGAAGAACTTACGGGGTTTGTCTGAGAATTCAATCTACGTTCGGAAAAACTATATCTCTATCATCAATCCGGCAACGATAGCTGCTCTTTCAGGCAGACTTGAAAGAACCGTATATTCGGTGATCGCGTGAGCATCGTCGCCTACGGCTCCGAGACCGTCGAGGGTTGGAATCCCAAGGGCCGATGTGAAATTCCCGTCACTGCCACCTCCGGTACCAGACTCCTCAAGGCTAATCCCCATCTTCTTCCCTATGTCCTGTGCCAGGCGGAACAACCTCAGATTGCCCTCAGTCCTTTCCATGGGGGGTCTGTTAAGACCGCCTTCCACGTAAACCTTAGCAGACGGGTCGTATGGCTTGGTATCAAGAATTTCAGGCACAACCAATTCTGCCGCTCTCATCGTTTTCACTCGGAGATCCACCTCGAGAACAGCAGTTTCAGCTACTACGTTGGGTCTGGTACCTCCCTTTACAACCCCCACGTTGACTGTGGTTCCTTTCTCCAAGTCAGTCATACCGTGCAGACGCAGGATTTGGTGTGCAGCCTCCTTAATCGCCGAGATGCCCTTTTCGTAATCTGCACCGGCATGAGCGGCGCGGCCCTTGATAGTAAAAGTGAAATCGCCTACACCTTTTCGCCAAGTCTTCAGAGCTCCACCTCTTGCAGAAGGCTCGAGCACCAAAACGGCGGAGGAACGTTTTGCTTCTTCTTCAATAATCCTTCTTGAAGACAAAGAACCTATCTCCTCATCGGAGTTGTGAAGCACTACTATCTTTTTGTCAGGGGATATGCCTAGATCAGCAAGGGTTTTCACTGCGAAGAGAGCCTCGACTATGCCTGCTTTCATATCGTAAACGCCTGGGCCGAAAGCTTTTCCATCTTCTATGCGAAATGGTCGATTCTTCGTCTCTCCTTTGTCCCAAACTGTATCCATGTGGCAGAGGATGAGTAAGGTTTCATTTCCTGAGCCCCACTCGACTCTCACATGGTTCCCGTAGCCTTCCTGCGGCAATATGTCCACTTTTGCGCCAACTGATTTCCACAGGCCCGCAACTATTTCTGCGAACGCGTCCATGCATGCTTTATCAGTGCTAGGTGAATCGGTATTGACCAGGGTCTCCAAAACTTGTACCATTTCGTCTTGATAGGATTCCAGATGAGCCAAGATCTTCTTTGGATCAGTTTTTTCGCACGACATCCAATGTTCCTCCTTGTCTTTTTGAAGTTTGTGAACCTAAGCCTAATGCTTGCAAACTAAAAATAGTTGAGGATAAGTATCCATCCAGAGACAGTGATTAAACTTATAATGGTTGCGATTAGCGTAGTATGAGAAACAACGTCTGGGTTGGCATCGAATTCTTGTGCCAATATCGTAGAATTAACAGGCGGAGGCATAGCTGCTTGAAGAACAAGTACCTTCCATGCTAGCCCATCTAAGCCCAGGAGTTTGCCAAACACCGCAACTAATGTCGGCGCAACCACGAGGCGAAATATCGAAGCAATAACCGGGACTTGCCATTTGCCCCCGGGGCTGCTATTGAGAAGCTGAAGGCCTAATACAAGAAGGAAAACTGGTATTGCAGCCTGTGACAGAAGTCCAATTGGCCTTGCTAAAACTTGAGGCACGCCAATGCCGAGAACTTTGACCAAAGCCCCAAGGACAGCCGCATATAGGCTGGGCATTCTAATCACTCTTCCTAATGCGTCTTTGACGCTCATTTGGCTGGACGCGGCTATGAACACTCCCAGGGTAGCTATCACGAAGGTCTGCACTACCATGTATATGACGCCAAGATCCATCCCTTCTTGGCCAAGTGCAAACAGACAAATTGGCAATCCGTAATTGCCTGTATTAGAAAAGATGGTTGGAAGCAACACTGAGTGACTTAGTTTTTTCTCCCAGCCCATGAGCTTAAATGACCAAAGAAACAATGGAGCCAAAGCTATTGGCACCAAGAAGGCTCCGAGAGCAAGCAACCAAACGCTACCAAGGTCCACCTCCGAAGTAGTTAAGGAGTTAAACGTCAAAGCCGGGGTCAGAATGTAGAGGCATATTTTGGATAGGGTCGACACATCAAGAGTCATCTTTCTGCCTGCCAAATATCCGACAGCTGCAATAAGAAACACAGGTAAAACTGCGCCTAAAGCTTCAAATGGCAAGTCATTCACCTACGCTCAGAAAAATGTTTGTGCACCGAACTAACCTTAATTATACATCAACCTGCGCTCATTTGTAGGGAATTAGAAATGAGAATCGAAGTATAGTAATATGGTTGAAATCCATTGAGTTAGTCTGAGGTGATGTTCGTGAGCAAGACAAAAACTATGGATCGAGTTCTCTTGTTCGATTTGGATGGGACGCTACTTCCTGTAGACTCGGAATTCTTTGTTAAAGACTATCCGAATGCCGCTGCTCCTTATTTTTCACATATAGTCGACGAGAGATATTTCAAAAAAGCTCTTTTCGAATCCACGTTTGATATGATCAAAAACACAGATAGAACCATCCTGAACATAGAAGCTTTTGGTATGTCGTTTGCAAAGAAAATGGGCAGAACCTGGGCTGAGATCTGGGCAATCTTCGAGGATTTTTACAAACATGGATTTCCCAAGCTCAAGGCATCGGTAGCTGGGACTTCTATTGCTCGAGAAGTGGTGTCTGCTTGTCTGGACCAGGGGTGGCGCATAGTTCTTGCAACCAATCCCGTGTTTCCCGAAACTGCTATTAAAGAGAGAATGCGATGGTGCCATGTGGATCACTTCGACTGGCAGTTTATTACAACTATTGAGAATATGCACTTTTGTAAGCCTAATGCTGAGTACTACCTTGAGATCGTAGACATCCTTGGCCTTTTGCCTGAGAAATGCGTGATGATTGGTAACGATGTTAAGGAGGATATGGTAGCTAGTAAGGTTGGCATGAAAACCATTCTTGTGGAGGATTATTGTATTAATAGAGATGGTGAGGACCAAGGAGACGACGTGATCATATATGAGAGAGGTTTGTTACGCGATGTCCCTCAGATTACCGGAAGGATTATTGGATGTCTCGACTGAAACGTCAAAAGTCCCAATTGAAGGCTTTGAAATACACGTTGAAGGGCCTTTTGATATCGAAGCTACACTTGAGTGTGGCCAGACTTTTGGATGGAGCAGACTGGGATTAGATATTGGCAGCCCTTGGTACAAGGGAGTCATTGGTTCTTTCGGGGTAGTTGTAGGCTTTGACAGCACCTCATCTACCTTAAGCGTCGTATTCGATCCAAAAGACCTAGAGCACTATAGCCATACCGAAGAGCCAAACTGCGGTTTGCCTCAGATCGTCTCTGACTACTTCTCTCTGGATGATGATCTGGAGCTCATATGCGAGTCGTTGGCACGAGACCCTTCTATGCAGACAGTTCTATCCTATGCGCCGGGGCTCAGGATTCTTCGTCAAGATCCGTGGGAGTGCCTCGTTTCATACATAACTTCAGCGATGAATAACATTCCCGCTATATGCAAAATCACTGGGTATTTCAGAAAGACTCTTGGGACACCTGTAGGATTCGGTCAGTATACTTTTCCTTCTCCCGAGAGGTTTAAAGACGCAGGTTACCTCAACGTTAAGGCCTCACGGTGCGGGTTCAGGTCTGAGTATATCCTTGACGCAGCAGAAAAAGTAGTTACAGGGGAGGTTGATCTAAACCTTATAAATACCATGTCTTCCGAGGATGCAAGAAAGGAATTACAGAAAATCAAGGGTGTAGGGCCTAAAGTAGCAGATTGTGTGCTGCTTTTTGCCTATCATCGACTAGATGTATTTCCCGTAGATAGATGGGTCGCGCGGGCCATGTCGCAACTATATTTCGCAGGGACTCCTGTTACGGAGAAGAAGGCGAGAGAAGAAGGCATTAGGCGATTTAGCCCTTTTTCCGGCTATGCACAAGAATACTTGTTCCACTATGTCAGAAATCACCCGCGTGTCTTAGGTGAAAGATGACGTTCCTTATGTCTTAAAAGGTACAGATATAAGGGGACATAACTTTGACTAGGAAGGGAATACTCTTGGAAACACCGCAAAAAACATGCATAATATGCAATCCTGTAGCTGGAAGCGGTCGAGCAAGGAGAATACTGCCCGAAATCACAGCTCTTATGAAAGAAAAGGGACTTAATTTTGATGTTCTAACTACGTCAGCGCCAGGAGAAGCGGAAACATTAGCCAAGCAATTGCCTCGTGAGGAATACCGAGCAATTGCCGCAATGGGCGGAGATGGGACATTGAATGAAGTCGTTAACGGGGTGCTTACGTCCGACAGCGCATCCATTCCTGTGGTTGCCATACCAGTAGGCACAGGTAATGACTTTGTGAAAGGCAATCACCTGTTTTCCCATTGGTCAGAAGCGATAGAAGCACTCATGAAATTTACAACAAAGAAAATGGATGTCATGTCGGTTAAGGATATGGTAGGTTGGTCCCGGTATGCAGTGAGTTCGGTAGGAATTGGAATTGATGCGTATGTTGCAAAGAGGGTGTCTGAGCTAGAAAGCAAAAAACTTGGCCGCCTGAGTTATGCTTTCGAAACAGTCAGAGGGTTGTTCTCGTTTGAACCCTTCGATATGCACGTAATAGCAGATGATATCCATACATATGTTGAAAAGGCGTGGCTCTGTGCCTGCATGAAATCAGAATATCTAGGCGGTGGACTAATCATATGTCCCGGGGCTTGTTCTTCTGATGGACTTCTCACTTTCGGATATCTTTCAGATGCCTCTAGGCCTTATCTACTTAGAGTGCTGCTTCATGTATTTAAAGGGACCCATGTGGGAATGAAAGGGGTTTGTATTAGCAATGCAAAGACGCTTTCGGTAGAAGCCTGCGAAGACGTACCTTGCCATCTAGATGGAGATATAAGGGATGTGAAGTACCCAATAGATATTGAAGTGATCCCCAAAGCTATCGAGTTTGTAGTCAACTGCCCATAGAAACCGAATATCTACAGGAGGGAGCAATATGGAAGGAATTAGGAACCCGAAATACTTGGTGGTCAAGTTAGACGAAGCAGCCACGATCATTTCAATCAATAGACCAAAGGCGCTCAATGCTCTTAACAAAGAGATTCTTGGTGAGTTAGACGACATCATTACGATGCTTGCACATGAACGTCCGAATGTACCTTTGATCATAACAGGCGAAGGGTCGAAAGCGTTCGTGGCAGGAGCCGACATTTCCGAAATGATGGAAATGAGTCCAAAAGAGGCGAAAGAGTTTGCTAATTATGGACATGATGTTTTTGCAAAGATCGAGGAATTCCCTTCTCCAACCATAGCTGCCATAAACGGATATGCTCTCGGAGGCGGAAATGAACTGGCTTTGGCTTGTGACATACGCATTGCCGCCGAGAATGCGAAATTCGGTCAGCCTGAGGTTGGTTTGGGCATAATCCCTGGGTTTGGAGGAACCCAGAGGTTATCGCAAGTTGTCGGTAGCGCAAATGCCCTGGATCTTGTTATTACGGGACGGTCTATCGATGCGTCAGAGGCCCTAAGGATTGGTCTTGTGCATAAGGTGGTTCTTAGTGGAATGGCTCTTGACGAGGCCATATCTTACGCAAGAGCGCTAGGGCGGAACTCATCTTTTGCGATGAGTCAGGCGAAGAAAGCGATTTACCGACGCGGGTTAGAAGAAACCCAAACCGGGCGAAGTGGAATGGATATAGAGGCAGAACTGTTTAGCGAGTGTTTTTTACATCCGGATCAAAAAGAAGGTATGAAGGCGTTCGTAGAAAAACGTTCTCCTGCTTTTGAAAGAAAATAATGAGTTAACGTGTGAAGGATTTCCTTCGATATACTATCTGGGGCTCATGCTGTGGCGAAAACCAAGGAAGAACAATCTGAAAAACCGAAAAGATCAAAGGGCAAGTCTTTACTAAAGACTGTTCTTGTAGTTGTTCTGGCGCTTGGTGCTTATTATGCTGGGACTACCTTGTTTAAGTTAAGGAATACTCATACCTTTACAAGCTTAGCGATGCCGCATGATGGCGGCATTCTCATATACAAGTACGAGATTTCTTCTGACGAAGGGTCGGAAACCAAGGTGTCTCATGGAAATTCAGAAGACCCAGAAGCCCCGTCGACGATGAAAGACTGGACATGGGTAGAGATAGGATCCGATGCTAAGGTTTTTGATAAAACGGGTACAGCATGTTCCCTAACAGACATATTTCCTGATGAAACCCAAAAGAAAGTAGTTGAAGTAAATATAGGCCCCGATGGGACAGTGTCTAAGATCCGTGAGATGCCGGAGGGTTTTTCTGTCCAAGGTGAAGTTGAGAAAAAAGAATCCGGCAAAGTGACTATAGATGGAAAAACATACACTTTAAAAACCGACGAGTATTTCCCTGCAGAGGAAGGTGATCTGGTCTGTGTACACGGTGTTTCAGATGAGATCATTTTCTCAGAGATCTTAGAAAAAGCAGGTTCACTCGCTGTTTCTTCCAATGTGGAAGGTGCCAGGGTATTTGTAAACGGTTCATACAAAGGTAAGACTCCTTTGGAGTTTAAGACTGGACCCGGAACAAAAGAGATAATGCTAAAAGCGGATGATCACAAGACAACAAAGGTCTTAGTTCAAGTCGAACCGCAGGAAAACTGCGAGGCGTTTGTTGAGATGCCTCGAGTCGTAGGAATCTTGGAGGTCACGAGCGAGCCTTCAAATGCTCAAATATACGTAAATGACGATCTCCGGGGTGTTTCTCCGTTGAAACTGGAGCTTTCTCCTGGCAGCTACGAGATCGCAGCCAAACTTGACGGTTACTATTCCAAGAAAGTGACAACGAAGCTTATGGCGGACGGGTTAGAATCAGTGCACTTCGAACTAGTCAAAGAGAAAGAGAAACTATCCCCTGGAATAGATGTGGCGCCGACAGATACTGCTCCAGGCAGTAGTACAGGCACTATTGAAACATCGACCCAAAGAATCAAAGTTTTGGGTTTCACGCCATCTAGTCGTACCGTAGAAGGGGTGGATGAGTCAGGAAACCTTAGAAGCATTGTGATTCCCGGCGATATTCCACTAGAAAGCGGTTCAGCGCGCGTATCGTGGGACACCCTTCTGCCCGCCGAAGAGGTTTCGTTGACCCTGTCTGGTTCAGGAGAGGTTCTTAAGGCTGTCAAGGTATATTCGCACACGTTTACTCAAAAAGGCACTTTGGCATCTAAAGATAATCAAACAATCATGTTCGCCGAAAAGTGGACAAAATGCGTTATGCGCCCGGATGCCCTTGTAGAACGTAGCGGGCAGAAAGGATTCTCGGCATCGGTTGAGGTCGGAGATGTGGTGACTGTCTACGGCTCATCGGCTGAGGACATAAGATACGTCAAAATCGAGAGTTCGCTCGGCGAAAAGTCTGTCTTCGACTGCTATTTGGTAAATAGCAAAGATGGTCCGGTGGTCTTTGGCGAAAACTCGATTATGTCTATTAAACTTCAGGAGAATATGAATGTATTGGACATCTCGAACCGAAAGAACGACAAAATCTCACAGGTCCCTTCAGGGTCTAAAATCAGGTTCTACCTGAATGATTCAGGCGATGTGGTTTGGGCAGAGTACCTATGGAAGGCGGAAGTCTCGTTGGAAGGCCAAGTCGCCGTTTTCTCGGGACCTGTTCTATCGATAAGCCCCGCATGGCAAGATCTTACTATCAGTCACAACACCGTGGTATTTTTGGGCCGCGACAAGAGGCCCTTCTATGATATAAAGGTGGGCGATACGGTTCTGGCTGCAGGGCCCTCAGGCTCTGATATACGGTTTGTGTGGATCCAAGGCAGGGCGTCATTTGAAAGCATTGCGGAAGGATTCATCGGGGCATCTAGCGGCAGCAAAGGACGAGTGTTTTATAAGATCGAAGGGCCAAAAGAAACCATACCTATCATTATCCCAGCGGATCTTAGTTTGGTATATCCCGAGGGACGGGCGGTTTTGTCTCTCAAAGATCTCAAATGGGGTGACAAGGTCAAGTTGTGGCTGGATTCGAGCAATAAACCGGTGTGGTGCGAGATTCTTGAGAGAAACGAACTTGATCTGAAAGGGTATTACCTTGGAAAATCAGGAGACTTCTACTACTTTTCAGGGTTTGAGGGGCTAAAACCGGACAAAGACCTTACTGTGATAGGGTTATCCGGCCTAGACGAAATCGGCGAAGGGTCTTTGGTTTATGTGGGAGGTTATGGTCAAACCTTGAAATACGTAGAGGTCGACCAACTTGTCGAACCAAAATGGTGGCTCGACGGGGTCATCCTTAGCTGTGACAAGAATACACTGGTGGTTTTGACTGCTCGTTATTCTGTGGTAACCTATACTTTGACAGGAGATATCTCCTATGTGGATTGGGGTTCAAAGGTAGACGGGAGCATTTCAGAACTCGGGTCCGGAGATGAGGTGAAAGTAGCCGTTGATGAAGATGGCGATGCAGTCTTTGTCGAAAGGGTCGCTTCACCCAGGTTTAGGATTGACGGAACCATAACGGACGTTTCGGATAGAACAGTCACTATATCCGGCGACTACGGGACTCTTAGAGTGACAGTTGACAAGAACGCCATGGTCTATAAAGGTGGGGACATAAGAGGCTACACCGCGCTTGCCAAGGGCGATAAAGTTGTGGTTTCAGGATGGACGGCCAATAATATAGACTTAGTAGTATGTGATCAGTAATCTCCTTCTCCTATCTCGCTTTCAAAAAAACCGAACTTAAATAGTGCTAAAAAGTGCTATAATTATCCGCTAGTGAGCTGTCATTTCAGCATGTCATAAGCAATCTTAGAGTTTTAAGTGGTGATGAAAATATGGGAACAAATGCCAACAATATGAATCATAACATAAGGAATGTAGCGGTAATTGCACACGTAGACCATGGAAAGACGACACTGGTCGATGCGCTGCTAAAGCAAACTGGTGTGTTTCGCTCGAACCAGGTTGTCCAAGACAGAGTTCTTGATTCAAGCGATCTAGAGAAGGAACGTGGAATAACCATTCTCGCCAAGAACACCTCGATCACATACAAAAATGTAAAAATCAACATAGTCGATACACCAGGGCACTCGGATTTTGGAGGAGAGGTCGAACGTGTTCTTGGGATGGTTGACGGGGCATTGCTCTTAGTAGATGCATGTGACGGGCCCATGCCACAGACTCGATTTGTTGTGCAAAAGGCCCTGGAACACGGACTCAAGTTGGTCCTTGTCATAAACAAGATAGACAGACCTGATCAAAGGGTCGACGAAGTCTATGGCGAGGTGTTTGATCTTTTGGTCAATCTCGGCGCCAACGATGATGATGTAGACTTTCCTGTAGTCTATACCGACGCTAGGCGGGGATTTGCAACTCAAGATGTTACCCTCGCTAGACAGTACCCCAAGATGGCAGACAAACTGGCCCTGCAGTGCGACATATCACCTGTGCTTGAAGCGATACTGGCGCGCATTCCCGCTCCTTACGGGGATTCAACGAAGCCTCTTCAAATGATGGTAAGCGCTGTAGTGCATGATGACTACGTGGGAAGGATCGCTATAGGTCGAATAGCGGCGGGTACACTCAAAAAAGGCACCACGGTTTGTGTCTGTCGTTCAGACGGATCCAAGACGATGTCCGAAATTGCTACTTTGTGGGTATTTCAGGGCCTCAAGCGAATAGAAGTGTCTCAAGTCGAAGCGGGAGACATTGGTGCTGTTTCAGGGATAGAAAAGATCGATATAGGAGATACGATCGCAGACTCCGAAAAGCCTGTTCCGATCCCACCCATACACGTCGAAGAACCGACTGTCATGGTAACTTTCAGAGTAAATGATAGTCCGTTTGCAGGAGACGAAGGGCTATATGTTACGTCTAGACATCTCAGGGAAAGACTCTTGTATGAAGCCAAGAAAGATGTGAGCCTAAAGGTAGAACCTACATCTGAACCTGATGCGTTCAAGGTATCAGGCAGAGGAGAACTACATCTTTCGATTCTGATCGAAACAATGAGACGAGAAGGATACGAAATGGCAGTTTCTAAGCCGCAAGTTATTTTCAGGGTAGAAGGCGGGGTCCGGAAAGAACCTTTCGAGTATTTGACTGTGAACATACCAGGAGAATATATGGGAAGAGTGATGGAAGAGTTAGGGCCCAGGAAAGCTGAGCTCATAGATATGCATCAAGAAGGAGATGGAAGGATAAGACTGAACTTCCTTATCCCTACTAGGGGGATCTTTGGCTTGCGACAGGCCTTGCTCACTCTTAGCAAGGGCACCTCCATAATGCACCACGTATTTGACAGCTATCGCAACTACGTGGGCGATATAGTCACCAGGCGTTCGGGAGCGATGGTTTCATGGGAGACGGGTATAGTTACCGCTTACGCAATAAGAAATGCAGAGGAGCGTGGCGAACTATTCGTAGGCCCTGGAGAAAGAGTATATGCAGGACAAGTGGTAGGGGAGAATTCTAGGCCCATGGATCTAGATATAAATGTGTGCAAGAAGCGTCATCTTTCTAACGTGAGGGCTGCTGCCTCCGAAGAACTTGTGAAACTCACCCCGCCTAGGAAAATGAGTCTTGAAGAAGCTATGGTGTGGATTAACCACGACGAATTGTTGGAGATTACCCCCACATCTATACGGGTGAGAAAGGTTGTCTTGGATAGACAGGAACGCTATCGCATGAGAAAGCCGGACCAGTCTGCAGAATATAGACTGGAGAATGAGGCGTAACGAGATATCGTCTTCAAACAATTTCATAGTGTATTTCCAAGGGTGCTCAGGTCCTGCTTTTTTATGTTATAAAGGTATTGAACGTTATTGGTAATTAGAAGGAGAGGCCGCTATGATGGAGACGAAGTATGTTTTGGATCCCATATACGAGTTTACGTGGGATGAGGTGATGGCTGCCTGTAAGTCGATAGCTCTTGAGGCAGACTCCTCATTTGGCCCTAATGCAGTTGTAGGTATAGCCAAAGGCGGCTTGGTACCGGCTACCATTATTGCTTGTATCCTTCAGATTGACATTTTCCCCTGTGTGGTTACTCGAAGAAGACGTGGTAGAGTGGTATATGATCGTCCTGAAGTCATAGTTTCGGTTAGCGAGAAAATAAAGGGGCAACGCGTCCTCATAGTTGACGGTATCGTAATGACGGGAGAAACCATGCGCGTCGTTTCAGGCGAGTGCACCAAACTAGATGCCAAGGGTATCAAGACTGCCAGTATATGGGCGTGGTCGGAGAGTTGGAAGCCTAATTTCACCTACATGGAGAGTTCAGGGTACGTTATGTTCCCTTGGGACTATGAGGTGCTAGATGCCGGTCAATTCGTCTTGAACCCTGTATATCAGGAGTATATAGATTCTGTGGAGATGATCGACGATTGGAACGGATAAAAGCTGTGACCCTTGAAGAAGTTAAGCAGAACGAGATAATCCAATCTTACATAGTTTTGGGCAATGACCATCTTGGCGCATTGGGATATACTGACCACGGTTTGAGACACGCTTCACTAGTATCAGCCATAGCAAAAAATGTGCTGGAAAGGTTGCATTTTCCCCAGAGAGAGCAGGAACTCGCAGGTATAGCGGGCTATCTCCACGATATAGGCAATGTGATCTCTAGGTTCTATCATGCTCAAGTAGGTGCCGTGTTAGCCGAAAGAATTCTATCAGAGATGGGAATGGTACCTGAAGAAACAGCAGTTCTAATGGGTGCCATAGGTAGCCATGACCCGGAAGAAGATTGCCATGCAGTTTCATCAATATCGGCCGCGGTGATTCTGGCGGACAAGTCAGATGTGCATAGATCTCGAGTACGTAACCCTGATGTTCACAGTTTTGATGTCCATGACAGGGTGAATTATGCAGCTACTCGATCTTTCCTTGAAGTGAAGAATGAGGACAAAGTCATCTCTTTGCATCTTACCATCGACACCAGCATAGCTCCTGTCATGGAGTATTTTGAGATATTTCTAACCAGGATGATGGCTTGCAAAAGGGCCGCGGAGTATCTAGGGGCTACGTTTGAACTAGACATAAACAAAACAAAATTGCTTTGAACTCCCGCTTACTTCATTACTGGTTTTGTAGAGGCAAAAGGGAACGACTTCCTCGGATTTCCAGTCCAAACGAATATGGATGGTTTCGAGAAAGAGTGGTTTTTACTAGGTTGAGGGGAGTGGATAGAGTTTGAAAGTGTTGGATGAAAAGGGTCGTTTGTTCGGCAAGATTAGCATAATTGATCTTCTCGTGATTGTTGTCATAGTCGGTGCGGTGGCCTGGTTTGGTTATTCGATGTTTGGAAAAAATCTCAGGACCGAAGTATCTCAGCGGGAAGAAGAGACCGAGATAGTAGTTGTAGCTTCGGGCATGAGGCCAACCACGGCGGAGGCTATAGCAAAAGGCGGCAAGATATTTGAGTTTAAGACGGGTGCTTGTGTTGGTGAAGTGGTAGGTGTTGAGACTGAGCCGGCAGTAGTATGGCTGTTAGAAGGGGACGGAAGATGGGTTCAGACGCAATCAGACGATAAGGTTGATGCATTCGTGACCATACGCGGGACCGCCAGAGTTGGAGAGAATGTAATCACGATGAACGGTGTTGAGATAAGGGTTGGGGGAAGCATCGGGCTCAAGACGAAATTTGCAACATTTCAGGGATACATAATGAATATGGACCTTGATTTGGGAGGTACGCCATAGTGAGTAACACAGTGGCTGTAGCCGAAAAAACCGGTCCGCCGACTTTCCGTTCGAATCAAGTTCTTGAGAACAGTTCGGTGTTTGACGTTTTAAGGTCTGCCCATGTTCGAGTAGAGAAGGCTGTGATCGGGTTCTTTCTGTGGTTTGACACGGCCTTTAGGAATAGCATTGTGGGAAGAGTATTGTTGGCTGTCTGGGAAACGTGTCGGTCTTGGGCGCAGTCGAGTACTGCAGTAACCGTTTTTGGATGGGTCATGCACCTGTGTCTTGTTCCTTCAGGAGGCGTTTTTGAGGAAGGTACCTTTCTTGGAATAGTGTTGATGCTAGGCGTCCTCCTGCCTACTGAGATCCAAATACTCGCATTTTTGCTTTTCCTTTTTGCTGTGCTCTGGCGACGATCAGTGAAACAGGATAGAATCCATGTCCTTCCCGCTCTTCCGTTTCATCTTCAACTTCCGTTTATTATATTGTTCTTGTTTGTCATAGGTGCTGCGATTTCCTCGGTAGTACCTCAAGAGAGCATGAAAAATCTAATATTCTGGTGTATTGGCGGAGTGGCCTTTCTGTTTGCGTTTGATACGTCAGCAAAAGGTGGCGCGGAGAGCATTGTCTGGCCTGTGCTTGCGGGTGCGGCACTTTCGAGTCTGGTAGGAATATACCAGTATTTTTCCGGTTGGCAGACGCCTTCAGCGTGGGTAGATATCAAATTCGAAGATGAGTTAGTAAGGATCGTAGGGACCTTTACCAATCCGAACTATTTCGCAGAAATGCTTGGGCTTGCCTTACCTTTGGCGCTTGCCCTCTTAGTGAGGAACAAAAGTCTGAGAGACAAGAGCATACTGCTGCTTTATTCGGGTCTTGAGGCTATAGCTTTGGTTCTTACTTGGTCACGAGGGGCCTGGCTTGGCTTTTTGGCTTCTTTTGCGCTCATGGCGATTTTTTTCGATAAGAGACTGTTGGTTTTAGGTTTGATCGTGGGAGTTGCTGTCTTAGCTTTCGCACCCTCGATCGTTATTGAGAGGTTTTTGTCTTCATTTTCTTTTGAAGACAGTTCTAACGCTTATAGGGTTTCTGTGTGGCGTGGTTCTTTGGCATTGCTGCGAGACCATCTATTTAGGGGTATTGGATTAGGCGCAATGGCGTTTTCTGAGATATATCCTGAGTACATGATAATCCAGACGCCGTCCCTCCATTCTCATAGTCTTTACATTCAAATGCTTATTGAATTGGGGTTTCTGGGATTTGTCACACTAGCCTGGTTTTTGCTTGCGAGTATCTGGTACTCTCTCGGTTCCCTGAGAGTGGTAAAGGGCAAAGGAATTGAGAGGTGGACATATACCGGAATCTTGGTCGCGTGTATGTCTGCACTTGCAGGTCACCTGATTCAGGGTGTAATTGAATATACTTGGTATAACCCGCAGGTGATGGTGATCTTCTGGGTATGGCTTGGTATCTCTGCCGGAATTGCGGCACACCTCAAGGAGACACATGCCGATGCAATACAATAGAATTGTAAGGTGATGGGCGGTATTTCTTTTATGAGAGTTCTTCATGTAATAACGGATACTAACATAGGTGGGGCAGGCCGTTACTTAGAAAATCTCGTTACCCAACCTGCCTTTTCGGATCTAGATGTTTCTGTTGCTTGTCCTGACGGTTCTCTTGGAGATGTTCTTGATTCTATCGGAATTGAGAGGGTGCCCATAAGCGGCAGAGATGTGTCCTTTTCTTTTCCTCTTACTATGGAATTGACTAGATTGTTTAAGCGCATTAAGCCGGATGTAGTTCATACACATTCATGTTTATCCGGACGGTTAGCGGCAAAAAGCCTTAAGATCCCCGTCGTTTACACAAAGCACGGGGAAGTTTTGGGCTTACATTCTATGGCTTTTCCGAAGAAACTGCTGAACAAGTGGGTGTCCAGTCTGTTTTCGGACAAGATCATTGCAGTATCGAATCATGTAGGTAGACAACTCATCAATTCCGGAGTGGATCCGGAAAAGATAGTGGTAATCCATAACGGAATTGAGATTTCAAAGTTCCAACCAAAGAATATCGATTACCTACGGAGTAGAGAGGAACGCGACCAGCTTCTAGTCGGCACTCTCGCAAGGTTTGATCCGGTTAAACGACTAGACGTTTTGATAGAGGCAGCTAGAATCGTGGTTAACTCTCTACCAGAAGCCAGATTTGTCTTGGGCGGTACAGGTCCTATGGAAGAGGCCATGCGCAGGAAAATAGAGGATCTGAGACTGGAGCCGTATGTCCGTATCGCAGGGTTCGTAGAAGATGTCCCTGCTTTTTTGTCTGAGTTAGATCTTTTTGCCTTATCGTCTGATTCGGAAGGCCTGGGACTTGCGGTTATTGAAGCTATGGCTCAAGGGCTTCCGGTTGTAGCTACTGCCGTAGGCGGGGTTACTGAAGTTGTAATGGACAACGAAACAGGTTTCCTGGTACCACCCGGAAATCCTCGTGCCATGGCTCAGTGTCTTGTGCGGTTGGCTATAGACCCGGAGATGGCAGCTCGCATGGGGCGTGCGGGCAGAAAAAGGGCGGAAGAACTCTTCGATGCACGAGTGATGGCACGAAAAACTGTGGAAGTATATGAAGAGGTTTTGAGAGATTCCGTGAAACGAAAGGATTGAAGCAAAAAGTCCCGAAGCACAGGGGACGGGACTTTTTGCTTCTCGACTTTATGACTGTTTGAATTGGGCCTGGTAAAGGTTGGCGTATTGTCCTCCTAGAGCTAGCAGTTCCTCGTGGGTGCCTGTTTCAGTTATCTGCCCTTCTTCGACTACCATTATTCGAGTAGCCCACCTTACAGTAGACAATCTGTGAGCTACGATGAAAGATGTTCGGCCTTGAAGCAGGGTCTTTAGAGCAGTCTGTATTAGTTTCTCCGTTTCAGGGTCGATATTGGACGTGGCTTCGTCTAGAATCAGTATGCGTGGATCGGCCAGTATCGCCCTAGCAAATGCAAGTAGTTGCCGCTGTCCCGCAGAAAGGTTTGCGCCTCTTTCGAATAGTTGAGAATCAAACCCGTTGGGCATGCTCTCTATAAGCCCATCAATGCATGCAGATCTGGCCGCCTGTTCCAATTCTTCTATTGTGGCGTCAGGTTTGCCCACCATTAGGTTCTCTCTTATCGTCCCAGAAAAAATCAGTGTATCCTGAAGTACGATGCCCAACTGGCGTCTATACGACAAGAGTGCTACGTTCGCTAGATCATACCCGTCTACATACACTTTTCCTGCGGATGGCAAGTAGAATCTGGCTAGCAAGTTAATGATCGTGGTTTTCCCTGCTCCAGTAGGGCCGACCAATGCTACACTCTCGCCGGGTTCAACCTTGAAACTTACGTTTTTCAAAACAGGCTCCTCAGGTTTGTAGCCGAACGATACGTTATCAAAGACCACTTCTCCTTTTAGGGTAGGAAGATAGATGCTGCCGTACGGCTTAGGTTCTGATTTTGGAAACCTTGCAGCGCGGTTTTCGACTGAAACCAGAGTCGTATCAAGATTCCCGTCCAAAAGGGCCTCACCAAAGGGGTCCTTCAGCTCAGATACATCCAAAGCCCCTATCTCCGGCTCCAAGTCAAGTATGGTGAATACCCGTTCTGCCGAGGCCATTGCGGAAAGGATTTGGCTCCAAAACCTAGAAAGCGTACTTATCGGTGCCCAAAACTTGCCCAGGTAGTTTACAAACGCCCAGATAAGCCCGATTGTCATTGTACCTTTCAGTACACCGTTGGCGCCGTACCAGATTACGATAGCCGTTCCCACCGCGCCGATAACATCGGTAAGTGGCCAAAAGGCTTGGTCAAGGCGTATGGCTCTCATATAGGAGTTTAGATAATGTTGGTTATACTTCCTGAACGACTCCGTGTTTGCCTCTTCGAAACCATAGGCTTGGATTACAGCCAACCCTTGTACTGTCTCATTCAAGTGAGCATTGATGCTTCCGGTTGCTTTTCTAGTTTCTCCCCACGCGTCTTCGAGTACCCATCGCACCTTTGTTAACACCAAGGCCAGCAATGGGACGGTGATGAAGGACATAAGTGCCATCTTCCAATCCAGATAAACCATGATGCCTACAATTCCGAAAAGAGAAATCACTTGCGTTATCATGTTTACCATTCCCGAAGCCGCCAAGTTGCCAATGTGATTCACGTCGTTTGTGATTCGCGAAACTACCTTGCCTACCGGCCTGTGATCAAAGAAAGAAAAAGGTAAGGTTTCAATATGCGCGAACAAGTTCTGGCGCAGGTCATAAAGGACTTTTTGCCCTAGGAAATTCAGTCTCTTTATCTGAATCCTTGATGCAAAGAGTTGAAGTGTACGCAGCACCACAAGGGTAGAGAGCACTGCCACTAAAGTTGTGGCATCCCTATTTGCGACGCCTTCATCAATGGCTTTTTTCAATAGGAGCGGCTCAACAAGGCCGACCACAATGCCTGTCAAGGTGAGCAACGACACTGTAACAACAGTTTTCTTGTATGGAGCAGCATAGGCAAGGATCCTTTTCAGATATTCAAAGTTAAAAGGGCGCTCTTCGGCATCTTCGATTAGGTCAAAATCGTATTCTGACATGTTGTCGCGAATGGGCCAAAGCGATTAGCACGTTGCCGCGGGCTAACATCTCCGCCTTTCGCTTAGCATCTCCCTTCTGAATTGGCTTCTCTCAGTTGAATTTCCAAAGGTTCACTTTGTGCGTCTGTCAGTTCGAGGTTGAGAGCACGCTCAATATCTTCTTCCACAAACTGGCTTTCAAATAGGTTCCGGTAGAATCCAGGCTGGGATAAAAGTTCCAGATGAGTCCCAATCTGGGCAACTCGCCCTTTGTCTAGGATCACGATCTTGTCTGCTCCCCTTATGGTGGACAACCTCTTAGCTATTATTATTGAAGTTCGTCCTTGCATGACCTCGGTAAGGTCTTCTTGGATGCGAGATTCGGTTTCTGTGTCGACGCTCGAGGTGGCCTCGTCCAAGATGAGTATTTTTGGATTCATCAACAGAGCTCTGGCTAGGGCAACCCGCTGTTTTTGACCTCCTGAAAGGCCGATACCTCTTTCCCCCAGCTCAGTGTCGTATCCTTTTGGGAAGTCCGTTATAAACGGATGGGCTTGAGCAAGTTTGGCTGCTTCTATGACCTCTTCCAACGAGGCGTCGGGCTTCCCAAGCGAAATGTTCTCCCTCACGGTTGCAGAGAACAGGAAGTTTTCTTGAAACACGATGCCTATGTTTTTCCGCAGCGATTTCAAGGAAACTTCTCTTAAGTCATGGCCATCTAGGATTACTCGGCCACCGGTAGGGTCTACAAACCTAGGTATCATATTTGCCAGAGTGGATTTGCCTGAACCTGTGCCTCCCACGATGGCAACAGTTTCGCCGGGCATTATCTCGAAACTTACATTGTCCAGAGTCATTCTATTGTCTCCCGGAAATGAGAAAGACACGTTTTCAAATATCAGGTGACCGTCAACATCTTGAAGGTCAATGGCAGATGCACAGTCGCGGATCTGAGGTTCTTCGTCCAGGATCTCAAAAAGCCGGGGCGCTGCTGCTAAGGCCTGTTCTGCCATGTTCACGAGCCATCCAAGCGTGCGTACGGGATAGATCAAGCTCCATATAAGCGAGTAGAAAGCAAATAGCGTTCCCATGCTCATCTGGTCTGTGAGCACTAGGTAACCTCCATATCCGATCATGATGACTACAGACAGGTCACTCAGAAAGTCGAGCATGGGCTGGGCTTTTGCCTCGACGTTGGCGCGTTCCATATTTGCCATGTAGTGTTCCGAGTTCTTCCTTGCGAATTTCTGGATCTCGCCAGGTTCATGGGCAAAGGCTTTTACAACTCTTATCCCGGCTATGTTCTCTTGCAGCGTTTCAGTAAGTTCGCCCATTCTTTCCCTGACATGTTTCCATGCAGGCCTAATTGCTTTGTCGAACTGCATGACAGTCCTGAAAAGAAGAGGGAACGTCACGACGCTTGCTATCATGAGGCGCCAGTTCAAATAGGCCAAATACGTGCTTACTCCGAGAGTCATGGCTATCATGTTTGCCAAGAGCAAGGCTCCCCAACCGACGAAGTTCTGAACAGAGTCAATATCACTGGTAAGTCTAGCCATTACCTGACCAGTGCCCATAGTTGAGAAATATGATGGGGGAAGGGTCTGAAGGTGATCATGGACGTCTTGCCTTATCCGGAATATCACTTTCTGACCAACCAGTTCAGACAGATACCATTGCACGTAAAGAACTATGCCCTTTACAAACGCGACTTCTACGAAACCCAATGCCAAAGCAGAAAGCAACTTAAGGTCCCGATTGGGTATGGCAGTGTCGATTATCCTTCTTAGCAGCACAGCTGGCGACATCTCCAGAAATGTAGATGCTAACATCGCCAGAGCCACAATAGCCAAAAGGAGCCAGTGTGGCTTCAGATATCCAAGAAGTCTTCTTAGATTTGACATGGTAAAATTGCTCCTTTAACTGCTTAAATTCGAGTCCGTGAACCGGCGCAACAGACAGCACCAGGTATTATTTAGAAAACTCAAGTAAGTTGATTTGCTTCTTTCCGGCGCATTAAACAGCCACAAGAGCACACAAAAAAGAAGGGTCTTAACGATGCAGGCCCAAGCCAATCGGGCGATGATAAGAAGATGCTACTTGAAGATTAGCACTGTTTCAACTCCTCAAACCAAATGATACGTGAATGACAAGACATACATATCATGTAATACCATATATTGCAATAGGAAGCGTCGGGGACGGTCCTTTTTGCTTCAGGGGAGTCTTTTCCGTGACACATCAAGAACTGGGTGGGAGGTTCAGCGCTTAAAAGTATGGGTGTTACAAAGAACCTCCGGAGACCTATTGGCGGAGTCCGGAGGTTCTAAAATAGATGATAATTTGTTAGGTACTCAGGGATTGCACCTCTTTAATGAGCGAATCCAAAGTCTGTTTGGCATCTCCTAAGAGTAGGTACACATGGTCCATTTCATATAGAGGGTTATCTACTCCCGAGTAACCGGGATTGGTATCTAAGTTGCACACGATGAC
>JAGPNG010000003.1 GCA_018052475.1 Candidatus Fermentithermobacillaceae bacterium
AGGCATAGCAGTGTTCGAAACAATCCCTATGTTATATCCGCGGCGCTTGAGAGTCGAAAGCACGGTCACGGTCTCAGGGTATAGCAAGTAGTATTTGGATAAAGAATCTGCGAATCTGTCTGTAAGGTCAGATACCTTTTTTTCTGAAAGGCAAATGCGCTCAGAAGATAGAAACTGCCCAATTACACCTTGTAGGTCCACCTCTTGGAGGGCCGCGTCTTCCAATGACGGTTCATATTCTCCGGAGTTTTTTCTACCCAAACCGAACAACAGGTTCACTATCCCAATCTCAACGTCCTCACGCGAAACATCTCTTCCCGTGGTATCCTTGAGATCTTTGATTAGGCCGGCGATCGCGGACTCCAATACCTCGTCCCGGGTCTTGGTCCCGAAAGGTGACCACAGAGTACCGCCGAGGTCAAAGAGTATCGTGCTGACCCCGGAAAGCGAAGCCAAAATGTTCGTATTACAAGGTACTGCGGTTTTGTCCATCGTAAGGACTATACACCCCTTTTGCAGCAAAAGCCCAAACAACATGGGTTACACACAATGTACCAAAATCCAAGCCTGCTTGCAAACGTGCGAGATCCCCATGAAGGTTTTTCACATCCGGGAGACGAATTACTCACAGGTAACATCTTGCTCAAAAAGGAGGTATACGATTTGGGATATACAGCTGTGGTCAACGGTACGATTTATTCTGCAAGTAGCCGTCCTGATGTGCCCTTTATGATTAAGAAGGGGACAATTCTCATTGAAGACAGGACAATAAAGGCAGTTGGAGAACACGTAGACATACCGGAGGGTTCCAAAGTAATCAACGCTGAAGGGTGCATTGTTACTCCCGGGCTCTTTGACGCTCATTGCCACATTGGCATTTATGAAGATGGAGCCACAGAAGCGGGAAACGATACAAATGAATCGTCAGACCCTGTTACTGCCGAGGTTCGGGCACTTGATGCTATCAATCCTAGAGATGTAGCTTTCAAGGACGCTATTGCGGCAGGAGTCACTTGCGTTCAGACAGATCCTGGCAGTGCAAACATCATTGGCGGACAAACAGTCGTTATGAAAACATGGGGGTCTTCCGTGGCCGACGAGCTCATCGTCAAGTTTCCCAGTGGAATGAAAGGCGCTCTTGGGGAGAACCCTAAACGAGTGTACAGCGGACAGGATAAAATGCCGAAAACCAGAATGGGAAATGCGGCGGTTATGAGAAAGGCCTTGGTGCAGACAAAAGACTATCTTCGCAAGAAAGAACTGGCGGCTGATAAACCTGACAAGCAGCCGGATTATGATTTATCTAAAGAAGCACTTGCTTGTGTTATAAGAAAGGAAATCCCCCTAAGAGTGCACTGCCATAGAGCAGATGATATCCTTACTGCAATCCGCATAGCCAAGGAGTTTGACATAGATATATCCTTGGAGCACTGCACAGAGGGAGATAAGGTGCTGGAATCTGTCAAAGCAAGCGGATTCCCTGCAACTATGGGACCTAGTCTGACAGACAAGAGCAAATTGGAGGTAAAGGACATAGGGTTTGCCGCTCCAGTAGCTTTGTCGAAAGCGGGCGTAAAACTCGCGCTCATAACAGACCATCCTGTCTTCCCCATTCAATACTTGCGACTATCAGCCGGATTGGCAATTCGCGAAGGTATGGATGAAGACTATGCCCTTCTTTCGATCACACGCTACCCGGCAGAAATCGCAGGCGTGTCCGACAGGCTTGGATCGATAGAGCCGGGTAAAGATGCGGACTTGGTGATCTGGACCAAAGACCCCTTCGAATATGACTCAAAAGTCCTCTACACCTTTATTGAAGGCAAGTGTGTCTATGAAGCGACCAATGACAGCAAAATCGGAGGTGAGAAGGCATGAATGAAACGCTAGCCATCATCAACGCAACGATATATCCGATATCTAGCCCTCCTATACAAAATGGAGTCCTGATCGTTAAAAGCGGCAAAATCCAGCAAATAGGCAAAGAACTGCCTATTCCGGAAGGCGCATGTGTAATTGATGCAAAAGGCAAGGTGCTTCTTCCGGGCTTTGTTGATGCTCACACACATATAGGTATCTGGGGCGAATGGTACGGTCAACCCGAATACGACGGAAATGAAGGTTCTAACCCAGTAACACCGAGTGTTCGTGCTATAGATTCAATATGGCCCGCGCACTTTGCTTTTGAGGATGCCCGTTCCGGGGGGGTTACATGCGTGCAGATTACTCCCGGTTCAGGTAACGTCATAGGCGGCGAGACTGCTGTTGTAAAAACAGCGGGCACCGTCTGCGATGACATGGTTGTTAAGAACCCTGCAGGCATGAAAGCAGCCCTCGGAGAAAACCCTAAAGGCTCCTATGGCTCTCGCGGTAAGGCGCCGAAAACTCGAATGGGTATTGCCTCAATACTTAGAAGCGCGCTGTTTAAGGCCAAAGACTATTCCCGGAAACTGGAAGCCGGCAGAGAAGACCCGTCGAAAATGCCGGATACAGACCTAGATATGCTAAGCCTCATTAAGGTGTTGAATAAGGAAATACCTCTGAGAATACATGCTCACCGAGCCGACGACATTGTCACGGCGATCAGAATCGCAGAAGAATTTGACATTGATTATTCGATTGAACACTGTACCGACGGCATAGAAGTTGCTGATTTTCTGGGCAAGAAAAAAGCCCGGGTTAACGTAGGACCAAGTATGTGGGCAAGAGCCAAGATCGAGACTTTGAACATAACACCCAAGACTCCCGGAGTGCTTTCGAAAGCCGGGTGCCATGTTAGCATAATCAGTGACCATCCGTTCCACCCTATACAATACCTATCAACTGCGGCGGCCGTAGCATGGGCTAACGGAATGACGGAAGAAGAAGCCCTTCGGGCGATTACGCTTACTCCTGCGGAGACTCTGGGCGTACAAGATAGAGTCGGAAGTTTGGAAGTCGGAAAGGATGCAGACTTTGTAATATGGACTGGTCATCCCTTTAGAATCCGTTCAAAGGTTGAAACAGTTTTCATAGAAGGAGACAAGGTATTCGGATAGGATCCAACGCAGTAGAGTAACCCGCTAACACGAATCTATGATGCCAAGCTAAGGGGAGGGGTATCTTACCCCTCCCCTTAGCTTGGATTTCCTTCCGATACGCAAAACTCTTAAAAACGGGCTAACTTTTTGGCCAGGTTATTCGATCTTATCTGATAGTGAACACAAAGTGTGTTTGATAAGTAAGCTTTTTTGACGCATGTTGTCACAGTACATATAGCAAGGAGATGATTTCGATTAGTAGATTTCGCAAAATCGGAACCAAACTGTTGATAATCGGTCTGCTGCTATCGCTCGCGCCCGTAGCGATTCTTGGCGCATTCCTTTACACCAACACAAAAAAGACACTTGAGGAAGAAGCAACCGCAAATCTTGGCACCTTTGCGGCGGTCAAAGCAAGAGAGCTAACAGACTATACAGACCATCTCCAAGATCTCGGGTACTATTCTTCAAGTAACGTTGGCCTGGTGAAAGGCCTTGTGTCACTTTCTAAGAACAAGTACAACTTGAGCTCCTTGGATTGGCTAAACAACAGAAAGCCGGAAATGGAGGAAATAGGTGAAGATATCATCAGTACGACCGATTTCAACATATTTCTCGTCCTTTCCCCTTCAGGCACCCTTATCTATTCTACGAATCCTAATGATATTCCGGGCACAGATTTTTCCGACAAAGACTACATCTCGGGAGCCATGGAAGGTGAGATGACCCTCTCGAGTTTGTTTTATTCTGACATCACAAAAAACTATTGCCTGGCTTTAGGCGTACCTGTTTTCGATCCTGACAAACCCGAAGATATAGTCGGAACTATCGGTCTGGTAGTCACAGGTGGTTCTCTCAAATCTATTGTGCAATCTGGCGTTGAACAAATAGGTTCTACTGCTGTGTCTTACCTGATCGATACGAAAGGTACTGTGATAACCGATGTCGTGACAAAAGATGGCAAAGGATTACAGATGAGAGATACTGTAAAAGGGTGGCCTCTCGAGTTCATTACAAGGGCATCATCTGGCGGAGGGGAATCGGCGCACCCAACCGGATCTTATCAAAACTATGCGGACGAAAGGGTGTTTGGCGCAGGCACAGTCCTGACATTAGGGAACCAAGAGTATGGTTTGATTATTGAGGTGGACGAATCTGAAGCCTTAGCCCGGGCAGCTGTTCTTCAGAAATCTACATTGATCATGTGTTCTGTAATGGTAGTTGCTGCGATTGCAGTGACGGTAGGGTTTTCTCGAACCTTGGTGAATCCGATCGTAGACGTCGTCTCCACTGTGAAGAATGTAGCACAAGGTGAAGGAGATCTCACAAAAAGGCTTGAGGTAAAGTCCAAAGACGAAATGGCCGAACTGGCCCAATGGTTCAACAAATTCCTAGATTACATAGCCGGAATCATAAAGAACATTACTCTGACATCAGACCAACTTGCCGCCACAAGCCAGGAATTGTCTGCGACTTCAGAGGAATCTACCAGCATAGCTGCACAAATAGCTGAGACTGCCGAACAACTGGCAAGCGGCGCAGCGGAGCAAAGTTCAATAGCAGCCAACACAGCGGTATCTGCCGAAAAACTCTCGTCCACTGTAGAAGTTGTCGCTCAAGGCACGCAGTCTCAATATGGAGCGGTCGATACCATCGCCGTGGTGATCTCCGAGAGCAACAGGATCTTCGGAGAAGTAGTCCAGGTTTTGGAAAGCGTTAGCAAAGTAGCTCAAGAAAACACTATGGCAGCAAAAAGAGCTACAGAATCAATACAAGTCTTGTCTACTAGCATGGCGAATATCCAGGGAGCTAACGAAAGCGCTGCAATTCAAGTTTCGGAACTAAGCAATCTCTCACAGAGTATACGCCAGATAGTCGGAGTGATAGACGATATTGCGTCCCAAACCAATCTCTTAGCGCTAAACGCGGCTATAGAAGCTGCTAGAGCGGGTGAGCACGGTCGAGGTTTTGCAGTAGTCGCTGACGAAGTACGCAAACTTGCAGAAAGATCTCTTGCCGAGACGAAGAACATAAGTGAGCTCATCAACAAAGTAGCAACCTCGATTGACCGTACTGTAAGTAGTATTGAGCAGAGTACGCAAGAAATCGACGTAGGCAGTATGGTAGCTCAAGATGCAGGCAATGTGTTGTCTGAGATCGAAAGGGCGGCAACCGGAACTCAAGAAGAAATAGTCCGGCTTACCGATTCTTTTGAACGGCTAAAGACTGCATCAGCCCAAACTGAAACGGCGGTAAATGACATCGCAGTATATGCTAACGAAAATCTTGCCGGCGTTGAGGAAATGGCCATGACCGCAGAAGAAGTAAAACGTCTGGTTGAAAACGTCGCTGCAGTTTCAGAGGAAAGCGCTGCGGCGATAGAAGAGGTAGCCGCCTCAATCAAAGAGATGGCTGCCGCAGCGGACCAAGTATCGGCATCGGCACAAGACTTGGCTGCTCAAGCCGAGTTGTTACAAAACATAGTTAGAAAGTTCACCATATAACGGAGTCGCTAGTTGTGACTGAGGCAGAGAGGTCTAATCCTTTCTGCCTCAGTCTGATTCTCTAGACGTCAGGAAATCACAGTTTGTCTCCGTATTTGCTTTTCTTTTCCATGAGTCTTTCCCATTCGACATACAATTCGTCTAGTCTGGACCTAACCAACCCCCACTCCTTTAGAGGTGTGTTCTGAAACTCTTCATACGTATGAGGGTCGGCAAGAATGATTGACAGTTCTTTCTCCTTAGACTCCAATTCGAAAATCCGTTGTTCCAATGCCTCAAGTTCAATATCTGCGTCGATCTCTTTTCTTTCCGGTCGTGCTGCCGATTCACTCTTTTCTCTCGGCGGCGCTCCATTCTTTTGACGTTTTGACTCTTCAAGCATCTCTGACTCAAGACAGGTTCTCAAATATGAGTAATTGCCTTCAAAGACCCGTATATTACCTTTTTCAAAGAAAAACACTTTCGTCGCGAGCGAGTCTATGAAGTATCTATCATGAGACGCGAAAATCATCGTACCGGCAAAGTCGCATAGAGCTCTTTCAAGAGCTTGTCTCGAGGGTAGGTCAAGGTGATTGGTGGGCTCATCCAGGAGAAATACGTTTGCATCCGAAAGAAAAAGTTTCACAAGGCTCAGCCTTGATTTTTCGCCCTCTGAAAGGTCTTTGATGTGCTTTTTTGAGTCATCTCCGGAAAACAAGAACATTCCGAGTACGTCTCTTGCTTCATTTTGAGGTACTCCCAATGATTTTATCTCGTCTAAGATCGTGTGCTCTCGAGATGAAAACTCAAGATTCTGCGCTAAATACCCTTTCCGAACTCCTGTCCCCCACTTTATCAAGCCGTCATGAGATTCTATTCCCATGAGGCACCTAAGAAAAGTGGTTTTGCCACATCCGTTAGGGCCAACTAGTGCTACTCGTTCACCTCTTCTTATCAAGTACGTGAAATCTCTAAAAAGCGGCCGTGCAAATGACTTACCAAAACCCTCTATGCGGAGGACTTCTCGCCCCGTCGTGCCAGACGGTACAAACTGAAGGCTGAGGTTTCTGCGCTTTCGAGGTCTATCTATTATCTCGAGCTTGTCCAGCATTTTTTGACGGCTCCTAGCCTGTCCGGCATTCTTCGCGTTCGCCTTCCACCTATCTATGAAGGCACGTGTCTTTTCGATAAGTTCCTGCTGTTTAGCATATTGTTCTTCAAGTCTTTTCAGTGCTTCTTCTTTCTGACTTAAGTATGACGAGTAGTTGCCCCGGTAGCAGGATATCTTTCCTTCTTCTACCTCCCAGATCTTTGCTACGACATTATCAAGAAAACGCCGGTCATGAGAAACCAGTAGAACTGCTCCCGGGTAGCTAGAAATATACGACTCGAGCCATTCAGTACCCGCAATATCCAAATGATTGGTGGGCTCGTCAAGAAGCAATACATCCGGCTTGGAAACCAAGAGTTTAGCCAGGTTAAGTCGTACCTTTTGTCCACCGCTCAGCGTTTCAGTAGGAACATTCCATGATTCCTTGCCAAAGCCTAATCCGGCCAGAACAACTGCAGCTTCGTTTTCAAGGTCATAGCCTCCTAAAGCGTCAAACCTGTTCTGCAGTCGGGAATATTCGCGAAGAAGGGCGTGGATATCGTCTCCCGGCGACGACATCTGTCCTTCTACCACCCTCATCTTGTCCGCGATTTCTGCAACCTGGGGTTTTCCTTCCATAGCCGCCTCAAGCACAGTTGAATCGAAGGTGGGCAGTTCCTGAGACAAGTAACCCACGCTCGTTCCGGAAGATATGTGCACTGTACCAGAATCAGGATGTAGATCACCGGCTATGATGCGAAGGAGCGTTGTCTTGCCTTCCCCGTTTCGGCCAACAATTCCGATCCGATCGGTACCTGCAACTGAAAGACTGACAGAAGAGAATATGCAGCGTGTTCCGACAAATCTTGAGATATCTGATAGTTCTATTGATGGCATAAAAAAACCTCTCTGACGAACACATGTTTGCAACCGAGGGTACACTGAAACTGAGCAGAGTGCTAAATCGCTATAATGTGCCCATGCAAACTCACCATTCAGGTAGGCTCCCTTCCGAAAGCAATCCTAAGAAAACTCTCATGCTTTGACTATTAGAAACAATACCATCGATTAGTCTTGCCAGTCAACCGATTCACCTATGATGAGCAAACTGCGGTATAATTTCACTGCAATTTCCATGTGAAAGGACGTCTGATGACCCTTGAGCGAACGAACACCTAGCAGAAGAAACCTAGTGCGCCATACGCTGCAAAAGGATGATTTTCGAAATGTGTATTCGATCTTGGACGTGGGCCCCCTCGAATTCGACTGCGGAACTCTCTGCGACTCCTTGTGCTGCCAAGAATTCGAACCCGGGGTAGGTATATACTTATTGCCTGGAGAAGAGCAAATGTTCACTCAACAAGAAACATGGCTCATATGGACGTATCCCAAGGCAAGATACGGTGGTTTCCCTTCTTCTTGGAAAGGCAGGGCGCCGTTTGTAATGTGTAAGGGCCAATGCCCTAGAGAAAAACGCCCTATACAATGTAGGACTTTTCCGCTCATGCCATACCTTAGTTTAGACAAACGACTCGAAACTCGAATGGATTTTCTTTCAGGCATTCTCATATGCCCCATGCTCAAAAACCCCTGCAAGTATCCTTTGAGTTCAAGGTTCGTACAAGCGGTTGAACAAGGCTGGTCAATATTGTTAAGAGACCCTCTGATTTGGGACCTTGTCTGGCAACGCTCACGACAGCTTGATGAACAGACTGACTCCCCTTGGCTCAAACTCTTCCGGGAATAAAGGCAAAGTCACTTTGCTAAGGTTAAGACAGTATTCAAAAGAATGTTAGCCCCATTTATGCAATCCAGTGGATCGGTCCATTCGTCAGGACTATGACTTATCCCATCTTTGCTAGGAACAAATATCATTCCCGTCGGCACGTATTTTGCAAATATAGCGGCATCATGTCCAGCTCCGGACGGCATCGCTTTTGCTCTTAGTCCCAGATCTTCTGCGACCGCCCTAATTATCTCTTGGATCCTAGCATCCATAATAGCAGGTTGGGATATAGAAACAGGATCCGTCTCCGATCTTAGCCCATAAGCATCTGCCAGTGAATCAGCTTCTTTTTTCAAATGCTCTACTACCCGATCGGCAACTTCGCTTTGCAGATCCCTCACCTCAACGTTTAAGTGAACCCGCCCCGGAATGACATTACGAGCACCCGGATAAACCGCAACCTGACCGCACGTTCCGACGGTAGTCCCCGAACCGTAGTCAGATACACTTTTGGGGATGGACGCAATAAGGTTTGCCGCTCCTAAAAGAGCGTCTCTCCTTTGGTTCATAGGGGTAGTGCCCGCATGGTTCGACACGCCTATGAAGCGGAAATCATACGTATGAATACCCACAATACCTTGGACAACTCCTATTTGGTATCCTTCACCGTCAAGCACTCCGCCTTGTTCTACATGTAGTTCCACGTAGAATTCATAGACCGACCTGTCGAATGCCTTGCAGCCTTTGCACTCTGAAATGCCCGAAAGGCCCGCACCTACAACGATTGGCTCCAACATTTCCATTTCCTTTTTATCAATGCCCTCTACAAAGTACCGGCTGCCCAGCAACCCCGACCCCACGGTAGCTCCTTCCTCATTAGAAAACCCAACAACTTCTACGCCGTACTTCGTGTCTACGTGATTCTCCATAAGGGTTTGAACACACTCAAAAGCAGATATAACGCCAAGAGAGCCGTCAAACATTCCGCCCTCCGGTACCGTATCGAGATGTGAACCAATCAGTATCTTCTTTTCGTGTGCTCCGGGCATTTCGCCGAATACATTTCCTACACCATCAATTCTCGTATTCAACCCTGCTTGTTTCATCTTGTCGAGAAACCACATCCTCGCTTCGATATCTGCCTTGCTAAATGCAACCCGCGAAATGCCTTTCTGATTACGTCCAATGTTTCCAAGTTCCACTAAATTCCGCCACAGCCTATCCCCGTTAACCGTCATGTTACTCATGAATATCACCCCTGATTGACATGTACGCTTAGTTCTGTCGATACTATAAGTATAGCCGCAAGTAACGTCCGATCGTGAAAAACTGAAACTAGTCCTGGCAATTTTTCACCAAGTACGGTTATTATAGTATAAATGGACCTAGGTGCTAAGACGATGAAATACGCCACGGTTCGTTCGCATGAAAACAAATATAGTAGAGGTGATGCAGATTGGAACTCAAAGGTAGCCAGACTGAAAAGAACCTGCTTGCCGCATTTGCCGGAGAATCTCAGGTTCGGAACAAGTACAATTATTTCGCGTCAATCGCGAAAACCGAAGGGTTTGAGCAGATTGCCGCCATCTTTGCAGAAACAGCTGATAATGAAAAGGAACATGCGAAACTATGGGCAAAATTCCTGGGCCTCATAGGAGACACCAAGAAAAACCTTGAAGAAGCAATCAAAGGCGAGCACTGGGAATGGACCGAGATGTACAAAGGTTTTGCAGAGACCGCAGAGAAAGAGGGTTTCCATGAAATAGCCAGGACCTTCCAGGAAGTCGCAGAAGTTGAAGAAGCCCACGAGAATAGATACAAGAAACTATTGGAACGGGTCTTATCTGACACGGTATTTACCAGACCTGAGCCCATTAAGTGGCACTGCAGAAACTGCGGGTACATTCATGAAGGACCTGAAGCCCCTGAAGTTTGCCCGGCATGCGCTCATCCTAGGAGCTTCTATGAACCGCTTTGCGAGAACTACTAGACATATATTGTCTGTTTGTCAAATCTGCGTTAACGAACCGGAGGGTTATATCTGCCCTCCGGTTCTCGCATTAGAATCGGGATCTCTTATTCCTTGATATTGATGCCGTTTATGAGCACCATCCAAGGTTTGGATGATATTTCGAAAGGATGTCCCTCGAATATGGCTATATCTGCATCTTTACCCGGTGTGATGCTACCGACTCTATCCTCAATCCCAATTATCTCAGCCGCGTTCAAAGTTATTGCTCGCAGAGCTTCGCATTCGTCCATGCCTGCCGCAACTGCCATACCTGCCATAAGCGGAAGAGAATGTAACGGTGTCACCGGTGAGTCAGTCGTTATGGCAACTTTCACGCCTGCTTTTGCCAAAATACCGGGCGTGACGAAACTCTTGTTTGTAAGTTCAAACTTCGTTCTGTGTCCAAAAGACGGGCCAACGATCGCCGGAAGCCCCTCTTTCGCAAGCGTATCAGCAATAAGTGCTCCATCAGTGCAATGGTCCAAAGTGATCTTTATGTTGAATTCCTTTGCTATGCGAATAGCGGTAAAGATATCATCTGCTCTATGGGCATGAGCTTTTATCGGGATCTCCCTTCTTATCACCGGGAGCATGGCTTCGAGTTTCGCATCGTATTGAGGTAATTTCGTAGGGTCATCCCCTGCTGCCTCAATCTGCTTATTGTATCTGACTGTTTTCGCCAAGATTTCTCTTAGCACAGCAGCCGTGCCCATGCGGGTAGATGGTGTCTTGCCCTTTCCGCTGTACACCCTCTTCGGGTTTTCCCCAAACGCTACCTTCATGGCTACCGGCTCTTTTATAATCATGTCATCAACACGAGTGCCGAATGTCTTTATCGCCATAAAAGTTCCTCCGACAACGTTTGCGCTTCCGGGACCTGCAGCGCAAGCAGTAACACCGTTTTCACGTGCTTCCTTTACAGTGATGTCTAGGGGATTGAAACCATCTATTGCCCTCATATTCGGAGTTACCGGATCCGTAGCTTCATTGACATCGCTTCCCTCAAAACCGATGCAGCTTTCGTCAAGTCCCAGGTGAGAGTGAGCATCGATGAAACCCGGAAACACCATTCTACCAGCGGCGTCGATAACTTGAGCATCCTCGGGGACAGAAACATCAGGACCAACCTCTACGATCTTGCCTTTATCCACCAAGATCGTTCCCTTTTTTATAACTTCCTTGTCCACAGGATAAATCACTGCGTTAACAATGGCTAACAAAACACATCCTCCTTATCGTCAGTATGATATTGAGTTCTCACGCGCCTTTTGCCGAAGAACTTGACTCTGACTGAATGGATCATTTCGACAACCGTGTTACTTTATCCTGCACAAGATATTCAAAGCTGTACGGAACCTTAGAAAACCAAAAAACGATTGCTACCATTGTGTCCTTTCTACTACCGAGGATTCTGAGTAGACACGGATGGATATTCCGTTTCGATAGCGTGGCAACCATCTAAGAAAGATGGTGTCTACCGTAAAATTCGCTTCTAAAGCTATTTTGGGTTCACCGCCTACTTCGTTTGTGACCTGAGCCTTCAAACGCAAGTCTTTTAGAAAACCCATTGAGTTTTCTAGATTGGCCTTTGCAATGTCAATCGCAGTTGCCGAACCGGCTTGTCGTTTAATAGCAACAATTCCTTCCGCCAATAGATCCCAGTCTAGTTCCTGACACCCGGCAAGCGTACCTAGATCGCAGGCATCTTGCACAGCCTTGCGTGCGATAAAGACTAATCCGATGTCACTGACCATTCCAACGCTTAACATAGCGATTGGCATGAACAAAGCTACCATGAGTACTATACTGCCGGCTCTATGAGTAGGTCTTATTTCACTCGTCTGCCTGGTCACACTACCGCGGAACAAACTCACTTCTAGTCACCGCCTTAGCCTTAAGGAGAACACTAGAATTTGATATAGCTGATATAATGGGAGACCTGATTCGGTATCTGTAAGTTAGTCTAACGTTTATCGTTGTTCCATAGATCGCCTGCTTGGGCGTTATGTTCACCTCTATCGCGTTCTTGTCCAAAGAAGTAGACTCAAGGATCTCATCCACCATGTGCAGAGCTCTGCCTTTATAGCCTCCTTCAACCGCGCAGATTCTCCCGATCTCCCGTGCTGCGGATGTAAGGACCAATTTAGCATTGAGAACCAGGCCGAGTTCTAGGATTGCAAACAACACAAGGATCAAAATAGAGAACACTAAAGCGAACTCGGCTATTGCCTCTCCATCCTGATTGCGAAGCGGGCTGAATATGGTTTCGCGGTTAAGATGTTTGACCCTGTACACTCTAATCCTCCCTTTTTTATTATCTGCCGCTGTTTATTTGATTGATTATCGCCTCTATCTTCCCTTTCAAGGCATCGCTCAGATTGGTTAGAACACCGATGAGCGCAATAACCACCAACGCCAATAGAAGTGCATATTCGGCTATGGTGGCTCCTTCCTCTGAAGCCAATGGTCTTTTCAAAAACTCTATTACCGTCTGTTTGTATTGATGAATTCGAATGAACGCCTGCCTCATGATAACGATCATCTCCTTGTTTCAGGATTATTGTCTTTGGTGCTCAAATCGTGGCTATCTACCAGCTTGCGTCAAAGAAAGCAAGAATGTGCGGCGCAATGGATATGACGAGTATCGGAGGGAGAAGGAACAACACGGTCACTACCGATAGTTTGAGCGGTAGGGCGTTGAGCCTGGCCTCAAACCGCTGCTGCTGCAATATGTAGTATTCTTGAGATAGGGAGTTGAGCGCATCAGCTACAGGTGTTCCCAGAGATTCGGCCTGAACTAGAGTGGCCCTTAATCTTGTTGCCGGTTCAACACCTTCCTTCTCCATTGATTCCAAAGCAACCGCTAAAGATGCCCCGCTTTGGAGTTTAAGTACCGTCCTATCCGATATCTGCTTAAGGTGGCCGTGTGTCTTGAGAGAACATACCTCAAACGCACTGCGGACATCTATTCCAGCCATTACCGTTACGGCCAGTTCTTCAAGGAATGTTGGCCATTGAGAGATAATGTCTTGATAACGCCGTCGACGCCAAACCAGACTCCACATCTTATCAACCAGCCGTTGCAAAATCTCAGGAACCAGATCAGGTTTTCCAAATAACCGGATATCTCGACGGTACAGTAACCTCATGAGGGGAATGGTTACTAGTAAGCTAAAAAGCACGGAGGCCAAAAACACCTGCGTTCCAAGACTCATGAAGATCTTCCACCCTTCTTACCTGCCTTATCCCTACGCGATTTGCGGTAAATGAGATGAGTAGAAGATATAGAGCGTATAGAGAGTATTATGAAGATATTACCTATCGCCCAAAGCCCGACGCAGGAAGCAAGCAGTAGTTTCCCTTCGGCGCGAGAACAAAGCACCCCAAAATTCCTAGGGTCTGCTCTAAAAGTGAGGAAACCAATAAGCCACGGAAGACAAGAAAGAAGGACAGCTGTCATTTTGGATTCGGACAATTTCGCGTCAATGTCTCCCTGTGTAAGTCTTCTCCTTCTGAATATCTCGGAAACTCGCCACAGAAGAGCTCCCAAGTCGCCCCCTGTAACCGAACCTATTTCCAACACGTTTGCGATCATCGCAAGTTCTCCTTCCCCACTTGATACCATGTCCAGAGCTCTGAAAATCGGGACCCCAGTTTCATAAAGTTGGTGTGCGCGTTGAAGCATTTTATGCCCTTGAGAATTCCCTTCTTCTGATGCTCCCTTAATTGCATTTACCAGCGATGCCCCTCCTTTAACCTGGAAACAAAGGCTTGAGGCTATTTCGTCCCAAGGCACGTCCCTCCGTCTGAAACGACCCAAGCAAGATCTCAGGCGCATTTCCATGCGTTTCGTCTGCCGCATCAGCCTAAGATCTTCGCCAGGAAGAAGCGCATTAGGCAATCGTGATTTATCCATGATCTGGAATAAATAGACTCCTATGAGAGCTGCAGTCAGCCCAAATGTCACTGATATGAGAACTGTCACAATCCTAACCTCCGCACTCGCACATGGTAGCCAGATCAGTAACACGCTGCTTTCCTACTTTGTCTACAAACCACTCGGGAAATTCCAATGTCAAACCTTCCTGCAAAGAATATATAGGATGGCTGCAAAGTCCTCGTGCCATGTCATAGCCTACAACGGAAATCTCCGACACCACCCTTCTGCCGCCAAGCGTCTTCATGGTGTGCACCACGACATCTACCCCTATTGCAATCCAGCTTTGGAGGACCTCTACAGGGATTCCCTCCTCGGCAGTCAAGGCCATTCCGAGAATCCTCTCCAGGCAATCCCGAGACGAGTTCGCGTGCACTGTTGACAAACATCCGTCGTGCCCGGTATTCATAGCTGATATGAGATCAAAAGTCTCTTTTCCTCTGCATTCGCCGATGATCAGTCTATCCGGTCTCATTCTGAGCGCGTTTCGGAGGAGATCTCTTATGGTTACCTCGCCTTTGCCTTCCATATTTTTTGGGCGAGACTCAAGATAGACGACGTGATGATTGTCAATGCTTATCTCAGACGAGTCTTCGATCACTATTATTCGTTCACCCAGAGCCACTGAATTGGATAGTACGTTTAGAATCGTAGTCTTTCCGCTTCCGGAGCCACCCGAAACCACAATATCGAGTTTCAGCCGGACACATCGTTCAAGGAATTCAGCGGCTTCCTCAGAAATCGTTCCGTTGTCTACCAGTTCGGAAAAAGACCCGAACCGCTTGGGAAATCGCCTTATCGTCAAAACAGGCCCGTTGAGTGCAAGCGGTGGTATTATAGCGTTCACTCTTGACCCGTCAGGAAGCCTCGCATCCACATAGGGCATGGAACTGTCCACCCTACGACCAACGCTTTGGACAATTCGGTTGATGACTTCGTGGAGATGTACGTCATCTGAAAAGGCAATATCGGTTCTTTCCAACACGCCTTCTTTTTCGACATATATTTCATGCGCTCCGTTGACCATTATCTCAGTGATCGCAGGGTCATCTAGCAGATCATCTAATGGGCCTAGGCCGCATATCTCCTGCGCAATCTTTTCTGCCAAATCTTGTCTAGTAAGTTTCGGTACGTACAGTTCAGAAGATACGATTACACTTGAGATGAGCGCCAGCACTTGTTGTCTCTTTTGTCGAGAAACCCGAGCTTCTATCACAAGCGTGGGAAAGTCTTCAAGAATTTTCTCTCTTACTGCCTCTACCACCTCATCTATGGAGAACTCAGCACCCTGCTCGCCAGAAGACTTCACTTTGTACGGTTCCCGCTCCAATTTCTTGAGTATGCTCACCATAGCCGCCTCCTTTTTGCTTTGTTTTGATTCCTGTCTTTCTCTTTCTCGGGGATTGGCAAACCCGGTGAGATCTGTGACAATAAGTGCCACAGTGATGCCGAGACCTCGGTTTTGCCGAACAAAACCGCCGGCTTACCTTGGAATACTGACTTATCAACAGTCTTTCTGTCGTCTGGAATCACCGCTGCAAGCGGCCTTTCTAGGTACTCTTCAACCTTTCTTTGTGGAATCGGCGAGTCTTCGACTCCACGGTTTAGCACGACAAATAGAGAGTTATCGTTGAAACCCAGTTTCTTCAAAACCTCCAGTGCGGTCTTGGATTGCCTGAGGGCACACACGTCTTGGGTGGTCACCAATATTAACGATGAGGCAACTTCTATACATTCGCCAACTACGTCGCTCGCTATGTCCGGTGGGGTGTCTAAGTACACGAGACCCCATTTCTTTTCGGCAAGAGAAATAAGGCTCTTTATGTGCTCAAGCGTCACCAGACTGGATAACTCCAAGCGTTGAGGACTGCACATAACGTTGAGCCCGGAAGGGCCGTGCCTTTGGACATATTTGTCCAGACCGTCCGGTCTTAAGCCAGTAAGTGCCGGCACAACCTGCGATAGCGTAGGTTCGTCTGCTAAGTCAAGGTACGTAGCTACATCGCCCGAGTATATATCCAGGTCCAATAGGGCTGCGTTTCCCTTGGTAGTAAGTGCTGCAGCGCAAGCTAGGTTCGTTGCAATGAAGGTCTTTCCTACACCGCCTTTTGGACTCCAGACCACGATTGTTTGTGAAGTTACGATTCTTGTAGGGATGCGTTCCATTTCGGACATGGCGGTTGCCGGTCCCGCAATTGTTATATGAACACTTGGGTAGGTCTTGTTGAATCTCGAAATCCACTGCTCCAAGTTCTCGCCTCTTGGCGAAACGTTGGGATCTACAACCAACTCGTCAATTGGTATCTCCGTCGCGACATATTCTACAAGCGCAAGATCTTGTAGAACTCCGACTACTCGGGCCCCTGGTCTATCTTTCATGACACCGTCTTGAGTAAGACTGTTTCCTGCAATAAGGATGGAAGGTTTTTCTTTCATCTGATAGGCCAAACCTCCGCATCTATTGGTGAGTCATGTTCGTCTGTAGACCAAGGAACCAGACAAAGGTAGATTGAGCCCGACTCAATACACTGAGCGAGTTTTTCACATGTAATCGGCAAACAGGCAATGACTACTCCTCTAAATTCCCCGGAAGATTCGTCGGTCACTGTTTCAATAACCCTAGCGTTACTAAGCACTGTCAAGGCGTGCACCGACCCATAGTCTTCGGAATGCGCTGCGCTCTTTCCCACCCAGACTAGGTCAACTAGGTCCCCGGGGTTAACCTTCCCGCCTACAGCCCATTGATATTCGGCGGGAACGAAGATGCATCTTTCCTCCAACCCAATTTCCATGGAGATACCCGGACGGCGTTCTCCGGAGATAAGATGCCCATCAAGCAACATCTCCCCTTGGAAAACCCGTGATACTGTGTATTTGCCTACGGCATCCTCTACTTTGTGGAGGCACCTCTCATGAACCGCACCTGCGGGAATCTCAATAATCCTTACATCTGACCGAGATATCTTGTGGTACGGTTCCAAGTTCCGCGCAGGTACAACCACGTTTTCTGTCTTTATGCAAACACAAAACGCGCTGTATGACAGAAGGAAAGCCGATAGCCCCAAAATCAGCGCTAACAGCAAGAGTCTATGTTTTTTAAGAAGCGTCATCAGCAATTTGTCCATCTCCTTGGGCGTGGCCGCATCCGGCAACGAAATGGCTGCGAAGGGCGCCGGTGGCGACGTTATTTATTGTCGGTACAACCGAAAGTACCTCAAAACCTGAGATTCTATCCCCCCTTTCCTTCGGTTAAACGATTTTGAGAAACCGGATACGGCCACTTACAGTAATTGCCAGGCGTAAACATATTACAATCCTATTCCTATAATGTCAATAGCTTCCAATTGGTTCACATTAACTAGAGTTTATTTATAAAATCTGGTATATTCTAGATTGCCGGTGGTAACTGTTGGGGGTTGTTTTTAAGTGTATCGTTCGCCTAGCGCAAATAAGCGGTGTGCTGCGAGAATCTATTTGCTAATGGTACTTATAGCAACCATGATCCTAAAGCCCAGCGAAGGTCAGTGTGCGATGGATCCGTGGTACCAAGATCTTGGTAATCATTGGGCCTCAGAATTTGTCTATGTCTTGTGGTCCGAAGGAGTAACTGACGGTCTCATCGGATACACAGATGGAGCTGTCTACCCACAGTTTCTCCCTGATCTAAAGTGCTCTAGAGCACAATTCACTGTGTTTATGGCAAAGACGTTTGATTTGAAACCGCTAAAGCCTAATTCTCCTACCTACCCTGACGTAACAGAATCCTACGAATTTCTGTCCGGCAAGTTCGCCTGGGAGTGGATTGAAGCTGCGAGATCCGCCGGAATAACCTCTACTCCTGTCGGCCGCAATTTCTATCCCGACCAAGGGATTACCAGGCAGGACGCGGTAGATCTCCTAGTTCGTTCACTTGGTCTATACGACTATGCTTCATCGATGGCAGAAGAGGAAGTAGATCTTCTACTCAATCGCTTCAAAGATGGAATGAGTACGTCGTCGCATAGGCGGCACTCTATGGCTTGCGCGATAAAATTCAGGATCATCGAAGGATATGAAGACGGGACTATTCGACCAAAAGTTGCCCTCTTGAGATGCCACGCCGCCACTGTATTATATCGCTCATGCATGATCAGGGTTTATGCTGAACCTTATTCGGTTTCGCCTGATGGAGACGGATTAGACGATTCAGTAACCTTCAATCTTTCTTACCTCAAAAACAGAGGAATATCCGCATGGGATATGGCAATCGAAGATCCTTCGGGCAATGTGATATATACATTCAATCCACACGAAATACCGGGCAATCCGCCGGACACACTCACATGGAAGTGCAGGGACAGAAATGGGTTTTTCGTACCGCCCGGCATCTATTACTACCAGGCTTGGGTCAAAGATAGAGGAAATCGAACATTCTTCTCCGTGAGAAAGCCCATTGAGATCGTTTACTATTCGCTATCAGGATATCTATTTCCCACCACAATCTTAACTGGACAGACCCTGACTATAGTCGCAATGCCTGAACCTTCAGCAATCGCAGTAGATGCTCTATTCGCAGATGGAAAGTCCAGACCGTTACAGTGGTCTGAGACCCAAGGCAGATGGATATTCCAGTTGTCTGTGGGCGATTTCCTACCCTTAGGTACCCAAGTAGTTGTAATAACGGCACAATTCGGCGATAGAACTAGGAATATGACTCTTCCCTTCGAGAGGTTGGACGACTTATGGATTTCGCCCTATGTGTTTCCAAATCCAATAGAGCCTGGACAAATTCTTCATCTATGCTGTGAATCATCTACCAATATCGACCGCGTTGAGGCCCAATTTTTAGACCATACGATCAAGCTGAGAAAATCCTCAGGCATATGGCAGAAGGCTATCACCGTACCGCCTGACACACCTGAGGGATGCTATCCTATCGTGTTCACTGGCCATTCGGGGAACCGCTGTGTCACGGCAGTATGCCATCTAACAATAGGTATCGGCCCATTGGGGGAACTCGTCTTTACTCTGACGAGATGACTTTAGAGAACGAAGAGGTTTTGAGGCGTCTTCTGGTACCGTTTCAAGGTTCTCTCAGAGGCGCCTCACAGCTTCCCTAGCCATTAAGGCCGGGTTTCTCAAGGGATATTCGACCGAGATTGCCAGTTCGGAATTGTTGGATCAGCGCCGTGCAAGCCCGGTTAATGTCAACTACCCCTCCTGAGGCCAACATACCTCTTGAGAGGCCGAACTCGGTCAGATACTCCAGAGGAGCTTCGGCATTGAAGACTTCTTTGGCAAGCCAAAAGGCGACCTCGCCAGGGTCGTACTGGTTCTCACTCACAGCCCAAGTAGCCGCAAGTTTGTACAAGGTCTCACCCTTAACTTGGGACGTGTCTATGACGCCTGGAGTATCGAGAATCTCAACTGAGTGATCAGCCCGAAGCCAGTAGCTTGACCTTGTAAGACCAGGTTTCGCACCAAATGAAGCCTTCGAGGTCCTCAACAGCCTATTGGCAAGCGATGATTTGCCGACGTTGGGCAGTCCAAACAGCATCACTCTCAAAGGCTTTTTCTCGAACTCCTCATCCGATCTCCTGTTCATTTCTTCCCTGTTCCTTTTCAAGAAACTTGCCAATTCGGATACCCCTAGTCCAGTATTTGCGTCAACGGCAAAGCAAGGGAAGCCGTCTTTGCGGAAGTAGTCTATCCACTTTTCCGTGATATCGGGATCGGCCAAATCGGATTTGGACATCACATAGACTCTTTTTCTCCTACGAAGATAGGGCTCGGACAACTGAAGAGACGTCCTTGGAATCCTTGAGTCTAATAGGAAAATAAACAGATCTACCAGGTCCAAGGTCTTTGGGCCTGGTAGTCCAGGATACAACCTTTTCGGCCCTACCTTACGGGGCCGATCTTTTCGAGGGGCCATATGATATAAACTGCCTTTCCTTTCAAAAACTCTTCCTTGACACAACCAAAATATCTCGAGTCTTCGCTATTGGTCCTATGATCGCCCATAACAAATACGCTGTCGCTTGGTACTGTGACGGCAGCCATGTTGTAGATACCGGGATATTCTATGTAAGACTCTTGCTGAAGCTGCCCGTTGATGTACAAGCGCCCCAAACGTATCTCTATGGTATCACCGCCTACAGCTACCACCCTCTTTATATAGTCCTTTGAGGGATCCAAGGGATAGCGAAGTACCACAACATCACCGCGACTCGGTTCACCTATCTTGTATGCAATCTTGGAAACGAGAAGCCTATTTCCGTCAACAAGAGTCGGCTCCATAGAAGGACCCTGAACCACAAAAACCTCTACCAACAGGGTTCTTACTAGTATCGCGATAACTAGCGCCACAACGGTTACTTCAACAATATCCTTAAAGGTCTGCATCATTTCCTCTTCTCAGGAATCCTAGCCGCCTTACCAGATCTTTCTCTTAGGTAGTAGAGTTTGGCTCTCCTCACTCTTCCTCTACGAAGGACCTCTATCTTATCAATTCTGGGCGAATGAACCGGGAATGTCCTTTCAATCCCAACCCCATAAGATACACGCCGCACGGTAAATGTCTCTCGAAGTCCGCCGCTTTGGCGCCTTATCACAACCCCGTCGAAGGGCTGAATACGCTCGCGCCCTCCTTCTACCACCTTGAAGTGCACTCTAACGGTATCCCCCGGGCCAAAATCGGGCAGATCATTCCTTATCTGCTTATTCTCTATCGTCTTTATGATATCCACATGAATCACTCCTCGCCTCACTACAACTCTTTCACATTTGTTTGTTCTTCGTTGATTTCCTCCAGATCTCGCCTATCCTCAAAAGTAAGGCGAGCACTTCTAAGCAACTCAGGTCGTCTTTGCGCCGTCCGTCTCAAAGATTCCTTGCGTCGCCACCTATGGACGGCTTCATGATTTCCGCTGAGCAAAACCTCGGGTACGCTAAGACCTCTATACGTGCTGGGCCTCGTATATTGAGGTCCCTCCAAAAGACCATCGGAGAAAGAGTCTGCTAGTGCTGATGTTTCATCTCCCAAGACGCCAGGTATAAACCTAGAAGATGCATCCAAAACAACCATAGCAGCGAGTTCTCCGCCCGTCAGAACATAATCGCCAATGGAGATTTCTACATCAGCCAATCTTCGTATTCTCTCGTCGAACCCTTCATAGTGCCCGGCAATCAGTATTATGGTTTCCTTTCCCGCAATCTCTCGAGCACAGGTTGAATCAAATCGTCTGCCTTGAGGGCTGAGCAACACAACATACGGTTCCGCATCCATCTGCTCTCTGATCCATTCGATAGCTTCATATACAGGTTCGGGCTTCATGACCATGCCCGGACCGCCACCGTATGGGTAATCATCTACGGTTCCGTGACGATCTTCTGCAAACTCCCTGATATTCACCAGGTGAACTTCTAACAATCCCTGTTCTTGTGCACGTTTCATGATACTCGAATTTAGCACCCCTGCAAACATTTCAGGGAATAACGTAAGAATATACGCCTTCAATGCTCATCCTCCTGGGATTTACCAAGGCTCCCACTACCTATAGGAGACTTGACGCTGTATTCACGAGACACGCTGATAGCGTCATTATCCCTTATGGCCACAACTCTGCCGTCTTCAACGACAATTTCACAAGCCATGGCCTCAGGCCACCTATCTCCAACCTTGAGGTCATAAAAACCTTCGATCTGACCACGGGCAATCTCTTGCCCATCTTGGAGACCGGCAATATCCTTTAGGTTCTGAAGCAGGGTTTCCTTGCGCGCAATCAGTTTCTTTTTTGTGTCAAGCAATGAAGAAACATCGCTTTCTTTCGGAGATGCGCTTATCAGAGTCTCTTCAACTCTTGAAATCTCGTTCTCTATGTCTTTTAGGACCTTCTGCGTTTCCATACCAAGCTCAGACCGCAGACGCGGCGTAACCCTTGACTTCACCGTGACCGATCTGGAAACTATCATCATCACACCGTCCCCAAAAAATACGTCTCGCGAAACCCTTACCTAATTCACTCCAAGATTTCAACCGTAGCACGTTTCCCTTCTTTTGCTGCAGCTGCTTGAACAAGAGCCCTTACTGCGTGAATAACGCGTCCCTTTTTCCCTATAACTTTTCCCATGTCTTCCGGCGCAACCCTTAGTTCGAACACTACTGCTCTTTCGCCCTCCACCTCGTTGACCTCTACCTGGTCTGGATAATCCACTATCGACTTGGCAATATACGTTACTAGATCCTTCAACATATGCGCCCTCCTTGAGACTAGTTGTCTGCGTCAGTTCCCTTCGTGCGAGCGGCCTGCCATTTCTCCATAACACCTGCTCGATCCAAAATCGTCTTTGCAGTAGGGGTAGGAACTGCGCCTCTTTCCAACCATAACATAGCCTTGTCTTCGTGCACTTTGTACGTCGCCGGATCGGTAGTAGGATCATAGTACCCGATCTCTTCGATGGGTTTGCCATCGCGCCCGGTTTTTGAATCTGCAACTACTATCCTGTATGATGGGTTCTTCTTGGCACCCATCCTCTTCAAACGAATCTTTACTGCCAATTTATCACTGCTCCTTTCTCATCAAGTCCGAATCCTAAATCTGCGCTTACGGCAGACGTAGTTTTCCTATTCTATCAGGCTTGTTCATCTTAAACAGCATCTTCCTTGCTTGGAAGAACTGTTTAAGAAGCCTGTTTACTTCCTGTACCGATGTACCGCTTCCCTTAGCTATCCTGCGCTTCCTAGAACCGTCGATGATGTCAGGCTTGCGTCTCTCAATCGGTGTCATTGAGCCTATGATCGCTTCTACCCTTGCAATCTCTTTTGGATCAACTTCCACGTCTGCTGCAGCCTTCGGGAAACCCGGTATCATGCGCATTATATCTCCGAGGGAACCCATTTTCTTAACCTCTGTCATCTGATCCATGAAGTCTTCAAGCGTGAACTCCCGACGCTTCAGTTTCGCCTCCATTTCAGCCGCTTTTTTCTCGTCAAAAGCTGACTCGGCCCTTTCTATTAACGTGAGGATATCGCCCATCCCTAGAATCCGAGAAGCCATTCTATCAGGATGGAACACTTCGAAGTCTTCTATTTTCTCCCCAACAGATACGAATTTTATAGGTTTACCCGTTACTTTGGCAATGGATAGCGCGGCTCCTCCTCTAGCATCTGAATCCATCTTGCTCAGAACTACCCCTGTAATATCAACCACTTGATCGAAAACCTCTGCAACTTTGCACGCTTCTTGCCCACTCATAGCATCTACTACCAGCAATCTTTCCTTCGGTGAAGTAGCCTCGCTGATTCTCCTGGCCTCTTCCATCATATCGGCATCTACCTGTAATCTACCGGCTGTATCTAGAATAACAACGTCGAAGGAAGATTCTATTGCCTTTTCGACACCCCGTTTAGCAATCATTTCTGGAGAAGTGCCGTCAGTAAGAGTAAAAAACCCCACACCGGCACCTTCTGCTAATAGTTCAAGCTGTTTTTGAGCCGCGGGTCTGTAAATATCGCAAGAAACAAGTAACGCCCTTCTTCCTTGCTTCTTCAAGTGAACACCAAGTTTACCCGCGGTCGATGTCTTCCCTGAACCTTGGAGACCATAAAGAGCTATTACACAAGGAGGAGGACCCGAGACATTCAGCATGTGAGTCTTGCCACCTAGTAATTCTATGAGCTCCTCGTTCACTATTTTGATTACTTGTTGGGCAGGCGTTAGACTCTCTAAAACATCGGAACTGAGGCAGCGATCCTTTACCACAGCAGTAAACTCCTTGACTACCTTGAAGTTCACATCAGCTTCTAGCAAAGCTAGCCGCACTTCTCTCAATGTTTCATCAATGTCTTTTTCGGAGAGTTTTCCTTTTCCGCGCAATTTCTTGAAAGTATCTGCAAGGCGCGACGCAAGATTCTCAAATGCCATTTTTGTATTCACCCCGAGAATCATTCTCATCAATAGCCATCAGCACTAGTTTCCGATGCTCGTCCCAGTTATCCTCATTCATCGTCTCGCAAAGTTCCCTTATTTTCCTCAGGCATTCTTCGAACTCTTCCGTTTTGTGTTTCATACCTATTTTCTCTTCATAGAAGCACAGAGCATTTACACAGCGTTTTATAGCGTCATCGCAACCTTGCCTCGATATCCCGATCCTTTGGGCGATCTCCGATAGAGACAGATCTTCGTCGAATTTGAGTTCGGCTACTTGTCTCTGCCTAGGAGGAAGCAACTCTTCGTACAGATCCCTAAGAACCGCAATCTTATGGATATCTTCGGGTGACGAATATGACATCTTTTTCATCAGATCCCTCGCTGTCATGGTTAGTACCTTTACACATGTATAGATTCTACACAAAAGCCTAGGTACGGTCAACAGTCGATCCGACTGAATCTAGGCCAAAAATCCCATAGGCGAAGTCGCGAGGGTTGAAATCCTTTAGATCCTCCGGCTTTTCTCCAATGCCAACAAGTTTTATGGGAATCCCGAGTTCACTCGCGATAGCCACTGCAATGCCCCCCTTTGAGGAACCGTCCAGTTTGGTTATGCACACCCCTGTTACACCCACGTTTTCCGCGAACACCTTTGCCTGAACGAGGCCGTTCTGACCTGTAGTCCCATCAATAACGAGAAGCACTTCATGCGGTGCACCGGGGATCTCTCTAGAGATTACCCGAATTATCTTCTTGAGCTCTTCCATCAAGTTCTTCTTGGTATGAAGACGCCCCGCGGTATCGACCAAAAGAAGATCCGCATTCCTGGCAATCGATGCCCTAGCGGCGTCAAAGGCGACTGCGCCAGGATCTGCGCCATGCTGATGACTGATTAGATCAGCCCCCACGCGTTTGGCCCAAACCGCCAGCTGATCGCCTGCAGCCGCCCGAAAAGTATCGGCTGCGGCAAGAACTACCTTTTTCCCCTCGTCAGTCCATCTTTTTGCCAGTTTCGCGATGGTGGTGGTCTTACCTGAGCCGTTAACACCTACCATAACGTAAACTGTAGGCCCAGAGTCTACAACTTTAAGCGGCTCATCGACGGAAAGAAAGATCTCGGCCACTTTCTCTGCCATAAACCTGTAGAGGTCATCTTGCGAGCCAACGGGTTGCTTCTTGGTCTCTTCTCGGAGACTCGAGATGAGGCTCGAAGTTGCTTTCACACCGACGTCTGCTTGAATGAGTATGCCTTCGAGCTCCTCCAGGAATTCGTCAGTGAGTACCCCTGGTCTGAATATAGTTTCTATCTTACTCCGCAGATTGCTTGATGTCTTTGAAAGTCCTTGTTTGAATCGTTCGAATATACCCATCTGAGATTCCCTCCATAACTGCCATGCTTCTTAGATTATTCAAAGTTGGAGCCTCATGCTGAAAACCTTTGATACCCCAGGTTCTTCCATTGTCACCCCATAAATTACATCAGCTACCTCCATCGTGGATTCTTGATGAGTAATCACCACGAATTGAGTCCGGGCCGAGTATCGCTTCAAGAACTGAGCAAATCGTACCACATTCGCCTCATCTAGCGAAGAATCCACCTCGTCGAGAACCATGAGCGGGGAAGGACTCGTAGACAGTATTGCAAAAATGAGCGCAATCCCACAAAGCGATCTCTCTCCGCCTGATAGCAGGTTGAATTGCTTGTGTCTTCGGCCAGGAGGTTCGGCAATCACTTCGATCCCCATGTCTTCATCTACGATATTGAGTTTGCCGCGCCCTCCACCGAAAAGTTCGCCGAATATCCTTTGAAAGTTCTGATCAACTTGTTCAAAGGTCGCGATGAATCGTTTCTGGATTTCGGTGTCTATTAGATCTCGTGTGCGTTCGAGCTCACTGATAGCTGCCTGGATATCTGCCTTCTCGTTTCCAATGTTCTCAATGCGGTCCGATAGTTCGAGATAGTCCTCCTCAGCCTTGAGATTGACTGTTCCTAGGGCAGTGACCTGCGATTCAATCTCTTGAATCCTATCTAGCGCCTCCTGACGGCTCATTTTGGGGTGGTCGGAATCATCAGCATTCACAATGCCGTATCTAGACAAGAGCATCTGCCTTGTTTCAGTCAAAGACTTTTCTAAACTATCTCGCTCGGTCTTCGTATCAAGTATTCTGGACTCCAAATACGTATATTCTTTCCTGTTTGACTCCAGTTCCTCAAGAGTCTTGCTCAATCTCTTCGTAAGGGCAGCAATTTCGTTTTCTAGCGCAGAGATTTCCTGTTGCATATTACGCTTCTCTTCCTCAGCAGCATCGATTGACTCCTCCAAGGACGCGATCTCGGGGATGAGGCCTGACCTCAATTGGGTTAGTCGTAACATTTCCTTGTTTTCGTCGAATAGGGCATTCTTGGTGGAAATTTGCTGCCCTTTTAGGCTTTCGATTTGCCGTACCAGTAACGCATACTGTTCTTCTACGCTCTCCTTTTCGCCTTCGATCTGGAGAAGTCTGTCCGTGTAATTCTCAGCTGAATTCAGGAATCCACTAATCTGGCCTTCATACTTCGCAAGTTCTTGCTCCACTGACAGAATTCGCCTACACAGTCCCTCGCGTTCACCATCAATTCTTTGAAGCTCGGCGATTAGATTTTCCTCGGTGTGTCTGAGAGAATCGATACTAACCTCTTGGCGTTGGATTTCATCGGTAAATGTTTCGATCTCTTGAGTTAAGTCAGATATTGCGGTTCTAAGACTTGAAATCCTAGACCCAAGCAACATGCCTCTCGCTCTTGTTTCCTCGAATTGTTTTTCAGAACTTGACAGTTCTTGCGCCAAAGGAATTGCTTCCGCTTTCTTCTTTGTAATCACAGATTCTTTCTCGTCGATTTCGCGCGAAAGCGACTCCAACTCTTGTTTTCGCAGGAAGAGTGTTGCATGCCTGGGAGGTTCGCCTCCTGTAATAGCTCCTCCGGAGTCAATGATTTCTCCGTCTAAGGTTACAACCCGTGTTGTCCACGAGGATTCTTCCATGAAAGCCAAACCGCTCTCGATTGTCTCAGCCAAAACTACATTTCCAAACAAATACTGCGCACACACCCGCAAATCTTGGGAGTAGTTTACGATAGAAAGAAGAGGCTTGACACCGCTTACTTTCTCCAGGGCTGATAATGCTTTCTTGTGCAGGGTCCGAGGTTTCAACACGCTCAGCGGCAAGAAAGTACATCTTCCACCCTTGTGCTCCTTTAGGTATGCTATTGACGATTTGGCGGCCTCTTCGTCAGATACTACTATGTTTTCTGTAGTACCCCCTGCAGCAGAGGAAAGAGCCTTTATGTACCTTGTCTCACATGAAACGAGCTCTCCTACAGCACCTATTACGCCCTTGAGAACACCCCGTTTTTGACCCAAGAGAATTGTGCGAGGGCCCTTTCCATAACCCTCAAAACTCGACTCCAGTTCCTGAAGCACTTTTCTTCTAGCCTTGGCCGACGACAATTGAGATTCCAAGGAAGTAATACAAGAAGTGATGCTCTCCAGAGACTCTCTCAAGACTTTGATCTGTTCTTCATATGAGGCGCACAAGGCCCTGGTTCCCCGTTCTTCCTCTATGGCTTTAGACAATTCCTGTTCCGCTTTGTCCCGCTTCTTCAAAAGGTCATCCACGCCTTCATTGAAAGCCAGAACCCTGCTACTTGCTTCCTTCAGTTCCGCCCTTAGGAGGAGAATCTGCCCTTCTTGTTCACTTTTCTTCTTCTCAAGAACCGCCAGGTTCTCATTTAATGAGTTTAACTGCGAACGCATATCAATGACTCTGGTTCCTAGCGATTTCCACAGCCGCTCAAAATCGTCTTTCTCGCCTTGGACAGTTTTGAGGTTGGCTAAAACTTCCATCCGCTTTGCGGAGATTTCATCATGCTTAGATCTTAGCGATTCTTCGCGCGAGGACATGTCTTTGATCTCGGATTCCAAAGATCCTATGCGCACTTCTCGTGCTTCTATTTCCCTGGAGATCAAACTCAGTTTGCCACGGAGTTCGTCTCTACTTTTCTTCAATGCAAAAGATCGTTCCTCAAGCTCTTCTTTTTGTTGTGTACGAAGGATACAACGGTTCTCTTTGACTTTGAGTTCAGTCCGAAGCGAGTCGAGATCATTTTGTAGTCGGGACGTGCGATCTACAATTTCGTCTACCTCTTTTAAATACTTGGCCAAACGCCTGTCTGCATTCTGAAACTGTCGATACTCCTCATTCTCCCGGTATAGCCACATCGACAGCTCCAAATCGTTTTTCTCTTTCAACAGAGCATGATATTCCCTAGCCACCTCCCAGTCTGAATAAAGAGATGACTTACGGGATTCAAGTTCTACCAACAAATCCTCAAGCCTAACCAGATCCCTGCCTGCCAGGGATAATTTATCCTCGATTTCTTTCCGATTGAGTCTGAACCTTGATACCCCCGATGCTTCTTCTATCCAAAGGCGCCTATCTTCCGGCCTTCCACCCGCGAGTTCTTGAATGGTCCCCTGGCCTATAACCACATAGCCTGTGTGTGATAGCCCGGTGCCTAGCAATAGGTCGTTTACATCTTTATACCGACAAGTTTTGTTGTTGATCCTGTATTCACTAGAGCCATCCCTTGTAAAACGTCTAGTAAGCTCTAGCTCTCTTTCATCTTTGACCCCGTCGATAAGCAGCCTTACTTCGGCCATGCCCATAGCCTTTCTTTTGTGCGTGCCACCGAATATGAGATCTTGCAGCCTATTGCACCGTAGGAGCCTCGGGTTTTGCTCGCCCAGGACCCATCTCAATGCGTCTGCTATGTTGGATTTCCCACATCCGTTAGGGCCCACGATTGCAGTAATTCCTGTTCCGAAACTCAAGTCTGTGCGGTCACAAAACGACTTGAATCCATGAAGCGAGATCTTTTTTAGCAAGAAATCAGTGCCTCCTGACAAAGGTTATGTATGTAAATTTATATATGTTATGTAAAGGATTATTCACCCACTGATATAAGGTAACTATGTTATCCAAATATCTAGGAGTGGGAACCTTTTGTCTAAAATCGACCAAATGGCTTATTTCATACTAGCCAATCCAAATATAACAGGTAAAGAGCTTGCTGCAAAGTTAGGCTATTCTGAACCAAAGTCCGTTTACTACTGGCTCGAAAAGGCAGGGTACAGCGGTCTCAAAGATTTCAAGAAAATGGTGTTATCCAGGTCTTTTCCTATCCCAAGTCAGACCGTGGAAACTACACGGGACTCAAAAAGATGGACGACCATGCCCCTTTATTTTGAAAACGACAGCCTGAGGCAACTTGACCTGAAAGAATACATCAATGCACATTTAGGTCCAAGGAGTTTCGCAGTCCTCATTTCAGAAAATAGATACGGAGAGATAGCGAGTCCGGGAGATTTGCTCATAATCGATCCGGAAGGTAAATGTGGCCAGGGAGACCTAATACTTATAAATCAACAAGGTCATCCGGCCATCGCGAGGGTTTACTATTTGCCCGATAAGGCTCCGATCTATATAGATGTAAAGGACGTTACTCAACTGCTATCCCCTGACTTCATAAATGGCAAGATAATCTTCATTCTCAACCACTCAGTCTAAGAGCCCCTTTTTCTGAAGATATTCTCGGGCGGAATTCTCCTCAGCTTCTTTCTTCGTGCTACCTCGTCCTGTTGAAACCTGTTTGCCATTAATCAAACAAGCGATGTTGTAATGAGGGCTATGATCTGGTCCCTCTACGCTTATGACTCGGTACTCAAGTTTTGCACCGGGGGTCTTTTGCACAAACTCCTGCAAAAGACTTTTGGGATCTATCGGCAGCTCAGTCGGATCCTCATTTATCAAAAGAGTGGTTACCAGTTCTCGAGTCCGTTCCCAACCATATTGTATAAAGTACGCACCTATGACTGCCTCAAATGCACCCGCAAGTATGCTGGGTCTCGCTCTCCCACCAGTTAGTTCTTCGCCTCTGCCCAATTTCAGGTAAGACCCGAGATCCACCATCTGTGCTATTTGAGCAAGCGATGCCCCTGAGACTAATGCAGCCCTCATCCTCGTAAGTTCGCCTTCAGAAAGGCCAGGCAACCGTTCGTACAAGTTCAGTGCCACCGCCAGAGATATGACCGCATCTCCTAAAAACTCCAACCTCTCGTTGGACGGAAACCCTTCACCCTTTTCATTTGAGTACGAAACATGAGTAAATGCTTGGCTCTTCAGCTGCTCGTCAAGGCCTTCTATTGCCTTCTGAAAGACACCCTTTAGTCGTTCAATTTTCTTATGACAAGGCAAGCGTTTTGCCCCCCAAAACCAAAAGAGTTCTTTAGTGCGACGCGAATCTCGCATTCTCTTGCTTTGTTAGGTACATAATCGAGGTCACATTCTGGGTCCGGTTCCTCGTAGTTTATCGTAGGCGGAACGATTCCGTTTTCCATGGCCAAAACCGTCGCAATTGTCTCAACCGCCCCGGCTGCGCCAAGCAAGTGACCAATCATAGATTTCGTTGACGATATCATCGTGTCATACGCTTTTGGGCCCATTAGATTCTTGATCGCTTGAGTCTCGTTGGCGTCGTTGTATGGAGTAGAGGTTCCATGAGCATTGATGTAGTCTATGTCAGAAGGTGTCAACCCTGCGTCTCGTATTGCAGCGTCCATCGCCCTTCTAGCGCCATCACCTTCGGGCGCGGGAGCTGTAATATGATATGCATCGGAACTCATACCATATCCCACTACTTCAGCATATATCCTAGCATTGCGCCTTCGAGCATGCTCTAATTCCTCGAGCACAAGGACTCCGGCCCCTTCGCCTATCACAAAACCATCGCGGTTCTTATCAAAAGGAGAAGACGCTTTGGAGACAAGTTCATTTCTTGTAGACAAGGCTTTCATGTTGCAAAAACCCGCTAAGCACAAAGGAACAAGCGGAGCTTCGGTGCCGCCGGTAACCATCATTTCCGCGTACCCACGCTGTATGATTCTGAAGCTTTCGCCAATTGCATTCGTGCCCGACGCACATGCGGTGACGATAGTGTTTATGGGACCCTTGAGTCCCAAATCGATAGATATATGGCCTGCTGCCATGTTAGGTATCATCATAGGCACGAAAAAGGGTGAGACTCGTCCCGGGCCCTTAGTCATGTAGTTTTCGTATTCATTGGACAGAGTCTCAATACCGCCTATTCCCGTTCCAATAATAACCCCTGCTCTTTCAGGTTCAAGGCCATCATTCATATCCGCATGCTCCGCTGCCATGCGCGCACACGCAACGGCCATCTGGGTGAACCTATCCATTTTCCGAGCCTCACGTCGGTCAAGGTAATCCAAAGGGTCAAAATCAACCTCTCCGGCGATCCTAGAAGGGAAGTCTGATGCGTCAAACCGAGTAATCTCCCGTATGCCAGACTTACCCTCGACAAGGCTATTCCAAAACGATGGTAATCCAGTACCTATAGGGCTTATGACCCCCATACCAGTAACAACAACGCGTCTGTTTGCCTCCACCTTCAGGCACATCCTCTCCGTAGACTACGGCCCCGCTGGCCACGAAGGCCGCAGGGCCTCGCTCTAACCGTTATTCTTTGACATGCTCCTTAAGATATTCTACGGCATCTTGGACCGTTGTAAGATTCTCTGCATCTTCGTCAGGTATTGTAATGCCGAAATCACTCTCAAAAGCCATAATAAGGTCCACAATCTCCAGGGAATCGGCACCTAGATCGTCGATAAAAGAAGACTCCATATTAACCAATGACTCTTCGACACCTAGCTGATCAACTATTATCTTTTTTACCGCTTCGAACAACTTATCCTCTGTCAAGTTATTCACCTCCTCGCAGTAACGCTATATGCTAAACGCCGCTGGTGAACATGCCACCATCGACAAATAAAACCTGGCCCGTGATGTAAGCTGCCTCATCTGACGCCAAGAATGCAACTGCATGCGCGACATCTTCCGGTGTCCCCGGTCTGCCCAAGGGAACCTGGCCAACAAGTTTTTCCTTGATCTCCTGAGGTAGTCCGTCTGTCATATCTGAACTTATGTACCCGGGTGCTACCACATTAGCCGTGATCGTATACCTGGCAAGTTCCTTTGAAAGTGTCCTGGTTAAGCCCACGACACCTGCTTTGGACGCAGCGTAATTAGCTTGCCCAGGGTTACCAGTAAAGGCTACGACCGACGATATACTAATGATTCTTCCCTTTTTTCGCCGAGCCATGGGTCTTGTGACCCACTTAGTGACATTAAACACGCCCTTGAGATTCGTGTCGATAACCAGATCCCACTCTTCTTCGGTCATGCGCACGAATAAAGAATCTCTTGTGACTCCTGCGTTGCACACCAAAACCTCAATAGGCCCCATGTTCTTCTCGATTAGGTCTATGAGTTTCTCTGTATCTTTGTATGAGGAGACGTCGCACTGAAAAACCTCTGCTCTTCTCCCAAGAGTTTCTACCATTTTCTTAGTCTCATGTGCGCCTTCTAAGTCTCTCACATAGTTCACCGCAATATCGAACCCACTCTTGGCCAGTTGCAGGGCACATGCCCTTCCTATCCCCCGTGACGCACCAGTTATGAGCGCTACTGGGTAGTCACTATTCATAATATCGAAGCCTCCTTATAAAAATCAATAACAGTATTGAGATCGTAAGGAGATGAGAATTGCACAAATCGGACAGCCGGGTTGATTCGTTTTCCAAAGCCTGTAAGAGACTTGCCCGGACCTACTTCGATAAAGCCGGATGCACCGTCGAGGATCATGTTCTCCATGTCGACTTGCCACAGGACCGGCTGGGTCATCTGTTGAATCAAAATATCCTTCACACCCCGAGGATCGCTCAGGCGTCTACCCGTGACATTCGAATAAACTGCAACGGTAGGTTCCTTAAACTCAATCTTCTCAAGGTCGGCACTCAGCCTCTTGGCTGCCGGTTCCATCAATGCACAATGAAAAGGCGCACTTACCGCAAGAGGAACTCCCTTGGCGCCTCGTTCTTGCGCCCTGCGACAAGCATCATCCACAGCCTTTTTGTGTCCGGAGATTACCACTTGTCCGGGACAATTGTAATTTGCACCAGTGACCACTCCCAGTTTTGAGGATTCGTAACAGATAGCCTCAACTTCGGCACAAGGCAGACCGATTATTGCAGCCATGCTCCCTTGACCGGGTGGGCAAGCTTCCTGCATATATCTGCCACGTTTTCTGGTGATCACCACCCCATCCTCCAAACTCAATGATCCTGCCACTACAAGCGCAGTGTATTCGCCAAGGCTCAACCCAGCAACCATGTCTGGCCGCAGACCCTGACTTTCCAAGACCATAGCTGCAGCAACGCTCACAGTAAGTAGCGCGGGTTGCGCATTGTAGGTCAAAGTTAGCTCGTCCGATGGGCCCCCAAAGATCAAATCCGACAATTTAAAGCCCAGTGCTGCATCGGCCCTCTCAAACACATCCTTTGCAATATCGTATTGGTCGTATAGTTCTTTTCCCATGCCTGGAAACTGTGCTCCTTGCCCTGGGAACACCCATGCTATTTTTCCCAAACAAAACACCTCCCAATGATAACTGCCTAGACCGCTCTGCAGGGGATGGCCAGTAAAGCGAGAGTACCAGGGCCTGTATGGGTACCTATTATCGCGCCAATTTCGGTCTCAAAAAGTCTTCGGATATTGAGTCGTTCTTGAGCTTGCTCCTTGAGTTTTGCTGCTTCGGTAGGAGAATTGGCATCCGAAACGCATACATACAGTTCTTCTTCGCCCAAATGTTCGAGCACAATGTCTACCATCCTAGGGATGACCTTGTTTCTGCCTCTGATCCGTTCCTTTGCCACAACATATCCCTCATCATCAAGAGACAGGATAGGTTTCATGTTAAGCATGCTTCCAAGCAAGTGCTGAGCCTTGCCTATTCTGCCATTTCTAGCCAAATAATCGAGAGTGTCTACTGAGAAAACTGTGATACCTGCTTGAATCATACGCTTGACAGCAGCTACTATTTCGTCAAAAGTGCTGCCCTTCCCTGCCATTTCTTGTGCCAAAATTGCCATCATTCCATACATTCCGGATGCGCTCTTTGAATCGATGACTTCGATCTGTCGGTCGGGCAAAGCCTCTTTCGCCATCACTGCGGATTGGTAAGTACCGCTGAGCGCCGACGAAAGGAGTATGGCGACTACCGATGAACCGTCTTCAGTAAGTCTCTGGAACACCTCTTGGAATTCCCATGGTGACGGCTGTGAGGTTCGTGCTATAACCGATGAACTGGTCAGTCGCTCGTAGAATTCTTTGCCTCGGATCTCATAACCATCTCTATACGATTCCTCACCAAAGTGAACGGTTAGAGGTACAACCGTGATCCCCATTTTCTCCAAAAGTGAGGGCTCAAAATCCTGCGCACTGTCAGTCACGATCTTTACCGTGGCCACTTCAAAACCTCCCTTGGTTTCGCATGTTTTTCGGGTCTCGATCCTAGATTACCAGTTTATCGCGATCGAACCCCAGCTCAGACCAGCGCCAAATCCTACTAATACTACAAGATCCCCTTTGTTGATTCGGCCCTGTTCGTAAGCTTCGTACAGCGCGATTGGAATCGACGCCGAAGATGTGTTACCGTATTTCTCTATGTTAATCATCACTTTTTCTCTAGGAATCTTGAAACGCTGAATTGCGGACTCAATTATCCTTATGTTTGCCTGATGTGGGATCAATAAGTCAATATCATCGGCTGTTTTCCCAATGTCCTCGAGCAATCTGGTAACGGCACTGTCCATGGTTTTCACGGCAAACTTAAATACAGCTTTTCCCTCCATATGTACATAATGCAGGCCTTGGCTAACTGTATCGCAGCTAGCCGGGAGCTTGGCCATACCTGCCGGGAGATAAAGAAGATCCCTTTGCGAACCATCAACTCCCAGATGAAATCCTAATATCCCTTCTCCTGAATTCCCCCTGGTCAACATCGCTGCACCGGCACCGTCGCCAAAAAGCACGCACGTATTACGGTCTTTCCAGTTAATTAGACGTGACAGCGTTTCTGCTCCTATTACTAGTACGTTTTTGTATACTCCGGATACGATGAATTGAGAGCCTATGGCAAGTGCATATATGAACCCAGTGCAACCGATTTCCACATCGAATGCCGCAGCCCGCTTGGCCCCAATGGCCTCTTGTACAATGCAGGCAGTTGCCGGGAAGGCATAGTCAGGACTTGCGGTTGCAACTATGATGAGATCTATATCTTCTGCTGAGACTTTCGAAGATGACAGACAAGACAACGCCGCACGCGCCGCCAGATCGGACGTGCTTATGTCCTTGCTTGCAATACGTCTTTCCCTAATTCCAGTTCTTTCAACAATCCATTCATTTGAGGTCTCCACCATCTTCTCTAGATCTGCATTCGTCAGTACGTCAGGAGGCACGTAGACTCCCAAAGACTCTATCGTTGCTGAAACGGAATTCTTCATTGTTCACTCTCCTCAAGACCCATTTCCGATATCGTTTCAGATATCAAAGAGGCCACGTTGCCTTCTGCGAATTTAATAGCTTGTTCAATACCCTTGGCAATAGCCAATCCTTTTGAAGAACCATGACACTTGACCAAACACCCCTGCAGACCAAGCATGGGAGCCCCACCATAGATTGAATAATCGAACGAACGCGCTAGCTCATCAAACACGGGGCGAAGCAGTAGTGCCCCCATTTTAGATATAGTGCCTTTTTTGATTGAATCTTTAAGACATTTCATCTGAAAAAGCAAAGCTCCCTCGGACGCCTTCAATAGCACGTTACCAACAAATCCGTCGGCAACTATGATATCTGCTTTGTTAAAGAATACATCGCGGGCTTCAATGTTACCCACAAAGTTTATCGGAGCGTTGTGCATCAATTTGTAAGCCTTTTTTATTGTAGTGGTACCTTTACTGGATTCGGTTCCGATGTTCAATAACCCCACCCGAGGATTTTTCCAACCTAACACCATGTCTGCATATAGAATTCCCATAAGGGCAAAATCAACCAGATTGCTCGGACGAACGTCGTACGATGCCCCCAAATCCATCACCAAGACACCGTGATCACTGCAAGAGGGAAGAACCATGCCTAAGCAAGGTCTTTCTACGCCCTTAGCACGACCCAAAATCAGAACTCCGCCCGCCAACAGTGCACCCGTCGAACCTGCTGAGACAAAACCCGAGGCCTGACCGTTCCTGACAGCCGCAAGACCCCTAACAATCGTTGACTCACTTTTGGTTTTCACCGCCCTGACAGGCGACTCCTCAGATGTTATCACTTGATCGCATACGAGCGTAGCCAGATTCGGATGCTCGATCCTGCTCTTTAGAAGTTCAACGGCCTCACTGTTCCCTAGCGCCAAGATCGATGCCCCTTGCTCCAGCGCCAACACACAACCGTCAATTACCTGATAAGGCGCATCGTCGCCACCCATCAGATCAACAGCTATTGCCTTTTTGTTATCAATGCCCGTTTCGTTCAATTCTCGCTCCCTCTTTCATCAAGGGAAAACACCAAAAACTTACCTCTGAACACCAACTCACCCTTGGAACGTGTTTCTACAAGCACCGAAAACTTGTCTCCCCTGTCGCTTATGACTTGTCCTTTTGCCACAAGTCTTTCTCCTACTTTAACTTGGCGTTTAAACTTGAGATTTGCAATTCCCGTTACCACATTCTCTGCATCGACGATGCAGATTGCAAGGGAATCTGCCTGTGCGAATATGTACTGGCTCCTTGTTATACCGGACCTTTCAAATGCCATTTCCGGAGTAGTCTCAAGTATAGATATAGCGGATTTGCCCAAATCCAGATCAACTAGTTCTCCTACTATCTCTTCGCCACCCATCGCACGAACAATTCCATAAGCTCTTTCGGCGAGTTCTTTGGTCCTGGTTCTCTGGTCTGGAATGCCCAAAGCCAACCTGTCAAGACGTATGGTCTGGGGACTCACGTCAAAATAGCGGGCCAACCGCCTATCCGGAAGGAAGGGGTTCGCCGACAAGATATCTTTTAGTCGTTCACGTCGTTCTTTCGGGCTCAGCGCCATCTACACCCGCCTCAGAGTTCTATATAACCTAACCTTATGGGTAGATATTAACACCTACCATACAAGCTATGTCAAGTGTCTCTCTTTTCTTTGATAACAAAAAAACTCCGAAATTTCGGAGTCTTTTATTGTGTTATTGCCAAGCGTGTGAACAGCCTACTTCTCCTTCACTTTTGTAACTTGACGGCCCTTGTAATACCCGCATTCGGGACATACCCTGTGTGATAGTGTTAACGAATGGCACCTTGGGCATTCTATGAGATTGGGAGACGTAAGCCTGTTCCTCCAGGCAGAGGCCCTGCGCATATCTCTTTTAGATGCCGAGGTCCTTCTTTTTGGTACTGCCATGTTCCTTGCTCCTTTCCTCCACCGCGTCCAGCAGTTTTCTGCCAAATAGCGTAGGTTCTTCGCCAAGTTCTTCCTCTGTGTCTTTCTCACGGGTATCGTACCCAGGAACTCCTTCACAGTCCGGGGTGCATAGAGGTTTCATCGGAAGACTAAGTATGAGCTCATGCTTTATCATGTCGTCTAGCACACAAAATGCGCCCTGCAGGGCAAACATCTCCACATCGTCATCCTCGTTCGCCGCCACAGTTCCAAGAAAAGCTTTTTGGAACTTACCCTCGCAGCTGATGTGAAACTGCTGGTCGTACTCTTTCAGGCATCTTGAACAAGTAAGACGGACGACACCTTCAGCATTAGCCTGGACATATATTCCATCCCCGGTTGATGTCGCAACCCCTTGCACCGAAATCGGACAAGACAGATAGACCTTATCCTCCCCTTCCAAGAATAGGTCAGAAGGCCCTTCCTGGAAAAAGGAGAAACTCGAACCCGGTTCTTTGATTATGCTCGATACATCAATTTTCAAATTATCGCTTACCTCCATTGACAAGACGGATTATACAAGGACGCGGACAGGGATGTCAAGGATTCACGCTGTAGGTTACAACGGCGATAGCCTCTTGGAATGTGCTAACGCCTACTACCATGAGATCGTGGGCTAATCTAGCCGCCTCGTCATAATTTTCCTTGGGCACCAGGAAAATGTCTATACCCATTCTCTCGCAAGCAATCGTCTTTTGGGCAATACCACCTACTGCACATACTCTCCCATCTCTATCCAAGACTCCGGTGCAGGCTATCTTTCTGGCTTGTATCATATCATCCCCTAGACGGTTCAAGACCTCAAGGGCAAATGCAAGTCCTGCTGACGGGCCTGCAACGTCACCAGTGCAGGAGGAAACCCGGATAGGTAAGTCATATTCATCAGAAACTTCTATTCCGCTGGCCCTCAAAGCTACATAGGTGGCTATCCTCTGACTTTCTTCCATAGCCTCACGGCTCTTCTTTGCATAATCTTCCGGTTGCATTCCGCCGAACACTTGGCTCTTTGTCCAAAGTCCGGTTTCCGAATCCACGGCCGCGATAATGCATTCAAGCACGCTCGCATCTTGAGCCAAGACTGAAACCATATAGAAAGAATGTTCCTTGGGAGGATATTCAGACACTTCCAAAACGTCGCAAAGATCCATAACGGGTCCCGGGTAAACTACAAGGCAGCCTGATGGCACAACTCCAAGGCAACATACAAAACACCCGAAGAGAATAATCTTGGCAACAATCCTCAGCTTCTTTCGCTTGTTGCCACAAGACAAGTCACCGAACATTCTTACGCAAAGGAGTCAGAATCCCACGGGTCATCATCAAACCCTGCGTCTGAGATCCTTCGTATCTCCGGCACTTCAGAGTCTGCGACATCAGGTCTGTCTTCTGCGCTTACACCTAGCTCTTGGCGATTTGTCCTTATTTCTTCGAGCATAGATAAGAGCAGATTCTCCACTTTCTCCATGAGTTCATCCGCATATTCTCGAGCGCTCATGTGTATTTCGGTCGCGACCTCCTGAGTCCTATCGAGAAGCTCTTCTGCCTGCTTTCTTGCTTCCTTAGCGACAATGGATTCGGAAGCTAGTATGCTGATTTGACCCTTAGCGTCGCTAATAATCTCATCAGCTTCTTTCCGGGCTTCTTGCAGTATGCGATCCCTTTCTTTCAGAAGCCATTTGGCTTGCTCTAGTTCTTGAGGAATTGCTGCCCTTATTTCGTCGATCAGGTCAAAAACTTCATCTTCATCTACGACAAGTTTTCCTACCAGTGGCAAGCGCGAGCACTCAGAAAGGTATGTATCCAACCTGTCAATCATCGAAAGTACATCCATCACCTTTAGCCTCCTGTGTTTTACTGCGTAGATTGATCCGACACGCTTACTTCCCTCATCTTCCTTATCAGCTTAGTTTCGACGCGAGGCGGTACTAAATCCTTTATGCACCCGCCATATTGAGCAACCTCTTTGACTAGGCTTGAGCTAAGGTAAAGATAGTCAATAGACGTCATCATGAACACGGTTTCTATGCCAGGGTCCAATTTCTTGTTCATCAATGCCATTTTGAATTCATAGTCGAAATCCGAAACCGCTCTTAATCCTTTAACCATTATATTAATGCCGTTTCGCCGGGCAAAATCAACCAGAAGCCCGCTGGCTCCTACTACTTCGACATTTGGCATATCTTCGCATTCGTCTCTAATCATTTCTAATCTCTCACTAACAGAAAACAGGGGGGTTTTTGACGGATTGTTGAATACTGCGACATATAGTTTCTCGAAACATCTCGCGCTTCGTTTGATGATATCAAGATGTCCATTAGTGATAGGGTCAAAACTTCCTGGATACACTGCAGATTGCAAGAGACCAACCTCCGTTCGCCTGGCTTTCAATAAAATGAATCATCTCAGTTTCTACGTTATGATGATACCATTTAATGTGACTTCAATAAACCTGAGTCACCTAGATCTTGCGTGTTGCGTTAAATCGCCAAATCGACTTTCGATCTCGTGCACAAGCGCAAAGTATTCTTGAGGAACATGGCCGCTGTCATTAAACGCATCCATGGTACGCCTAGCTTCTTCCCTAGCTTTCTCTATTGTCTCAGTGGTAATGCCCAGATCCTCTACATTAGTTCCGGAAAGCCCATGCTGCCTAACTCCAAAGAACTGCCCGGGACCCCTCTGCAAGAGATCTATCTCGGCTAGCTCAAATCCGTCAAACACAGTTTCGAATACTTTTAGCCTGTCCAAAGATTTAGTCTCGCCATGAGATGGGATTAGGAAACAAAATGCGTCCTGTCCGGCGCGCCCTATACGCCCCCTTAGTTGATGCAAAGTAGCAAGGCCAAACGCCTCGGCTCCTTCTATCACCATACAGGTTGCATTAGGAACGTCTATCCCAACCTCCACTACTGTAGTGGCTACAAGCACCTGAATCAGCCCTTGAGAAAAATCTGACATCTGTTGTGACAAGAAATCGCGAGGCATGCCTCCATGCGCCAATCCGACTTTGATACCCTGTAGATAGCCCTGACTCAACTCTTCAAAAACGCGTTCAACAGATTTTCGCTCCGATTTACCATCGCTAATCTGTGGACATACCACATACGCTTGATGTCCTCTTGCGATCTCTTCACGCACCTTGTCATAAGCTGTCTTTCGTTGACCGTATTCCAATAGCCGCGTCTGAATCCTGTTCGCACCATAGGGTAGCTCATCGATAACAGATACATCGAGATCCCCATAGATCGTCAGAGCCAACGACCTAGGAATCGGCGTAGCGCTCATGATAAGCACATGAGGTACCGAGGTTTGGGCGGAAAGATTCATACGCTGTTTTACACCAAATCTATGCTGTTCATCGGTGACAACCAGTCCAAGGTTGGCCCATTTCACACTTGGTTCCAACATAGCGTGAGTACCGACTAAGATATCTATGTACCCCTCGGAAATGCTCTTGAGAACCTCCTCTTTTTCAGAAGCAGTAAGACTCCCCGAAAGGAAACCAACCCTGGCAAATTTGCCGGCAAGTTGTTGGATCGTTTCTAGGTGCTGTCTAGCCAGGATTTCCGTGGGGGCCAAGAACGCACCTTGATAACCATTGCTCACAGCAGATAACAGCGCCCAGATAGCAACGACTGTCTTCCCGCTTCCGACATCTCCTTGGATAAGTCGATTCATAATTCTACCAGAGGAGAGGTCTTGCTCGATGTGTTTTATGGTCCTCTCTTGAGCCATGGTCAAGCGAAATGGCAACGAAGCCACAAATTCCCTAGGGAGACAGAACTTTTCGAAACCAGGCATAACGCCTTTGGCGGTGTTTTCCTTTTTCATCATTAAGAGGGCCATCTGTTGCAGAAATACCTCTCTGAAGGCAAAGGTTCTACGAGCCCTGTACCACATCTGGGCATCTTTAGGCAAGTGAATGTCACAGTACGCCTGTCTCTGGCTCACAAGTTCATGTCTGGCGATTGCGTCAGCAGTAAACAGTTCCGGAACCAAGCCAAGATAAACCTCAAGGTTCTCGCCAATAACCCTAGATATGGTTGAAGAAGGCAGTTCTGCCTTACAATGATATATTGGGATAATTGGCCCATGGAGGTCTGTCCTTGCTCCCTCTTTAACCAAAGGGTGAGCTATCTCCCAGCTCTCACGGCGCCATTCTGCCTTGCCAGATGCGACAACTTTCATTCCCCTACGCAGCCTGCTTGTCATGTATGGCATATTGTACCACACCAGGTAGCAAAGACCGGTTCCGTCTGATATGCCTACACGCACAACAGGGCCTCTCAGACCCGGAATTGTGACAGTTGTTGTAACTCTCCCTGCCACACTCACCTCATCTCCGGGCCTCAAATCCGCGATCCTCTTGGTGCGGGAAAAATCATCTATCCTAAACGGAAAGTAATCGAAAAGATCCTTGATAGTATGAATTCCAAGAGAATTGAATTCTTTGGCTCTCTTAGGCCCGACACCTTTTAAGTACCTAATATCTTGAGTTAGAGACATCTGTTTATCCATTATTCCACCGACACAATATAGTAGTACAAAGGCTGCCCACCGAAATGAACCTCTACATCACATGTATCACCAAAACCGTCTGTTAACATCTCATAGACTGTCTTGGACGTAGCTACCTCAATATCTTGCCCGTAATAGACAGTTATTACTGAATCATTTTCTCTGACCATCTTGGCCATGATTGCCATAAGCACTTCCTGAGGATCGTGCCCCACTATCTCGACCTTGCCTTCAATCAATCCAATGATATCGCCTTGTTTGAATACGTGCCTGCCAAATTTGCCATTTCGGGCTGCAAATGTAACTTCGCCAGTCTTTACGCTTCGGATTGCTTTCCCTGCTTTCCGCAAGTTGTACTCCATATCTTCGTCTAGATTGAGCGATAAAAGGGCGGATATGCCCTGAGGCACAGTTCTAGAGGGGACGATGTACATCCTCCGACCGGTAATCCTCTTGGCCTGTTTCGCGGCCAGGAATATGTTTGAACTGTTGGGCAAAAATATGACTTTGTTCGTACCCAACGAGTTTACCGCGGCGGAGACATCGCTTGTCGATGGATTCATCGTAATGCCACCGTCCATGACCAAGTCACAACCAAGGTTCTTCATTATGGCTTTGAGTCCTTCTCCGGTGGCCACAGAAATCACACCTATGTTCTTCGTAGCGCTCGCAGGCAGGCTAATCTCTCTATCATGCGTAGTTACAGTCTTTGCAGCATCTCTGAGTTTAAGAGCTGCCTTAGATTGTTCAATCATATTATCTATGGTGACCTCGGATATCTGCCCGTATTCCCTGCATATACCTATTACTTCTTCAGGCACCGCAGTATGGATGTGAACTCTTACGACATCGCCTGAGCCCACCACAAGCATCGAATCTCCTATGGGATCAAGCACTTGCCTTATGTCTTCAACTGATAGGTCGTTTCCAAGAATAAGGAGCTGAGTATCGTAGGGGTTCTCAATACTGACTATGTCCTGTTCATGAACAACTGGGACAGCTGCGCTTCGGATAGTCTCTCTTTCACCATATTGTTTCACAGACCGGTCTTGCTCATACCACTTAAGCGCGCCTTCAACGGCATACACAAGCCCCTGGCCCCCTGCATCCACAACCCCAGCTTCTTTAAGTACAGGAAGCATTTCCGGAGTCTTTTGCAAAACCTCATTTCCCTTACAAACACATTCTCTTAGAAGTTGCTCAATCGTGACATCAGCAGCCACCGCCTGGCTAATAGCCGCATCTCTCATTCCCCGTAATACCGTGAGGATCGTTCCTTCAACAGGTTTCATGACTGCTTTGTATGCAGTTACGACAGCATCCTCGATAGCGAGAGCGATATCTTCCGGGCGAGCACATTCCTTGTCTGCAAATCCTTTGGCAATACCTCTCAAGATCTGCGATAAAATAACACCCGAATTGCCTCGAGCGCCCATGAGCGCTCCCATGCTTGCGATTTCAGCAGCCTCTGACAATGAAATGGCAGATTTCCCATTGAGACTTTCAACAGCCGAACACAGAGTAAGGTACATATTCGTTCCTGTATCTCCGTCTGGGACTGGAAACACGTTTAGAGCATCCACTTCATCTTTTCGTTGACATAAATAGTCCTTCGCGTGAGCAAGTATGCCAATAAATGAATCGCCACTCATACATAGTTCGGTCATCGTCTAATTCTCCGTATCTTGAAACCTTAGGCTTTCTACGTTAACTGTTACTCGTTTTACCTTTAGACCTGTGTAGTTATAAACAGTATAGCGAACCTTTTCCGCGACCATCCGAGCGACTTCCGGAATTTTTACGCCGTAGCCAAGAATTACCGAAACATTGATATATACATCGTCACCGTCAATAGACACGGTCACACCTTTTGACAGGTTTTCCCTGCCTAGAAGTTCAGACAGTCCGTCTGTCATCTTACGACCTGCCATACCCACTACTCCGTAGCACTCGGTAGCAGCTGCCCCCGCAATTGTGGCTATGGCTTCTTCTGATAGGGCCATCTTCCCAATATCCGTTCTTATTTCTTTTCCTACCACAAGTTACACTCCACTTCTATCTTTGACGGTACAAAGTGTATACTACAATAGTACGTACACAATAGAATTTGTAAAGATTGAAAGTCTCCCAACGGAGCGTTCGTCCTTCGGAGAAAGCATTCAACAGCGAATAGCGCTTCTCCTGCCTTGAGTTGTGTGCTAAAATAAGCAGGCCATTAGGTCTGAGGAGGTTAGAGTCATATGCCCAAATGTGAGATCTGCGGTAAAACGAGAGCGGTTGGCCACCGAGTCAGCCATTCCAACATAAAGAACAAAAGGGATTGGTCTCCGAATGTCCAGCGAGTCCGCGTAGCAATCGGCAATACTCAGAAAAAGATGTGGGTGTGCACTAGGTGTCTCCGCAGTGGAAAAGTGCAACGCGCTACCAAGTAAAGTTATGTTATGTTTCCTTAACCGAATAACACCTCTCGCGTCTCAAAAGGCGAGGGGTGTTATTGGTTTCTCCCCCCAAGTAAAAACACCTTGCTTTCATCGTTCACTTGGGCTGGGTGTTTTTAGATTCCTTATAGCACCGGACACGTCGTCGCTGGAAAAAACATAACTTCCAGAGACCAGGATATCAGCCCCTTTTTCCACAACTAACTTCGAATTATCCGCGGTTATCCCACCATCAACTTGGATTTCCACGGGCAGACCTGCTTCGTCAACCAAGCGTCGGATCTCCTCTATCTTCGGAAGCATGGCCGGGATAAAAGATTGTCCGCCCAGTCCGGGATTTACGGTCATAACGAGGACCAGATCAACTTGATCGATCACATAGGGTAAAAAATCAGGAGGGGTTGAAGGGTTTAGCGCTACACCGCTTCTACAACCTCTATCGCGTATCTCCCGCAGCAACCTGTGCAGATGAGCGGTAGCTTCTACATGAATTGTCACGTAGTCCGCATACTCGCAGAACCAACACAGCGCGGAATCCGGATTAGATACCATAAGGTGTACATCGAGGGGTAATCCCATAGTGTGCAGATCCTTAGCCATGTCCGGCCCGAAAGTCAGATTGGGTACGAAATGTCCATCCATTATGTCAAGATGCAAAAGATCGGCTCCCCCATCTCTCACTCGAGCCACATCCCGTCCTATGTCCAACATATTCGCTGACAAGAGTGAAGGAGCTACCTTAATGTTCCTTCCTTTGTTCTGGATACTTGAATAGGCTCTCATGAATATCTCCTTCTCTCGGTTGCTTCTTCCAATAGTTTCAGATAACTCTCATAACGTCTGGCAGGAATCTCACCTTGTGAAAGTGCATGTTTTACCCCACATCGGTCTTCGGTCTTGTGAAGGCATCTGGGAAAATGACAAAGCCCTGCATATTTTCTAATCTCAGGAAACAAAAGACCCAGTTCATGCGGTTCGACTGGTATCAGATCAATCCGCGAGAACCCTGGCGTATCTGCAACGTAACCGTGCCCGCCTATAGGAAAGAGTTTCACCCATTTTGTAGTATGCCTACCGCGCCCGGCTTGGGATAGGTTACCTATCAACAAATCTGCTCCTACTAGGGAGGCGATAAGTTTCGACTTACCGACGCCACTTTGCCCGGCAAAAACCGATACTTTGCCCCGGAGAAGCCTTCCTAGTTCGTCCAAACCGTAGCCTGTAAGCGCTGAAGTGACAACACATTCATATCCTGCCTGCGAATATACATCTATGATCTCTTGTATCTTCTCAGGTTGTTCTATGTCTTGCTTGTTGACACAGATCACCCCGCGAACGCCCTCATACTCCATTTGAACCAACACTCTATCAATGTAGAGATAACTCATAGGAGGTTTGGTAACAGCCGTTACCAGAATTCCTTGGTTCACATTGGCGACAGGCGGCCTCACCAACAGATTAGAACGTTCATGTACTTCTTCTATCACGTACACATCGTCACTGTAAGATACCGTCACAATATCCCCGGCATAGATTTGCGCATCTGAGATCTTCAACCGGCCTCTCAATACGCATGACACCAACATGTCCCCAAGATCTACTTCACATACAGCCGAATGCACGCTTAGCACTCTACCAATCAAAGATTGCTTAGCACCTCTTTCTACGGTTTGATTACCTCCTCGTAGGAGAACTTACCGTCAAAATACACTTTGATAAGAGCTGCACTGCCCTTGTACTCGAATGTGACACTAATGGTCTGATCCGGGGTCTCATCTTTTTCATAGCAGACAGTCTCACCCCGCATGTCCAAGACCACAACTTTCACCCGTACCGGCCCATCCTTTGCGGGAACTTTGATCTGTATTGTGTGGGACCGTACCGGCTCTTCTGGTCCTATGGAGATCGTAACATTAACCTTGCTATGAGCCAAAACCTCAGTTCCCTCGGTTGGATCCTGAGTGATGACAGTGCCGTATGTGAGATTCGTGTGAACCTTAGACACTTCGCCCAGTTCCAAGGAATTCTCTTTGAGAGTGCTTTCAGCCTTGTCCAATAGTAGTCCTATCAAACGCGGAACAACTGTCTTTTCTTCTTGAGGACCTTTGGACACTGAAAGGTCGACCCGCGTCCCTATAGACACAGACGTATTTGCTCGCGGGTTTTGGGTGATCACATGGTCTTCGGGTACCGTATCGTGGAATACATGATCCACATTCCCAAGTTCTAGGTTGTTATTCTCAAGCTCCAGTTGTGCCTCTCTGAGGGTGAGATCACGCACATCGGGAACGTTTACCAATGACTCCCCTTTGGATAAGACGTAGTATACTTCTCGGCCTTTTTTTACCTTTTCGCCACCCAAAGGACTCTGGGATATAACAGTGTTCGCCGGTACATCCGGATCATACTTCTCTGCCGAAAGCCGTGGCACAAGGCCACATTCGACCAGCAATTCCTGAGCTTCCACCTGATTCTTTCCGACTATGTCCGGGACTTCGACCACAGGTACCGACATCCAATTGTTGAAGGCATAGATCGCATAGCCCCCCAGGGCTAGACCGACTAGCACCACTACTCCAAGGAGTTTCAAAGCCCTATTTGACGACCTCTTTTTTTGCCGCGACATTTTTTGATCACCTTCTGGCATCAACTCGGCATGCGGGTCCGAAATGGCACGTGAGCTCACTCGCCGCATTGCTGCTAACATCTCTTGAGCCGACTGGAACCGGTCCTTCGGATCTTTTGCAAGTGCCTTTGTAATCAACATCTCCAGTTCTATGGGAACGTCTGGGCGCTTCTCACGAATAGAAGGAATTCTACCTTCCACGTGCTGAAGCGCGACCGCTACTGCAGTGTCGCCCGTATATGGCACTTCGCCAGTGAGCATCTCATAGAGGACAATTCCCAGCGAATAGAGATCCGACGCAGCCGAGACAACCCCATCCTTTACTTGTTCTGGTGAAAGATACGAGGCCGAACCAACTACTACGCTTTTTCCTGTGTTTGACGCCGCTCCAAGAGCTCGTGCGATGCCAAAATCGGCCACTTTCACTTGTCCGGTCTTCGTTATCAAAATGTTCTGTGGCTTTACGTCTCTATGGATGATACCGCTAGCATGAGCATGGGCCAAACCCGAGCATATCTGAGCAGCTACGCTCAGCGCCTCATCTACCGACAGACTTCCGGTTTCATTGAGTATGTCTCGCAGGGTTCTACCTTCGACAAGTTCCATGACAATAAAATGCAGCCCTCGATCTTGCCCCACGTCGTATATGCTCACAATATTATTGTGAGATAGCGACGCAGCGGCCTTCGCTTCTTGTCTGAATCTTTGTACAAAACCTTCGTCCTCACTCATCTCAGGTCGCAATATCTTAAGAGCTACATATCTATCTAAGACTTTGTCCTTTGCTTTCCATACAACACCCATGCCACCGCTACCTATTCTCTCTACAATCTCGTAGCGACCGGCAATCATTCTGCCAAGCATATCGTCAGTTGAGCTCATTCTGCCTCACCTCTGGTGGTATGTGATGAATCTGGGATCTCCGGCCAAAGCAGAACTACTGTGACATTATCATAGCCACCACGGCTGTTTGCAAGGTTGACAAGCTCGCCTGCGACATCTTCACATTCGCAGTCTAGAATCGTCCGGCGAATCTCTTCGGCAGAAACAAGACTCGTAAGTCCGTCGGTGCACAAAACTATTACATCGTCAGGTAAGAGCCTTTCTTCATAAAGAGAGAACTGGAGTGATGCTTGGGTTCCCAAAGCTGCGGTAAGTACATTCCTGTTGGGATGGTTCATCGCATCTTCTTCTGTTATTGCACCTCTCTTCAAAAGTTCGCCGGATACCGAATGATCATCTGTAACGCGCCTAATTTGCTCAAATGACACAATGTACACCCGACTGTCCCCGACATGCCCTATAAAGGCTCTTGATTCATCTTGGCATACCAAAACACATGTAAGAGTTGTACCCATACCCGTTATACTGCTGTCAGCAGATCCGGCTTGGAAAACGCTCGCATTGGCATGATTCATGGCTTCCGTAAGCAACGTGACTGGTCCGTCATTCCAGGAAGACCGAGTGAAGAATTCCACCACCGACTGAACCGCCAGACTAGAGGCTATCTGTCCACCTTCTCTTCCTCCAATACCATCCGCTACAACGGCCAGCCACGCTTCCTCCCCATCGGGCCGAGCGAGACGATTCACTGACCATGAGTCTTGATTTTCAGACCTTACGAGTCCCTGGGACGATCTAGCCTTCCACCTCAAGATCTTGTTCCCTCCCGATATCTACCTTTTCGCCCGCTGGAGCTGTCCACAGGCACCCTTGACTCCAATGCCTAGCCTACGGCGCACTGTAACTTTCACATGGTTTTTCTCTAGAATCCCTTTGAAATTATGTACCTGGCTTTTTTCGCTAGCTTCGTAGTCTACACCCGGCACAGGATTCCATGGGATAAGGTTCACTAAACAATCCAGATCGCTTACAAGGCGCGCAAGAGTTCTTGCATCTTCACTAGAATCGTTCACTCCCTTGAGCAACATATACTCAAAGGTTACTCTCTGCCCTGTGACTTTTGCGAAGTACCGTACAGAACTCATCACCTCGTTGAGCGGATATACTTCATTTACGGGGATGAGCATATTCCTCGTATCATTGGACGGTGCGTGAAGCGAGACTGCCAGCCGCACACCGGCTGAATCGTGGGCAAATCTTCGTATTTCAGCCGGAATTCCCACAGTAGATATTGTAATCTTTCTTCGTGACATGTCGTAAGTGCTTGCTTCGGACAACATTTCTATAGCGCTCATGACGTTATCATAGTTAAAAAAAGGTTCTCCCGTTCCCATGAAAACCAATCTGCCTATACGCTCTCGGGTGTGACGACACATTCCGATGAGTTGATCTATGATCTCGCCTTTAGTCAAATTTCTCTCGAAACCCAGCTTTCCCGAGGCACAAAAACTGCAACCAACCGGACAACCTACCTGAGTTGACAAACACCCTGTAGTCCCATATTTGTAATTTAGCAGTACTGATTCGGCCACGGGCATACCGTTTAATCCCCACAGGTAACGTCTGGATTGTTGCGAACGATCTGAGTAACATCCCAGCATAGACAATGTGCTCAAACTTAGATTATGGGCCATATAGTCCCTTAGATCCTTAGGAAGATCGCTCATTTCTTCATAAGAAGATGCGAATTTCTTAAAGATCCATTCGATTAGTTGTTGCGCCCTATATCGCTGAAAACCCTGCTGTGTTATTGTCTTTTCTATCTGATCCAAAGAAAGATCCAAAACATGAGGCTTTTCCACTCACATATCACATCCTCATTTCTCGTAACGCCCTATAGATGGTACAAACCACTGACCCCCGGAGAATTCTTACTTCCTTTTGCAACAAAAAAACCATCGGTTTTATGGATATGCGGTAACATATAGATACAACCGGGCTTTTGCGCAGATTGGGGTAACCGCAAACCCGCCATAGACCAATCGGCCGGCGACAGATATTCCATTGAAAACCCGCTTCTTTCGATGAATTCATACCACACGCCTTCATTTTCCTCCGAGGTCAGAGTACAGGTACTGTATACGATAAAACCCCCAGGCTTAAGAAAACGCGATATCGTTTCTAAAATACGTTTCTGCAGATCGGCAAGCCTTTTAATTTCTGACTCCTGCCTCTGCCATTTTATATCCGGGTTCCCACCAATTGTACCCAGACCCGAACACGGTGCGTCCACCAGAATCTTATCATACACAGTGGGCAGTCCTTTTCGACTGAACGTGGCCAAGATTTCATCTTCATTAGTGGCATCTAAGACACATGGAACAACATTCGTAATGCCCAGACGGCTGCACGACTCGGCTATCATGCATGTCCGCTCTGAAGATATATCCGAGGCCACCACCAGGCCGTCTGGGAACACCATTTCTGCAAGCTGAGTCGATTTTCCTCCCGGAGCCGCACATACATCCCAAACCACCTCACCTGGCTTGGGTTTCAGAGCCAAAGCTGGCAACATTGCAGCTTCATCCTGCACTACAAATAAACCTTCGCGATACCCCGGAAACTGCTCAACAGATCGCCCTTTCGAAACCTTTATTGAAAATGGGAGATTTCCGGGTTCAGCGCAGTAGCCCTCTCCGCGTAGGAGTTCAAGCAAGGTGTCTCTGTCGCATTTCATCTCGTTGACACGTAGAGTAAGTACCGGAGGTGTATTCTGAGCCTTAAGCAATGAAAGACTATCTTCAAACCCGAACGAGCCGACGTAGCGCCTGACTATCCAGTCGGGGTAAGAATATCTAAGCCCTGCATATTCCAACGGACGCGCATCTATCGAAGGCAATTCGATATGTCCCATGTTTCTCGATATACTTCTGAGTACCGCGTTTACGAAACCCTTTTCTCCGCCGGTTCTCATACATCGAACAATTGAGTCTACAGCGGCATATGAAGGCATCCCCATAAACACTAGTTGATAGACGCCAATCCTGAGTGCGTTCATAATCCTAGTAGATATTTTTGAACTTGGCCTGTCACAAAAAGCTGCAATATAATGATCCAACAATCTCTTCCATCGCCATACCCCGTTAACTAATTCCTTGACTAACGCCCGGTCTCGCTTATCCGGCAACTCGTCATCATTTACAAAGTCATAAGCAGAGGACGGGCGCTCAAGGATTTGGAGCGCAATGCTCCTGGGGCTTCTCGACAATCTCAGTCACGCCTTCCGCGCAACATAAAAAGACGAAGGAACTGGGCCAATGCCATTGCAGTAGCTGCCACGTAAGTCAGAGCCGCGGCATTTAGCATATTCCCAACCGCGACCGATTCCTGCCCCGCTATAAAGCCAAGACCTTCCAGCATGTTAATCGCACGTTTTGACGCATCGTACTCGACAGGCAAGGTCACTATCTGAAAGATTACGGCTCCTAGGAAAAACAAAAGCCCGAGATCCATAAGAAACCCAGACTGCGTTATGAGACCTATTAGAAACAGCGGGAATGCAGCATTAGACACCAGTTGGACCACGGGTACAAGACCGTTTCTTATAGCAAGGGGAGCATACCCAACCGCGTGTTGTACTGCATGCCCCACCTCGTGGGCTGCAATTCCTAGTGCCGCTACCGAGCTACTGTCGTAAACGCCTGACGATAGCCTTAGAGTCTTATCTCTAGGATCATAATGGTCAGTAAGTTCTCCTGGTACCCTCTCTATTCTGACATCGCCAAGGCCCGATTCCTGAAGCAGTTTCGCTGCAACCATGTAGGCAGGTAGACCTGCGCCTGAGTTCATCTCAGAGTACTGTCGGTAAGCTGAGCTGACTCTGGCTTGAGCCCATAGAGCAAATATTAGAGCCGGCATAACAAAAATCAAATATCCTATATCCACGTCGGTCCCTCCTTTATATACTATACGACAAAACCCGCGTAACAGATTCTATAAGCTGTTGAGATCGCCAAACCGGCCTGGCCCCTTCTGGCGGCCTGCCAAAAACGCTCCTGCACTCATCCGTTTCTTCCCTTCCGGTTGAAGTTCCGTTACTGCCAATACTCCCTCTCCGCAGCAAACCAGCAGCTTGGATTCTTGGAGTCCTATTATCGTGCCCGGAACGCAGGCTTCCGCATCAGTCTTCTCATCTGCGTCAAGCAATTCTGTCTGCCATATTTTGATACGTTCTCCGCCAAAAGTCGTAACCGCACCCGGTGCCGGCGAAAGGGCTCTCACCAAATTGTGAATCTCCCTTGCGGAGCGATTCCAATCAATCACTTCTTCACCGGGCTTCAAATGAAAGGCCATGGTCTTTTTTCTCTCATCCTGAGGGATGCGCGGAGCTGACCCCTCATAGACTGCTTGGATTGCTTCTATTAGTGCGTCCGCGCCTATAATCGAAAGGCGTTTCTCAAGAGTGCCCGTCGTTTCATCAGGCCCTACAGCAACCACTTTTTGAAGACATATATCACCTGCATCCATGCCCTCATCCATGTACATTATCGAAACACCGGTCTCGGTTTCTCCGGCCATAATCTGCCTCTGTATAGGATTGCCTCCTCTGTATCTGGGCAATAAGGAAGGATGCACATTTAGGCATGCATATTTCGGAAGCTCAAGCACTTCCTTGGGCAACTTCTGGCCGAACGCAACCACCACTATAAAATCAGGCTGAACTTCCTTGATTGCTGATATAACATCGGCAGATCTCATGTCTCGAGGAGTAATAACCTTGATTCCAAGTTCAGTGGCTCTTTGTTTGACGGGAGTTGCCCTCAAGATCTTGTTTCTACCGTACGGGCGATCCGGTTGAGTAACTACAAGCCGAACATCAATTCCCGCTTTGATAAGAGCATCTAAAGATGGCAAAGAAAACTCGGGGCTACCCATAAACACACAGGTCAATCCTACTTTTTCTATATCTGGTTCCTCCGTCTCCTCTTCTTTCTCTTCGATCTCGGCTATAGATATCGCTTTGTCCACAAACATAGTGCCATCCAGATGATCTATCTCATGACACAATGCCCTGGCAAGAAGTCCTTCTCCTTCAACCCATGTAGTCTTGCCGTCTCTATCTAATGCCTTGACAAGTACCCTCACGGGTCTTTCTACTTCCCCAACAAACCCAGGCCAGCTCAAACATCCTTCCCATTGAACTTCTGTTTCATCAGATTCGGATACGATCTCCGGATTCACCAGAAAGTATGGCCCTTCTCCTACATCCAAGACTACAAGGCGCTTCGAGATGCCTACTTGCGGAGCTGCTAATCCAACTCCCGACGCCGCCCTCATGCTATCGAGCATGTCATCGAGTATTTTCCTCACGCTATTATTGACCCTGGCAACGGGTTTGGCTTTTTTCCGAAGTACAGGATCATCAAAAGTACGTATTTCAAGCTCGCCCAATAGTATCACCTTTGAACTTTACATAAATTCATCGCTTCTAATTATACAGGAAGACGGGCCCTTTGAAAAATGGCACCATGCGGCAGATCAATACGCAGGTTACACTCAGAATGATCCGAACGGTTCTTCAAGATCCAAATATACCTTCACGTGTGACGAGACAAGGACTGGCAATGAGGTTTTTACAGCATGAATTGCACAGTATCTGTCCGGCGACTTCACCATGATGTGCCACCTGTACTGGCCTCGCACCTTGACCTTAGGGGCTGGGCTAGGTCCTAATACCACGATTTTCTCGGATTTACTTTCGATTTCCGCTGCTAACAAATCCGAGGCTTCAATAACTTTTTCCTCGGATTTGCCGGCAACCGTGATCCTCATTACAAATCCAAAAGGTGGGTATTTTAGTACCTTTCTGTTCTCGGTCTCTACTGAATAGAAGAGTTCCGGATCCAATGCGCCTTGTATAGCATGATGCGCGGGATTTAGGGTCTGGATTATGAACCGCTTCTTCATTTCTTTGTGACTTGGGGTCTCCTCCTCGTTTAAGAGACACCGAAGCTTGGTGAGCAACCGAAAAACTTGTTCCGGCGCCAAATAATCAGGAAGATTCAAGATATTGTCAGCAGACAATACACCCACAACCTCGAGCTCGGGAACCCTCGGAACGCTAAAAACCATCTGGGTGCACAAAAGGCACGAAGGCGTCTGTGACTCAAATCCCCGGATATTATCACAAATGTCTTCTTTGGAATCCTGGTCGACTTGAAAAACCGGGACTTTAGGAAAGCGCTTGTTGAATTCTGACCGGGCGCGATCTATGCCATAACCAACCGGCTTCCAATCGAATCCCTGGCACACCGGACATTGCACCGGAGGATTCTCCCTATAGCCACAAGTGTGACAAATCAACCGGCTCTCCTTGGAATGGTATGCCATGGGTACCGAACACCTTGGACACAGAATCACATTCCCACACTCGGCACATACGAGGCTAGATGCGGTACCTCTCTTGTTTATAAAAAGAAGAGCTCTCTTGCCAGCGCCAAAGGCATCTGCCAGTGCAAGGTGCAATTCCTTGCTGATGAGAACCCTATTCTTGCGTCCCAAAAGGCTGACTATCTCTGAATCCACATTATTTCGTAAAGGGAAGCCTTCTTTGATCTCGTCGAACATATCTTGTGAAAAACCGTAGTTCGCAACCACAGAAGGTACATATGAGCCTAGAATCACAGGGCAGTTCTCATACCTGCCCCGCAGCTTCGCCACGGTTCTTCCGTTGTACTTAGGGTACTCTTCTGCCTTGTAGTGCACGGATTCTTCTTCGTCGACAATAACAAGGCCCAGATCCTTTATCGGATTAAAGGCAGCTGATCTCGTCCCTACTGTAATCCGTTTTTTACCGTCTCTCACTTCAAGCCACTGATTCCGTCTTGAGACCGCAGTCATATCCGAATGTACTACCGCAAGTACCTCGTCACCATAAATGGGAGCCAGCCTCCGCTCAGCTTCTTCGGCTCTACTGATTTCAGGCACAAGAACGAGCACATTCGAACCGGCATTGATGGCCTTTTCGATGGCATCTAGGTATACGCTCCATCTGAACGAATCTGAACCTTGGACAAAAGTATCCCGATCATGTGAATCCTGATTTCCCGCCTTCTCAGAAGTGCAAGGAGCATCATGTTCTTTTACACACAGCGTCTGAAACGATTCCTTCTTTACGTCGATCTTCTTGACCTGGGGCGGCCACAAATAACCCCAAAAAGAAGAAATAGTTGCTAAGTAGTAATCTCTCAGCGTGAGTCCAAAATCCAACAGGTTCCTTGGCGGTAGGAAATTCAAATCATACACGGAAATAACGTCTTTTAGGTCAACATCCGGTGCAGCAAAAGGACGCCCAACGACATACCCGTCCACATTTCTTCGACCAAATGGAACATAGACTTTTGCACCATAAGGTAAAACAACATCTCCGGGGACTTTATATGTAAATACCTTGTCACCCATGGATGGAAGGTCAACTACAATGTCTACGTAGTTGCCGCAGACCACGTCAATTCCTTCGTTCGTCAAGGATGTTCTTCACTTGGTCGATAATGGCCATGGCGACTTCATATTTAGATGCAGGCCCTATATCGAAGCAAGTGCCATCTGGCATTATTATGGTCACAGCATTGGTATCGGCTCCAAAAGCCCTGTCCGGCAACCCCACTTGATTGGCGCAGATAAAATCGAGGTTCTTCTTTATGATTTTGGCCTTTGCGTTTTCCACAACATCGTCTGTTTCAGCAGCAAAACCCACTAGAATCCTGGAACCTTTGTTCTCACCCAAGGTCTTGAGAATATCTACGGTTTCACTCAGAGCAAGGCACAACACGTCACCCTGCTTCTTGATTTTCTTTTCGCTATATTCAACAGGCTTAAAGTCTCCGGGAGCGGCACAGCCAATAACTACCTGTACTTCAGGATATACCTCAAGACACGCGCGCAACATATCTTCAGTTGTGTCCACTTTCTTCAAGATGACCCCGAATGGGGGAACGAGTTCGCTGGGGCCCGATACCAAATAGACCTTAGCTCCTCTTTTTGCGGCTGCTTCCGCTATCGCGTAACCCATCTTTCCAGTTGACGGATTGGAAATATACCTCACAGGATCGATCCATTCCCTGGTTGGGCCCGCGGTTACCAGAAACGTAACGTCTTTTAGATCTTTTTCTATTGAAAGAGTATCTACTATTTTCTCCACGATCTTTTCGGGGTCAGGCAACCTCCCTTTGCCGACAGCCCCTGATGCCAGGCGACCGTATTCCGGCTCTAGGATTTCATAGCCTAGTCCCTTCAATTTGGAGATATTTTGTTGTACCACTTTGTTCTCATACATATTGTGGTTCATAGCGGGACATATAATCACAGGACAAGTACAGGCCATGACCGTAGTTGTGAGAAAATCATCGGCAATTCCATTGGCTATCTTACCTATGCAGTTTGCGGTCGCAGGGCACAAAACAAATAGATCCGCCATTTCTGCTAAGGCTATGTGCTCTACGTTCCATTGTTTAGGCTCTTCAAACATATGAACGATTACGGGTTGAGCAGAAATAGTACGGAAAGTAAGCGGCGCAACTAGTTTGGTGGCATTTTCTGTCATCACTACGTGAGTTTCAGCGCCTAATTTTCTGAGTCTTGATACAACATCTACTGTTTTGTATGCGGCTATGCCGCCTGATACACCCACCACTATGTTTTTTCCAGAAAGCATATCGTTATCTGCACCCCGAATCTGTTACAGAGTTAAGCGTTTTGAGGCGCCTTTGAAAGGCGCCTCAAACACATTAACACGACATTGATGCCGTGTGCTTGCGCGGAACTCGTTGGACCACTACTTCGCCCCTGGCAATTTCCTGAATGGCTACGGTAACAGGCTTCTGAGGACCTAACAATCCACTTTCTTTTCTATCCACTATTTGCCTGGCTCTTTTTGCAACACCGACAACCAAGAAATACTTAGATCCAGTTTTGCGAATCAAATCACGCAGGGTTGGAGTTATCATCTCGCGACCTCCTCTGGACTTCACAAAGGCAATCTCCATGAGCAATTCTCTCTCCTAGTATAATTGCAGATAGCCTATCTTTAGCTCTTTCCATATCTGTATTGATGATAACATAATCAAAGTCACTTAGATCTGCAATTTCCCTGCGAGCGCTGTCGAACCTCATAGCCATTTCAGTTTCTTTTTCCGTCCCTCGAGACTCAATTCTCCTTCTGAGTTCTTCCATGGATGGTGGTAGGATGAATATGAAGATCCCCTCGGGATACACTTGCCTCAGAGTTCTGGCACCCTGAACATCTTTTTCAACTATGACCAGCGATCCCTCGGCAATAGCCTTTTCAATGTCCTCTCTAGGCGTTGCATAGTAATTGCCATATACCTCTGCCCACTCGACAAATTCACCGTTGTCTTTTCTTCTAAGAAAATCAGGCGTAGAAACGAAAGTATAATCAACCCCATCTATCTCACCCGGACGGGGTTGCCTAGTAGTAATAGACGGACAGAACTTGATTTCCGGATGCTCATTCAATAGTGCCCGTCTTAAAGTTCCCTTACCACATCCAGAAGGAGCTGTGACAACAAACAGCAATCCTTTTCTCATCTTCTATGAAACTGCCTCTCTCGATTGGTAGTAGACACCTTTACGAGTCCTGAAAGTGCGCCAAAAGAGCCTCTTTCTGACGTTTGCCCAACCCTTGGACGCGCCTCGACTCGTTTATGCCTATCTCCGACATGATTTTACTTGCTTTCACCTTGCCAACTCGTGGCAGCGACTCCAACAAATATGAGACCTTCATCCTCGAAACCACGGGATCGTCTCGATCAAGAACTTCTTCGAGCTTGATCTCTCCCTTCTTGAGTTGTTCCCGAAGATCCGCTCGTGCCTTACGCATGTCTTGAGCTTTTTCGAGCGCCTTCATTCTCTCTTCCTGAGTCAAACTTGGGAGCGCCATCTCATTCCCTCCTTAGGTATATCTGCCAAATTATAGCAGTCTCTACGTCCGACTTGTAGCAACTGCTTGTATTCGGCGTTATTCGCTCTTGCTGCGAAAATTCCTCTTTTGGCGCTCAATTTTCTACAAGAATATCCAAGTCACAGCGGCCTTTGAGTCCTAAGCCCCAAATAAGAGGGGCGAATACGGCGCGAGTTATCGTTTTCTACTCTCAAAAAGCCTAGCTGCTACGATGAAAGAAACAAGCGCCAGCAAATTGAAACCTCCGGCCATGAAGAAACTCACATCAAAACTACCTATTGCTTCGGCCAAATACCCTGTCACAGCCGGCGCTACCGCCATGGCAAGGGCTCCGGCAAAGTTAAAGAGCGCCAACATAGTGCTCCGCGATTCAGGCGGTGAACTCTCGCTCACATAGTTGATAAGACCCGGATCTATAACGAGTTTCCCGGTAGCGCCATAAAGGGCAAGAAAGAAGACAAGCGTGGCAGTGCTGTTTGCCAAGGGAATCGCCACAGTAGCTATAGCTGATAGCGGTAAGCATACGTTGATTACCGAAGCTTTACTGCCCAGTCTATCTGATATGTATCCACCCAAGATCGTGGCGGGAGCCATAACAAAAGGCATTACTACGGGTATGGTTGCAGAAAGACTTGGACTAAATCCTCTTATCGCCTGAAGATAGTAAGGGAGCCAAGTCAGCATAAGGTAAAATCCGTACATGCTGAGGAAATGCGTAACTGAGAACAGTATCAGAAACAAAACCGAACTACGCTGATAAGACTCAGGCTCATTATGGTCATCTACAGCGGATTCGACCCTGTCTACCCCAGTGCTTCCCTTGGATGACAATTCAGGTTCAGGAACGTACTTTATGATAGCAAAGATGAAAGCTACAGATGCACATCCCAAAACAATGAAAGGAAGCCTCCAGCCCATCGCGCTATTTGAAAGAAGCCTCCCAAAAATCATGCCTAGACCAGTGCCCAAAGCTGAACCTGCCACGGATGCGCTATTCCCCAGCGCTTTTCTCTCCTCAGGAACGATTTTGCTTATAATCGCAAACTGACATGCAAAGTACGTAGCCTGGCCAGCACCGGAAATCACCCGAGTCCAAAGAAACTGCTGGTGAGTCACAGCAAACCCGCTCAACAGCACAGCAACGGACTGAAGACTGAAGCCGACCAGCAATACCTTCTTAGACCCCAACTTATCAGCAAGAAAACCTGTAGGAATCTGCAGAGCGGTATAGGCAAGGAAGAAACTTGAGCTTATCAGGCCTAGCGCGGATTCGGTCAAGGTCCAGTAATCCGCTATGTCCTTCAAGGTGACAGACAATACAGTTCTAGCAGCATAGAGCAAAAACCAGCCAGTTGACAGAATCAAGACACTTCTTATCCAGTTATTGTTAGATGTAGAACGCAATTTGAGCTGACCCCCAAGGTGCCATAATAGCTTATACTAGACTATAATAGCACTTGCAGGCTAAGAAGGCGTACAATTGTGTCCTGTGCTTAATATCGAACGTGAGTTGGTCTATGAATTGCCACAGCACCTAAGAAAAGGGGTATTTTGATTGCGTAATTTCGCATACGGTACATGGCGCAGTGTGAAGGCTTCGGCTATATGCGCTTTCATATTTATCTTAACCCTTTCACCTATAGCTAATGCCCAGTCAGCATCAGTGTACCTAGATCCAGATACATACCGGAATGTCACTTTGGAAGTTAATCCCGTAGAACCGCCCTACGCAAATGTGTTCCTGGATATGGCTCCAATAAAGAGCCCTATAAGACCTTATGTCGAAAACGGGTGCACAATGGTGCCTATGAGAGCGCTCGGAGAAGCGCTTGGCGCTCAAATTGGCTGGAATGCTGAAAAGAAGGCAGCCACATTCTCCAAGGGTACAATGTCTGTAACTGTAACCATAGGAACATCTACTATTAGTACTGCTGATAATAGGACTATAACTATGCCTGAACCCGCGTCTTTGGTTGACGGAACTACCATGGTACCATTACGCCTTTTTAGTGAGATTCTGGGTTATGAAGTAGCGTGGGACCAAAACACCCGGTCGGCATATGTGACATCTACACCACAAGCGTTGGAACTCTGGGGATTCTATGCTCTGGGCTCTTCTACGTATTCAAGCTGGCAAGACCTATTTGGCGCCAAGTATCCGTACACAGACTCGTCCGGTCTAGCAAACACAACAGACGGGGTATTTGCAGGATGGTTTTGCGTTGACCAAGATGGGGCGTTAGTCACCGGCGAAAACCCAACTGGATTTCAGAAACCTGACGGATGGCCTTCCGTTGTTCTTGAGTCAAAGCGACAAGGCGTCAAATTGTTTTCTATGTATTTTGCGGACCAAGAACACAGCAACATATCTCGGCTGCTCGAGAACCCAACTCTAAGATACAAACTTGCCAAAGATATTTCAACATCGTCATTTGAGTACGATGGGGTGCTTATAGACTTTGAGGAGATCGGCCTTGATCCCTCTTCAGCCGATTCAGACATGCAGAATTTCAACGCGTTTTTGGATGAACTTCATCGTCTTCTGGACGGCAAGTCTCTTTCGGTAGCTGTACCTCCCCTAAACGGCTCTTTTGCAGGCTATGACCATGCCCATATAGGAAAGGTTGCCGATTTTCTAGTCATCATGGCCTATGGATATGAGGACAGGTCTGTGCCTACCCCTACTGCACCATTTTCTAAGGTGGATGAAGCCGTTAAACTTGAAATGCAGGTAATTGACCCGAAGAAAATAATCCTTGGCATCCCTGCATATGGAACGTTATATGCCCGAGATTCTGAACATACATACCTGTTTTCAAAGCCACCGGCAAAAGACGTGGAGATTGGGCTTCCTGAGTACTCGTCAGGCAATGCAGCTGCAAAGTCATTTGCTCCCGACTACCTGTGCAATCGAGTTAAGTGGCAAGGACAAGAACTTGAGTACGAAGGTTTCTTGGAGGATGCATTGAGTCTCAACGTTAGGATTAACATGGCGAAAAGATATGGGATAAAAGGAGTGGCAATCTGGAGACTTGGCTTCATTACGAAAACGGTCCTGGCGCTTCCGTAAACGCGAACAAGCGAAGCACCAGGAACCCGCAAGATGACTCAAAACTGATCGTACAAGAGTCCGGCAAAGCACATTAGCCCAAATTGGATCCCTGGTACCAGGGAATCTATATAAAGAAACTCAGTGGTTTTGTGCCCGTTTTCTGACCGTTTGAAGCCCATTGTAACTGCTGGCCACCCTCGAGATAGAGGTATATTCGAATCTGTGCTGCTCGAACCAAGAGAAAGGTCATGACCCAACTCTTTGCCCAATGCCAATAGCCCCTGTACATAAGGTGAATCAACCGAAATTGCTCCTGTCGGCCGATCGCCCACAACTTTCACTGAATACTCTGTTCCTGTGGAAGAAGCTGCTTCTGAGAGACATGCCATCACCTGTTCTTCAAGTTTCGCTAAACATTCTGAGTCTACCGATCTCATATCCAGTAACATGTATGCGTTTTGCGCAATTGAGTTGACCGAATGTCCTCCATGGACAACGCCCACGTTATAGGTGGTCCGAGGAGTCTCGGGGACTTGAATTTGAGAAATATTCGCTATTGCCCTGCCTATGCCATAGATGGCGTTTGTATTACCGAAACTTCCCCAACTGTGCCCGCCCTGGCCAGAGAACTCTATGCGAAGGCGTCTGCTACCAACACCACTATTTACGATATGTCCCATTCCCCCATCTATATTCAAAAAAACAACGTTCTTAGGATGAATTTGGAACCCATCAAAGTCGTAATTCTCTATGTTATCGCAAAAGAATCGAGCTCCTCTCAGATCCCCCAGCCCTTCTTCTCCGACGGTCGCGACGAAAACGACCGGATGCTCAAGGGGCAAATGTTCCCTGAATACTTTCCCGAGCAGCAACATACATGCCAAAGAAGCTGAGTTATCGCTAACCCCAGGCGCTGCAAGAATATTACCGTCCCTTTTGACGCTGAGATCCGTATCAAACGGGAAAACCGTATCCATGTGAACCATACTGACAATGGTCTTGCTGTCGTCTTTTCCGGGAAACAAGGCTAACACATTTCCAACTTCGTCTCTTTTAACGAAAGGAAACCCCATGGTCTCCATGGTACTCTTCAAGAACTCAGAACGCTGTTGCTCTTCATTGCTCGGAGCCGGTACCTGCACAATTTGAGTTATTAATTCGACATACTCATCCTCGCACCGGCTCAAATAATCTAGTCCTTCTTTAACAATGTCTTTTTGTCGCAAAACCTCTGAGATCATACAGATCCCTCCTTTATCTATCATTTTACCACGTAGCAACAAGACGTTTCTTGCCCTTCTCGAGAAGGCAACTCAATTGTTCCAAAACCAAGCACATGACCCGTCCGCGATGTATAATATGGTTGGCAGTCTTCGGGGCAGGGTGAAATTCCCGACCGGTGGTAATGCCGCTTCGCAAGAAGCGGACGAGCCCGACAGCCCCAGCGGTTGAATCCGGTGAGATCCCGGTGCCGACAGTTATAGTCCGAATGGGAGGAGACTGGGGTTATTTGTACTTTACCCACAGTTGCCTAAACGTTCTAACCCCCTGAAGTAGCCAGACTCAAATTCTCATATATAGGGGGTTTTCCAATGGAAAAGAATCACTATTCGCTACTCACATTGGTAGTCCTGGGTCTGGTAACTTCAATAGTATTAGTATCTACTATGTTTCTTAAGTTACCAACCGCAACAGGCTACATCCACCTGGGAGACGGCGTTATCTTCGCTACCTCCCTTGCTCTCGGCCCGCTTTACGGCATCGTTGGTGGCGCCTTGGGCTCAGCGCTCGCAGACATACTTGGCGGGTATGTAGTATGGGCACCCTGGACTATGGTTATCAAAGGAGTAGCAGGCTTGATAGTGGCCAAACTTGGTTACAACAAGGATAGAAAGAAACAAATCTTAGCCATGATACTGGCAGCCATTTGGATCATAGCTGGCTATGCAGCAGGAACAGCTGTCATCTACTCGCCTATGGCAATCCTGCCTGAGGTAATGGGCAACATAGTTCAAACAGGCTCGGGGATACTTATTGGAGCAGTTCTCAGTCCCGTGTTGAGCAAGATCATATCAGAGATGGGTTTCGGCAGTAAGGCAGTGAAGGAAAACTAGCAAAAAATACACGTTGTCCGGCAAGAACCCAGTGGTTCAAAAACACCGGACAACGTGCTTTTATCAAGTGCTTGTATCATCGAAGCCTATCTTACTCTTTCAAACCTTGCGGTAAAATGACGAAGCACCGGTGCTTCGTGTACAATCCTAAGACCGTCTATTAACGACGCGCGTTCCTTCACTCTTTTTAACGTCCTAGCTACGTACTCCATATGTCTATCTGTGTACACTCTTCTAGGTATTGCCAATCGTACGAGTTCCAATTCGGGCCAAATGTCATCGCCGGTTTGGGGATCCTTATGTCCAAAAGCACATCCGCCAAGTTCAACTCCCCTAACTCCCCCTTCTGTATACAATTCAACAGTCAGGGTCTGAGCAGGAAATTCATGCCTAGGTATATGAGGCAGCAGAGATTTCGCGTCAACGTATATTCCATGTCCTCCGCTGGGCTTCACAATAGGAATATCGTATGAGGTAAGAAGGTCGCCAAGATAAGCTACCTGGCCAATCCGGTCTTCCAGATAGCGTTCGTCCAGAACTTCCCGGAGACCTCTTGCCACCGCTTCCAGATCTCTTCCGGCAAGCCCCCCGTAGGTCGCGAAGCCCTCGAAGGGTATTTGCCACTCAATCGCCTTTTCGTAGTTCTCCCTCTTCTTGAAGGCAATGAACCCTCCTATGTTCACTAATGCGTCTTTTTTCGCGCTCATGGTACAACCGTCACCATAAGAGAACATTTCTCTTACAATATCTATAATTGATCTATCCTCATACCCTGGTTCTAGTTTTTTAATAAAATAGGCATTTTCAGCAAATCGAGCAGCATCAAAGAACATTGGAATACCATATTTGTCTGCAATAGCCCTTACCCCTCTTATGTTCTCCATAGAAACCGGCTGCCCGCCGTTGTTGTTGCATGTTATCGTTACCAATATCAGTGCTGCTTTCTTTTTGTCTTTCTTGATTTCTTCTTCCAGCAAATTGAGGTCGAAATTCCCCTTGAAAGGAGCTTCTGCTGAGACGTTGTATCCGACTTCCGCAAGACAATTCACAGGCTGCGCTCCTCGAAGAAGAATGTGCCCTTCGGTCGTGTCAAAATGCATATTGCCAAGAACGCGATCCCCCGGCTCGACAAAGATGTTCATAAGGATATGTTCTGCGCCCCTGCCTTGATGTGTTGGAGCTACATATTCGTAACCCATAACGCTTCTTACTGAATCTTTCAAGTGATAATAGTTCTTGCTCCCAGCGTACGACTCATCACCCATCATCATGCCAGCCCATTGGTAATCCGACATAGCCGCGGTTCCGCTGTCAGTCAGAAGGTCTATGTATACAGCCTCAGCGGGCAGAGAAAACACGTTGTATCCCGCCTCGCTTATTAACCGCTCGCGCGTCGGCCGATCTGCTAACTCTATCTTCTCGATCATCTTGATTTTGTACGGTTCAGCGTAGTCCCGACGTTCTCTAAACATTAGATTCACTCACTTTCAGGGCATTTTTGCATACTACACAGCCTTTCGAGCACTTTCTCAGCACCCGAGATGACATCATCTATAATTGCCTTACATGATTCCTCTTTGCGTACCATTGCCGAAACTTGTCCAGCCATAAGCGATCCGTATTCTACGTCTCCGTCGACAACCGCCCGTCTCAGGGCTCCCGCCCCTATCGCCTCTATTTCTCTCGGTGATAACCCTTTGGCTTCTGCTTCCAAAAACTGTTTGGCAAGTTTGTTGCTTAGCACACGTACCGGATGCCCTGTACTTCTACCTGTTACAACCGTACTCCTGTCACGGGCCGAAATAATTGCCTTCTTATAATTGGGATGGACGGTGCACTCCTTCGCGCAAACGAAACGAGTACCCATCTGTACTCCGCTCGCTCCAAGAGCTAGCGCCGCAACCAGGCCTCTCCCATCGTATATCCCACCTGCTGCTACAACAGGGATCGATACCGCATCAACTATCTGGGGAACCAGAGGCATGGTCGCGATGTCGCCAATGTGTCCTCCGCATTCCATCCCCTCCGCAATCAGAGCGTCTACACCTGTTCGTTCAAGCCTTCTAGCAAGGTTTACCGACGCTACTACGGATAGAGTCCTTATCCCTTCGTCTTTGAATCTTGGTATATACTTACCTGGATTTCCTGCCCCCGTAACTACTATCGGTACCTTTTCTTCTATTACCAAGTCGATAATCTCTTCAGCCAAAGGCGACAAGAGATACACGTTGACGCCGAAAGGCTTTCTGGTAAGCGCCCTTGTCTTCTCAATTTCTTTCCGAACCACTTCCCTTGGAGCATTTCCTACACCGATAACTCCTAGCCCGCCTGCCTCGCTCACAGCAGCTGCCAGTTCACCTGTGGCTACCCACGCCATTCCTCCTTGTATAATTGGGTATTGAACATCAAGAAGATCACAAAGGACAGTTCTAATGGTCACCAATCTCCCTCCTATCAAGTACAACGCAGAAGTGACTGAAGGTATATAGTCACTCACTAGCTGATGCAGTCTTGCCGCGTGTGTATCGCATCATTCAGTATAGTTTAACTATCTTCTCTCAATACTTCCATAACCAAATAATCAGACGGATCTGGGTGCCAGCCGTTTTTATGCAGCACCTCTTCAAGTTCAGCATTTCCGGCCGGGTACAGACACGATATTGAAGGAACCCCAAGCTCTACGGCCTTTGCGTTAGCAAAATCGAGAGCTTTTTGGAAATTACCGCCTATAAACCCTACATGCAAGGATAGATCGGCCTGAAATCTAGCACCGAAGGACAGAAAAGTTCCATCCTCGGGATCTGAATATAGTTTGGACTCGTCAAGCCACGACCGCACCAAATCTGGCGTAGCTTCGTAGAAAGTCCGATTCATGACGCAGAATCTGCCCCAAGTGTTCTTTACCTCTCTACATAACTGATCTACTGACAAACCATCTGCGTCTGGCCGCAACAGCCGGAAAGAACCTGCGTTCACGCTTGGGTTTACCCTGCAAGAAGCTCCTTTACAGGTAGAGGTAACACGCAGACCAAACTTCTCAGCCAAGCCTTTACTGGCTTGGTTTTTTATGCCGGTATACATACGCATAGTTGGCAATCTCTTTTCTTCTGCGAGATCAAAGAAACGTCTGTAGAACTTCTTCCCTATCCCCTGCCCCTGAACTTCAGGTATGACCCGCAGCGCCTCTAACCAGGCAGAACCGTCATATAGGATAGTGAGCTTTCCAACACCTACCAGTTTATTTCCTACCTCTGCTACACAAAACTCTCCTACGTCATCATGCACCCAATGCTCAAACATAGTTCCCAAATACCTCAGATTGGGAGTAGCTTTCTCTTCAATTTGAATTACCCTAGCTTTGTCCTCAATCCTAACCCGCCGTAACGTCGCTTGCATAATGGCACCCACCTTTTCTACTACAACCCTATAGTCTATCCACCCATCTAGATGATAAAGACTCCCACATGGGTGTTCTCTTCCAAGTTCCATGAGAGTCTCTAGTTTCCTGCAACATCAGTCACCCAAGCTTATGTCTGTTACGACGAAAAGGTGCTCCCCCTCGTCAGGCAAGGAAGGAGCACCTGAAACTACAGAATCTAAGATATTGATGACTAGAATGTAAAGTCCATTCGAACCGTGGCAGTTATGGTGACTTCACCAGGCTCTATAGGCGTTTCATCCATCTGCGCCTCTGCGAAGTTGGCAGTTTTTCGTACCGAAGACACAGAAACCCATCCGTCAGATATGTTAATGACATCCTTAATCGTAACTCCTGCGGCTTTTGCCATAACTTCCGCTTTATGTCGGGCGTGTTCTACAGCCTTGGCCAAAACCTGGTCCTGATATTTCTTGGGATCAAGCACTCCAAAAGATATGCCTCCAACATTTGTAGCTCCAGCCTTTACAGTCGCGTCAATTATCTGACCTATCTTCGAAAGATCCTTGATCCTTACAGTGACCGTATTGTTACACCTATAGCCTATCAACATCTGCTGACTAGTCCGCGCATTTTCTATGGTTTCATAGACCGGATATAGCGCGAAATCGGAAGTCTGAATATCTTCTCTGGAAATCCCTTGTGCTAGGAGTTCTGATATCACTTTGTTCATAAGCGATGAGTTTTCCGCCTGAGCTTCTTGCGCTGTAGATGCATTGGTTTCGACTCCAAAGCTCACTGTGGCAACATCTGGCTTTACATATATCGTAAATTCGCCACTTACAGAGATTACTCTCCTCTCAACCTCCTCGGCTCTGACCTCTGGAGCATAGACACCTTGAAACACAGACAGGCAAAGCACAACCACGATCAAGATCACAATTCTCCGAAAGGTCTTAGTGTTCTCGATGAAAGACATCGCGGTTCAACCCCTTATCCCCATAGTATTTGTGGACGTCCCACATTGTCTCATATGGCTCATTAATCTCTTCATTATTCCGCCCTTATTGACGTAACAACTTGAGATGTGTTCCTGTGCTTTATTTGATAGAATCCGTCAATAAGGATAGAATTCTTGTAGCAGCAATCATCTTCCTCATAATTACATTTGCGAGGTGGTGACCGTATGGAGTTCATGGCACCTCGAAAACTCGGAAACTCAGAGATCGTGGTGAAAAAATCCAGGTTCATTGGGCAAGCTGCACCGTGCTTTTCTGAACAAGAAGCATCTGAGTTCATCTCTAATGTAAAAAGAGAACATTCTGGAGCAACTCATAACGTTTATGCATACTGCATAGGAATCGGCGACTTTGCGGAAAGAGCTTCCGACGACGGGGAGCCAAGAGGCACCGCAGGATATCCAATACTTGCAGTCATCAAGAAGCAAGACATACAAAACGTTGTCGTTACGGTAACCAGGTATTTTGGAGGGATTAAGCTTGGCGCCGGAGGATTAATCCGAGCCTATAGCACAACTGCCTCCCTTGCACTTAATGACGCAGGGCTAGCTCTTTATAGATACCACGACTTGGTTACCATATCTTGTGACTACAATCAATTCGGGGGCGTGCAGCGAACAATTGAAGGGTTAGGATGCAAGACTGCTAAGATATCTTATGCAGAAAAAGTCACAATCCAGGCATATGTTATACCCGAGGATATATCGAGTCTCAAGTCTCTCATACAAGAATTGACTTCCAACAAGGCACATTTCGAGGTATCTCAGGGCATGTATATAGCGGTACGTAACCTGAAATGATCGCAACGGGTCAAGGTATCGACTCTATATGGCTTCGCCCAGCGATACGCTCGACCCGTTTTTCCATCGAACTCACGAATTTTCGGCTACTTATCCTCGAACATATCGAACGCCGGCACCACGTCGGCCGGAAGTGCACTCTTGAAAGGTCTCCCGCCGGTTCTATTCAAAAACTCTTTTTTGGCTTCATCAATGAGCGTCTTATCAGTTATCAACATAAGACCTGCTTGGGTCAGCGTTTTTGCCGCGCTCAGCATGCCTTGATGGCCTATGTTCATCCCTACCTGAGCCGTGTACTGCCATGAATGACCGGGAGTTCCCAGCGCAACGCAAGCTGTGTTGAACTGTTCGGTCGGCGTACACCAGCTTGCCTCCCCGACATCAGTCGAACCCCTAGAATCGGGTGGGGAATCCGGGCGTCCCAAAACTTCATCATTTAGGACTTTACCAACCAGTTTTGCTCTATCTGCGTCTGGCAGTTTCTCATCATCTATCATTTCCTCGAATTTCTTGGGGAAAGTCCGCTCGATCTTTCGCGCAAATTCGGCATCATCTTCTGAAAACCTAGGCGCGCCGGCTACAGACATAGCCCGTCTCAGAACATCTTGAAGAACCTCGTTCGGAAGAACTTCATGTACGGCTTCTAAGACTTGAACATCATACGTAGTTTCGGTCATGATCGCTGCGCCTTCAGCACACTTCAGAACCCTCTGGTAGATTTCTTCCAATTGTTGCATCCGAGGCGCACGCACATAGTACCAAACCGATGCGAGAGAGGGTACGACGTTAGGTTGCAGGCCGCCGTTTGTGGTGACATAGTGAATCCGGGCCTGTTCAATCACGTGCTCCCTAAGATAGTTAGCGCCAATATTCATGATTTCTACAGCATCAAGGGCACTTCTCCCTAGGTGTGGCGCACCACCCGCATGAGAGGCGATACCGTGAAAAGTCACTACCATAGACTTTACAGCCAAGGAGCTACCACCCCTAACTATGTTCATCGACCCGGGATGCCACGTCAGGCATACGTCGAGACCGTGAAAATAGCCGTCTCTTGCCATAAATGCCTTACCGCTAAAATTCTCTTCGGCAGGACAACCGAAGTATTTGATCGTTGCCTCAATCCCTCTGCCCACGAGTTCTTCTTTGAGCGCAACTGCTGCCGCAGCGCTCCCTACTCCTAAAAGGTTATGGCCGCACCCGTGTCCGGACCCGCCCGGTGTGAGTTCTTCCTTTTCCCAAGATACTTTCTGCGACACACCTGGTAAAGCATCGTATTCTCCTAGAAAACCTATGGTGGGCTCACCTTTGCCCCAGGTAGCCACAAACGCCGTGGGCATACCTGCTATACCGCTTTCAACGTCAAACCCATGTTTTTTCAAAAAACCTTCCAATGCCGCAGCCGACCGATATTCGTGGAGGCCAAGCTCGGCATACTGCCAAATTTCGTCGCTAAGACATGTGATTTCTGTAGCATTTTGGTCAATCCATCGAAACCCCTCATCTGCCACAACGCCTCGACATTCCGAGTTCACTTTATCTGTCATCTGCACTCCCCATTTCTCATGTAAGTTTGTGATCTGCCTTTAGCCCCATATCAGAAATAACCTATCAGAAACACTTTCTTCGACTTCTGAAATAGTAATTCCTCCAGAAGAAGGAATAAAGGCTTCACATGAGGAAACTCAACAGGAACCAGTATCAATCTGATTCGTGTATTACTTAAAGGAGGTGCTTTTTTTGACCGCAAAAAGAAGGTTAACTAGCGATGATCTGTACAGAATGGTTTTTGTGTCTGATCCGCAACTGTCTCCTGACGGAAAACAAATAGCCTATGTTAAGACCGTGATTGAGGAAAAAACTAAGGAGTATAGGAGCACGATCTGGATAGTCCCGGCCGACGGTTCCGGCAAGCCAAGGCCATTTACCTCTGGCCCTAAGAGAGATACTTCACCAAGATGGTCCCCTGACGGAACTAAACTTGCTTTCGTATCGGACAGAACAGACGAGAAACAGATCTGGATTATGGAAACCCTAGGCGGCGAAGCTCTGCAGCTTACCACCATGCGCAGAGGCGCTTCGGGTCCTTCATGGTCTCCGGACAGCAAGAGAATCTGCTTCACGGCGCCGGTAAACCCAGAAGACCCGCCTGATGAATTGCAGAAACCACTAGATGAGAAGGCCAAAGAGGCCGAGAAGAAAAAGAAACTGGAAGAGCCCACCGTAGTTACCAGACTGAAGATGAAGTCCGACGCAGCAATGGGACTCATAGGGAAAAGCAGAAACCACCTGTTTGTCCAAGACGTTGCAGGACAAGAACCCGCAAAACAGATAACTTCCGGCGATTTTGATCATTTTGGCCCCGCATGGTCGCCAGACGGCAACTACATTGCGTTTTGCGCAAACAGACAGGAAAACCCGGACAAGGAGCCTTGGATAGTGGACGTTTTCACTGTCCCGTCTGACGGTGGCGAGCCTAAGCAAATCACAGACAGCAAGGGGCCATCTACTTCTCCTGTCTGGACTCCCGACGGTAGATACATTATTTACGCAGGTCACAAGAGAGAGTATGGAGCCGCGACGCTCAGCAAGATCTGGCGAGTGCCGTCAGAAGGCGGCGAGTCAGTTGTTCTGACCGGTTCTTTCGACCGCTCTGTGGGAGATAGTATGGCAGGTGACAGCCACTTCGGTCCATCGGAAAACGGTCCCGCAGTAAGTCCCGACGGTAAGGTTGTGTACTTCCTAGCCAGTGATAGTGGGAACACATCGCTTTTTTCCGTTCCAGTAGAGGGCGGAAATGTAAGCCTCACCCTAGGAGGAAAACGTCAGATATTCGGTTTTACTCTTGACAGCTCGGGGAAGAAAGCTGCAATAGCGGTTTCGACTCCTACCATGCCCGGTGATATCGGAAGCCTAGAGTTAGGTACTTCTAGCGAACGCATGCTTACCGATGAAAATCAGGGACTGCTCGAGGAAGTATATCTCAGCGAACCCGAAGCGCTGAATTTCAAATCCAAAGATGGTCAAGATAGACTTGGCTGGGTTATGAAGCCAATAGGGTATCAGGAAGGAAAGAAATATCCTGCTATTCTTGAGATCCATGGCGGGCCTGCGTCAATGTACGGGTGGAATTTCTTCTTCGAATTCCAATTGCTTGCTGCCAAAGGCTACACTGTGTTTTATACAAATCCCAGAGGCGGTGAAGGTTTCGGCCAGGAGTTCCTCCACGCAGTGATAGGAGACTATGGCGGTATGGACTATGAGGATCTCATGAGCTGGGTTGACTTCGCTGCTTCCCATAACCTTATCGATGAAACCAACCTAGGTGTAACCGGGGGCAGTTATGGAGGCTTCATGACAAACTGGATCGTGGGACACACGGACAGGTTTAAGGCCGCAGTCACTCAGAGAAGCATTTCGAACTGGATCTCGTTCCATGGTGTATCAGATATAGGATACACATTCACCGAAACACAGATCCTGGGCAATCCTTGGAAGGACTTTGATCTATTGTGGAAACACTCGCCTCTCGCATACGTAGAAAACGTAACCACACCTCTGCTCATAATTCACGCTGAAAAGGACCAGAGGTGCCCAATCGAGCAAGGTGAGCAATTCTATGTTGCCCTCAAGAAACTCGACAGAGAAACCGAGATGGCAAGGTTCCCGGAGTCCAGCCACGAGCTCTCCCGCTCTGGAAAACCGGTTTTGCGTGTGCATAGGCTGAACCAGATCCTGAGGTGGTTTGATTCTCACCTAGAGAAGAATCCTGAAGACTATGATCCCGTTCTGCAATAGAGGAATTAGATTGGAAATAGGGGGAAAGAACATGTTAAAAACAAACGAAGACCGCTTGGTAATGCTATCCGTCATGGGCGAAGTCTCATCACCCGGAGCCAGACCCAGAATATGCTATGACGGACACGTACGTGTAACCCCAGGCACCGGTGGAATAACGTATAACGTCAAAGTTGGTGATCCCGCATTTGGTTGGGCCGGCGATCACGTAGAACCTGGGGTGAGTACTAAGAACTTGGATCAAAACGCAAACCAAGGGTACAATACCCTATCATGTATAGGTAATACTGCATATGTAGTGTCAGGCGACGCCAAAGGTGCTCGAGGAGTCGTAACAGGTAAACACGGCGGTATAGAGCATGTGATAATTCATTTCGAGAAGGACGTCCTTGAGAAACTCCAAATCGGAGACAAAGTTCAAATCCGATCTATTGGCCAAGGACTAGAGCTCACCGAATACCCTGATGTCAAGTGTATGAATCTGTCTCCGTTGTTTCTGCATAGCATGGGAATTGAAGAAAAAGACGGTATCCTGGAAGTACCTGTTTCAGCAATGATCCCGCCAGAGTTCATGGGGAGCGGCCTGGGTGCTTCTTCTGCCGAAACGGGTGATTATGATATCACTTCTATGGAACAAGAGAGACTCAAGGAGTTGGGACTCGACAAGATAAGGTTAGGTGACATCGTAGCTATTCTAGATTCCTCATCATACTATGGTAGAAGTTATAGGCGCGGCGCAATCATAATCGGCATAGTCGTACACAGCAACTCATTTGTGTCTGGGCACGGACCAGGAGTCACTTCGCTCTTAACGTCGTTAACAGGTAAAATCCGACCCGTGAAGTCTGAGAGAGCCAATATAGCCGACTATCTTGACCTGAAATAACGCGCCGGGTCCTATCGCACCGATACAGGCGGAGTTGGGTTTGCATAACTCCGCCTGTACTAGTTAGGTTAATAGTTCGTCTTTCACTCTAGAGGCCTCGGTTGCTCCGGTCCTTTTATATCAACTACCACCCTTGGGTAAGAAATTTCTATGGAAGCGGCATCTAGCGCCTCCTTCAGTTTTAACCTAAGGTACCGTTCCACGCCCCAATGACTCAAAGGTTCGGTTTTTGCCCAAATCATAAAAGTTGCCCCGGATTCACCTAACTTGCTGACCCCTAGTACCCTCGGCCCCTCAACTATCGACTCCAATTCGCTCTTTGTAGCGTCACATACGCCTTGCATCACTCGCGCGACTTTTTCCAAGTCTTGCGAATATGGAACCGTAACTTCCACAAGCGCCCTAGAAGCGCTTCGGCTGCAGTTAGTGGTTTTGTCGATTAGTCCATTAGGAACCGTGTGAACGTCTCCAGACCAATCCCTGAGCACGGTCGTTCTAAGACCCACCTGTTCCACCACTCCTGAAACTCCCGCTATATTCACGTATTCGCCCACATCATACTGGCGTTCATAGATTAGGAAGAAACCCGAAATCACATCTCTCACCAAATTCTGAGCACCAAAACTTATGGTTAGCCCGAGCACCGCCGCTCCGCCTAAAAGCGCCTTCGTGTCTATCCCGAACAAATCTAAAACCATAAACAAAGCTATTATGCCCATTGCGTACCTAAGGGCGTTCTTGAGCAGCCCCGACAGAGTTTTCGCCCTATTCTCATCTATAGCAATGGGACGTGACTTCTCAGCTGGACTAGCGAAAATGCGACCTATCAGAGAATTGCCGATTCTCACAATTGCATATGACACAACCAAGATTGCGCCTAACTTGGCGACCGTGCTCCCTACCGAAAGCCACAACTCGGACTCAAGAAATTTCATGAACACTCACCTCTTTTCTAAGACATCTTCGAACCAGAGCGTCCCACTGTCTACTCAACGTTCTAGTACGTAAGACTTTCGCAAGAATAAAGGTTAATTCCTTTCAGATGGCGAAGAGGTAGCATATATCAGTATCTAGGCGCTTATTAAATTGGGAGGTGTAGCGCATGGAAAACAACAAAAAGGAAATGAAGCTCATAGATGAGAACTTTGACGCTTTCGTTTCAGAGCTGCAAGAGGCAGTCAGGAAGCCTAGCATTGCAGCGCAAAACATAGGTATGGAAGATGCTGCGCAATACTTCAAAAACCTTATGGACGGCTATGGCATAGACGCAAGACTTATCCCCACAAAAGGCTACCCGGTTGTCTATGGCGAGGTCAAGGGAAAATCCGAAAAATCTGTGCTTTTTTACAATCATTACGATGTTCAACCCCCCGATCCCTTAGACGAATGGGAGTCGGAACCTTTCGGCGCAGAGATTAGAGAGGGAAAAATCTTTGGCAGAGGAGTATCGGACAATAAAGGTAACGCATGTGCACGGATCCAGGCGGTTGGCACTATGCTAAAACTAAGAAAAGAACTTCCACTCACGGTCAAGTTCCTCATAGAAGGTGAAGAGGAAATCGGAAGTCCCAGCCTATCAGACTTCGTAAAGGACAACGCCTGCCTGCTTAAATCTGACTACGGCGTTTGGGAATCGGGTTATATGAACCCTAACGGACGACCCGGAATATATCTAGGGGTTAAGGGCATGTTATATGTAGAACTCCTGGCGAAAGGTGCTTCTAAGGACATGCACTCCGGGTCCGCAACCACCATACCAAATCCTGCATGGAGATTAGTCTGGGCGTTGTCAAGCATAAAGAACCCTGAGGAGCAAATTCTGATTCCCGGTTTCTACGATGATGTGCTGCCGCCTACAGCAAAAGAAATGGAGCTCTTGAAGGATGCCCTAGATGATAAAGAGCTGTCAGACGAGCAAGCCCGAGAACTTGCAGAACAAAAGGCTAAAGCGCTTGGCCTCAGAAGCTACTTGCTTGACTTGCATGGGCTCGAATTACACAAGAGATCCTTGTTCAGCCCGACGGCAAACATATGCGGCTTCAAGTCAGGATACATTGGCGAAGGTCAGAAGACTGTTCTGCCATCCCGGGCGCTCGCAAAGATGGATTACCGACTCGTTCCAAATCAAGATCCCAACGACATATTAGAGAAACTCAAGAAACACCTCCATGACCAAGGCTATGGGGACATAGAAGTCAGGCTCGTGAGCCTCGATTACCCGGTGAAGACTCCTGCGGAACTACCCATCGTAGATGCTGCGAGAGAATCTGCTCATGTGGTTTACGGCAAGCCCCCTGTAGTTTCTCCTACTCAGGGAGGTTCGGGACCCATGTACCCGTTCAAAAAACATCTCGACTTATCTTTTGTTTCCTTCGGCGTAGGCTATTGGGATTCTTCAAATCATGCCCCAAATGAGAACATTAGGCTTGAAGACTACAGGTCGGGCTTGAAAATGGTGGTCGAGTTCATAGATAGAGCAGCCAGAATCTAAGATACCTTTTTACAAAAGGAGACTCACAAGAAGGTTTGATGCCTCTTGTGAGCCTCCTTTGGAAATCGCCATGTCTCTATTAGGCAATACCTCCGCCGTCTACCACTATCGTAGTTCCGGTTATCCACCCCGAAAGATCGCTGGCCAAGAACAAGACTGCGTTTGCGATATCTCGTGGCGTACCTATTCTTCGGAGCGGTCTGTCTACTCCCGAAGATCTAAGAAACTGTTCCTCATCGTATCCAAGTTGCCGCGCCTCTCCTCTGAGCATGGGAGTATCTGTATCACCAGGGCAGACGCAGTTGACTCTTATATTATCGGGGCCATGATCTATTGCCATAGCGCGCGTAAGGTTTACAACACCTGCTTTTGCCGCACAGTAAGAAGCTGCCTTATCTCCGCCCTTGAGGCCCCAACCGGACCCCGTGTTGATGATACTCCCTCCTCCAGACCTGACCATGACCGGGATAACGTATTTCGACACCAAGTAAGTGCCTTTAAGACAAACATCCAATACCATATCCCATTCCCTTTCCTGATGGTGAACAACATCCTTCCTCACGATAACCCCCGCGTTGTTAAAAAGAACGTCTATATGCCCATACTTGTTCTCTATTTTCTTTATGGTCTCACGGCACGAAGAATCTGAAGTGACGTCGCACTCAAAAAAACCGCACTGGCCCCAATGTTCTGAGATCCTCTTGGCTGCCTCTAAACCCTTTTCCCGTTGTATGTCAAGGATTATCACATTGGCCCCATATTCAGCTAGGATCTCCGCAGAAGCCAAACCTATGCCTGATGCGCCTCCTGTCACTATGGCAGTCTTTCCCTCCATAACTAAAGGATTCACATATTCTCGCATCTAAATTTCCTCCTCAAACTGTATGTTTTTTCAAGTACGACCTCCAAGTAATCGCCCATTTTGAAGGGTCGTCAAACCAATCTTGGCGGATTTTGTGTACTACGCTCTTATGAGGAGCACTACGCAAGACCTGTGGGCTCTCGTATGCTTCACGTGACACTTCTTTCAGCGCTTCTACGTACTCGTCCAGTTCTTCCTTTGACCAAGATTCTGTCGGCTCAAGAGTGAAGGGTTCTGCAACGATCCACGGATGGTGACTTGTCCAGTAATGAAGGCCAAAGTCACACATCCTCCTCTGCACATCTTCGGTGGTTATGCCGGTCTCCTCGGTCAAAGGTGCCCAGCTGTATCGCACCTGTTCAAAACGATGTTTGCCCGGTGCGTACGGAATATGGATCCCCCTTATCTTTCTTATCTTCGATAGGAGATAGTTGCTGTTAAGAACCGCCACCTTAGATACTTCCCTAAGGCCGTCTTCTCCGAGGCTCATTATCCACGCGTATGCTCTGACTACCGCAGGGATCCCGCCATAAAACATCTTGATTTTCCCGATCGAATTCGGAAGATCATAGTTCAGAGTATACTTTTCCCCATCGAAATCTACCACAGGAACCGGCAAGAACTTCTCAAGATCCTTCTTGACACCCAATGCCCCCGAACCAGGTCCTCCGCATCCATGCGGCGAAGAAAAAGTTTTGTGCAGGTTGAAAAAACACATATCAAAATCTGCTTCTTTAGCCCTGGTGATACCTAAAATACCGTTTGCGTTCGCTTGGTCATAACCACATAGGCCACCTGCTTCATGCACGATTCGTGTAAATTCCTTGATGCGCGGGTTGAATACTCCGGTATCCTCAGGATTGGTCACAATAAGGCCAGCAGTTCGCTCCGATACAACATTCTTCAAAGCCTCTAGATCGGGATAACCATTCTCATCCGGGAGAATAGTAATCACCTTGAATCCCTTGACCGCTGAGACTGCCGCGTTAGAAGGATGAGAAAACATCGTGGTTATGATCTCGTCTCGATGTTCTTCTTGGTTTCTTAATCTGTGATAGGCACGGATAATAGAGGCCATACCCAAAGAAGCCTGAGAACCCCCACCAGGTTGAAACGAGAACCGATCAAGCCCTGAGATCTCCCTGAGAAACAGATCCGTCTTATACATTATTTCAAGCACGCCCTGTACTGTTTCGGCCGGTTGATATGGGTGCAGGTCTTTTATCTTCGATGAGGAGGCAAATCTCTCATTTATCTTAGGGCTGTACTTCATTGTGCAAGTCCCCTGCCCTATCTCTATATTAACATCGACACCTAAGGTTTGCTGAGACAGCCGAAGGTAGTGCCTAAGAACCTGCGCCTGAGAGAGTTCAGGAAGACACGGCGGTGTCTGCCTCTTCATGAATTCCGGCAAATCCTCCCAAGGGTTCCCGACTTCATTTGTGACCTCTTCTTCCGCTCGTTCCACGAAAATCGCGGATTGCCCCTCTTTACTCATCTCGAATATAATGGGTTCGTCCCATTTAGCCTGGTGAAACCCTTGGCGCGACAGCTGTCTTTCCTTTTTCATCGAGTCCCCCCTCCTTTTAACCCGCAGACGATCTCTTCAAGCGCTTCACATAGACAGAGAATGTCATCTTTTGTGTGGATCTCGGTAACGCAGTAAAGAGCAGTCTGGCCCAGCTCCTTAAATTCTTCTGATATGTCTTTTCCTCCCAAAATCCCTCTGGACTCAAGCTCCCGGTTGATCTCGGCCACCGTAAGTCCAGTTCTATCGAAATTGATCGCAAACTCCTTGAAGAAATGGCCTTCAAAACCGTTCACCTTTATCCCTTTTATATCTGCGATTTTCTTGGCTGCATACGCGGAGTTGCGCATTATTGTCTCACCTACGGTCCTCATTCCCAAAGGACCCATAAGAGCAAGATACACTCCTGCAGTGATGCCCCACAAAGCTGCTGCAGTTCCTACGAACTCTTTCCCTTTTTCCCTCTTTGCGAAAGAAGTCCTGTCGTAAAGGACATCGCCAAAGCCCCATTCGCCTTCTACGTCTGTCTTAGCTATTCCAAATAGTCTAGAAGGATACTCGGCAACATATTCTTCTTTGTCACAACTAGCTATAAATCCCGCGACGCCCCCACCGTAGCTCATATTAATGCCCAGCGTCTGTATATCGCCGACTACAATATCCGCACCATATCTAGAAGGTGGCGCGAGAACTCCAAGTGTAATTGGGTCCACTCCTACTAACAAAAGGGAACCGTTCTTATGGGTTTCTGAAGCTATATCTTGAGCCGTTGTCTCCAAAAGGCCGAAGTAATTGGGGTTTTCAAGATAGACGCCTGCTACGCTAGGAGTCAGTCGAGCCACTAGGCTTGGCACGTCGACACAGCCAGTCTTGGGATCGTATTGCACTTTTTCTACCTTCATGACCGGGTCTGCATAGTTCTTAATTGCCGCTAGCCTTTGAGGGTTTATGTTCCCTGCCACCAGAACAACGGGACGTTGCGTTATGCGACCAGCCATTCTTACGGCAGTTGCGGCAGCCTGACACCAGTCATAAGTCGGGACATTCACTACATCCATATCTAAGAGTTCAGCCATCATGCTTTGATACTCGAACAGCGCTTGAAATCTCCCATGGTCCTCGTATGGTTCTCCGGCATACGCAGTAAGGAACTCGGACCTGCATGCTACTTCGTCACATATTGCAGGTACGTAGTGCTGATAGCAACCTGCTCCAAGGAAGCTCAAGTAATCCTTAGTAGTCTTATTCTGAGACAATATTCCTTCCATGTGCCGTGACAACCCTTCCTCTGAAAGGACAGGGGGCGGCAGATCCATGCTACATCTGTATCTCAAATCTTCAGGAATTTCCGAAAAGAGTTCTTCGATATCGTCTATACCTACATCAAGCATCATTTCTTTTTGTACTTGCGTCTGCGAATTCGGAATATAAGGATGCGAAACCATCCGGTCGCTCATAGATACCACCCTTTCTTAAGCGCATTTAAGGCTTTGCAGTTTCCTCGAAAGATCATCGGCCTTTTCCAATCTAAAAGAGGTCACCTATAAATGTGAAAAAGCGTCGCCCCGGCTTTAGAGTAGATCCGATCTCTGAGATGATCATGCCGGCAAGAATCAAGATCCCACCACAAATCTCACGACTAGCCAAAACTTCGCCTGCCTTGAGCCAAGCAAATAACGCTCCGAAAACCGGTTCTGCGGATAGTATGAGCGCTGCGTGTGTAGCCGATGTGTATTTCTGGACTCCGGATTGTATGAGTATCGTAAGTGAAGTAGCAATGATCGCAGTATAGGTAATTGAGGCCCAGCTGTCTCGAGGTATAGTAAGCGGCCACTCAAACATAATCGCGGCGAGAAAAGCTCCGCCAGAAACTATCAGAAGTTGGATTGCGGCAAAGACAACCGGATCGTTGTTTTTAGAATGTTTCTCTATAAGGAGGATGTGAGCGGCAAACCCTATTGCACACAGGAATACCAGGAGGTCTCCCGCCTGAATGGTGAGGGGGAAAGTCAGCGACATGATTCCTAATCCGATAGTCGCAAGCGCCACGCCAAGCACAGTGTTCTTAGGGAGGGCCGCTCTAAGTAAAACAGATGATGCCACAGGGACCATGACAACCGACAGCCCCGTAATGAACGCTGCTTTTCCGGCAGGCACCGTAATCAACCCCACGGTCTGTGTAGCATAAGCCAAGAATAATACTATCCCTGTTACCACTGAGCCTTTCATGAAGCTGTGGCCGGACTGTCCGGTTTCAGAAAGCGCATGGCAGTCCGCGGCGTTTCTAGAAGCCGGGCCTTCAGTATTCCGAGAGTTCTTCCCGGCGGCGTATGCTCGCAAAAGCACAATAACCAACAGAAAAATGCCGCCAATAAAAAACCTAACGGCTATGAACGTGAACGGCTTTATAGCCGATATTGCCTCTTTTACCACTACAAACGTAGTACCCCAGATCACCGTGACCAAGAGTAAGAGGGAATCTGCTACTATTTGGCTCATATGACTACTCCGTTTTACGCCGAGTCATCGACGTTCTCATGGTTCGTAAAAATAAGACCCGCTGCACACCGCTACGGCTGGCCCAGTCTGCCACACGTGACCATCTTCTTTCCACTCTACCAGAAGCACGCCTCCTGGTAAACTGACTTTAATCGGGGTGCCCTTTTCTGCCTTGCCATTTAGGATCGTAGCGACCACCGAAGCCGAAGATCCCGTGCCAGATGCGAGCGTTATCCCCGAACCCCTTTCCCATATGCGCATGTCAATGGCGTCACGTGACTTTACCGCAACAAACTCTATATTTGCCCGTTCAGGGAATATAGGGTGATTCTCCAGGGCCGGACCAATCCGCTCAAGATCAATGTCATGAACATCATCGCAGAAAAAAACGCAGTGCGGATTTCCCATTGATACACAAGTTCCGTAGAACACTTGGCCTTCAAACTCGATAGGCTCGTTTACCGCCGGCTCCGGTCCTTCTAATCTGGCGAGAGGGATGTCGGATCTCTTTAGTCTGGGTTCTCCCATATCAACCGAGACTAATTCTACCTGTCCATCTTTCACCGTAAGATAAGGCCTTATTAATCCAGCTTTTGTTTCAACAACCAGTTCAACCTTGTCTGTTAGTCTATTCTCGTACACATATTTAGCAAAACATCTAATGCCGTTACCGCACATTTCCCCCTCCAAACCATCCGCGTTGAACATTCGCATCCTGAAATCCGCTATATCGGATGGCTCAATTGTAATCAGCCCGTCTGAGCCTACTCCAAAGTGCCGGTCGGCAATTGCCCGGGTCAACGTGCTCCAATCCTCGTCTTCCTTGTAAGAAAACCTATCCACATAAAGATAATCATTGCCAAGCCCATGCATTTTCGTAAACGGAATACTTCTGGTCACACTCAGTCCCCCTCACGCACAAACATGTGGTACAAAAAGAGCACGAATGGCTCTTGAGATGGTATTTGGTAAATGACAACAAAAATCCTTCTTTAACATCAACTATCCGTTTCTTTTGACACCTCCTACTCAACTCGAGAATAGTATTGTGATAGCCTTTAAGTGTTATCATGTGCATAGGAGAAAGCCATCAATTACGTTTTTTTCAAGGAGGTAGGAAATTCGTGAAGCGCAAGAAACTAGTGGAATGCGTACCGAATTTCAGTGAAGGTAGAGACGCTTCAGTCATAAAAGCAATCTTGAAAGCGATCGAAGCCTCAGGGTGTAAAGTGCTCGATTGGTCTATGGATCCAAGCCATAACCGAGCAGTTGTAACGTTTGTTGGAAGCCCTGAACAAGTGGAACAAGGTGCGTTTAATGCCACGAAAACAGCTAGTGAACTTATCGATATGGAAAAACATCACGGAGAACACCCGAGAATCGGTGCTACAGACGTGATACCCTTTGTACCTATCCATGGTGTGAGTATGGAGGAATGTGTCGAAATAGCAAAAAGACTTGGCAAGAGAATTGGCGAAGAACTCTCGATTCCCGTCTACCTCTACGCCAAGGCTGCAACCCGGCCGGATAGAGTACGTCTGCCCGATGTAAGAAAGGGTGAATATGAAGGGTTGAAAGAAGCAATCAAGTCTGATCCTGACAAAAAGCCTGATTTTGGACCCGCAAAACTCCACCCCAAAGCCGGCGCAACTGCTGTGGGGGCGAGACCGCCTCTCATCGCATTCAACGTCAATTTAAATACCGATGACGTAAAAGTCGCCCGTACTATCGCGAGGCATATAAGAGAATCCTCTGGCGGACTCCCAGCCGTCCAGGCAAAGGGTGTAATGATCGAAGAACTCGGACTTGCACAGGTGACTATGAATCTTCTGGATTACAAAACCACTCCCATGCACGTGGTTATGACAGAGATCGAAAAAGAGGCCTCGGAAAAAGGAATTGAGATCGTCAACTCCGAGATCATTGGTCTAGTGCCTTTAGATGCTCTTCTCGACACTGCTTATGCGAGACTCAAACTAGAGGGTTTTCAAAGAGAACGCATTTTAGATCTAATTGTGTAGTGTTTCCTTTCAAACTGTAAGACTGCTATGCTTTGACATGACATCGAATTGGAGTGAGCGGCTTTGAGTTTAGAACAATTCTTAGAAGAATTACGTGCGCCACAAGGTGCACCAGGGGGCGGCGCCGCGTCTGCTATGGCAGGTGCCATGGGCTGTGCCCTCTTTCAGATGGTTGCGGGCGTAACCGCATCTTTGCCTCGGTTTGCAGAAAACAAAGACAAGTTAGAGCAGATCCATAGCAGATCGGAAAATCTATACTTCTCTCTTCTGGCATTGACCGAAAAAGACACAAATGCATACAAGCAGGTAGAATCCGCTTTGAAAATGCCGAAGAACACATCGGAAGAAAAAACTGCCAGGCGACAGGCAATGCAATGTGCATTTCGCACTGCAACAGAAATTCCACTTCAAGTTGTTGCAGCTTCACTCGAGGCTATGTCTCTTGTGCCCGATTTGCTCAAATACGGTAACCCCAACGCCATAACCGACGTATGCGTGGGGGTTTTCCTGCTAGAGACCGCGGTACGCGGTGCGTCTGTAAACGCCAAAATCAACCTTGCGTCAATCAAAGATGAGGAATTCAAGAGCCAGTGCAGTGAAAAACTAAAAAGCGCAGAGAACGATCTGTCCAAATACATGGAACAGTTAAAGCACGCCATGGAACAAGCAGGACTATAGTCTTATCGCAAAGCAAGGGGGACGGTACTTTCTGCTTCAGTTTCTTGGTGAAGCAGAAAGTACCGTCCCCCTTGCCTCATTTGATACAGTATATGCATCCTCGTTGGATTGCCCTGCCTACTAAGTTAAGACCGATTTCTTGGGCCTTCAGAATATAATCTATAACCTCACTGCCAATAACTTCTCCGGGAACTATCAAAGGCGAGCCCGGAGGGTAAATCACTATAGTATCTGCTGAGACGCGGCCGCGACTGCTCATTATGTCTACGGGTTCTGACTCGGACAGAAAGGACTCTCTTAGGCTCTGTGCTTTTATCGGTCTCGGGGGCGCCCCCAGAGTAGTCATAACGCTATGCTGTTGTGTGTCTCCATGTCTCGCATACAGGACAGACAGGTCCTCGAAACCATCAGCTACCAGTTCCATTTCCGCTCTTTCGTCCGCACCGGTTACAATCATTACCAAATACGAAGGCCCAGCCATCTCGCAGACAATAGATCTCTCCTCCGCTAGGTAACGAGCGGCTTCTGGACCTGTAATGTTAAGTTCTCTCAAATCTACTAATATTCTCGATGGATCATGAAAGACCCCAGGAGGCATTGCCGGTCCAAGGTGACCCGGGGCCTTGATGTGGGGAAGTCTTGCTAAACATTCGGTGAGCCCCAGTGCTAAGTCGATTCCCCTTTTCACCCAAGCCGACTCATCTCGTTCCAGAACGTCAATCGCCTGTTCCAAAGAAGACAAAAGAAGATACGAAGGCGACGTGCTTTGCACGCTCCTAAGGGCCTCTTCAACTGACGACACCATTTCCGGAAATCTATTCCCCGCTCCACTCGATACATGAAGCAGGCCCGTCTGAGTAAACGCTGTCGTAGTCTTGTGGGTACCATGTATCACAATATCCGCACCACATTTGAGTGCCGACTGTGGCAACCTGCTGTCGAATCCAAAATGTGTGCCATGAGCCTCGTCAACGATGAGCATAGCTCCTAAGGAATGCGTAACCTCAGCCATTTCAGTCAGGTCTCTCGCAAACCCACAATAGGTAGGGTTCATGTCAAATACAGCCTTGACTTCGCCTCTGTCCACACTACAATGGCTCAATTTCAAGACTTCTGATACGTCATCTTTGGCAATAGGCAGATAGCCTCCAAAGTCCTCGCAATACTGAGGCCATACCCATATCGGCTCAAATCCGGACATAACCATAGCAGAAATGGCAGATTTGTGAGTGCTTCGCGGAACAATGACCTTCCCCGGTCCCAAAACCATACGTGCTGCCAGAAAGGAAGCCTGGACGCCACAGCTAGCTCCATTTACCAAGAAGTAAGACCTCAATGATCCAAAAACGCGTTGAGCCTTTTCTTCGCTTCGCAGAATACAACCTGACGGATAATGAAGATTATCTAGTCCCGGACATTCAGTAACATCGAACAATCTACACCCGTCTAGGGCTTGGCGAGCAGGTTTGCCTTTGTGTCCGGGCATATGCATCCTTATCGGCTTCCGGGCGACATACTTGCACAAGGAGTCAACTATACCGCCTACATCATGGTCTACATCCAATCTCCTTACCTACTTTCCAGACGCGCTCATCTCCCCGCCACACGTTTCATCTCCAGGAACCGGAGCCGATAGGGGCAGCACCAGCACTGATGGGTTGTCGCCACCGTAGTATACGGTTTGAACTGCTTTCTCCATTTCTCTACTCTGGAAAAGCGGCATCTTCGTGTTGTGGTTCCTGTCAAACTTGGGGAAATTTGAGCTGCTTATAGTCAAACGTATAGAATGCCCTTGGGCAAACGTGTGGGCACACGCCTTCATCGGAATTATAAACTGATTAGTCTTGCCCAGTTCCAAAAGTTCTTCTTTGTCCACTCCATTTCGGTATCTGCCCCTCACTATTCCATCTGACACGTATCTTGAAACTCCGTTCGAATCCACGTCAAACAAACCGGCCACAAAATCAGTATCCGGAGCACTGGACGAAGCATAAAGCGTCACCCTTGGATTACCCAATATCTTAAGTGGCTCTTCAAGTGGTCCGTAATCGTAGACCAATACGTCCGGTCTTTCGAATATCGACGAGACGCTTGGACCAGGTTGCAAACCTGCCTTGGGGAAGGCCCAGACAGCTCCACCCTCGGTTAGTACAGGGTCATTGGGATCGTACACAAAGTCATCCGAACTCCCTTTTGCTCCCACCATATCTACGTGCTTTGAGAGGGTTCCCTTACCCAGATACATAATGAGGCCGTCCTCAGAGTCTGGCCATTCCTTTCTTTCCTCCCAATGTGCGTTGCTCCCTGTAACAAAAACTCTGACAGGGGCCATGGATGAAAGATCCCCATCGCCTCTTATCCAGAGATTCAACCACCTAACGCTCTCCTCTATAAATCTTGAAGAGACGTCTGCAGAAACCCCTGACCTGCCAGGATCCCCATAGGAAATATCACCCGAGATCTTTTCGTTTCCCACTACTCCGTTGTGACTCCAAGGACCAAGGATTAACCTTTGGGGCACACCGGACTTTCTCATCTCACGATAGGGCTCTAGGGTGCTGTCAAGGAGAAAATCAAACCAACCGCCAAAGTGCAACCCCGGAATTGCAATCTTCCTCACATAATCCCATAGGTCGTTTTCTTGCCAAAATCGAGAACTCGGTCCTCCCTCGAGCATCTCTGACCACAGACAGCCCAACCCTTCAGGTACTGCTTCGATAAGAGGAGTTTTCTTGTACATTTCAGTATCAAATGAGCGTAACGAGGTATTCTTCCGCCAGGGCAAAGAGTACACCCAAGGTAAGGTATGGTGCAATCTTAGAGCGCCGCATTGAAAACAGAGCATCTCACTGCATGTAGGAACTGTTACCCATACAGCGCATTTGGTTTCCTTAGGAAACTCCACTCCAATGGCGATGGACGCAGCAGACAAGTAAGAGATGCCTAAGATAGCGAGATTCCCGTCACACCATGGCTGGTTAAGCACCCACTTTGCCGTATCAATTGCGTCTCTAGGTTCTTGCCGAATGAACCCGAATACTCCGGATGAATCACCGCTGCCGCGAACATCCTGAATAACAGTGGCGTAATCATATCGAGACATTATTCTCCCTAGAATTGCCAGACCCTCGCGACCATATACAGTACGGATTATAATCACAGGGTATGAGCCAGAACCCGGCGCAGTCACACTAGTGGCAAGCAAGGTTCCGTCTCCTGTTTCAACTGAACATTCAGTGTTCATCGTTACTGATCCTTCTTGGTTAATCCCCCAACCATGCCAATGATGTCCATGGGAAGGGGAATGGGAAACACTATAGTCGAGTTTTGTTCTGAAGCAATTTCAGATAATGTATGCAAGAAACGCAACTGCACAGAAACAGGGGCCTGCGCCATAATTCGAGCTGCTTCGGCTAGTTTTTCTGAAGCTTGGAGTTCTCCTTCAGCAGCGATTACTTGAGCCCGCCTATCCCTTTCTGCTTCCGCCTGCCTCGCCATTGCCCGCTTCATGCTGTCCGGAAGCTCGATAGATTTCATCTCTACCATAGATATTCGTATCCCCCAAGGGTCAGTTGCCTCGTCTAGCAGTCGCCTCAAGATCTCATTCAATTCTGATCTTTTGCTCAAAAGCTCATCAAGCTCATGCTGCCCTAAAATGGACCTGAGGGTAGTCTGCCCAAGGAGACTAGTAGTTTTTACATAATCGGCTACTTGCGTAACTGCCAAGATAGAATCGAACACGTTGAAATAGACTACAGCATCGACGACAACAGGCACGTTATCCTTCGTTATCACTTCTTGCTTCGGCACGTCGATTGTGAAAGTTCTTATGTCGACTATCTTAATCTGGTCGATACCAAACGGCGCTATTACCGTAATCCCGGCTTCAAGAACACCTTTTAATTTGCCAAGTCTGAAGGCCACTCCTCTTGTGTATTCACGGATCACCCTGTACGAAGTAAGCATGATCACAATCAATATGAGCGAGCACACAGATCCTATAGTAGGAAACCAAATAGACACAAGGAATGTAAGCGCACCCATCGCTCCATGAATAAGCGCAACAAAGGAATCCTTCCTCTTGACTGCAAGACTTATGGTAGCAATCCACATCACGAAAGCAACCACTATAGGGATATAAACCAAAACCAGACCCCAATCCACATTACTCACCCCTCATGAGGTAGTCTTAGGAACTTGGACACACCGACTCAGGATATTCTACCTGTTTGCACTTACAGCCCGTTTCTTGCTTGTGCGCATAAAGACAACAATTACAATCGCTGCGACGATCACAAGGATTACTGTAAGCAAGATGCCCGAACCAGCCTCTTCCAGCGGCAGCGTAACCTCTGCTTTATACTTGTCTTTGTTCTTTCCGATGAAAGTAAATGTGTAAGTACCGGGTTCGCTTTGGACACTTACCAACAAAACATCGGGCGCTTCGCTTGATGACTTCAACACAAAGGGCGTTGATATCCCACCGTTGTAGGATAGAACAACACTCCTAAAATTCGCGCTGTTTACATTCACATTCTGACCGTCTGCCACCAGCCTGAGTTTGTAATAACCGTCCTTAGTTCTTCCTTCAGATACCAAGTCTGCAGAAACTGGTATAGGTGCATAGATCTCATCGATTTCGTCCTCGTCCTTGTAAATTATATACGCCGCACTTTTGACCCAGGCATCAAAGAACTGGTCAGCCCTGTACTCACGCCGCACTGTTTCATTATCAGGAGCAGCGGGATCATTGACTATAACGTACTCAACCCCATCTTTCCACGTAAAGCCCCTAACTAACACAAGATGGCCTTCGGTAGAGTCAATGGGAACTCCCTCGACGGGAGGCATATCCCCAGGTATGCTCGGATTCTTGTATCTTACGCTCACAATCACCGGCCTGTCCAATGCGATCTGCTGTTTGACATAGTGCCAGGGGTCAGAACCTTCCTCCGGAACAACATAGTCTACATAGGAGACGAATCCGTAGCTAGCGGCTGCTGCAACATTGAACGCCCAGTTACCAAATATCCCTGCTTCATCGTCATACACGCCCCACGCCGCCTCTTCCGGCGAAATGTCTATACCATAGTAACTAAGAAGCATAGACACAGACGTAGGACTACAGATCGAGTTTGCGATCTTGTAATCTCGTACCATCTGGGAATAGCAAGGGACATCCAGATCCTTCTCGAATTTAGCTAAGTCATCTGCGTCATCGGGGTACTTTTTCGTAATTGCCTGCCCTGGGAGCGTATTCTTTAGGGTAGATGCAACTAACCTCACTTTTGGCGTGGTGCCCTGATTTTCTCGAGGGTTGTCTGCGGCATGCAGACAAAGACGGTACTGAAATGCATTAGCGGTTTCTCCGCTTTGCCCTTTTACTATAAGCTCGTCTATGGACACCATTGCTAATGGGTGGTCGGTTTCGTCATCTCCGCCCGAGCCCGGCAAAGTTTTTCGATCGTTAACTGTAAAAGCAGAAGTGCTCCACCTGCCCCACGATAACCAATCTGTCCATTCATCACCGACTCTCACCTTACCTTCAATTTCGATGTACGATGACTGAGGGGTGTCTGCATTCCATGATAAGACCATGTATTCGAAAGGCTTTGTTTCTACCACCGGCGACACGTATGTACCCAAAGAAGCACCGTCCTGTAACACGATTGCTCCATTGCCACTATCTATCACCAGAGTCCCGTCCGTTTCCCCTTTCTCGAAATCATCTACGGTTGTAAAGATAAACAGATTGTCTTGTGACGATTCAGATTCCCCAGTGGCCTCCGGATTCGCCTGTGCCGCAGCAGTCGGCAACCCTGCTAGAGGAAGGCTCTGCAGTACCACAGCAAAAACAATAGCAAGTCCGATCACCATTACGAGATTTCTTCCCACAATAAACACCTCTCCATTGAAATCTATTGCGATGAACATACTGCACACCCCAAAAGGTAGGTGCAACGGGGTTTGCCCTAGTCATGGAACGGAAACATATAGTTCGAAGATATGTAACTTCAGATCTCCTCTTTTTCGGGTACCGTATTCTCGAGGAATTCAATTAGTTTCTCCATGGTCTCGGGACTGACCGCATGCTCCATGAGACAGGCATCGTTCTCCGCAACCTTTTCGCCTACCCCTAATACGTCTACAAGGAATTTCCGCAAAACCCGATGTCTTCTCTGAACCACCAAAGCACGCTTCCGCCCTTCAGGCGTAAGAAACACCTTCCCATAGCGCTCCTGCGTAACCAATCCCTTTTCCTTTAGGACGTTGAGAGCCGCAGTCACACTAGGTTTCGCTATTTGAAGTCTCTCTGCAATATCAGTAACCCTTACTGATTGGTCTTGAGGATCGATCTCCGAAAGCGCCAAAATAGCTTCGAGATAATCTTCTATTGACGATGAAAGTTCAAAATCCAAAGGAAGCCTCCACTCCTTAAGTTAATTAATCTACGCTCTATTCGTTCCATGATGAGGATAGATTCTAGAAGCGTTAGAAATTCTCCTGTTTTGCATCTTGCTTCCTATTGACAAATGTAGTATATAATATTGTTAGGTTAGACTAACAATGGTAGGCGGGCATGCTAAGGAAGAGGCTCGGACGGGGGTAAACCGGATGCAGGCAGGACACAACACAGTTACAAATAGACAAACTATCGATTTGACTAAAGAGACAGATTCTTGTTCTGAGCGCTCTGGCGCAATAATGAATATCGCTCTCGTCGGGCAACCCAATGTCGGCAAAAGCGTAATTATGAATCTTCTTACCGGTGCAGGCGCCATGGTTTCAAACTACCCGGGTACTACGGTTGAAATCACCGAAGGCTACTTCCCTACACCTGCAGGCAAGGTGCGAATAATCGACACACCGGGTATATATAGCCTACACTCAGACACCGAAGAGCAGAAAGTGACGCAAAGGATTCTGCTTGAAGAAAACGTAGACATGATAATAAATGTCGTAGACGCCAGAAATCTATCGCGGAACCTTTATCTCACCCTCCAGCTATTGGAACTAAACATCCCTTTAATCTTGGTATTAAACCAAATGGACATGGCGGAAGAACTGGGTATGGAAATCGATGTGGGTTCTCTCTCGCGTATCCTGGGCGTACCGGTCCTAACCATGGTAGCCGCCAAGGGCAAGGGGTTAGAGAAACTTGAAACAATGATCTCTAAAGTAGCCGAGCATTCGAAGGATACTCGGCCTGATGAAAGGCATGTGCCTTTTTTTAATCGAGTGCCTAAAGAGGATCTACTGACCTACTCAGAACCAGTTGAAAAGGTCTTATACATGCTTCAGAGCCGTATTGAAGATACGGTCCCGAAAGAAGAAGGCAAACACAGGCTTCACCCACCCAGAGCTCTTGCCATTCACCTCATGGAACACGATACCTTAGACGAGGACATTTTCCACACTTATCCCGAACTCGCCGAAGTTGTAGAGAGCTTTCAGAAGGATCTCTCAAATGGGCACATGGTATGCGAAAACTGCTTTAGGGGATGCGCATTTTGTCCTGCGCGGGAAGAGTCTCACCCGCCTCTTAGGACATGTATCGAAAGAACACAAAAAGCACGCGAAATTGCGTTACAAGTTGTAAGATACACGCCAAAAAGCTCCCTTTCCCGTAGGGCACGCATAGAGAAATTTCTGGATAAGCCGTCGACTGGCATCCCTACACTAATACTAATAACCCTAGTTTCGCTTAAATTAATCTTTTCGTTCTTGAAATTTGCTGAAACCTTTGTCCCATGGGCGCTGGCGCCACTTGTCAATGCAATCACCAGGTTGGCTCACAATTTCCCTCCCGGCAGCGTCCCCGAAATCCTGATTTCTGCCATACCGGAGGGTCTGCTTCTCCCCTTTGAAGTAGTTATGCCTACAATGATATCCATCTATTTCATAATGGCTCTTTTGGAAGACTCCGGACTGATGCCTAGAATTGCAGTGATGATGGATAGCGTTATGTCACTACTCAAGTTACCGGGGCAAGCAATAATCCCGATCGTGCTTGGCTTCGGATGCAGGGCTCCTGGCGTTCTGGCAACAAGGGCTCTGCCTAACCGACAATCCCGGTTAGTTGTAACTGCCCTTCTTGCGATCCCCATACCCTGCGCTGCTACCATCGGAATTACTGCCGGAGTAGCTAAAACGTTCGGCGCAAGCCTGTGGGTAATTTACGGTTCTGTAGCGGTCGTTTTTGTGTTGCTTGCGCGCTTACTTGCGAAGTATCTAAAAACCGATTACCAACTGATACTTGAGATACCACCCATACAATTCCCATCGCTCAAAGGTGTAGGTATAAAGGTATGGATGAGGTTGGAAGGTTTTTTTAAGCAGGTATTGCCTGTATTAATCTTGACGAGCATAGGGATAAAAATACTTCTGAACTCTGGAGCTCTTGATGTTCTAAGCAGACTTGATCCTATTAGCATAAAGATATTCGGGATTAGGGGGCAGTCCCTCGCAGCCGTTGCAGTTACTGTAGTTCAACGGTATGCGGCACCGATGGTACTATTGAACCTGCCTTTGAGCGCCCGTGAAGCTACCATAGCTACATCCATGATAGCTCTTTCAATGCCGTGCTTACCGGTATCAATTCTGGTGTTGAGAGAATTCGGGTGGAAAACACTGGTTCGAGTATTTGTGACTGCCATACTGATATCGCTGACAGTAGGAATCACCTTAAACCTCCTACTGCCTGTATTCTGAGAAAACCTTGGGCACACCTAAGAAAGGAGAACCATCATGACCCTCCTAGACGCGAAGCCTGGTGATATAGTAATAATCGAAGAATCTAGTCTGGGTAGATCGGCCGAAAAGAGGCTATGGGATCTCGGTCTTTTGCCTGGCACAAAAGCCAGAGTTATCTGCTCCCATCCATTCAAAGGACCTATATTACTGGAAGTAGATAACACAAGCTTAGCAATAGGCCGAAGACTTGCTCAGAAAATACGTGTTAGGCCGTGCCCAACGGCACAAGAATGCGAGCAGAAGTAGAAAAGACCTCCAATAGGCTCTAGTCGAAGATAGATCCGCGGGCACAAAGGGCGGTAACTGCTTGGCACCCGCCTTGGTAATCAATACAACAATTAGGGGATGAGTTAGTTGGCAAATGAACATAAGGACAATTCTCAGGACCAGTCGCAGAAGGTCTTGGGAAGAGACAAGCTGGAGCAACCAGATAACAGTCACATCCGACGAGTGATCGCAGTAGCAAGTGGCAAAGGTGGTGTAGGAAAGTCCTCCGTATCGGCGCTACTTGCTTCTGAAACCAGGAAGAAAGGCTTCAATGTCGGGATCTTGGATGCTGATGTAACAGGTCCAAGCATTCCAAAGCTGTTCGGACTAAAAGGTAATCCATCCACATTAGGGACACAGCTCCTTCCTGAAATGAGCGCGTCTTCGATCAGGATAATGTCTTTGAATTTGCTTTTACAAAGCGAGGATGATCCGGTTATATGGCGCGGACCCCTACTTGCAGGCGTGATCAAGCAGTTGTGGAAGGACGTTTTGTGGGGAGACATCGATTACATGATCATCGATCTACCACCTGGGACAGGAGACATACCACTTACTGCCTTTCAATCTCTGCCAATTGACGGGGTGATAATAGTCTCAACGCCTCAGGAACTCTCTGAACTCATCGTCAAGAAAGCAGTTGGTATGGTTCGCATGTTTGATATTCCCATACTAGGTCTAGTTGAGAACATGTCTTGGATTAAATGCCCTAACTGTGGTGAGAAAATCGAACCCTTCGGCCCAAATAGAGCACACACCATAGCCCAATCGATGGGATTAGACATTCTCGGGTCACTGCCGCTTGATCCCAGGATCAGCATCCTAGGTGACCAGGGAAGGATTGAGGAGTATTCATGTTCTGAACTGCAAAGTATCGTCGATGGAATTCTCGCAAAATCGGAAACGGCACTCAGCCAATAGCGCAATCGCACATAGGAAACAAACGTGAGATACCAGCGGAATTCTTCTAACAGGTAGGATGGTGACCGTAATCCTCCCTCCTACCTGTTTTGTGTTCACCTTGATACTGACCCTACCTTAGTGTTGCTAGAGTAATTCGGCTACAGTACGGGCAACTATTGAGCGTGCCAAGACAATAGGAACCCCGAGAATATCCTTCACGGCCTCCTTAGCCGCAATGGTATATCCTATACAATCGAGGACTCCTATCTGAACATCTGATTTCTTCAAGGCCGCAGCTGCTGCCGCAATCTCGTCCATTGATCTATACGGGGAAGCCGCGTGTACATGAACCGATGGACTAACCCTTGACCATCTGAGTTTTGCGTGTTCAATCTGGTCTTCATCTGGGATAAAGACGCCCAACCTCATCCCTTCACCAACTGATTTGACCACATTGAACAGTACTCTCTCTGGCCTAATAACCAGTTTACTGCTGCGAAACTGGGGAAACTCGCCTGTACAAACCAACGCGATGATTTGGGCCCCTTTCGCTTCCAACTCGCCGATCTTCTCTTGCATCTTGGGCACAATGTACTTCTCGGCGATTTTCACCTGAGTTCCGTCCCTCATCCTGGTCACGAGCACATAATCCCCCGGTTCAGGATATAGTTTCGCTACTTCATCAAGGGTCATACCATCCAAGGCACCTGCTTCAATTACGTCAACGTCATCTCCAAGAAACGGCATCATCTCCGGTATTAGGTCGTACCGAGGCGACTGACCAATAGTAACCGTGCCCAGAACTTTCTTTTTGCACATGATTTCCCCACCTATTCAGCTAGTCATGAAATAAAGGTTCTTGGTGCTTTATCGCTCAATAGCGCCGGGCGTCTGAAAGTGCTTGAGCGTCCCATAAAGGCGCACGAGGGTCTCAAATTCATCCTCGTCAAAGAGAGAGTATTGGCGTGCGCCAAAGCCCTTTGCAACTTCAATGGAAAAACGAACAACTTGTTCAATATCGACTACATGGCTGGCTCCTGTGGCACAACCAGGAACAGCCGTTTCTGTGGTAATGGCAACTCCGACTACTGGAGCAGACGTTGCGGTAGCTGGCTGAAGGATGCTATTCAAATGATATACGCCATTTCCATAGGGCGTTATATCCTGAATCGTCACGGGAAAAGTCACAGGCAGTTTACCTGTCACAATGCTCATCACCTCAAGCAAATCTTCGGATATTCGCAAGATATAGCCTTCCTTGACCGTGGGAGAAATCGCAAAACCTTTGTGATTTATGACCCTGTTACCTTTGGTCGTATCGATTGATAGGATCGCGTCCATCCCTGAGTCTACTTCATATCTATTCATGATCTCCATATTCACAGGCGATCCCATAAATGGCACAGGGTCATGCGGTTGAGTAGGCGCATTGGGACAAACATGAGTAGTTACGATAACGTCTCCTGGCAGAACATCACCTTTTTCGGCCATATGTGCCAATTTGATGGCAACTGCCAAAGCCGAGACTGCCCCATCGCCATCAGATACCAATCCAATCATCTCAGGCCGAGCTCCTATTCCACCGAGCCGCCCTATCACGCCCAAAGTAGGTGCATCACCTCCCGAACTCTTTCCGTGAGAACCGGGAATTACAACTTTTATAAAGTCGGTACACCCACTGTCCCCGCGGATTGTTGCAAACTCACCGTGGGGTAAGCCTAAACACCTTAGATACTCTATAACCTCTTTGCCACTGACTTGTGCGCTATCTAGCAGTGAAATTGCCTCAAGTGTAGACCTGAAACTCACGTACTAACACCTCCTTCAAACCGTAGGTTTCTCAAGAAACGTTAATTTACCCGAATCACTATTCCCAAGGTCCGCCGTAATCTCTACGCGTACGCCCAAAGGGAGCACTCCATTGTATTTGCCATGTCCGCCAGGAATGCCAGTCAAACATGGCTTGCCGTTTCCGCCGAAATACTGGCTCAGTACTTCTTCTACTGAAAACGAAGGTCTTTCCGGGTCGGGATCACTTTCGCAATCTGTGAAATCTCCAAGACAAAAACCTTCTGCATCGTCCAGTTTTCCCGAGAGTCTAAGTTGGCATAGCATCCGGTCTATCCTGTATGGCTTCTCGCTTACATCTTCTAGGAAGAGAATACACCCTTTGGTCTGGATCTCCCACGGAGTACCTATGGTTGAAGCAACCAACGAGAGGTTCCCGCCAACAAGTCTGCCCGAAGCTTTGCCTTGTTCCAAAACAGTCAACCCTGCCGGTCGCTGGACATCGTCTGATGGCACCTCAACCGGAACAGGTATCTCACCGAGAGTCCTCTTGCCAAACAGGACGTCCCTAAGGCAGGCAAGGTTGTATCCTTCCATTTTAGACGTCCATACTTCCATTACAGGCCCATGAAAGGTGACGAGATTCGCTTCCTTCCATAACGCAAGATGAAGTGCCGTAATGTCAGAATACCCCATCAATATCTTCGGATGTGCTCTAATACAATCGAAATCCAAAAGAGGAAGTATGCGCATAGCTCCATAACCACCCCTTGCAGCAATTACTGCCTTTACCTCAGGATCCGACCAGGCTTGCATAAAATCCGATGCTCTTTCCTCGTCTTTTCCCGCTAGGTAGCCCCATCGTTGCATAACGGAATTGCCCATCTTCACTTTGAGACCCAACTCCTCAAACAGCCTCACTCCACGCTCAAGGGACTCCCTTCGAACAGGACCGGACGGAGCTACCACTGCAACTGTATCGCCGCTTTCTAGGGCCCTAGGCTTCACTACGTCCAAAATCCCACTCCTCCCTTCTTGTCATCCTAACTCTCTTGCTCTCTCACTTACACACTTAGAACAAGTTCGCCTACAAGCCCCTTATTTCCTCTAACAAATGCGCACTTAGTGATGACATAAACCCACTGAAGTATCAACAAGTTGCATTAGATGTAGAGAAGTGCAATCATATTCCTGATGCATCTTTGCGAATTCGTAGAACACTACGTATTGAAGGAGGCAAACCAAAATGGCAGTTTACGATAAGGCATATGAACTGGCTAGGGAGATTAAAGAGAGCCCGGAGTACAAAGAGTATCAAGAAGCCAAACAGGCCATTGAAGGAAGCGAGTCTGCCCTCCAAATCCTAAGGGATTATTGGGAGCAGCAACTTTCAATCCAAACAGCGCTTTTGACCGGGAGACAACCCGACGAGAAAATCCAGGAGAGTTTCAGCAAAACTCAAGAGATCATAAGCATGCACGGACCGATCCAAAGGTTCATGCGAGCCGAAAAACAGATCCTTACTGTGCTAGCGGATATTCAGAAAATTCTCAGCGATTCTTTGGATCTATTGGACTACACTTAGAAGTCTCTCACCCAAATCACTCTATCAATCCTAGGTCCATTAACAACTTTTCGATTTCTGAGTACTCGCGATATCCGGGAGAGGTCTCTTTGACAGTTCCTTCCGCATCAAACAATACAAGAGTAGGGACTCCTTGGATTTTGTATGCTGACGCTGTATCCGGATACATTTCGGCATTCATTTTGAGTACAAGAATTTTATCTCCGTACTTAGCGTTCAACTCTGAAAGCTCATCTTCCATCCTTGCACAATAGGGACAAAACTTCGTATAGAACTCTAGGACAATAGGTTTCCCCTTAGTTAGGTATATGTTCAGAGTATCGGCAGTTACATCCAAGATAGATTCAGATGGATCTCCTTCGGCTGGACGTTGGGCACGTACCTTTAATTGGTACAAGACTCCTGATGTTACTACAGCCAAAAGCAAAAGAACGCCAATCCAACGATATTTCCTCATCCCTGCAAACGGACATGTTTTTTTCATAAAGATCGATGTCCTCCTCATCTTTACGCGTCATTGATAATAAACGACCTTAAACATATGGCCTAATGAGCAGATAACCTCCGAACCCAGCGATCACGATGCCACCGATTTTTCTAATGACTTCTATCACCAAAACTCCTCTTTCATTTTCAAGGAAGTCAAGGAATACAGACGTAAACACACCCGCGAGGGCAACAAGTAAGGACTGACCCAAAGAGTATCCGAAAAATAGTATCCCTCCACGCAAAAAAGAGCCCGAGGAAGCGGCAATCGACAATATGGCCACAAACATCGGCGTTGAACAGGGTGACGATGATAGTCCGTACATCATCCCCATGGCCAGTGGTTTCAAGGCCGAGTTTACCAAATCGCCAACCTTGTGTTTTGGTGAATTCAGTAGGTTCTCAGGCGTTTCCTCTACTTGTGATAAGATTGGAACCTCACACGTTCGAGAGAGGCGAAACAAACCAAGATACGAGAATCCGGCGGTCAAAAACGCAATCCCTGCAACCCACCTCAGCCAAGGAGCCGCAAAAAGGATAGACTTACCTATCAGGCCTACGAATACTCCTACAACTGACAGTGCCAACACCATGCCAAATACAAACATGAGAACATATGTCTTCCGTCTATGCTTTTCAACTGCCGCTGCGTGCGCGACTACGATAGGTATGCCAGCCAGAGCACAGGGATTTATCGAAGAGACAATCCCTGCTAGCACCGAAAACACCGCTCCCAAAATCACGTTATCAGTCACGATTAGTCCAGGCAAAGTCCACCCTCACCCCGTTTGCCAATGTGCATACTTCTACAGACCATTTTATCAACACATCACTTCTGTGTGACTGTCCCACATAATTTTCATGATCAGACACATCCTTGCGAAGCGCAGATCCGGCCTATAAAACTGCGCCTTACAGCGTATTAAACAGCGTATTAATAAGAAAGATCGCGCCAAGAAGAAGTAGAAACGCTCCTAGGCACCCCCGGAAACAGCACAATCGTATCACCCTCTCCCTCTGGGTAGCTGCAACTCCCTATGCTTATTACGATATCAAATGTCCTTGGTCTAGCGGCATATGACATCGCGTCGAAAACGATGGATGATCCCATTGCAGACGGAAAGAAGTTAAGACCAACAGACCCGCAGAAGACAAGTCTAAAGCGCTCTTTCTGAAGAATAAATGGTCGGGGCGACTGGATTTGAACCAGCGGCCTCATGGTCCCGAACCATGCGCGCTACCAAGCTGCGCTACGCCCCGACATCTGAGATTATAACATCTAGTAGGAGATAAGTTCAATTGACGTGAGTTACAATAGGTTAACGGACTGGAATCTTGCTTCCCGGTTACTCGACACACCGCACTCCATCATCAATTCGACAAGAATAGAACTTCGCTTCAAGTCCGGTTTTTTCGAAATACTCCTTACCGACCGTTGCCACAAACTCGTCACGGCGCCCGCTCTCAACCAATGCGATAGCACATCCACCGAATCCTGCCCCCGTCATTCTTGCACCAACGCAACAATCTTGCGAAAGCGCAGCCTCCACCATCGCATCAAGATGGAATCCTGTTACCTCATAATCATCTCGAAGGGAAACGTGGGATTCAATCATCAATCGTCCAAACCCTTTGACATCCCCGGTAGACAGCAACTGCTCCGCCAGAAGCGTACGTAGGTTTTCAGTAACAACATGACGGGCCCTTCTACCTAACGCTGATCCCTTTACTTTCAAATGGCTGTCCGTACACTCATCCCATAGGTTCCGGAAATCAAATGTGTTTTCAATCTGATCCAATGTCGCCTGGGCAAGGTTCTCCACATGCGCATAATTCGGATTGCTTCGAATAACAGCAAGTGCCTCTTGGCATTCCGCTCGCCTCTGGTTGTACTTAGAATCGCCTAGTCTTCGCGTCACTCCGGTATCCATAATCACTAAACTGTAATCGCAGAGCCTCACGGGAACATACAGATAGTCCAAATCATCGCAATGCAGCAGCATAGCATGGTCCTTCTTCCCCATAGCAACGGCAAATTGATCCATGATACCACACTGAACGCCCACAGAATCATTCTCGGCCAGTTGACATAGGCGTGCCATCCAAACCCTATCCGGATCATGAAAATGGCCTCTTAAAGTAGGGTAAAGCATAAAGTAAGCGGTTAGAACCTCTAGTGCCGCGGATGATGAAAGTCCCGCTCCAACGGGAAGATTACCCCAATAAAGAACCTGACAGCCCCTGAGATCGTAATCAGTCTTGCTGTCACTTGCCCTGACTTGCTGTAGCTTTGAAATAACCCCCACAGGGTAGTTACCCCAACCCATACGTGAATCACAAACGACCCGCTTGGACAGATCTACTGCTATGCTGCCCGGCTCGTTAAGTGAAGCTAGATACACAGTTTCGGCTTTCCCCGAGGCTCCGCACAAGGTGACATTGCCAGATTTTTCATCGACCGATTCCGAGTAACGTACCGCAGCATATATGCCAATCGAGAGCGCTACAGGAAGCACATATCCCCCGTTATAGTCTGTGTGCTCGCCAATGAGATTAACACGCCCTGGAGCGAAGAAAATATGGAAATCACCAGGTCCTTCGCCGTAAACCTCAAGAAACTTTGCTCTAAGCGTTTCAAGATCGATACCCCTATTGAAATCTCTACTTGAGTTCACGTCTTTTTTCCTCATTTCTTACAGCCTACAGACAGCATTTAGTCATGTCAACCAATTGTACCGTACCAGTCATAGCAAGGGCACCTCCTTCTTCGAGATTTGACACCGTACGGTATCACCAATATTATTAGTGAAAACGCGACACAAATCCCAAGAGGTGTTCTGAGATGACCCGATATCTAGTAACAAGCGCACTACCATACATAAACGGCATGAAACATCTAGGTAACCTGGTCGGTTCCATGCTTCCTGCTGATGTCTACTCTAGATTCCTACGACTTGAGGGCGAAGAAGTGCTTTACATATGCGCAACTGACGAACACGGCACCCCAGCAGAAATAGCTGCTCTGGAAGAAGGACTAGATGTGCAGACCTATTGCGACATCCAGCATCAGCGCCAAAAAGATGTTTACATGCGTTTCGGGTTGTCCTTCGACTACTTTGGTCGTAGTTCATCACCTCAAAACCATGAACTCACTCAGCATTTTTTCACTCTGCTAGATAAGAATGGTTTCATTGAGGAGAGGGAAATACAACAAATCTATTGCTTTGACGATGAGAGATATCTCCCGGACAGATATGTCATAGGGACCTGCCCGCATTGCGGATATGAAAAAGCTCGAGGAGACCAGTGCGAGAATTGCGCGACCCTTCTTGATCCTTCGGATCTTCTCAATCCCAAGTCCGCCGTATCAGGAAGCCAAAACCTTGAACTACGCAAATCGCGACACCTATTTCTAAAACTCGATGCGCTTAGCCAAGAAGTTGAGCAATGGGTTAGATCTCACAGAGACTGGCCCCGACTTACTCAGTCCATCGCCCTGAAATGGCTTAACGAAGGCCTTCAACCCAGGTGTATTACGAGGGACCTTTCATGGGGAGTTTCCGTTCCAAAAGAAGGATTCGAAGATAAAGTATTTTATGTGTGGTTTGATGCGCCCATCGAATACATAGGAGCTACAAAGGAATGGGCTGATGCATGCCCGGATAACCGCGACTGGAGATCGTGGTGGTATGACGCACGCGATGTGTATCATGCTCAGTTCATGGCAAAAGACAACCTCCCTTTTCACACCATCGTCTGGCCCGCAACCATCCTGGGAACACGGGAACCGTGGACCATGGCCGACTACATAAAAGGATTTAACTGGCTCACGTACTACGGAGGCAAGTTCTCTACAAGTCAAAAACGCGGTGTGTTCATGGACCAAGCTCTGGAGATACTGCCCGCTGACTACTGGCGCTATTTCCTCATGACCGTAGCACCTGAATCTGACGATTCCGATTTCACGTGGGAACTGTTTTCCACGGTAGTGAACAAGGACTTGGCAGGCACACTGGGTAATTTTGTGAACCGAACATTGAAACTTGCAGTCTCTAAGTTCGGTAACTCAATTCCTGCAGGCGGTACATGGGGAGTCTGGGAAGACGAACTCCTGGCAAAGTGCAGAGAGAGCATATCAGAATATAGGCATGCTTTGCGGAACTTCGAGTTTCGAAAAGCGATGATAGCCCTGAAGCAATTATGGACTCACGGCAATGTCTATATAGATGCTAGAGCTCCTTGGAATCTTGTTAAGACCGACCGGGATGAGGCTGCATTAGTTCTGAGAACCTGCATAAACTTAGTGCGGACTTACGCAATTGCCTCATCACCGGTTACCCCATTCACGGCAGAGACTCTGTTCAGTGCGTTGAACATGAACCCTGAGGAAAGAGAAGCAGGTCTTGACGATGCTCTTGACCTCACGGCACTACACCCTGGCAGAGAATTTGAAGTGCCTCCCATTTTGTTCAAGCGGCTGGAGCCCGATGATGTCCAGAGATTTCAAGAGGAGTACGGCGGGCTATAATATCCATAGGCTCAAGAAACCACGGAATGTAGCGACTTCCGTAGTAATTCTCAACGTTTCTGGGTGAGTTTTTTGTCAAACAGTTGAACATTGTGTAACTACATACGATAATTTATGTAACAAAGGTGATTCTGGCGAAGTTTTCATCTTTTTGTAGGGAAATCCTATTGGACCATGTTGTATTCGCGGCATTGTTTGTTACAACGTAGACCTTCTCGTTCATGCACTGTCTTTCAAGGACGGCAGTGCAGACCTGTTGAACATCGGGATAGTTCATTGTTTTCACAGTCGCTGCAGTTATGAGCGTTCCAGAGTCAAGTAATCTGCGATGCGAGAAGGAGTGTTATAGGTTGAATGCAAGGTCGCCCCATCAATCTTCTAGAGAATCCGATAGGCTCGAGGAACACACAGAAAAAGGCGTACAACCTCAGGCCAGTGCCCGCTTAATCAAAACCAGGCTGGAGGGCCGCGAAGCCGTGCCTCTCGCCTTATACTTCTTGGTAATTGCCGCAATAGGTATTCCACTTTGCGCTAATACACTGATTACCGAACCATCGCCAGATTGGCTGACAGGCGTCTTGTTTTTGTGTATCGGCCTAATCTCATTTCACCTACCAGTAGTAATGCCATCGGACGTCCAGATTCACCCGGGGAGCCCTATTGTACTAGGGGCTCTTTTCCGATATGGCATGCCCACTGCTCTTATCACTATCATACCTTCTTTCCTTCTGCATTTCTTTACATGGAAACATGGCTTGTTAAACTGCCTGTTTAACGCAGGACAATTAACCATATGTCTTTCTGCCGCCAAGTTTGTAGGAATTCTCACAGGATGGCAACAAGGCATGCCTGCCAGAGATCCAGACCTCATACCAATAATCCTCATGAAAAGCGTTTTCGACATTGTTAACATCTTTTTGGTCTCCATATCTAGATCCATTGACAACAAAGAACCCTGGCGCAAGTCTTTCATGCAGATGTTCTACAATGAAAGAAGGAGCTCTTTCATGCTCGAAATGTTCCTCTGCATAGTCTCTATGCTCATTTCTTCTTATCTTGGCTACTCCGCACCTATAATAATACTCGTGGGTGTTTTGGCTCTGAGACTTCAGAACATATTCGAAAGGGAACTAGTTGTAAGGACTTACGAAGCCGAAACCGACCAACTGACCAAACTTTATAACCTCCGATACGTAGAAAAATGGCTAGAGAACGATTTTAGCCTCTTAGCTAGAAACCGCAAGAGCTGCTCCTTCATATTCGCGGACGTAGATGGACTAAAAGCTATCAACGACGCATATGGGCACGAAGCCGGTGATTATTTGCTAGCACATGTTGCGAAGGTTATCTCTAGCAACATAAGGAGCAAAGATTGGGTTGCGCGGTATGGCGGAGATGAATTTGTAATTGCATGCCCCGATGCAAACACCGAGCAGGCCGTTTCCATCGCCAATAGGATTATCAATGCCACCAAGGAAAATCGGTTTTTCTATAACGGACTTCTGGTAGGATTTGGTTTGAGCTTCGGCGTAGCAACATGGCCTAAGCATGGAGAGACCGGATTTGACATCATTCGAATGGCTGACAAAGCTATGTACCTAGCGAAAAAAGAAGGAGGTAACTGCGTCCGTACAGCAGATGAACTCTGATTTTGCGCAGCACCGCGCGGAAAACACTGGCTTAGAGGCTTACGGTTTATATGGTACTTTACGATAATTAAAAGGAGAGGTAAAGACTTCTTTAGTGTTGTGTTGAGTCGGAACATTTATTGGTTTCGGAGTAAAGGAGCGTCCAGAGATTGAACAGTTCGTCTCGGAAGACTACTGACACGTCGGAACAAATTGTGCCGGAAGTCTTGGAAAAGAACTCATTGATACCCAAAGACAGGTTAATTCGAACACGTCTGGAGGGTCGCGAGGCCCTGCCCTACGCCCTTTGCTTCTTGGTGATCGCTTCCATCGGGATTCCTCTGGGCATAAAACACATCCTTACAGGTCCGATTCCAAATCCCAAAGCCGCTTTGGTCTTTTCAACGATAGGGCTCATCGCGTTCCACATCTCTGTCGTCATGCCATCCGGGGTTCAAATTAACCCCGGAAGCCCAATAGTCCTAGGGGCTCTTTTCCGATATGGACTTCCCACCGCGCTTTTAACGATCTTGCCTTCTTTTTTGCTCCACTTCTGGACCAAAAAGCATGGTCTTTTGAATTGCCTTTTCAACTGCGGTCAATTTGTTCTGTGTCTAATGGCAGCCCAAGAGATTGGCGTTCTGACAGGGTGGCAAGTGGGAATGCCTGCAACCGAGAGGGACCTTATACCGATACTCCTTATGATTGTGGTTCATGATACCGTAAATATCCTTCTGGTATCTCTACCTGTTTCGATCGATAATAAAGAACCTTTTCAGAAGACGTTTGCCAATATGTTCTATTACGAAAGAAGGAGTTCTGTTGCCCTAGAAACGTTCCTTTCAATGGTGTCTATGATCATCTCTTCCTATGTGGATTACTTTGCTCCTATAGTAATGTTGATGGGAGTCATGTCTTTAAGCATCCAAAACCTCTTTGAGCAGGAGTTAGTTATAAAGACGCAAGAAGCTCAGACCGATCAACTGACCAATCTCTATAATTTCCGATATCTTGAAAGATGGCTTGAAACCGACTTCAACGTGCTCATGCGTTCTCGAAAGTGCTGCTCTTTCATATTCGCTGATGTCGATGGTCTTAAGAGAATAAACGACACATACGGACATGAGGCCGGAGACCTTCTGCTTTCTCACGTTGCAGAGATAATCCGTACGCACACTCGAGGCAAAGATTGGGTAGCTCGGTACGGTGGAGACGAATTCCTTATCTCCTGTCCTGAAGCAGATATTGACCAGGCAGTGGTGATAGCAAATCGGATCATAGAATCGATTAGGCAGAATCCCTTTATCTATCGCGGACAGAAAGTGCAATTTGGGCTGAGCCTCGGAGTAGCGATGTGGCCCGACCACGGAGAAACCGGATTTGACACCATCAGGATGGCAGATAGAGCCATGTATTTTGCCAAAAAGGAAGGGGGTAATCTTGTACACACCGCAACCCAATTGTAACTGAAACCTGCAATACTTCCTTCCAGGTGTCATGTTAGGCTACAGATATCTCAGCCCGAAATCGTAACGATTCTCAAACCTTCTGCAGGAAACCGGCGGAATTCGTTAGCTTTCGGTTCGAAACACAAGAGAAATCCTCCTTCCAGTTTACCTGTACAAGCTGCAACTATGGTCCTCCCAATGGATAGTTCCTTAAGCAATTCTAAGGGCTCAAGTTTAAGACTTGGATCGAATATGACTTCGATATTATCGAGAAGCACCACCTCGAGGACAGTTCCGTCTTCCATACGCAGATCGGCTAGCATACCCTTTAGTGCCTCCCCAGCTTTAAGTGGTTTTTCATCAGGATCTACATTCAAAAGCCTTCTGCTCAGTTCCAGAGTGACATTCACCCTAGGCGCCCCTGTGAGCCTTTCAACTTCCTTAAGCACCCTTGTCTTGCCGCTAGCCGGAGGGCCTACCAACATAATCAGTCTGCAATCTTCCGACCTTACCTCCGCAATTTCTTCGATCACCGCATCAACGGGTCCAATGCTCAATCCACTCACCCCCATCGTTACTTGTGCTCATAGAACCTTATAAACACATATTAGCGCACAAACATGAGTATACTGCCATCCCCATCGTACACTTCTCGATAAAGCTCGTATTTCATGTTAAGGTTAAGTTGCCTTAGTTAGATTTCTGTACAGCAGGGTGGTTTTCCTTCTAGTTGCTTCCACGGATTGCCAACCTGAAATACCAGTACAGAAACAAATTACAGGGAGGGACTAAAGTGAATTGGGGTTTGACCGCCGTAATCCTATTCGTGGTGGCAGTCGTTGCCTACATAATATGGGCATATAACCACCTAGTAGGATTAAGACAAAGAGTCCACAACGCATGGTCTCAGATTGACGTCCAACTCAAACGCCGACATGATTTAATACCCAACCTCGTTGAAACCGTAAAAGCTTATGCCGCTCACGAGACCGCAGTGTTCCAAAAGGTAACTGAAGCACGAGCGAAGGTAGCTTCTGCAACAACTATCGATGATCAGATCGATGCGGAAAGGAATCTTGAAGGAGCTTTGAGAGGTCTTTTGGCTGTAGCCGAAAACTATCCAGAACTGAAGTCTAGCGAGAACTTCAAGGAGCTCCAATCTCAACTGTCAGACACAGAGAGCAAGATTGCATTTTCTCGACAGTTTTACAATGACACCGTTATGAAGTACCAGACCGCTATACAGAAATTCCCAATTAACTTGCTGGCAAGCGCTTTTGGTTTCGTACCAATGAAATACTTCGAAGCCGAACCCGAGACTCGAGAGCCCGTTGCGGTGCAATTTTGACAGAGCCCAAATAAATAGCCACAAGGAGAGATAGATCAACAGTGCATACTCACACCACCTTGCGTAGGATCGGTAAGATTTTCACTTGTTGCATTTTGGGCGTAGCTATATTCCTAATTGCATTGTGTTTTCTCCCGAACGAATGCTCCGCCAAGTCGTACCACATTTCCGAACTCCATATCATAGCTAAGATTAACCATGATGGTTCCATGGACGTTTCAGAACATAGAACCTTCAATTTCAACGGTGACTTCACATGGGTTACTCAAGTTCTATCACTGGAGGGATGCTCCGGCATCTCGGATATTATGGTTTCGGAGGGTGGTCGTGATTACATCCTTGCTGATTCCGGAGAGGGCACTTTCAGTTGCAATCGAGTTTACGACACGATTGAAGTTACATGGAGATACAAAGCGTCTAACGAAAAACGCACCTTCACTCTCTCCTACAAAGTAAACGACGTGGTTTTGGTACATGAAGACGTAGCCGAACTATACTGGAAATTCATAGGAGACGCTTGGGAAGTTCACTCAGAAAACATTTTGATTGAACTGTACCTTCCAGATAGCTTTACTGAGACCCAAGATGAGATGAATAAGGTACGAGCGTGGGGACATGGTCCATTGTCAGGAGAGGTCCAGATCGTACCACCAAACAAGATAACATGGACTGTCGATTTCTTGCCTCCCGAGACTTTTCTTGAAGGTAGAATTGTGTTTCCCAAGTCAATGGTTCCAAAAGCCACGCGAACTTCGGGCGTGGCTCGTTTGAACTTCATCCTTGAACAAGAAGAACGGTGGGCCAAAGAAGCCAATAGAACAAGGCAGATTCAACGCGCTCTTTTACCTGTCTCCGTGGTCTGCCTTGTCGCTTGTGTAGTATCGGCACTTCTCCTGCAGCTGCGATTTGGCAGAGAGCACAAGCCGGAATTCGAGGGCGACTACTATCGCGAACCTCCCGGAGACTACACTCCGGCCGAATTAGGTTACCTCTGGAACTTCAAGAAGATAAAAAGCGAAGACATAGCTGCAACAATACTAGACCTGGCAAGAAAAGGATTTCTACGCATTGAAGTCACGAAGGATGAAAAGGACGTCTTAGGGTTTTTGTCAAGAGGAACTTTTTTACGGGCAGGAAAAAGCTTTGTGGCGAGAAGAACAAACAGAAACACAGGGCGCAAAATGCGCCCTGTAGTCGTTTTTAGGGTAAGTAATATGAATCCCTCTACCCACCTCGAAAACGAGGTTGTAGCAGGAAGAAAAAGGCTGTAATCATGCGCTTTTTCAGACTGTTAAAAGGTGCTAAATGTCCACATACCACTGTTTGGTATTGTCTTGTAATAAAAGGCGCAGCACAAAACGTGGTTTATAGGAAACAGTTTGGACATATGATCCATCTGTTATGGCCCAGGCACGTTCTTCGCCCATATATTCCGGCTTCATGACAGGAAGCCCGCCGTAGGTAATATAGTATTTATATATCTCCCCAAATTCTATTTCTATTCGCCTGTTTTGACTTCGATATTCCGTGAGCTCCTACTACGTCCACCTGTCAAAGTATTATTGCCTTCCTTATGCTGAAAATGTTCCTAGTTGAGTCTATTGCATCATTCCGTTATAATCATTGTCATCTGAACATGCTCTGTTTTTTTATAATACTATCAATTCGATGCAATAAAACGAACCCTCTGTGCATTAACATAATGAAAGGAGTGAGATGATGTCGCTTTTTGCTGCAAAAACAGAAAACAAGCGAGCCGAAGCGGATGTGGATCTGGATGCCCTCTTGCAAGGTATATCCGAAGGCAGCCAGGTTGCGTTGGAGCAATTGTACCGGTACACGCACTCGTCCGTATACAGTTTCGCCCTTTCTATTTTGAAGAACACGCATGATGCAGAGGATGTACTCCACGACTGTTATGTAGCCGTCTGGCATAGCGCTGGGAACTATCGTTCCCAAGGGAAACCCCTGGCATGGATGATGACCATCACCAGAAACTTATGCCTGCAGCACATACGGGAGCGCCGGAAAACATCAGATATGCCCCAAGATGAATGGGAGCTCTATCTTTCTGATGATGGAAGACTAACTATGGAGGATAAAAATGTCCTTTCTGCCTGTATGGAACAACTGTCTGACCAGGAGCAGCAAATCGTGACGCTCCATGCCGTATCCGGTTTCAAGCATCGCGAGATTGCAGAGCTTTTGGAACTTCCTCTGTCCACGGTTCTTTCAAAATACCATCGAGCCATAAAACGGCTGAAACATCACTTGCAATAGGAGGTAGCAAAGATGACCAAGCATGAAATCAATGAAAAAATCCGGCAAGCTTTTGACCACGCAACGCCGGATGTCTGGGACGCTGTTCTTTCCGACTGCAAAGCGCAGAAAGGACGCGTGTACGTAATGACAGACGCTAAAAAAAGAAAAACATGGGTTACAAGAGTAGCCACTATAGCAGCCTGCTTATGTTTGCTTATTGGCGCAGGCATTGGCTTTCAGAATTATCAGGTGAACCATACAGTAGATACCACGGTATCTTTGGACGTCAACCCAAGTATAGAGATCCAGGTCAATCAAAAAGAGCGTGTGCTTGATGTTATCCCGCTGAATGATGACGGGAAAATCATCGTCGGCGATATGGACTTCTCAGGAAGCAACTTGGACGTCACCGTACACGCTATCATCGGCTCCATGCTGCAAAACGGCTATCTCAATGAGCTGACCAACTCTATTCTGATCAGCGTAGACAACAACGACCCAGCCCGCGGAGCGGCTCTTCAGGAACGGTTGACGGCTGAGGTGAATAGACTGCTTCAAACCGATACGTTCAGCGGATCTGTATTGAGTCAAACAGTTGCTAAAAACGATGATCTCCAGCAGCTGGCAGAAAAGTACGGCATTACCATGGGGAAAGCTCAGCTGATCCAGGCTATTCTTGTCGAAAACCCACTCCATACGTTTGAAGATTTAGTGCCTCTGTCCATAAATGAGCTTAACCTGTTACTCAGCACGAAACCTGTTTCGGCAACGCAAGTAGAGGTCGTCGGTACTGCCAGCGACAGGGCGTATATCGGGGAAACAAAAGCAAAAGAGATTGCCCTGGAAAAGGCCGGAGTAACAGCAAGCAGCTTGATAGCTTATGAAATTGAGCTGGATACCGATAACGGTATCATGGTATATGACATAGAGTTCACATCAAGCGATTACGAGTATGATTGCGAGATCGATGCAGTTACAGGTACTGTGGTAAAATTTGAAAAAGAATATATAGGCGTTCCCGCCGCTTCTAGCCCAACTTCCAGCCCCGCTTCCAACGCCACACAGGGCCATAATACGCAACCTGTAAGTCAGCCTACGACCCAAATCACCCCTGAGAAGGCTAAGGAAATTGCGTTGAACCATGCCGGCGTAAAGGCCAGTGATGTTACCGGATATAAGAGCGAACTTGATTGGGATGACGGTGTAAAAGTTTATGAACTGGAGTTCTGGGCCGGTGACTATGAATATGACTACGAGATCAACGCAGTTACCGGTACAGTTCTGAAATCCGAAAAGGAATATCACGGCTCAACAGTTAACCCCTCACCCACACAGAGCAATACTACACCGCAAAGCAGTACTGCACAGCCCGCAAGCCAGATTACTGCAGCGAGGGCCAAGGAAATCGCATTAAACCACGCCGGCGTAAAATCCAGTGATGTTTCCGGTTTCAAGAGTGAGTTGGACTGGGATGACGGTGTGAGTATCTATGAACTGGAGTTCAATGCAGGCGGGTATGAGTATGATTATGAAATCAACGCAGCAACCGGAGCAGTTGTGAAATCTGAAAAAGATCGGGACGACTGAGTTGTTTCTTTGGATTAGAGGAGAACAGAAAGAACTTTATCATCAGCATAGCTGGCACCTTCTACGAAATAGAAGATGCCGGCTATGCTTTTTTTAACATGATGGAACCTCGCGACTTTAGGCCTTGATATACCTTGAACTTCTCGCTGCTGTATGGGGGCTAATCTATTTTGCGTGCAAACTACTTGATGAAGAAGCCATCATGTCTTCTTCACCTCTATTTGCGTTAGTTAGCATTCTTCTTTATTCTTTGCTCTTTTACCAATTTGCAGTTGGGATAAAGGAATGGAAACACAATTCTCTTATATTAAAAATCTTGTTCATTCTGTATAGCGTGATTCTATTTGGTGGATTTGTTCTATTATTGGTGTTGCTTTTTTAAAGCATGGGCGACGGGATAATTATATCCCGCCGCTCATTTTTACCTTTCTAAATCCTGTCTGCGGATAGGCTGTTCTCTGCGGTATTCTGAACGCAGAATGTTGTCGATGCTCTTCTTGATTCGCTCTACTTCCTTAACCTCATCTTTCAGCGTTCTGTACTTCTCGGATAGCTGTTTTTTCTCGCCAATCAGCCTGTCGCGTTCATCTTTCCATTTCGCTATCGGCGGCAGCTTCTTCGGATCAAAACGCTTCTGTAAAACATCCTTCAAATACCGTTCGGCAGCTTCAAAAAGCACGATTTCCGAGTCGTGGTCACGATAATAGGCGTTGGCCGCATCAAGGGCTTTCTGCGCCTTGCTGTCCGCTCTGAACCCGCCCGCCTTCTTGATTGCCTCGTATTGCGCATACAGCTTTTCATACTGCATTTTATGATGATAACCGGATTTGTAGTTTTCGCTGTGCCGCAAATGCTCGTCAAGGGTTTTAATCCGCCGTTCTATGGGTTTCAGCTTTTCGGACAAACTGCCTTGTTCTTCATACATAGCCATGACCTTTTCTTCCAGTTCCGCCATGTTCTCAATGCCGTTGTCGGTAAGGAAATTGTACACTTTGGCGGCGGCTTTCAGATTGTTGACGGTGGTGTAATAGCTCTGTTGCCCGGACTGTATACGCCGGTTTAGAATATCCTGAATCACGTCGGCAAGAGTGGGCGGCTTATCCTTGGCGGCTTCCTCTTTCAGCCAGTTTTGCAGCTTGGATATACGCGCTTTGAGCTGCCGTAACCGCTGGTTTGTGACCTCGATCTCGCGGTTGAGGTTTCCTCTGTTTGTGCGTATTCCTCGCTTCTCCATCTGAAAAGCGGCTACGCCTAAATGCACGGTTGGGATTTGGTCTATCCCTTGCCGTTCATAGCTGCGGTGGTCGATTCGCTCGGCATAATTTCCGCGTTCCAAATACTGATTGCAGATTTCCGCCCATGCCTCCCGCCAGTCCTCTGCTTTACTTTGCTCGTTCCAGTCGGTAGCGGGAATGGATTTGCATTTGTATTGCCGCTTTTTCGGATCATAGATTTTGTTCCCGTCCCTGTCGAGAATATACTCCTTTTTCTGCTTCGCTCCCCATGTTCCGTCTTTCTCAATGGGGCGCATTGTCAGCATGACATGGGCGTGGGGGTTGCCGTCCTGCTTGTCGTGTATGGCAATGTCGGCGCACATGCCGGCATTTACAAACTGATCTTTTACATACTCCCTCACAAGAGAAATGCCCTGCTCCCTCGTCAATTCCTGGGGCAGGGCAATTTCAATTTCTCTTGCAAGCTGGGCGTTTTTCGCTTTCTCGATTTTCTCAACTGCATTCCACAAAAAGGCGCGGTCTGCATACTCTGCGGGTGCATGGACGGGTAATAAAATCTCGGTATGAACAACACCGCCCTTGCGGGTGTAGTCATGGGTTATTCCGTCATATTCATTGGTGAGGTTTTCGCCACTGCGGTAAGCGGCGGCAGCAACGGCAGACTTGCCCTTGCCGCGTGAGATGATTTTGATACTGCAATGGTAAATCGCCATGCGCTGCGCTCCTTTCTGCGGGCTTCGCCCGCCGTTTTCTTTTGTGCCGAGAGGCACAAAACGCCGTCTGCAAGACCGCACATACCACAGTCATGTGGTATATAAGTGCGCCCTTGCTAAAAGCAAGGGTATGGGCTTAGCCCGTTACCCTTGCGCCGTTGCCTTCGTCTTCATCCTCGTCCGCGTCGTTTTCCTCTGCCAATCCCGTGGTATGCTGGTCGGTTGAGCCTGTATTCTGCACAGTCAAACTGTTCAGAATGCGGCGGCCGTATTCGTTGGCAACGGCCTTCTCAAGAAAGGTTTGAAATTGCTCGTCGGTTAGGGATATGCTTTCCGGCAGCATACTTTCAAACAGTCCCATACGCTTGCACAGGCGTTTTGTTCTGTCCTTGCGTTCCTGCTGTTTCTGCTCCTGTATCAGCTTCTTTCTCAGGTTTTCAAGCTGCGTCATTTGCAGTTCGATGTCTGCGATTTTTTCTGCTTTGGTTTTTGCCATAAGATTTTTCTCCTTTCAAATTTTAGATAGATGGGAATGGATAGGAAGGGAAGCGATAGGCGGATCACCCTTAAAACACAGAAAAACGGCTCGCCCTTTAGGTTGACAAGCCGTTTCTACGTTCCCATATTCGGTTATGCGCTTTTTCGGTTTTCGCTTTCCTGCTCCGGCAGTTCGTAGGCTGTGCCTTTCAGGATTTTCGCCCGCGCCGCTGCTTCGGCGGCTTTCTTCGCAGCCACTTTTTTTGCATAGCGTTCCTTGTCGCGTTGCCGCAGGATTTCCCGTTCCGCCTCGCTCATTTCGTAGCGTCGCTTCTTCCTCCTTTTCTTTTCCGGTACTTCTTCCTGTTCTTCTTTCTGCTCCGGCAGGTCAAACTTGCCGATAAAGTTCAGGTAAATATCCACCTGCATTGTCCGCTTTCCCTCGATCTTGACGGCTTCATGGACAACAACCTTTTCCACAAATTCATTCAAAAGCGTCGGGGTCAGTTCGGTAAACTTGGTATGCCGCTTCACCAGTTCCAAAAACCTGTCGGCTTTTACGCTGTCGGTGTTGTAGCGGTCGATCTCGGATTGCAGTTTTTCGATCTCTGCATCAAGGTTTTTCTGCTCGGCGTCGTAGCCCCTCAGCAGTTCGGAAAAGTGTTTTTCGGGGATTTTGTCGGCGGCGTAGCTTTCATACAGCTTCCTGATCAGATGGTTGATTTCTTCCCGGCGGCGTTTGCATTTTGTCAGCCTCCTGCGGTTTTCCTTTACCGCCGTTTCCTGCTGCAATTCCGCTTCTTCCCGTACCCGCTGGATAAAGGCTTCTTCATTTTTCAGGGCATATTTGCTTACATTCCTTATCGCGTCCAGGATCAGCTTTTCCACTACGACCACGCGGATATAATGACAGGTGCAGGACTTGGAATAGTGGCGGTAATTGGAACACACATATTCATGGTGGGGCTGGTCGGGACGGCCTGTGTTACCCCGCTTATGGTACATCTTCGCTCCGCAGTCGGCGCAATAGAGAATACCCGTCAGGGGATTTGTCTCTCCGTCCAATTTGAATACCCGCCGCTTCGTTCCCCGTAACCGCTGAACGATATTCCACGTTTCCTCGTCGATGATCTGCGGGTGCGCGTCTTTGAATACAAGCCTGTTTTCGGGGGTGGGTTTCCGCTGCTTGGATTTGTAGCTGTCCGTTCCCGTCTTGTTCAGGATTTTCCAGCCCATATATTCCTCTTTTTTAAGGATATTGATGATGGTGGTGGTTGACCATTTACAAGGGTCTGCGTTCTGCGCTCCACGGCTTACCTTCGCGCCGATAGCCCGCCAGTGTGCGTTGGGGGTCAGTACCTTTTCGGCGGTTAGTTCTTCCGCAATTCTGGCGACGTTCTTTCCCGCAATGATGCTTTGGAATATCCGCTTTACAATGGACGCTGCTTCTTCGTCCAGGATCCATTTCTGGCGGTCTTGGGGGTCGTGCAGATACCCGTAGGGCAATGCGCCCGTTACATGGTTTCCCGCCGCTGTCCTTGCTCCGAATATCGCCCGGATTTTGCGGCTGGTGTCTCTGGCGTGCCACTCCGCAAGGATGTTGCGGAACGGCATAAAATCATCCTCGCCTTTGGCTGTGTCGATCCCTTCCGCAACGGCGATCAGGCGGACATTCTTTTCCCGCAGCTCTTCCAGAAACAAGCCTACGCGCAAATGGTCACGCCCCAGCCTTGACATATCTTTGATAAGGACTTGGCCTACGTTGCCTCGCTCGATATCTTCCATCATCTGTACAAAGCCCGGCCTGTCCCACCGTGTTCCGCTCCATCCGTCATCCGTCCTGTGGATGAAGTTCTTGAAGCCGTTTCTGACAGCGTATTCTTCCAGATAGGCTTTTTGGTTTTCAATGGACAGGGATTCATTTTCTCGCCCGTCCTCATGACTTAAACGTTCATAAAGGATTGTGAGTTCTTTGTTGTTCATGCTTTCCTCTTTCCGGCTCTCAGCCCCTTTTGCGGCACATACGGGGTCAAGCAGTTTTCCTCACCTCACTTTCGATCAGGCGCAGGATTTTATCCTCAAAGGTCTCCTTGCACGTCTTGCTGAAATGGACGGTCACAAGGTAGGTAGTGGAGCCGATGCGCTTTGAAAACTGTCCGCCCTCGCTTTTACTCGCCTTGTTCTTACAGTCCTTTTTCATGCGGCGGCTCCTTCCCGCATTGAAATCTGCAAGTGGTTGGTATAGAATTTGGCAAAACTCCTTTCCTGTTTTCTAAGCGGGCAATCCGGCATTTGCGTTTTCCCGAAATGCCCCCTCACAAATAGGAGAAATACGGGGTGCAAAACGGAACTGTTTCCAAAATCTTCTTGCAGGATTTTCCCTTTCTGCCGCTGTTCGTCCATCTGTGCCGCAAATGGCGCTTCCGCCCGTGTTTTCCGGGTGTCTCCCGTTCCTTTATGATATAAGCCTTT
>JAGPNG010000015.1:0-33136 GCA_018052475.1 Candidatus Fermentithermobacillaceae bacterium
CAAAATCGTTCTCAATTCTATCAAAGGAACCCTTCTTTCTTAGACATAGCCAAGGTTATTTGAGACGAACGACAGCACGCTACGCATATAACTTTCGTGTTGGCACAAGAGAATGGTACACTGTAGTTCATAAACGATGTAGCATAGTCCGATGTCAGTTGCTATGCGGTTTTGCCTGTGGAGCTCTTCAGGTTCACTTACGAGAAATATGTAGAGTTCAATGTGGATTGAGTGTTGGTGTGAGAGAAACTCCGTGGCTGCAAGAGATTCTGCTGTGTTTGGGGATAATTTCACGGTAGAGAAAAGTGAAGCAGAAAGTGCCGTCCCCGTTGCTTTGAAAGAGCGCTTTCTTGGAAAGGAGTGTGTTTCTATGTCTGGTTATTATCTATTTGATGAAAACGTGGCAATGTACGAGAAGTGGCGGCCCAGGTACGTAGAAGATATGTATTCGGATATCATCGCATATGCCAGTTTGAGTTCACAGAGTAGCGCGATAGAGATTGGCATCGGGACCGGACAAGCCACTGAGCCTTTTCTCAGAACTGGTTGCGCAGTTACAGCAATCGAGATTGGCAAGAATCTCGCCGAATTTGTTTCATGCCGATATGCAGGGTACCCCAAATTCCGTGTAGAAAATACCTCCTTTGAAGAGTTTGCTTTTGAACCACAAACCGTCGATCTGATCTATTCGGCGACAGCCTTCCATTGGATACCTTCTGAAATTGGATACCCCAAGGCGTTCGATCTGTTGAGAAGCGGCGGATCAATAGCTTTGTTTTGGAACAGACCTTTTGTAAATAGATCTAACGATCCCTTGCACAAGGAGATCCAGAGCGTATACATGAAATATCGGGGAGAGGTTAGAACACAGCCGGAATACGATGAGAATAAGTACAGGTCTGTTCAGGACGCAATGAGCCACTATGGTTTTGTAGATGTGAGACTCAAACTCTATCACACAACGAGGCAGTTTTCCGGCGACGATTACGTTGGCCTCCTGAATACATATTCCGACCATCTGAACATGGAGACATCTATGCGATTGCGATTCGAGGCGGACATCAAGAAAGCTATCGAGTCTTTTGGCGGTATCGTTACGGTTTATGACACCATAGACCTACATATGGGAAGAAAGCCGTAGGTTCTCTGACCACCTTCTTTAGGCGCAGTTTTCCAAATGTTCATTGTAATAGCCTAGGATTAGCGGTTCCCCTCTAATTATTTTTTGTCACATGTCGTGTCATGATAATGTCATTGCCAGATGGATCTCAAGTGGTTCCATTCATGGGAGACATGTGCACAATATTAGGTGAGGGGGTGGTAACCTTGACAAAGGAGAAAAAGGAAGAAGGGCACTTCGCCTTGAAGGGGTCTAACCGAACCCGCAGTAAGGGAGATGAAAACGCCCAGTTCAGTAAAGCCTGTGACGAAGGAAACCGCATTCATAACACGGCTTTAGGTGTAAGTAACACAGGCTATGATAGGGCTTTCTTAATAAAAAGACTGGAAAAATTGGCCAGTCAAGGTCGTGGTAGAAAGTACTATTCCGTACTACACCCCAATACTTACTTCGAAGAACTGCTCTGGCCTTCTGACGACGAGTCACATGAGTGAAGCAGCGGGGACGGCACTTTTTGCTTCGAGCGGCGCTTGGGGCTCCGACAGAAGGAAAGTAGCGGAAAGTTCAGTGGTTTAGCTGTCTATTGGAAGACCAGCACCAACGTGTGTACGCTTGTATGGTCCATTGTTGCGGTCTTAAAAGAAACAGGGGGTTCCGCAGTCCCCCTGTTTCTTTTCCTGTAGCCTTGTGCGGATTTCCTTATTTTATGAGGTGCAACGTATCTTTGAAGATTATCTCAAGCTGGCCGATGATAAGTGACAGATAGGCCATGGTGATTGAACCATAGGCGGAACCAAAGGCGACCATCAGCGCGTAGCGGCCCAATTGCGAAGCTCCCTTACGTACGGGCGTTTCCTTTTTTATTGTGAAAATGAAGTACCATATGACCAGAACGACTATGGCGAAGTAAAGTATGTTATTGATGTTGTTGAGATTGATGAAAGTGTCAAATATCTGTGGCATATAGGTTGCTGGGTTGAACGCTAGGTGGTTCCCTGCGCCATAGCCAATCCAGAAACCCATGCATATTTTAGATAGCCATTCGTGTCCTTTGAAGAATCTGAAGTATATTAAGCAGCCGATCAGGGCAGGGATAATCAGTGAGTAGTGCTGATTTCCAATGATCTCATCGTTTATTCTAGGTACAAGTTGTACTAGTATAGTGTATCCAATCCCATAGCCTGTAGCGATGCCCACGAGTAAGTGTTCGGCCAGCGTGTATAACGGATTATCCTCTTTCCACAAGTATGACCAGGCCATGACAATGCAGATTGAGGCTGTTATGTTACCTAATTGTTCTACTGTCATTTCATGACCTCCTTTCAATAGGTCGCTTGCTGCCTTTGTTTCCTGGCAGCAAAGTATCCTATGTTACCTAAAATCAAGAATACAATGACTGTAATATGTCCTAGGGACTGGGCGTCCATACCTGCGCAACCTTTTCCTGGAGCTCCAACCAGCAGCTCGTATTCCGCAGCTCCTCTTAATCCTCCGAGGAAGCCTTTTAGCTGTCCGGAGCGAATGTAGTGTTGCACACCTGAGTACATAGTCAGTGATGCGCCACCCGTTAGCGGTTTTTTAAGGGGTTCGGCGACATATTGCATCCAATCACTGTATCCAGGACTTCCTACTGTCGTGACGAACAACAGGTCTACGTCATCGCGAACCGATTTTACCTCCTGCATGATTGGAAATTTGTCCAACGGTTCTCCGTTCCAGTCAACTCCTAGAGCACCTTCAGCGATGTTATCGACAATGAGTTTCATCGTTGCTTCAGCATTTATTCTGTATCCTAGATTGATCCAATCAACGCCGTACTCTTTGCCCATTTCTTGGGCAACTTCGTTTATGTGATTGTAGACCAGAGTAGGACCGACGGTTTCATTAAACAGTGCGGTTGCTATGATTTTGCAGTTTTTTCTGAAGGCTTGACGTGCCAGCGCGGTTATCATGGGGTTTAACTCAGGCGCGTTCCCGGGGCCGGTGTCATGAGAGACCCATATCACTGAACCGTCTGGCAGATTCTCTATGGTTTCGTATACTTGTCTAGAAGCGTCGGATATCATGATAGGCAGTCCTATTGGCTTAAACATAGGAATCAACAAACATAAGAGTATTATTACGTACAGAATCCTTATATCTATGTGCTGCAGTTTTTCCCAGTTCATTTGGATCCCCCCTTTCTTTACGAACCTGTCCAGCTTCGTTCAAGGCCCAAAATAACCCTAATTGACGCCGCATATGCTCCAATGCCGGCGCCGAGACGTATACCGCGCATACCTGCTGAGTTAGGTACTGTGAGTATCCACTCGCCGACTTTTGAAATGCCCGGGAAAATGGCATCTCCAATCGGGGCTTGTGCAAGCATTAGTAATACGGCTGCTCCGAGAAGAAGGCTAGCTTCGAGATTCTTGAGTTTGAAAGAACGATATGCGGCAGAGCATACGTAAAAGCCCAATAGAGCATAAATGGCACTATCGATCCTGTTAGCAATGTTATCAACGATGAATAATGTGACTTCTCCTTTTACGCCGTTCGTCAAGGTTACGATGGCTGCAATTACCATTGCTATGAGTGCTATCACGCTATATACCCATTTGGGACGCCTTCTTGATACGTTTCCGTAATGTAAACGAGTTAGGTTGATTGCACCCAAAAGGAATGCAAACTCGTAAGTTACTTGGCTCCACGTATCGAGTTCCTTGATAGTCGCTGCGCCAAAATCACCGAAGTCGATAAATTTAACTCCCATTACAATTACGGCTGTCACAGCAACTACTATAAGTGGAAGTTGTCTTTTCACTTTTCTTCCCCCTTTTAGAGCGACAGAAAGTCAATAAGGCCTTGTGCGTCGCCTTTGACCGTTGCGATGATAGTCCCTATAACTACTAAGCAACCTACGGCAAGTTTCAGCATGTCTTGAGCTACCACAGTCCCTGTAAGCATTGGGTCTTTCGAGAGATAAGCAGATGCAGCAAAAAGTTCTTCGCCTATTAGCGTATAGTCGCAGGTGACTATGAAGAAGTGGATCTGGAATATGTTCGTATTTGCGCCTATCTGTATACAGCCCGCTTGTGCACCTGCTTCCGCGAGCACCAATGCCTCGGCCATCCAGTACCCTATCATTAAGTTCGCCGCAGGTTTTTCACGCTGAAATATGCCCATCACGGCAGCAGTGTAACTGAACTGCCATTCTGACACATACCTTATATCTTCTGGGTTGAACGCGTCTGGGCGTCCTGCTTCAAGGTATGCCTGTTTGACTATGTCTGATGCAACGGGGTGGATGTAAGGTCTTCTGGTGGTTACAATGAGTCTTGTGTCGTATTGAGCGGCCATTTTTGCTACATAAGACAAAACAGCAAGTCCTGCGTACATTTCCGACCCGAATCCGCTCATTCCGGGAGAAAAGTGGACGGGTTTGCCCATCTCAGTCGCACGTCCTAGAGCTTCATCGATGGCTTCCAAGCCCGCTATTTTCCGAATCTCAGGGATGGGAAGACCTGCTCTGGCTCTTTGGATCATCACAAAAACCAAAACAAACAATGAGGCAATCAAGATGAAATCCCAAAGCATGCCAGGGCCGAAGATGAAGACTCCCTCAACGGTTTCTTCTGCGAGTAAAATCAATGAGACTCACCTCCTGATTTGGTTACACTACAACATGAGCAACTACGTGAGCTACTACATGTTGTGAGGTCTTAGCCTATTCGATTTGCATCTGGAGATTTCCGGGTTGTGTCATTCCTGCGGCATTCACCTCCTACAGGCAATTGTCCGACGAGCGACTTCAATACTGTATAATATGCAACTATCGTGCCAGCGATCGGAAAACTGGTTGAACTGGGTATTTCCAGGTTATGTTATTTAGCAGTGCATTTACACCTGTTCGGTTTTCGGAACATTCCGAGGTGATGGTGGATGCAGTGTTCGGTATTCCGAACTACTGCATGTGTGGTTAGATCTATTGTGTGAGTTGCTATATTACGCTGATACATCCGCTGCTTTCATTTTCTATCGCATTGCGACTTTTTCCATGTTGTTGCTTGTTCCTAGACACATCGGAACGTACCGCATAACTATAAAGAGTATAGCATAGCGAGCAAGGTTTTGCGTGACAGATGCGACGCGGGGTGGTTGATATTGTGATATTCATTCATTCTTGGGGGCGAAGAGTGGGGCCACCGATGCTTCGTTTTGATGAAGCAGAAAGTGCCGTCCCCCGTGCTTCATGCTTGACTGATTGAGTTATGAATTCTAGACTTGAAATAAGCGGGAGATTGGTTTTATGTTGGAGGGCGGGAGGTGATTGGAAATGTCCTCGCAGGTGTGTTCGGAGTCGGTCGCTGAGATTGAGCGCCTCTTGAGGCACGTGTCTTTTATCATCAAGAGACGAGGTCGCGACATCCTCAAGGATTTCGATATAACTACGCCTCAGTTTCTGGCTCTTCAGGTTTTGCGTGATGAGCCCGGAATTACCATGGGCGAGCTTTGTGAAAAGCTGTTTTTGGCTTGTTCAACCGCAACTGATCTTGTTGATCGCATGGAGAAAAATGGCTATGTAAATCGTCAACGCGATCTCGAAGATAGAAGAGTTATACGGCTTTTCATAACCGAAAAGGGTGAGGAGATTATCCACGAGGTGATTTTGGCCAGAAGGCGTTATGTCGAGCAGATACTTAAGCAGCTTTCTGCAGAAGAGATTGAGCAATTAGCCACCTCATTGGAGAAACTGCACTCGCTAATGCATTCTGAGAACGTTTGAACTCAGTCTGTGCATTTAGCGGTGTGATTTTGGGGCCCGGAACCGTGTATATCCTCTGTGACTTTCAGGGTGTACGTGTTCTACGGTAGGGCTTTTTGTGTTTTAGGTGAAATCTTTTTGTGACCTGACCGTACTGCGCCGGTCCGCGCCTGAGATCTTTTGACAGCGCTGGGATGTGTGCGATATGTTCAGTTTTGTCTCTTTTTTACTTCGAGGCTTGGGAGTGATAACAGTGTTTGTTGAATACCTAGTGATTTTTGTTGCCAGGGTCTGTGACGTCAGTTTGTCTACTTTGAGGATGCTTATGGTTGTTCGCGGAAAGAAGTATCCGGCGGCAGCGATTGGGATGGCTGAAGCGACCATATATATAGCTGCTTTAGGAAGAGTAATGACTAACTTGAACGATCCGTGGAAGATGCTGGCTTATGGGCTTGGATTTGCGACGGGGACTCTTCTTGGCAGTTATATAGAGGAAAAACTCGCGATGGGTCATGTTTCTTTGGAGGTCATTCCACCTGAAGAATCCGGCGATGAACTGCTCAAGGCGCTGAGGACCGCAGGTTATGGAGTCACCGTTCTGACGGGTTACGGGCTCAAAGGTAAGAAGATGGTGCTTATGATCTCAACAGATAGAAAGAGTCTTCCGAGGCTGACCCAACTGATAGAGGAATTTGCACCGGATTCATTTGTAACGGTGCTCGAGACACGTGCAGTTCGCGGTGGAGTAACACCGTTTAGACCTGCCAAGTAGCATGAGGCTGCCGTGAGAGACCAGTTATTCGGCGGCGAATAGTGAGAGAGGTGTATCGTATGCGAATAGACGGACGTGGGCCCGGTGATTTAAGGCCCGTCACAATAACGCCTGGGATCCTAAAGTATCCTATAGGTTCGTGCCTTGTTGAAACCGGGGAAACAATGGTGATATGTACTGCAATGGTTGAAGATAAAGTACCGCCTTTTTTGAAGGGTACATCATCAGGTTGGATAACCGCTGAATACTCCATGTTGCCCGGGGCGACGCAGACCAGGAGTGGAAGAGAAGCGGTAAGAGGCAGGCAGGGCGGTAGAACTATGGAGATTCAGCGCCTGATAGGCCGCAGCCTACGTGCTATAGTGGACCTCAGCTTACTAGGCGAAAGAACCATCTGGTTGGACTGCGATGTTATCCAGGCTGACGGAGGAACCCGAACTGCTTCGATAACCGGGAGTTTTGTAAGTCTTGCGCTTGCTCTTAGCAGACTCAAAGAAGCAGAGAATTGGCAGACCTTTCCCATCATTGACTATGTTGCGGCCGTAAGCGTGGGAATATATCAAGGCGAGCCTATTTTGGATCTTTGCTATGCCGAAGACTCGGCGGCGGAGGTTGATATGAACGTTGTTATGACCGGAAAAGGAGAATATGTTGAGATACAAGGCACCGCTGAGCACTCTCCGTTTTCCCAATCCCGCCTCAACGAGTTATTGGATCTTGCACAACGAGGCATCAACCAGCTCGTAGAAATTCAGAAACAGGTCTTAGGCTCAGCAGCTTCAAATATTGTATAATTGATGCTGAAGCATTGTAAATATCGAGCGGTAATTAACCTACCCTAGACTTGGAAAAGCAGAATGGTGGTTTCAGATGGCGAACGAGAGAAGAGTTACTTTGGTAGTAGCCTCGCGGAATTTGAGCAAGGTAAACGAGATAAAACGAATATTTGTTGAGTGTATGCCGCACATAGAGTGGACTTTTTTGAGCGCCCATGATCTGGGCTTTCCGGAAATAGAAGAAACCGGAGAAACGTTTATGGAAAATGCTGCCATAAAGGCAATTGCGGGGGCCAGATACTCGGGACGCATATGTATTGGAGAAGATTCAGGCATAGAAGTTGATAAGTTGGGCGGGGCTCCCGGTGTTAGGTCACACAGGTTTTCAGACAGCGGTTTGGACGAAGATAACAATCAATTCCTTTTGAAACTGCTTAAAGATGTTCCCTGGGCCGAAAGGACATGTCGATATAGATGCGCGATTGCGATAGCTGATACTGAGGGGATCATTGGCCAAGCGGAAGGGACTGTGGAAGGCATAATTGACGTAGAGCCCAAAGGAAGTAACGGGTTTGGGTATGATCCTATTTTCTACTCGCAGGAGCTAGGCAAGACGTTCGGGCAGGCATCTGATTCAGAAAAAGACAGGGTAAGCCACAGAAGAAGGGCCGTTGAGAACTTGATGAATCTAGCTAGGGATTACTTCAAGGATTAGTTATCCTGGGTGAACCAGGAGGGTTCCTTTCTGGCGGTCCGATAATTTTGCCTGCTGCCATACCTTAGAAGCAAAAGCAACCGCTTACTATGAGATCTAGGAAAAGGGGTGGTATCTTGCTGGTAGCAGCTACCTCGGACACTCATGGATATAGAGAAAGGATACGAGAATCTGCATGTGATCTACAGCAGTGCGATTACATATTACATGCAGGTGATTTCTACGAAGACAGTCAATATATAGCAGCCTATACTAAGCGAAGGGTTATAGCAGTCGTGGGAAACTGTGACCACATGGTCCTTGGCCCCTTGGAAGAAACCGTAGTTTTGGGTGGGAAAAGACTCTACCTCACCCATGGACACCTCTACAAGGTGAAACAGGGGACCAGTTTGCTTGTGCGAAAGGCAAAGAGTCTGGGCAGTGATATCGTAATCTATGGGCATACCCACTATCCTAATATCTTCGAAGAAGACGGAATCCTATTTGTAAATCCCGGAAGTCTATGTGTGCCCAGGATGGGCTCCAAGCCGTCGTTTGCGGTCTTGAATATAACAAAGGACAATGTTAGTGCAGGGATAGTAGTGGTAGGATAACCGCGTTTCTGGTTGTGCCTCTGGCTCTTTGTTCTCTTGACGCTTACTTTTTGATACTGTTTGCCTTGCCAAAGCCCTGGTTTTGGGCATCAAGCAGGAATCTTGGGTTTGAGGTCGAATCCTTTAATTGCACCGCAGAACGAAACCAGCCTGATGGAATCCCGTATGATTGTAGCCATAGGTGACTGAATTGGCGCAAAAAGGATGGACAAGGCTAAAACGCACAAAAAAGAGGTGGTCAAATGCAGAAATTCCTCGTTTTAGGGAGTACCTACATTCAGATCCCATTTATTAAGAAAGCCAAAGAGATGGGGTTATATGCTATTTCTATCGGGGAAAAGGGTGGGATCTGCGAGCGATACGCTGATTCCTATGTGCCTTTAGACGTAGCAAACATACCGGAAGTGCTGGAGTTTGCTCGGCAAGAAAGTGTCTCCGGGGTCATTTCCTGCGGTTCTGAACTGGGTATTTACGTGGCTGCGTATGTGAATGAACAGTTGCGTCTAAGCCAGAAGTTCGTAAGCTCTCGCGCTACGAAGAACGCGGCGCTAAAGGACAAGTATGCGTCGCTCATGCCTTCTCTAGTTCCGCCAGGTTTCTCCACTGATAACCTAGATGAAGTGTTGGACCGGATTGGGATGTTTGGGGGCAAGGTCATCTTCAAGCCTGGTATTGGAGGAGGGGGCAGAGGTATCACTGTCTTGGATGAGGTAGACACTGTTGCTGTTACGGATGCATTTTACCGTGCGCAGATGGCATCTAGGAACAAAAGAGTAGTTGTACAGGAATTCATCGAGGGAACAGTAATCGGCGTCGAGTCTTTTACGTTTGATTCGGAAGTTCGTCCTTTGGTCGTTCCCGAAAAAGACGTTTCAGATCCCCCCGCGTGCATCACCCGAGGAGTGGCGTTTCCTTCCAGGCTGAATAGTCAAACTCTGAGCAAGGTCTTGGCAGCGAATGAACAGGCGATAAGATCTATGGAGATCGAGTGGGGGCCCACTCATATTGATATGGTAGTAGATGAGCATGGGAATCCATGGGTCATTGACGTCGGCGCAAGACTTGCGAGCGGTCTCCTTATGTCGGTTTCGGTTCCCGATTACTACAGTTACGATTTTGTTAAGGCAGCTATACTTCTTGCACTTAATCAGATGCCGCCTGAAATACCTGCCAAAGGTAACGGGAAATACTATGCATCGCGGGCAATAATCGCACATAGAGATGGCATCCTCAGATCGGTTACATACGACGAAAGACAGCGTTCCGAATGCAACGTTTTCTCGGTCATCCAGATGATACCTACCGGAACAATAGTAAGCACAGCCAAGGCGGACGCCGATAGAATTCTCAAATTCGTCGTTCGCGAAGATTCCTACGAGAAAGCCATTCAAAACCTAGATGCATTCGAACGCAGCGTCGAAGTTCTGATTGAGTGAAGCAGCGGGGACGGTTCTTTTTGCTTCAAAACCTGTATTTTATTAATCCGAGTATCACAAGATGTAACGGGTAGAACACATAAAAGAACCATTTGGACCATTTGCCGCCTCCTCGTTCTCCGTTGTATCGGGCCAAAAGCGGGATAGACAGATATATTCCCATCTGAAAGAGCTGCTCATACCATGTGTCATATCCGCTTATCAACATTACCAAAAACGAAAAAGCTATAGGAACTGCAACAATACTAAACGCAAGCATCTGCTGTTTGAAGTTGTTGTGATTTATTCCAAAAAGGAAAATCCACAGTACTGCGGTAGGGCCCCAGTCACCGGGTATGGCAAGTACACATAAGAGAAATATGATGCTTAGCCTGGCTACGTCGCCTAGTTTTTCACTATGCCATACAATAAGCGACAAAAGGCCAAGGAAAAGACTGTACATTACGCTTGTTTCTATAGGAATACGCAGGTTTGGCGAAAAGGGAAACGGCAACTCGCCCGTCATGAAGTAGTAGAAAGGAGCATGGGAAATCAGAGCAAAGACTAAGAGACGCAAAGCATATTTCTTCGCATTCCGAGTGTGATAATACCCTTCTGCTATGAAATAGCACATTATTGGTGCTGTAAGGCGCCCAATAGCATGCATTATCTGTCCAAGTAAGGTATTTGTTGGAATAAATGCCCATCCGATGTGATCGATAAGCATGGCGACTATGGCGATCATTTTCAACGTATAAGACGACATGCCTGGTTTCTTGGCCCATGCAGACTGCGCGTTTATATCGGCCATGGTGTACCTCCTCAATGATGTCTCTAACATGGTATCATGATACAACATATTGAAGGACATGATGTCGAAAGACATATTGCAGAATTGTGCAGACATCAAACTGTTTATGCGGAAGACATGCCGTCGTAGCAAGAAGAACTAAACCTATTTTGGTGGCAAGGATGGGCATCTACGGAAAGTATGAGTGAGGGAGTGCAGGGAAATGGCAATACTCGACAGCATTTTGGACGCTGTAGGCAATACGCCTATGGTGCGCCTGAATCGGATAACCGGCATAGACTGTGCTGAAATTCTCGTGAAGGCAGAGTATTTGAACCCGGGCGGTAGCATAAAAGCCCGGTCAGCTCTGGGCATCATTATCGATGCCGAGCATAAGGGCCTGCTTGGGCCGAATTCTGTTATAGTGGAATACAGTAGCGGTAACCAGGGGATTTCACTTTCCATGATAGCGTCAATAAAAGGGTACAAGGTTGTTGTATTTCTGCCTGAGACCATGAGCGACGAACGAAGGAAAATACTCCGAGCCTATGGAGCTAAAGTTGTTCTGACGCCGGCAGGCAAGGATATGCAAGAGACTCTAACTCGAGCGAAGCAAATGGCGGAAGAGTTTGCGGCATCTGAACCCAATGCTTTCATGCTAAGGCAGTTCGACAACGAAGCTAATCCAAGAGCTCATCAAATGACTACTGCACAGGAAATCCTCGAGCAGACCGAAGGCAGGCTACACGCTTTTGTGTCAGGCATAGGCACAGGCGGAACCATAACAGGAGTCGGACGAGAACTGAAAAGAGTGCTTCCTGAAGTGAAAGTAGTGGCTGTTGAACCTAGTAAAGCCTCCTTATTCTACGGTATAAACGAGGGCATTCATGCTCAAGAAGGGATTGGAGACGGGATTTATCCCGGAGTATTGGACCCATCGATAATAGACAGAGTCATTTTAGTAAATGACGATGAAGCAATTGAGTGTGCCCGAGATCTTTCACGAAAAGAAGGCATTTTCTGTGGCATATCGAGCGGCACCAACGTATTTGGTGCCCTTCAAGTGGCTAGAGAACTGGGTCCCGGGCATAGGGTAGTTACTTTGATTCCGGATGGCGGTGAGAAGTATCTTAGCACGGCGTTGTGTCGCGAATAGGTGAAGGATAAGTGAAGCAAAAAGAACCGTCCCCTTTGCTTCTTTAAGTTGTAAGAAATTCTTAAGATATGTGTCCAATTGTTAGTCAGATCTCTGATTTATCCTATGAACTAGGCTCGAAGGTGTGGCGTACTGCACCGGATATATCAATCGGCACGATGGGATGGGTTAGTTCCACGATGTACAGTATATGGTAGAAGGGTTTGTGCAACACCTAACCAGTTAGCCCGGATTTTGTTGAGAGGTGAAGTAAGATGGATAACAACGACGCATCTACAGGAAAGTCCAGAGTGCTTGTGGTTGATGATGATAGAGACATAGTGAATGCCATTTGCATAAACCTTGAAAAAGAGGGATATGTACCTCTTAGGGCATATGACGGCCTTGAGGCTCTAGACATCATACAGACTCAGAATGTGCATCTTATCATTCTCGACGTCATGATGCCCAAACTGGACGGGCTTTCTGCGATGCTAAAAATCCGCGAGGACAGGAACATCCCGATTATAATCCTCTCGGCAAAATCTGAAGACAGTGACAAAGTCCTGGGATTGTCTATGGGAGCAGATGATTACGTCACCAAACCGTTTAACAGTATGGAGTTAATGGCTAGAGTCAAGTCCCAGTTGAGACGCTACATGACTCTAGGGGATGTCCATGAAAGGAATTCCTCTCGATTTCTTCAGACAGGCGGTTTGTGCTTTGACGTAGAGAACCGCACACTGACTGTTGATGGCGAACCGGTCAAACTCACTGCAACCGAAACCAAAATCGTGGAACTGTTGATGCGTTCACCCGGAAGGATATTTCCTGCTGAAGAAATCTATGAGCGCATCTGGGAGCAGCCTGCTTACCGTGTGGAAAACACTGTCATGGTGCATATTCGCCGAATCCGAGAAAAGATTGAGATAAACCCTAAAGAGCCAAAATACCTGAAGGTGGTATGGGGCATTGGATACAAAATCGAAAAGATCTGAGCAGGAAGTTGTGACTGATCCAGCTGATTCTTTAGGATTCGAAGGAAATGAGAATGAGACCGGGGTACCTGGGCCCCTTGCCAAGGCGGACTCGAAAGATGAAGCAGGTACAAAAGGATTTCCGACAGTCGCTCATAATACGAAGACAAAGAGAACTCACCCTTTTAGGACGTGGATTTGCTTCGTAGTCGGCATCAGCATTATCGGGATGTGCATCGTTGGAGCGTTAGTTGGTCTTTCCCTATCCAATTGGAATTGGGAAGAATTGAAATCTGTTTTTCTTGATTACAAGCATACTATCCCTTTTAAGCAGCAAACAACAGTGTACTTCTATACGCTGCTATCTCTAGTGGATGTTTCTGATCATACTAACCTCACGGAAGTAACGGAAGTAACGGAAGTAACGGAAGTGATAGATTACAGATTGGCGCGGGAAGGGGAAAACCTTAAGTATTATGCGGTGAATTTGGACTCTGGAATAGTAGCAACCAACATCGAAGAAGACCTATGCGAGGATTTGGCCAAGGCTGTAACAGAGGCTCATAGTGGAGAAATCATGCTTCCTTTACCGGACGGCTATGGGTACTATTGGTATTTCGATGGAAGTCGTACTCATGTGATTGAAAATGATAAACATGTAGATGTTGACCGGTTAGATAGCGCGTACCATAACCTATTAGTAGATGTACCTGAGTACTTGGGCGGAAAAGAAAAGGCCCAGTCAATACGAGCAGTGTTGGCAGTTAGCGATGTTTTGATTCCGAATCCATACGGAGAGTCTGTGTACTATAGGAATCAGCAGGTTTTTCGCGTGATTGGTTGGGCCTATTTGGTTACTCTATGTATTGGAGTTTTTATGCTTGGGTACAGCATATTGAAGTATGATGAAAAAAAGGAATTTGAAGCCAGTTTGGCATCATGGTTGGCTGGATTTTGGCTAGAAGTAAAGATTGGCATCACAATTCTACTCTTTGTCGGCGTGCTAGGTTTTGCAGGGGCAATTCTCTTGGGAACTTCAGGTCCGACGGGGGTTTTGGGCGTTGTTGTATCTGTCCTATGCGTTTATGCTGCGTTGTGGTGGGTATACGCCATAATCCTCGATATTTCCTATAACGGTAAGCAGGTTTTTGCCAATAACTGCATTGCCCATTTTTCAGAATGGATGACACTTTATGAAAGCAAGTATCCGTGGGAAAAACTTATGCTCAAAAGGGTCTATAGATTGATAGGCGCAGAGATTTGTCTTGCCATAATTGCAGTATTGTCCGTAATCATACTCGTAGTAGCTGGGTATGGTGCATTTGGTTTCAGTGTTGCCGCAATTTGTGTAGTACTTGCATTCTACCTTATATATAGGTACGTAAAGAGTTTTGCTACTACCGTGTCCGAATTGGGCCTTCTTATGAATCAGATTGAGAGAATGAAGAATGGGGATTTAGACACCAAACTATCGGTTAACAGCGACTCTGTTATCTACGACGCAGTTCAGAACCTCAACGATCTGCAAGAAGGCATGAACCTCGCAGTAAGTGAGAAACTCAAATCAGAGCGACTCAAGATTGACCTTATCACAAATATGTCCCATGACCTAAAAACGCCGCTAACATCTATAGCCAGTTACGTTGATCTTTTGGCAAAGGAAGACTTGCCAGCGCACGTAAAAGATTATGTGTCCATATTGAGTCAGAAGACCGAGAGGCTAAAAAACCTTATCCAAGACCTGTTTGACTTGTCCAAAGCTACCAGCAACAATCTGCCACTGGATATAAAAGAAATTGACCTTTGTCGCTTGGTCGAACAAACCCTTGCAGATATGGAGGAGTTGATTCAGGACTCGGGCATACGATTTAAGGTGGACCTGCCAGACGAGCCGGTTCTTATGACAAATGATGGTGCCAAGCTATCTCGAGTATTCCAGAACCTCTTTTCGAACGCAGTGAAGTACTCTCTTCCTGGAACTCGCGTATTTGTTAACCTGCAAGTTATCGATAACGAAGCTGTTGTGACCATAAAGAACACTGCAAATTACGAAATGAACTTTGAGGAAGAGGACATTTTAGAGAGATTTGCCAGAGGGGATGCGTCCAGGACTACCGAGGGTTCTGGGCTTGGCCTGTCTATAGCGAAAAGCTACACCGAAGCGTGTGGCGGGAAATTTGCCATAAGGACAGATGGGGATCAGTTCACAGCCGAAGTCAGATTGCCCAAGATGTAAGGATGTAAGGGGGACGGTTCTTTTTGCTTCAAATGAAGCAAAAAGAACCGTCCCCCTTGACTCAGTTTGTTTGTTTCTTTCTAGCCAGTTCTGCAATTTCACTGAACCTGCCTATTATGTAACCGTAGTTATTTCTATGGTGGGGTATGTTGCAGTTGCTGCAATCCTTGATACCATCTGGGGTGTAGGTGAAATTGCCTTTACAGTCTTCGCCTAAGGCATATAGGGGACAGTAACAGAAAAGGCAATTGAAGTCGTCCGGTTCTACGCCGGTGTGGCATGGAAAAGCTTCACATTCCCTATGGTTGATGAAGGCGAACTTCTTGCCGTGCCAATACTCCTGTTGTTTTTGAGTTTCTTTTGTATTCATGGGTACCTCCTTAATAAGTAGTTGTGCCACAGTTCATCCCTATTATACTTGTTTGGAATCGCATTTTACCGCTTAAGCCCCGAGTCTCAAAAAAGGGGTTTGTGGCCTGTAAACTGGGGCATGAGTGCGTATAAGGGTATTTCGCCATCCGGAAGAAGGACTCAGAATTGCTGCCGTAGAAGAGGAGTCTCTAATGGTCGTCGGAGTGCAACTAAAACTAGCATGGTTGCCTTGTCAAGCGTAGGGACAGTCCGCCGGAAACCCACCTAGAGTGCGCAGTCACTTCGCATGCCGACCTATGGAAATTCTAATGAAGAGGTGAGTTCTCTGTATGAAGGATCTACTAAGAAATGCTCTAAAGTCAGCTGATGTAGACTATTGTGAAATACGCTTTGAGCAGAGCGAGTTCCTTTCAATAGGCTATCAAGGCAAAGAACTGGATAGGATCGTAAGGGATAATCCGTACGGTGGTAATGTAAGGGCTTTGGACAGAGGCGGTTGGGGCTTTTCGTCTTTTAATAGCCTAGAGGATCTGAAAGAAGCAGTGAAATCTGCATGTAGGCAGGCTCGAATAGCTGGTGAGAAGCAGCGGGGTGAAAGCAAGTTGGCTTCTGCTCCCATCATCGAAGATGATTACACTCCCGAATATACCCTAGATCCTCGGGAAGTTAGTCTGGATCAGAAGATAAGCATCCTGGACAACTATCGCGATATCATCCTAGGTTACGACCCTGCAATAACTGCAGCGCAGATCACGTACAACGAAAAAATCACAGAACTTTATTTCGCAAACACCGAAGGTACATACATAAGACAAGAGAAACTGGATATAGGTTCGAGCCTTGGTGCTACTGCCAAAAGAGGAATGCTGACTGTATCTGAGTCTATAGGACGCGGCAGTTCAATAGGGTTCGACTGTATGCTCGATGCTGACTATGAACTCAAGGAAGCTTGCGACTTGGCAGTAAGGCTTTTGGATGCTCCGCAAGTAAAAGCGGGAGTATACACAGTAGTTTGTGACCCGGCTTTGGCAGGGCTTTTTGTTCACGAAGCCTTTGGGCACTTAAGCGAAGCAGACAACGCTTACAAGAACCCGCGCATGGCAGAGACCATGAAGTTAGGGCGCAGGCTGGGTCGGGATATCCTTACCATATACGACACCGGTGAGTATCCTCAAAATCGCGGCTACCTGAAATACGATGACGAAGGCGTTCCTACGCGACGTGCTTACCTGGTTAAAGACGGAATCTTGGTCGGGCGTTTACATTCGCGGGAGACGGCTGGAATCATGGGCGAGCCTATCACTGGCAATGCCCGAGCGCTGAATTACACGTTTCCTCCCATAGTCAGAATGAGAAATACTTGTATAGCTCCGGGTGAAGCGGGCCTAGAAGACATGATAAAAGATATAGATTTGGGACTATACGCAGTAGGCTCCGGCGGAGGCCAAACTAACGGAGAGATGTTCAATTTCATGGCCCGTCATGGTTTCATGATTCGCGATGGCAAGATAGCAGAACTGGTTAGAGATGTCAAACTGATGGGCAACGTTTTTACCACGTTGGAAAACATAGATATGATTGGAAACGATCTCAAAGCGCGAGATGGTGCAGGCGGTTGCGGCAAGGGCGGACAAATGCCTCTTCCAACCAGCGGATTATGCCCATCAATTAGGATTCAAAATGTAATAGTCGGAGGTGGCAAGTAATGATTGGTTTTATACTGCCTGAGGGTGTCCAGGGAGAACTTCACCGTAGAACTTATCGTTCATGGGGCGTGTCGTTTCAGAACAGTATGTTTGAAGGAACTAGCCATAGCCGCAATGATCTAAGGACTGTTAGGGTAATCGATTCAGGTAAAATGAGTACTGCTACGAGCACGAAGCCTGACTGCGAAGAGGAACTAGTAAAGACCGCCCTGGAACTTTCCAAGTACGGCACTGTTGTTGATTACGATTTCCCGGGCCGGACAGATTACGAACAAATCGAATTGGCAGATCCCAGCGTTGCCGAGATTGACTTTCCCGAGATGATAGAAATAGGCGAGGATCTTGTGCAATCGCTTCTTCAAATTGATGAGAATATAAGAGCTTCCGCTTCTTTGGGGGCCCAAGAGATGCAAGTGAATCTGACTAACAGCAATGGTTTTTCAGGGACTTACGTAAAAACGGCTTTCCATGCGAGTTTAGGCGCTCAGTACATTCAAGGCCAGGACTTTCTGCGTTTTGGAGAATCGAGGTCTTCCTGGACGAACGATATAGACTATTTGGAGTTAAAAAAAGAAGTTATCCAGTTATTTGAGTGGGCAAGAGACGTTACCGATATTCACCCGGGAACCTACCCAGTGATATTTGCTCCGGGACAGGTAGGCAACCTCCTAAGACCATTCATTGCTTCATTGAACGGCAAAGCTATTGCCCGGGGGATATCGCCTCTAGAAAACAAGATCGGTGAGAGTCTGGTTGACGACAGAATAACTCTTGTCGATGATGGGACCCTAGCAAGGCAAATATCCAGTGCTCCATTCGACAGAGAGGGTATTCCCACTCGAAGAAATATTCTAATAGATCGGGGAACGCCCAAGGACATACTCACAGATCTCGAGACGGCCAAGAAACTCGGCGTAAAACCGTCCGGAAACGGTACTGAGAACGGACCCGCTCCTCACAGGACTATACTTGTTGCCGGAGATGCATCGCTTAAGAGCCTAATCAAAAGCATAGACCAGGGGCTAATAGTCTTTGGAACGATGGGAGCATGGACGGGCAACCCATACGGAGGTAACGTATCAGGCACCATTTCACTGGGACTCAAGATTGTAGGTGGCGAAATTGCAGGCAGAGTGAAAAACTGTATGTTTTCCATCAACTCATTTACACACTTCAAAGACAACCTAATAGATCTCACAAGAGAAACAAAAGCCTTGGGAAATGCAACATATCCCTATGTGGCCCTAGATGACGTTGTCATAACCACCGGCTGATGAAGCAAGGGGGACGGTTCTTTTTGCTTCATCCATTAACCCTGGTCTTTCTTGGGTAAATTCATAAAAGTGCGTACATCGCCAGGCACCAAGTTATAAACATGAAGATGGATGTTAATAAAATCAATAATGAGTTGCATAATAGCAAGGGTTAAGATTGACATCGTGAATATTCCCAAGTAAAGTAGACGTAGTTGCGAACTGAAAAAGAGGTTCTTGCGCAGACATCTGAGCACCTTGATGGTTTAGAACATGTCCGTCACCCCGGGGTAGACGCAAGGATTTCAACCACGAAACGGAAAGGGGGAATTCCCCAGTGTACGCGGATGCGAAAGATAGTATGACCAAAGCCCTTAAGCGATCGACTGCAGAGTATTGCGAGATAAGGATTGAAGAGACCGAAGACACAATTGTACGGTTGCGTGGAAACGATACCGAACTCGTGGCGCAAAATGTGTCGGTCGGTGGGAACGTAAGGGCTCTTTATCAAGGCGGATGGGGTTTTGTTTCATTCAACCGTCTTGATGACCTTGAAAAGAAAGTAGATGAGGCATGCGCCCAGGCGAAGATCCTAGGAGATAGACTTAGAAAGGCCATCAGGCTGTATCCGGTAGATCCAGTAGTAGACTATGTCCGGGGAGAATTCAAAAAAGAGGCGTTTGCAGTACCGCTGTCCGAAAAAATGAAACTCCTGCAGGAATACAATGCTCTGGTTCTTGACCGCCCCGAAATAACGTCATCGTCTGTATATTATTTGGACCGACACACCCATCTGCATTTTGCGAATTCGGAAGGCACTTACATATACCAAGAAAAGATGGACGTTTCTGGGAGCGTAACGGCGGTTGCTACAAGAGATAAGCTTACGACCCAAGAATCTGCCAGTTTCGGTTCGAATCAAGATTACAATGTGGTGTTAGGCCTTGAAAAAGAGATAAAAGAGGCGGCTGATGCTGCCCGGCAGATGCTCTACGCACCTGTGGTAGAAGGTGGGCAGTATACTGTGATCTTGGATCCGTTTATGGCAGGTACATTTGTTCATGAGGCCTTTGGCCATTTGAGCGAAGCCGATGACCTTGATGAAGATGAAAGGATGAAAGAACTGCTCAAGATCGGCACCCGTTACGGTTCAGATGACCTAGACATTTACGATAGCGGAGTTGAAGGCCCCAACCGTGGCGAATGTAAGTACGACGATGAAGGCGTTCCCATGCAGAAGACGTACCTTATAAAAGGTGGGGTAGTCGTTGGACATCTCCATTCGAGGGAAAGCGCTGCTAAAATGGGCGAATCTGTTACAGGTAATGCCCGGGCGATTAACTACAGGTTTCCGCCTATAGTTAGGATGCGCACCACGTGTATCGCTCCGAGAGAACATACTTTTGATCAAATGATTGAAGGCATTTCACTGGGCGTCTATGTAAAAGGAGCATACGGAGGGGAGACTAATGGCGAGATGTTTACCTTTGCACCTTCCAGAGCATATATGATACGCAATGGGGCCATTGCCGAGATGGTTCGCGACGTTAATCTCACTGGAAATGTATTCGACACGTTGCGAAACATAGACATGATAGGGAACGATTTCGAGTACAAAAACAGTGGCGGTGGTTGTGGTAAGGGCTCTCAAAGCCCTCTTCCGGTAGCGCAAGGATCGCCTCATATACGAATTCAGAACGTCGTAATCGGAGGTGAGAAAAAATGACTGGGATACTCGAGGATGTCATCCAAAGAGAAGCAGAAGCTACTTTGATACTCCACGAATCCAGGGAAACATCAGTCACTTTTGATGCCAACAGGCTCAAAAGGATAGAAAACACCGAAGCCTACAAACAAGATCTGCAGGTTATAAGAGATGGGAAACTAGGCTCAGCTGGGTCTACGCGAGTAGGCGGCGAGAAAGAACTTCTGGATAACGCGTTCAGCGTCGCTGAGTTCGGCCCGTCAGTAGGTTACACTTTTCCGGGTCGTGAAACCTATGCGCAGCCTAAGGTATTTGATCAAAGGGTTGCAGATATAACTGTAGATGAGATGATCGCTGTCGGTGAAGACATAATTGATTTCGTGAAATCTTTGGATAGTTCGATAAACGGAGGCGCACAAGTCCAAAAGAGCGTTTCACAAGTCAGCGTCAAAAACACCAAGGAAGTTGACGTTAATTCAAAGAAGACGATATTTGCTGTTATGGCTGGATATCAGTTTGTTGAAGGAAAGAACATGCTAAGTTCCTGGGATTGGCAAATTATGACTTCTTTGCAGTATGACCTCGAGAGCATGAAGGCAAAACTCAAGGAAGATTTTGAGGTCGGAAGGAAAAATGTGTCCATTGCGCCGGGTTCGTACGATGTGCTTTTCACTCCGGCTGCATTTTCTGACATAGTGAATCCGATCATGGCGTGCATCGATGGCAGAGCTGTCATGAGGGGCATCAGCCCTTTTGCAGGGCGACTTGGCGAAGAGGTTTTTGCGCCTTCATTCTCCCTTATTGAAGATGGCACTCTTTGCGGAGCTGTAGGAAGCAGACCGTGTGATGAACAGGGAGTGCCCTGTCGCAGAACGCCATTGATCGATGAAGGTGTACTTAAGGAATACTTGTTGGATCTTGAGTCTGCACGCAGGCTTGGGAGAGAGCCTATTGGCACCGGATCTCCGACAGGAGCTCGTCCCAACAACGTCATTGTGCCTGGAGGAGACGTTTCCTTTGACGACTTAATGGCAGGCATGAAACGCGGAATAATCATCGACCAGACAATGGGGGCCTGGGCCGGTAACCCGTACACCGGTACGGTTACAGGCAACATTGCATTGGGTTATCTCGTAGAAAACGGCAAGAAGGTTGGCCGAGTGAAAGACTGCATGTTCTCTTTGAACGTGTTCAATCACTTGAAAACCAATCTCTTGGCTTTGACCAAAGAGACGAAGAGTCTTGGCGGGTTGATTTTGCCCTACTGTCTGATAGGAGGGGTATCTATTTCGGGTCGGACTTAGCAAAACGGTTCGCCTCGGAGCGTAGTGCCCTGCAGATCCCATCGTTTGGTCATTTGTGAGGAATCGAGGCGGATGCATAGTCTGATGAGGTTGCCTGGTAACTATGAGACACGATGTGCCTTTTCCAGGCAATCTCTGGTTCTGTAAAGCCTGTATGTTGGGAAACATCTGAACCGATAATATTCCATTATACTACACATACGTACAGCAGAGACGACACAATCTCACTGAATTTCACCACATCTACCCTCATACTATTACGTCTATCTCTAGTCAATATCCCTTTATGCTGGGTAATATTTGGGATGTTTCACTACAGTTTCACTACACTAGATCTTCTCGGAGCTTGACAAGCATTGATGCGTGACCTGTACAATTAAGTTTGTGTCTCGTAATACCGACGAACAAATCTTGAGGAAGGAGGTTTGTCTGAGGTTCATGCTACAATCACAGGATTCGACGGTGTTGCGGGCTAAGCACAGTTTAAGTGGGCAAAAGAGACTGGGGGTATGAAATTGGAGCGAGTAATATTGGCAGCAAGCGATGTACCAGAATCTGTTCTTGGCATTTTCTATCCTGGCGAAGCAGCAAGTTTCTTTTTGGTCTTGGCCCTCGGAGCGCTAATCATGTATTACGTGAGTCGCGCGCGAAAAGGATTACCAGTTCCCGAAATTCGAAAGATTTCGGGTCTTGAAGCGATTGACGAATCCATTGGGCGAGCAACTGAAATGGGAAAACCCGTTCTTTACAACATCGGAATGGGGGATATTACTAACGCAGACACACTGGCCTCACTACCAATTCTGGAGTATGTGACCAAGACGTGCGCAAAGTACGATACAAGGTTCGTTGAAGTGACCAGAAACTATGTGGTCTACGGCGTTGCAGATGAAGTAGTGAAACAAGCTTATGTGTCTTCAGGTAAGCCCGAAGATTACGATCCCAACAATGTCCGTTGGTACTCCGACTCTCAATGGGGCTATGCCATGGCAGTCATAGGGCTCATGCGTCGAGATGAGCCGGCGGCCAACCTCATGTTGGGAAACTACGCTGCGGAATGCTTGGTAATGGCTGAAACAGGTGCCGTGCTTGGAGTTGTTCAGGTTGCAGGCACCACTAACATATTGCAGATCCCGTTTTTTGTTGCAACCTGTGACTATACATTGCTTGGCGAAGAATTGTATGCGGCTAGCGCATACATATCTCGTGAGCCGGTCTTAGTTGCAACTGTAGTCGCACAGGATTTCCTCAAAATAGCCCTTGTAGTGATCATGTGCATAGGAAGCGTACTAGCTACGTTTAACGCCCATGATTGGCTTGTTAACTTACTTAAGTACTAGGTCTATGAGAGGGAAAGGAGAATACAGCAGATGAAACGCAAAATTCCGGTTCTCATAACTTCGCTAGTTGGGCTCATCTTGTTGCTGTCGACAGTTACCAGTTTCGGTAGAGAACTGAACCTACCTGGAATTATGGATAATTGGCAACTTCTTATAACTGCTGGAGCATTTATGATGGGCTCTATAGGACTCACAAAGCTCCATATCACCAATATAGTAAGACGCAAAGACGGTTGGTTTTACAGTGTCGTACTGCTAGTGGCCCTGTGGGGTTTCTTTATTTTGGGTCTGGTCGAAACCGCCAACGGTCCTACATACCAGAGGATTTTCAATTCTACGCTGAAACACTTAGAGGCAACCACTTTTTCGTTAGTAGCATTTTATATCGCTTCTGCGGCGTACAGAGCGTTTAGAGTTAGAAACATAGAAGGTACCATCCTTCTTGTTACCGGTGCAATAGTAATGCTTGGAAGCGTCCCCATAGGAGAAGCGATATCTTCACTATTCCCTGTGGTAAAGACATGGATCATGAATGTGCCAAACAGCGCCGTTCAAAGAGGTCTACAGGTATGTATCAGGTTAGGCTCGCTCGCCGTCGCCCTTAGAGTGCTTCTTTCTTTGGAAAGAGCGCACCTAGGCGGCGGTTCAGAGTAGAAAGGGGGATCAAGAGATGGATTGGTCCAAATTTGGCGACCTTGATGTAAGATGGATATACATTATAATGCTCGTAGTCATAATCGTACCGCTGTTCAAACCTCTTGGTTTGCCCATGAGCGTAAGTCCAGAGGTTAAAGCATACGCTGAGACAATCGAGGCATTGCCCGCAGGTTCGGTTGTATGGATTGGGGCTGACTATAGCCCGGGTTCAGCTGCTGAGAACGATCCTCAGCTTGCCGCTACTTTCAAGCACGCTATGAAAAAAGATCTGAAAGTCGTTATCGTCTCACTTTGGGATCAGGCTCCCGACCTTGTGCAATCTGTTATTACTCCTATCGCAGAATCCATGGGCAAGGTGTATGGCGTTGACTATGTAAACTTGGGGTATAAACCGGCTGCAGGTGTAGCGCTGAGGGCTATGACCAGAGATATCAGAGACGGCGCCGGCAACGTTGACTATAAAGGGACTTCGTTGGACGAGTTGCCTCTTATGAACGAGGTCACAGCTCTTACGAAGGAACAAGTTGACTTAGTCATAAGCATCAACACCGGAAGCCCTGGATATGGAGATTATTTAAACTACATCACTGACCCTTTGGGTATCGCTTTCTTGAGCGCGCCTACTGCCGGAATGATTACCGGTCAGATGCCGTTTTATAGGTCCGGACAGATAAAAGGCATGCTGCCCGGTCTAGCGGGTGCCGCCCAATATGAATACTGGATGGAAGAACCCGGATTGGCATGTATTCAGATGGATGCTCAGTCCTTAGGCCACTTAGTCATCCTTGCGTTCATCTTGCTCGGTAACATTGGGTACCTGGCAAGTCGCTCCAAAGGAGGGTCTTCGAATTGACAATAGACAACACTATTGCTGCTTTGTTAACGATATGCATACTTACAGTCTTGTGGAAAGAGAACCCTTTGTTCAGGTTTGCAGAACACTTGACAGTGGGCCTTGCCGCCGCGCACTCAATGGTAAGGACAGTTGACAATTACTTGAGACCTACAGTCAAAAATGAGGTCATAGCTGAAGGCCAATGGTATCTGATCATCCTGCTACTCTTTGGCGCTTTGATGTATCTTAGACATGCGCCCGGAATCAACTGGATTGCCAGATATCCAATGTCATGGTTTGTAGGTTACGGGGTTGGCTATACGCTGGCTTTTACGCCGAAACCTTTCATTAAGCAGATAATAGATACGTTTATCCCGCTTACTAGCGTAGACAACATCATCTACTTTGTAATAACGATGATAACCATAGGGTACTTTTTCTTCACTCCAAAATGGAGGGCAGAATCCAGAACCGGCAGGACTCTCGACATTTGGGCAAGGCGTGTCATGATGATTGGTTTTGGGGCAACCTTCGGAAACGTAGTGCAAGGTCGAATCTCCCTATTGCTCGGACGTCTGCAATTCCTATTGCACGACTGGCTCGGGCTAATCGGGTAGGAAGCAACGGGGACGGCACTTTTTGCTTCACCCGGCGATTGCTTGATTAATAAGGCCAGGCTGGTCGATGAACGGCCAGCCTGGTGAAGCAAGGGGGACGGTTCTTTCCGCTTCACTTTCTGCTTTTCCGGTCCTTCTAGATTATTCTGCATCCCTAGAATGCTTCTCGAGTAGAACGAATGCGCCTGCCGCTAGAAGGAATACCCCTGAGGACGCGAAGAACGAGCTTCCCAGACCCAAAGAGTCTCCCAAAGCGCCTCCGATGACCGGCCCGGTCACAGAGCCAAGTGGTAGCACTGCATTTAGCACCCCAAAAGCCCTACTTCTGAAATCCCGTGATACGGATTGTGCGGTAAGGATATTCCCGTTTACTGTCACCATTCCGTTGAAGAACCCAAACACCATCCTAAACAAGGATAGAGCTGCGATGTTCAACCATGCGCCTTGAAGAGCGACCGAAATTGCGGAACCCAAGAGGCCTATAGTGAACCACTCTTTTGAAGACAAATGGCGGATGCTAATGCGTCTTTTTCCCGGTGAAGAGCCAGGTGTTGTGGACTCTTTGGAATCTGGGAGCGTAGGTTTCTCGGAAAATCCATGGTCTTGTCTTGCCATAAGAGTTGAGCCCAAAACCGTGCCCAATCCAGCAAAAGAATACACTATCCCACTTAGCATACTAGATGTCTTTCCCTGGTCCCGGCTTATTTTGTCTACATACAAAACCAAAGTCGGCTGGGTGATCTGCATTGCAGCTTGCATTAAGAAAATACAGATTAGAACTGTGAGCAGTTTCTTATTTGCGAGGCAGGTTCTTATGTCTGATAGAATATGGAGTTTCTTGTCCCCTGGTATGACTTCCTCCTTAAGATACATGTATGCAACTACACTCATTGCGATAAGGAGGAATGCAGAAAGTTTAAAAGTAAAGGGAATTCCCAATGTGCCAACTAAGGCTCCGCCGAGCAAAGGTCCGGAAATCGTTCCTGCGGCGTTTGCTGCTTGGAGCATTCCAAGAGCGTAGCCCAATTGGTCTTCTGGAGTGTTAGCAGCAATTAGTGACGTTGCGGCGGGAGTATATCCGGACATGAAACCCGTTAGGGCGCGTAGAAGTACGAATTGAAGTGGGGTTCTTGCAACAGGATAAAGTGCATATGTAATGGCAATGCCGACCCCAGACCTCACTATTTGGAAGCGGTTGCCGTATTTGTCTGCAATTGAACCCCAGATTGGTGCCATGAATGCCGAGGTCAGAGACGACGCAGCGTATGCCAGGCCGGACCAGGTTGCCAGATTTTCAGAAACTTCCATGGATGTCAGCACATAAGGCAGAAAAGGGATCACGAGGTTGAAGCACGCCGTGCCAACGAACGCTGTTACCAAACCAAGGTATAGGTTTTTTCTCCAATATAGGTGCATAGTTGTTCCTCATCTCTCCCGGTATGAAAGAGACCAGATGCCAATGTTCGTACGTCACTTACTTTGATGCATCACTCATAAACGTAAATCTCTTGCGCATCTCGATCCCCTAGACCGCTTGCATGTCTTTAAGAGCAAACTATTCCATCTACAGGTTATCAGATAAATAACTCATCCATAAATATATCAGCTTCGACAGATCGTTCTTAAAATCCTTCTCGCAATCGGCGGCAGATCGCGGACAAAAGGGAAAAGCGCTTCATCTCTAGATTTGCAAGCGCTCGGGCGCCGGGCTCTCGCGAAGCAAAAAGAACCGTCCCCGGTGCTTCCCGGTTCATTTCTTGTGGTATAATGGCGAAGACAATTTAATACTGATAGCTTACAGGTGCCTCGAGTTGAGGTGAAAAGGGAATCAGGTGCGAAGCCTGAGCGGTCCCGCCACTGTAATCGGTGAGTTTTGGAGAATACCACTGTCTAGCGCGATTGAAAAGATGGGAAGGTATCTTCGCTTAAAGCGATGACCCGAAAGCCAGGAGACCTGCCTGTATGTCTTTCACCTAGTCCTTCGGAGGAAAGGAGATGGTGCCAGAGATTAGGATGTCCTGGTTTAAAGTCTGATAGGTCCGGCCTTCGATGGAGGCCGGACTATTATTTAGGAGGGGTATTGATGAGAAAAAACAGGAATCGTTGGGCGCTTTTAACCATTATTGCACTGGTTGTAGTGAGTCTTTCCGTATTCTCTGGTTGCAAACCGCAGGCAAACGGTAACGGAAACGGCAGCCCTGAGGCAAAGTATCCTATGGAAGTCTCAGACAGCATAGGGAGAGCTGTCACCATTTCAGCACAGCCTGAACGCATTGTTTCTCTTGCTCCGAGCAATACTGAGGTCCTTTATGCGTGTGGCTTGGGGGACAAGGTAGTCGGTGTAACTACGTTTTGTAACTACCCTGAAGAAGTAGCGGACAAGGAGAAGGTTGGCGGATTCTCAGATCCTAGCGTAGAGAAAATCGTTGAGCTCAACGCGGATTTGGTCTTGGCGACTACAATTCACGAAAAGTACCTAGAAGAAATGGAAAACTTGGGGCTCACAGTCTTGGTCTTAAACCCCGAAACCGTAGAAGATGTTATGTCCGAGATCAAACTTGTCGGAGAGATTACAGGCAATGTAGAAGAAGCCGAACAATGCGTCTCTGAGATGAAGGCCAAAATCGATAAGGTTCAGACCGCCTTAGAAGATCTGCCGGACGAAGACAGAGTCAGGGTGTTCTACCTCCTATGGGATGATCCCATCATGACCATAGGACCTAACACCTTGTTGCATGAGATCGTCACTCTAGCGGGCGGGGTAAGCGTGTCTTCTGATGCCGACACAGACTATCCCACATACAGCCTTGAAGTCCTGGTCGAAAAGGACCCTGAGGCTATCATATTTACTGTCATGGGCTCAGGCGGGGGAATTGACGCAGAGAACCTCAAGACGCAAGCCGGTTGGAGTGGGATTTCCGCAATCAAAAACGACCGGGTGTACGGAATAGATGATGATCTCATGTCGCGGCCGGGTCCGAGGATAGCAGATGGGTTGGTCGAAGTAGCAAAAGCGCTATACCCTGACCGATTTGCTGATAGCGGGGAGTAGGCTCGCGGTCGGGTTTTGCGTACGTGATGCGACGGACGTCTAAAAGTCAAAGGTTCAAAGAGGGGAGCTTTTAAGATGCGGCTTTTGAGGGATAAATGGCAAGTCATAACCATGCCGGTCCTTTTGGTGCTCTTTCTCATGACCGGTGTGCTGTCTTTGGGCACCGGAGCGGTTGAGTTTAATGCCGGAGAAGTTGTAAGAGCCGTTATTGCAGGGCTGAACGGGCAAATGCGAGGATTGGAGATTACGCCTAGAGAAACCATAATTTGCTACATACGCCTCCCGCGAGTAATTTTAGCGGCTATGACCGGAGCAGCCCTTGCGGCGTCAGGTGCCGTTTATCAGGGGATTTTCAGGAATCCTATGGCCGATCCCTATGTGATGGGCACTTCTGCCGGAGCTTCCCTCGGAGCTACTTGTGCATTTATGTTACCGATAAACATCGGGTTTTTGTCTCTAGGTTCTGTCCCTTTACTTGCCTTTGCAGGGTCTTTAGTTGCGGTCATGCTAGTATATGGCCTTGCAAAGGTAGGGGATAGGACGCCTGTTTTAAACCTGCTCTTGTCAGGGATGATCGTAAGTTCCATCCTTTCTGCTATCGTTTCGCTCATGATGTTCGTTATGCCCACGGGAGTCTTGCACGGCTTGGCTTTTTGGCTCATGGGAGGCTTTTCTGGGCGCGGTTGGAGCAACGTCGCAATGATAACACCATACTTTATCTTAGGGCTTTCAATTGTCCTCGTTTTTTCTCGGGATCTGAATGCGCTTCTATTAGGAGACGAACCTGCGATGCATTTGGGAATTGAAGTCTCCAAAGTAACAAAGGCGCTCATAGTTGCCGCTTCTTTGCTGACGGCCTGCGCCGTGTCATCCGGAGGAATCATAGGTTTCGTTGGCTTGGTGATACCTCACGTTCTGAGGATGTGTCTGGGGCCTGACAATCGCCGGTTAGTACCTGCATCTTTGATTTTTGGAGCTACTGTGATGATGGCGGCTGATGCTTTGGCTAGGATAGTCATTGCTCCTCAGGAGCTTCCCGTGGGGATAATCACTGCTTTGTGCGGTGGCCCTTTCTTTGTATATCTCTTAAGACAATACAAGACTGATTCCTATCAGTTGTGATTTTCATCGTGGGAAGGATGAGCCTAATGAGTTTTGAGGAAAATAAGGCGATCATAGAGGCAAATGACCTAGGGTTTTCTTATGGACCGTCCGCAATATTGAAAAACGTCACTTTTCTAGTAGAGGCAGGAGAGTTTTTAGGGATCTTAGGCCCCAACGGATCGGGCAAAACAACCCTTCTGCGGTGCATGACCGGAACGCTCAAACCTTCTTGCGGTGAGGTGTTTTTAGACGGCCGTGGCCTTTCAAGCATGAAAAGGCGTGAGGTGGCAAAAATGGTCTCGGTCTTGCCTCAGGAGCCTGCGACAGACTTTGGTTTCACAGTCCAAGAGTTTGTGGCCATGGGGCGCTTACCCCACTTAGAGCGATTCGAAAAAGAAGGTCCCTACGATCAAAAAAAGACGAAATGGGCCATGGAAGTTACCAACACGTATCATCTTCGAGGAAGATTGATTACTTCTTTGAGCGGTGGAGAAGTGCAAAGAGTTTTTCTTGCCAAAGCACTGGCCCAGGAACCGCGCATATTATTCCTAGACGAACCTATTGCCCACATGGACATGAATTACCAAGTAGAGATGTTGGATACGGTAAAAAGCCTAAACCAAGAACACGGGCTTACAGTAGTTGCGATTATGCACGAGGCCAATCTCGCCGCTGCATATTGCGACAGCCTGCTTTTGCTATCGGAAGGTACCGTGTTCGACAAAGGCCCCATAGAACGGGTCTTTACAGTAGAAAACATAGAGAAACTATATGGATTGGACGTAATCATGCTAAGGCACCCGGTAAACGGGACGGGTTTGGTGTTTCCTGTTTATGGGGAAACGTGTAGCGCTAGACCATGACATAGGGTGATGCTGAAAGACGTGACAGGATTCGGTTTTAAGAAAGGACGTTTGGTGAAATGGGAAGATTGATTTTCATAACAGGAGGAGCCAGGAGCGGAAAAAGTAAGTTCGCCGAGGATCTTGCATTGGATCTGGCCCTCCAAAGAGATCCTAACCTTAACAAAGGATGCGTGACGTATCTGGCCACTTGCGTTCCTTCTGACCGGGAAATGCGAGAGAGGGTGAAAATGCACAAAGATCGCAGACCTTCATATTGGGAAACAGTGGAAGAACCTCGCGAGGTCGCAAGAACGATTAGGGAAAAGGGTTACGGAACCGAGGTCTTACTGGTCGATTGCCTCGGACTATATGTGACAAACTTGCTGCTTGAAGATGAAGAAGAAACACCCTCCCAAGAAAAATGCAACCTGATACTCTCGTCGGTAAGGGAGGTAGCCGAGGCAGCGCACAATGTGCCTTCGGATGTTGTGGTCGTGTCTAACGAGGTGGGGATGGGACTTGTGCCGGAATACCTGTTAGGCCGCGTTTTTAGGGATGTGTTGGGATGGGCAAATCAGATTTTGGCGGATGCCTCTGACGAGGTGTACTTCATGGTATCCGGCTTGCCTCTGAGAGTCAAACCGCAGAGATGAATGAGGTTCATCAATTAGGAGTGATCGGATTATGGCAAAAGCAGTGATGATTCAAGGAACTGCCTCGAGCGTTGGCAAAAGCACGGTGGCCGCTGCCTTCTGCAGGATACTAAAAGAGGATGGGTTCAAGGTTGCACCTTTTAAGGCTCAAAATATGTCCCGAAAAACCTTTGTCACCCGCTCCGGCGATGAGATTAGCGTATCCCAAGCTATGCAGGCTGAGGCTGCTGGGATAACTGCAACTAGCGATATGAATCCTGTCTTGCTCAAACCGCTGGGAGACATGGTGTCGGATGTGGTTATACAAGGAAAGCTTTTGGGCAGTCTTCCGGCGAGCGAATATCGCGACAAGTATTTGTCTGAGATGAAGACGGCTATATATGAGTCGTACTGCCGCCTTAGTGGAGAGTATGATGTGATCATAATAGAAGGGGCAGGCAGCCCCGTGGAAGTTAATTTGAAGGATAGGGATATTGTAAACATGTCGGTCGCTAAAATGGCCCAAGCGCCGGTTATCCTTGTCTCTGACATAAGCTTAGGCGGTGTGTTTGCTTCTTTAGTAGGTACTTTAGAGCTCTTGGAGTCAAATGAGAGAGACATGGTGACAGGGATCATTATAAACAAATTCATGGGAGACATTAAACTGTTTGAACCAGGCATAGAGTTTTTGGAAAGAAGAACCAAGAAGCCCGTTTTAGGAGTGGTTCCCTACATAGATAGTCGGTTGGGAAAAGAAACAAAAAGAGGAACTCGAGCGCGACGAAGAATCGATTTCGCCCACTTGGCGCAGGTAGTGCGACAAAGCATAGACATGAATACCTTCTATTCGGTTTCGGGAATAAGGTCATGACTTAAAAACGTCCTAACGACGGATAATGATAAAGGAGACACGGGAATGGAACAAAACACGACTACTGCAGGTTTACACAAAGAGACAAGACGGCTGACTTTAGCAGCCCTTATGGTGGGTCTTTCAGCTTTAGGCGCTTTCATCAAGATCCCTGGACCCCTAGGAAGCATCGCTATGGATTCTTGTCCCGGTTATCTATATGCGTCTTTGTGTGGGCCGGCCGCAGGGGCTGCGGTGGCTTTTGTTGGCCACTTGGCTAGCGCTCTTACGGCAGGTTTCCCACTTGGTGTACCCTTTCACCTGCTTGTGGCAGGAGAGATGGCGCTGTGCGCGTCAGTGTACGGAGCCATTGGGTTCTCCTTGGAAGGTTTTAGAGATAAAAAGGCAAAAACAGGGAACGAAGGAAAGCAGGGTGCAGACCAAGGCGGCAACCGAAAGCAGCCAAAAACTCAAGTCCGTGCTTTGCCTTGGATTGCTTCAGGAAGTGTTGCGTTCTTGCTCAACGGAATTGGCGCGCCTCTAGTTCTTGCACCGTGGCTCGGTATGGGAGCGGTAATTCCCTTGATCGTGCCTCTTCTGGTCGCGTCTTTTTTGAACGTAGCAGTAGCACTATTGGCGCTGAAAGCTTTGGACGCATCCGGACGTCTGGGTTCCCTCCGTGACCTTTGGTAGGAAAGCGTGGGGCCTTGTGTATCAAATGTGTGGGGTAGGGAGATGTATTTATGATCAGATGGGATAGCGGCTCTGAGACCTTAAAGTACCGGGATCTCACCCTAGTCAAATTGGAAGACAATTTGGTTCTGGCAGTAGCGTGTGATTCTTCTGGAGCGATCGGGACAAAGGAACTAGATGTCGTAAAAGTGCCTGGGTGCATAGTAGGTAGGTTTGCTACGCGGGTTGCTGTAATGGAACTTTTGTCCATAGGCGTAACGCCTGCGGTTGTGGTGAACAATGTGTGTATAGAGCCTGAGGGCGCTTATGACATCGTAAAGGGCATCTTAGATGAACTCAAAGAGGCCGATTTGGATCATAGCCCGGCTCTTACCGGAAGTACTGAAAAGAACATTCCCACGCGACAGACAGGCTTGGGTGTTACCGCTATTGGAACATGCCGAATCAATGATATTAAGGCGGGGCTCACTTTGCCAGGGGACATTGTGTACTGCGTTGGTATACCCAAAGTAGGTGACGAAGTGAATATCCACGATCCTGAAATTGTCACACTGAAAACAGTGAGGACTTTGCGGTATATGGATGAAGTGCATGAAATCGTACCTGTAGGATCCCAAGGTATTCTAAAAGAGGCTGAACTCTTGGCTCGATTGGCAAGTGTTACTTTGGAACCGGAAGGATTAGATCCAAACGGTGCGAGCGGAAATTTGGATTTATCGAAGACTGCGGGGCCGGCTACGTGTGTAGTGTTTAGCGCCGAACCTGACAAAGACTTTCTGGCTCGGCTCCGGAGTCTTATTCCTCAGCCTGTAAGCGCTATTGGCGTGTGTAGGGGGTGAACCGGAAAGATGATTCTACACACCTTTGATGTTCCGGTGGCCTTTATTGTTGATTTCAT
>JAGPNG010000015.1:33236-36571 GCA_018052475.1 Candidatus Fermentithermobacillaceae bacterium
GCAGTGGAGACTGTCGCCGAGAACACGTCGGACGGAGTTATCTCTCCATTATTCTACGGATTCCTAGGCGGAGCACCTCTTGCCATGGCGTATAAGGCGGTAAACACGCTCGATTCAATGGTAGGCTACAAGAATGAGGAATATCTGTACTTCGGATGGGCTTCTGCCAAACTAGACGATTTGGCTAATTATGTTCCTGCTAGGATAACGGGCATACTATTGGCATTGGCTTCTTTCATCTTGGGGTACGACGCAAAGGAGGCCGTCCAAGCGATGAAGGGTTACGCACACCTTCACCCTAGTCCCAACAGCGGAGTATGCGAAGCCGCAGTAGCCGGGGCGTTGGGGATAAGGTTGGGCGGGCTGAATTACTACGGTGGCGTGCCTTCCTTTAGAGAATATCTTGGCGATTCTCGAAATCCGCTAGCGCCTCGCCACATAAGCGACGCAATCAGGTTGATGTACTTCGCCTCTGTGCTTGCTGTAGGGATTGGGACGGTTCTCATGCTTCTTTTGAACCATGCACGATTTCTCAAAGGCATGTAGATTTGATTTCACCTTTATATTCGGAGGCCTATCATGGTGGACCCAAAAAACGCAAAAGATGAGATTAAGTTAGAATCCCAGGCATATGGTTGCGGTCTGGCGACATCGGACAGGAACTTTGGCAAATACCTTCCGATTCCTATAAAGAGATTATGGGCCGGGATAGGATTTCTTACAAAGGTACCTGTGCCAACGTGGATTGCCGCAGACACAGAGAGCCTTTCATCATCGCGGCCTTACTTCCCAGCGGTAGGCGTCATCATAGGTTTGGGGCTTGCCCTTTTTGATCGTCTATTCACTATCCTTTTTCCTCTGCCTGCAGCGTGCGCCCTAGACCTTGCGTTAATGTTTCTAATCACAGGCGGCCTACATTGGGACGGAGTAATTGACACCTTCGACGGTATATTGGGAGCACACACTCGAGAAGACGCGCTTCGAATCATGAGAGACAGCAGGATAGGAGCTCTCGGCGCCATTACCATGGTTATCCTTTTGATTACAAAATATGGTTTGCTTCTTTCAATACCCTTTGTGAGACTCGAAACTGCCAGACTCATATCTTGTCCTCGATTTCAGGCGCTCATGGTTTCACCGGTGTTAGCGCGATGGTCTATGTGCTTGGTTATGCACGCGTTTCCTTATGCTAGGAAGGAGGGAGGTATAGGCAGTTTGTTTATCAGGGGGCCTAGGCGCGAAGAAGCCTGCACAGAGAAGTTGGGGTCAATCCTAACAAACCTCATTCTGCCCGGAGCATTCACTCTCTTCTGTGCGGTGGCAATCTCTGGTAAGAGAGGCGCCTTCGCTTTTTTGATATGCACCTTATTCTCTTATCTGGGTGGCTGCAAGACATCCCGTTTCTTGAATGGTCTTACCGGAGATACCTATGGGGCGGTGTGCGAAATCTCCGAAATCGTGGCGCTTGCAGCGTTTTGTGTACATATTTAGCAAATGAGTCTATGTGGGAAATGAAACGTAGGTGAAATCCAAACGCGGAGGTTTTTTAGATGAAATATGCTCATGGTGGCAATCTTGTGAAGGCATCTCACGCTTACAATTTTCCTCCTGAAAAGTTTCTGGATTTTAGCGCGAACGTTAATCCGTTTGGACCGTCGGAGGCAGCGCTAGACGCTATCTTAGGAAAGTTAGACCAAATCAGATGGTATCCCGATCCTGATTCTGGCGAACTAAGGGGGGCTTTGGGGCGTTACTTGGAAGTCGAACCTTGCAATATAGTGCCGGGAAATGGGGCCAATGAGTTGATCCACCTGATCGTGCGAGCCTTTAAGCCTACCGCGTCCTTGGTTTTGGCGCCGACTTTTTCTGAATACGGGCGGGCAGTAGAAATAGGAGGAGGCTCTTTGGTATGGTTCCGGATGCATGACTTCAACGGATTCTTGCCGGATATGAGCCTTTTGGCATCGCAGCTCGATGGCTTCGATTTGGTCTTTATATGTAACCCCAACAACCCTTCAGGCGCTTTGATTCCAAGAAAACAGTTATTGGCGTTTCTGGACGAAGCTGCGGCAAGAGGCGTCATCGTCGTCGTGGATGAGGCGTTTATTGATTTTGTCAAATACCCTGAAAGCGCGACTTTGCGTCGGGAGGCGGTATCAAGAGATAACCTCATAATACTGGGCTCTCTCACCAAGTTTTTCGCTCTTCCGGGACTTCGGTTGGGTTATGCAGTATGCTGTGAGGAATTGGCTAATCGCGTTCGAGAGGTCAAAGATCCGTGGAGCGTGAACTGCCTAGCCCAAGCGGCAGCGATAGGTTCTATAAATGATTCATCTTACATAAAAAAGGTCAGAGCCTGGATCGAGGTTGAAAGGGAGTTTATGTTCCGCGGTCTGTCGGATATCCCCAACCTCAAGGTATATCCGCCTTCAGCCAACTACGTACTAGTTGATTTGCGCGCCTCTTCGATGACTGCCAAGACACTCCAAGATGTGTTGGGGCCCAGGGGTATCTTGATTAGGGATTGTGGCAACTATCGATTCTTGGACGAGTACTATGCGCGATTTGCCGTACGAACCAGGGAAGAAAACACGATACTTCTTGAAAACTTAGAAGCAATATTGCGACTTTGATCTGGACTTTGTGTGAAGGAAGGGGATTTCATGGGCTTCAAGGTGCTTTTAGTAAGACATGGGACAACTCAAGCTAATATTGAAAGAAGATACGAGGGCAAGGGGGACAGCCTTCTTAGCGAAGAAGGGGCGGAGCAAGCTGCTCGATTGGCAGACCGTCTATCGAGTCTTGACATATCTATGGTGTATTCGAGTCCCAAGAAAAGATGTGTTCAGACAGGAGAAGCCATCGCTAAGCCTCACGGCTTGCCTGTAAAAGTAGTCCTAGGGCTTGAAGAAGTAGATTTCGGTCTCTGGGAAGGCCTCACTTTTGATGAAATCCAGGAACGGGATAAGGAACTCGTATCTAGATGGATAGAGGACCCGGTTAGAATCCGGCCTCCTTATGGCGAAACCTTGGAAGAGATGGCTAGCCGAGTGTTTAGGGCCTATAGCGAGATATGCGCTCTTCATACCAGAGAAAACGCCGGGCAATCTGATACACGCAAGGCGAGCCAAATAGTGATCGTAACCCACGGCGGGCCGATTCGTGCGATTCTTAGTCAAATAGAAAAAGGGAACCTAAGCGGTTTCTGGGATTACTCGGTTCCGCCATGCTCAGTTGTAGAAGCAGGGGGGACGGTACTTTTTGCTTCACCTTCCTAAAAAGACCATGAAGCAAAAAGTACCGTCCCCAAAGCCCTTTGTCAGCTTCTTAGGATG
>JAGPNG010000004.1 GCA_018052475.1 Candidatus Fermentithermobacillaceae bacterium
CACATTGGCTCTTTATTCATTCGAACCAACAGCGCGACGGAAATTGGTTTCGGAACATGAATACCGGCCCTAAGCCTGATACGAAGGAGGTGCCTGAATCCCGGTCACTCTTTATGAGAGTTCCCCCTTTTTGCGAAAACGATCTCCAAATTGCCAGAAAAAGATATGCGCTACATCTATCAGTGTGAGGATATATAAGAGATTCCAGGATATGAAAGGAGGATAAACTTGAAGATCATTGCCGAAGGACAGATTATGGCTTTTGTGACGCAACTAGTGTTTTGCATAGTTCTGATTCTTTATATCAACCGCGCCAAGACAGGTAAAAAGGTTCCTTCGATAAGACGCGTAAGCGGCCTTGACGCTTTGGATGAGGCTATCGGAAGGGCCACTGAGATGGGCAGACCGGTCCACTTCTCCCCGGGTATCAGTGATGTAAACGAAGCCCAAACCATGGCTTCAATGGCGATTCTGGACTATGTTGCCAGAAAATGCGCCAGAAACGACGTCCCTCTGATCGTCAGCAACAACAAGGTACTGGTGCAAGCACTGTCAGAAGAAATCGTGAAAAATGCTTACATGGTTGAAAACAGACCTGATGCTTTCAATCCCGACAATATAAGGTTTCTAACCGACAACCAGTTTGGTTACGCCACAGGGGTGACCGGAATCATGCGAAGAGAAAGGATCGCCACAAATATCGCGATAGGCGCCTTTTGGGCAGAATCCCTAATCTTTGCGCAGACAGGCTACGAGATCGGCGCGGTACAAATTGCAGGTACCGCCAACACTCACCAAATCCCCTTCTTTGTGGCAGCGTGCGACTACTGCCTTATCGGCGAAGAGATATACGCAGCTTCTGCCTATATCTCCGAAGAACCTGTTTTGGTTGCCAGTCTCATCGTAGCCGACTTCGTGAAGATAGCCATGATAGCCGTGATGATCGTAGGATCTGTATTTATGTTCAGCGGAAACAGTTTTCTTGTAGACCTGCTCAAAATCTAAAGGGAGGAGGAATACTCTTGAAACGAGAAATCCCGCTAGCTATAACGTTCTGTTCAGGGATGATCTACGCCATCGCCTACTATTTTACGATTCCCATTGCAACTACCGTCAAGTCCACATTGGACAACTGGTTTCTCATAATCGGGGCCGTAGGATGCATGTTGGGCGTAATCAACCTCACACGTATTCACACGAAAAATATCTCCCTGAAGCGCCCCATGTATTGGAGAAGCATCCTTCTCCTAGTGTGCGTATACGTAACTATGGGCGTTGGCATCTTCGGAGGCCATCAGGGCCCCGGCCTAGGTTATATCTATAACAATATTATCGTACCTCTTGACGGAACCATGTACTCCATATTGGTTTTTTACATTGGCTCGGCCTCTTACCGGGCTTTCCGAGCTAAGAACTTTGAATCCACATTGCTCTTGATCGCAGGGGTAATAGTCATGTTGGGGCAAGCCCCCATAGGAGCGGTCATATCGGGTGCGATTCCCAAAGCGTCTAGCTGGATACTGGATGTTCCGAACACCGCAGGTATGAGGGGAATCATTTTGGGAGCATCAATAGGTGCCGTGTCTCAGGCTTTAAGGATTCTGCTCGGAATAGAAAGAAGACACTTAGGTACAGAGTAAAAGGAGGGGTGGAGTATGAACACAAGCACATCCAGCGATCGATTGATGGACTATGTCCTTTACATTCTAATAATAGCGTGTGTAGCATACGCGATCATTTCTCCTATAGGACTGCCCATCCCAATTAGCAAGGAAACCAAGGTTCTCTACGACTTCGTTGAAACCATTCCTCCCGGAAAGACGGTGTACGTAGGCTTCGATTACTACGCATCGTCGCTGGCGGAAATGGAGCCCGCAGCCATCGCTTTGATCAGACATTGTTTTTCCAGAAACATAAGAGTGCTCTGCGCCGGAATAACGACCGAATCGGGCAGCCTGATCCAAAGGGCTATGGATGTAGTCCTGGTTGACTACCCCGATAAGGAATATGGCAAAGATTGGGTTAACCTGGGCTACAAAGGATCCGGTAACGTGTTTTTCGAAGCTATGGGCGTAGATATTATAAGCGCAGCAAATGGGGTTGACTTCTACGGAAATCGGCTCGAAACGATGCCCCTTATGCAAGAAGTGAAATCTTTGCGAGACGTAGCGCTTGCAGCTTCAATCGGGTCCCTTGGTGAAGGGCTTTCAGTATACGTAAAGATGATCGGCGTTCCGCTTGGGGTACCTGTAACCGGTGCATGTTTTGCCGTGAGCATCCCTGAAAGCATGCCCTTGTTTCAGTCAGGGCAACTGACCGGAATGATTGCAGGGATGAAAGGAGCGGCAGAATACGAACAGCTGATCGGAAAACCAGGCACGGCGTCTGTAGGTATGGACGCTCAGAGTTTAACCCACGTTCTAATCGTGATTTTCGTGATAGTAGGTAACATTCAGTACTTTCTGTCAAAACGGAAAGGAGGCAAAGCTTAATGTCTAATCCTGCCAATTGGATTGCCGCTTTCTTGACGCTTGCGATATACAGCATCCTTTTCAAAGAAAGCGAAATATATTACGTTGCAGAAACGATTTTCGTGGGCACCACCGCGGGATACGCAGTAGCCATGACGTTTGGAAACAGGATCAAACCTGCGATAATGATAGATATACTCGAGAAAGGCAAATGGAACTACATAGTTCCAATAATCTTGGGTCTCTTAATGTACACTCGGTTTAGCAGGAAACTGCAATGGCTGTCAAACTATCCCATTGCTTTTACTGTAGGCATAGGTGCCGGGGTAGTCCTCACCAAACAGTGGAAGCCTATGCTGATAGATCAGGTTATAGCAACCATAAAACCATTATCCGACCCTACTACGGCACAGGTCATAAACTCACTGCTTCTCCTAATTGGGGTCATATGCACGCTGTCATTTTTCATATTCACCAAGGAAGCAAGAGGAGTTCTGAGTTACAGTTCTAGAATTGGCAGATACACCATGATGATAGCCTTCGGCGCAGCATTTGGGACAACCGTAATGGCTCGTGTCTCTTTATTCCTCTCAAGAATGCAATTTCTCCTAATAGATTGGCTAGGGATAGCAAAGTAAGGAAAGCAGATAACCATAAGCCGCCTTCGTGAAACAAAGGGGGAGGCGGATGTAGAAAGGTCCGTCTCCCCTCTCATTTGGCTCATATGTCCAAGGAAGTTCCATGGACGGTTTCTAATATGGTTCCCCCGCCATATACATAACTCCCCTGGTAAAACACAAGAGATTGCCCGGGAGTGACCGCAAATAGCGGAATGGAGAACTCAACACGAGCAACGTCGGATTCGCTTAAGACCACACCGCATTCGGTTTCTATCGGGTCAGACTCTTGGGGCGAAAATGGCCGAGGATACAAGGTAGCTTCTACCTCCTGACCCCTGTAGCGAACCATACAAGTACCGTGAACAGGAGAATCCGGCTCGTCAACCGTTATGAAATTGAGGCTCCCGATGTAGCATGCCGAAGCATACGCCTCTTCTCGCCTGCCTACAACGATCTTGTTCTCCTTAGCGTCTATGTGTATGACATATAACGGGCATGTACTTTCGATCCCTAGGCCCTTTCTCTGCCCTACAGTATAGTTTGCTATGCCGTTATGGCGCCCAAGAACCCTACCTGAGGTATCTACGATCAACCCGGGAGTCTCACTTACTCTTTTATGCCTCAAGAATTCTTTGTAGTTCTTCTGAGCGATGAAACAAATCTCCTGACTTTCGGGTTTTTCGGCTACATCCAATCCAATATCTTTAGCCATCTCTCTGACCGTGCTTTTAGTCAGATTGCCCAAAGGGAACATGGCATGACGCAACATGTTCTGGTCGAGACCATACAGAACATAGGATTGATCTCGACCTTTATCCTTTCCGCGGGCCAGATATGTCCTAGGAGAAAGTGAGCGTTCGACATCGTCTGTTGAATGATCCTTACAAAGCCCGGCTACCACGTGATTTTCGACAAGTTCCTGTGTTTTTAAGTCAACGCGTCCCGCTCTTGCGTAATGCCCTGTCGCAAGATATTCGGCTCCTAATCCTAGGGATCTTTCCAAAAGGTGTCCAAACTTTATCCTCGGATTGCAAATCACACATGGGTTCGGAGTGATACCGCGGCTGTATGCTTCCACAAAGGGGGACACCACGTCTTTTTCAAATTCGCATGTGAGATCAACCAAGTAATGGGGCACGCCAAGCCGATCGCATACCTTCTTTGCGTCTTGTGCCGCATCCTCTGCTTTTTTGGACTCTACGGGAATCCTCATGGTAATTCCAAAGACACGGAAACCTTTTTCGACTAATAACGCACAGGCTAAGGAACTATCGACTCCGCCTGACATCGCCACTGCCACCACAGGGTTTGACAACCGCTACACCTCGTTTCAAAAAAAGCGTCTAAGGAAGGAATATCACAATCTACTAACGATACTAGCCTTATATCTTCGGTTTGTAAAACCAAAAGTAGGACATAGAGCATCTTGAAGGGTTTTTTTGTAGGTACGCGGAATAGACCTGGGAAAAGGGGGTCATCATCTTGGCACAAGAACTCGACGGACTCAATGTATCCATATTGGGCGGAGGCAGCGCCTACACTCCTGGCCTTGTAGAAGGTTTCATAAGACAAAAAAAGGACATACCCGTCTCTAAACTTGTACTTATGGATATAGACCAACGCAAACTTGAGATTGTAGGGTCATACGTAGATATGATGCTCAAAACTCATCTTCCCGACTGCGAACTTGTGCTTACAACTCACAGAGAAACCGCAATCTTAGGCATGGATTTTATCATATGTCAAATAAGAGTAGGCGGACTCACCGGAAGACACATAGATGAATATATCCCTATGAAATACGGGGTTATAGGGCAAGAAACCACAGGCCCCGGCGGTTTTTCAATGGCTCTTAGGACTATACCTGTTATGGTAGAAATAGCACGAGAGATCGAAGAAAAAAACCCATCGGCTTGGCTCATTAACTATACTAATCCCACGGGCATGGTCGCAGAGGCGGTAGGCAAGACATCAAATATCAAACACGCAGCCATATGTGATGAGCCCATGGTACTTCAAGAATCCTTGGCATCTTTTTTGAACGTTTCTCCCGGAGATCTCTTTTTTGATTATTTCGGGTTGAATCATCTTTCTTGGGCGAGACGAGTTTTTCTTCAAGGAGAAGATGTGCTGCCCAAAGTAAGGAAAGCGCTAAAACACACCGACTTTCATGCTGTAGAATCCCTATTTGGAGAAGAACTCTTAAAGGACCCTAAGGTAAAGACGGAATTAGTGAACACGCTCCGGATATTTGAGGAATCGGGAATGATGCCCTCACCCTATCTACAATACTACTGGTTCACAGACGAGATATTGAAAGAACAAGCCCAGATAGGTATCACGCGGGCTCAACAAGTGATGGAAATGGAAAAAAGGATTTTGGCAGAATATGAGGACGCGCTGGAACACGGCAGACAGCCTTACCTTCAAAGGGGCGGCAAGTGGCATGCGGACATGATGGTAGGAATAGTAGGAGCGATTGCCAATGACACACGCAGCGTGTATATAGTGAACGTCCCTAACCACGGGGCTCTTCCCGATATTCCTTACGACAAGGTAGTGGAAGTAACATCTCTTGTAGACGCATCCGGTCCGCATCCTTTGGCTATGGGAAAAATGCCTGCTAAAATCCGCGGCTTGATCCAATCTGTTGCCGCGTACGAAGAGCTTACGGTACAAGCAGCACTTGAAGGATCATATGAGATAGCGCTCGACGCGCTATCTTGCCATCCATTGGTACCTTCGAGGAAAGTGGCAAAAAGCATTCTCGATGAATACAAATCGGAACACAAAGCGAGCCTTAGCTACCTGAAATAGACGTACCTTGGACTTGACGTTTCCGTATTTCGTTAAGCCTTTCTTTGATTTCGGTCAATCTTTCACCTTCTAGCGGGTAGTGACGGAAGATCGCTATGCAAAGAACGGTAGCAGCAATGGGTATAACTGTCATTAAAATCCTCATGCCCCACAGTGCGCTGTCAGGTTGGACCGCAAGATGAGGATCATAGCCTGAGGCGTCTAGCACCCACCCCATTATAATCGCGTTTAGGGATACGCCTAACCGTATCATGAAACCGTTTACGCCAAAATACATGCCTTCACGCCTGAAGCCGGTCTTAACTTCATCTTCATCGATGACGTCTGCTATAAGGACGTCCAAGAGGACAAGGAGGCCCGCAAGCCCAAATGACAAAAACACAGCTATGATTATTCCATGTATATAGTTTTGGGCCACAAGAAAAGGCAAAAGGCAGATAGAAAAAAACACGCAAGCGTACATAAAAGACTTCTTTGCACCCATCTTAGATATGATCTTAGACCACACAAGAGAAAACGGGATGGCCATAACGAACAAAACTCCCAAAAACAGCGTTTTCTGGACTTCGTTCGCCTTCAGCACGTATTCAGCGTAGAAAGGAACCACCGCCAAAAGAGCCACGAAGGTATATTGCACAAGCATTGCGGGTATAACATAGGTGAGAAACGACTTGTTGATAAAAGTCTGCCTGAGCGCTTCCTTAAACGATAGACCGTGCTCTTTGAAGAACTCGGGTCTTTCTTTTGAACCCAGTAGCGACGCATACATTGTTACCAAGCCCATAGCCCCGAAAAGGATGCCCATGAACTTCCAACTAAACTTGTCGGCTATAATGAAAGGTAACGCCACCCCGAAAATCATGCCGATGATACCTAGTACTTGCCTCAGAGCAGAAACTCGTGCCCTGTCTCGCAGCTCGGGATACATCTCGGGGAAAAGAGCCGTCCAGTTTAGAACCACTATCGTGAAAAAGCCGTCGAACAAAAACATCACGATAAAGTACCACCAAAAGAGAGCCTTTTCAGCCCCTGCGGGATAAGGAGGCATCCATAATAGCGCAAAGGCCACGCACATTGGCAGAGTAAAAAGCGCCACATACGGTATGCGCCTCCCCCATCTGGTAACCGTCCTATCAGATATTTGGCCAAAAAGAGGATCGTTTATAGCATTCCAGATCCCATAGAAGAACATTACTAGGCTAATCATTTTCGCAGGCACTTTCATTATGTCAACATAGAAGTATATAGCCACTGTGCTTACGGTCTGCCCCAAGAGACCTGCGGAAAAGCTACCCAGACTGTACATGAAGTCCTTGTACCCGCTTCTATTCATGAAGGCCCTCCTTTTCCCCACACCTTTGGTTATCTACGGGCACTCGAAGCGATTTGCCAAACATGCGGCCAAAATGGCCTTTCTTATATTTGACATTTCTGCACGGGGCTGATAATTCCTGCTCGGAATGAAGTTCAAAAGGCGAATCATAGAGGAAAAACGCTGCCGGCAAAGAAGTTTCAAATGTGAGAACTAAGGTAAGGTGGTATCTGAAAAATGATTACAAAACACTTGATCCCAATACCCGACCTCCTTGAGGCAAAAAATGTGCTCACAATAGTCCCGCACCCCGACGACGCAGAGCTCATTGCCGCAGGCACCATAAGCATCTTGACCTCTCTGGGCGCGCATGTGGAGTATGTTTTGGCATCTGACGGATCCAGAGGCGGATATGATCCATCAATTTCCGAAGAGAATTTAGCGGCCACAAGGCGGCAAGAACAGACTCGAGCGGCCAAGATAATAGGGGTAAACGACATTACCTGGCTAGGTTTTAAAGACACACAAGTACCTCACCCCGAAGTTGTCCGTAGTCCCTTGATCTCCATCATACGTGAGAAGAAACCTGATTTTATCCTAACGACTGATCCCTGGTTACCATATGAATCCCATCCTGATCATCGGCGTACCTCTATGGCAGCTGTTGAGGCATGTCTTTTTAGTTCAATTCCCATGGTCCAACCTGAAGATCTCGCAAAAGGTCTCGGCCCCTGGCAGGTACAAGGAATTGCTATGGCTCTGTCTCCCAGACCGAATACGTTCATAAACATCGAAGCCTCCTGGGAGAAGAAAGTAGAAGCTCTAAAGTGCCATGAATCCCAGTTCCCCCCAGAAGTTTGGGAAGTTTTTTATCCCGTGATCGCTGCCAAATGTAAGGAATATGGCGCAAGCATCGGGGCCCAGTGGGCAGAAGCATTTAAAGTAGTCACACCCACCCACCTTCATGTGATGCCTGATACCTGGGACCTCTAATGCCCGTAACCAAAAGGTTCACCTAAGAAAGGAGGATGAAGTGCCGTTACTTTTCCCGGCCAGGTAAGACATGGCCTTTTCGTTTCTCAGGGAGAAGTTTCGACAAATTGCCATGAAAGAGATTAAACTCACCGTCATAGGAGGAGGTTCTTCGTACACTCCCGAACTCATTGACGGGCTCATCAAGCGTTGGCTAAAAGAGGACTTCCTAGCGAGGGAGATCGCTCTTCTGGATATCCCCGAAGGCAAGGAAAGGATGGACAAGGTCGCATCATTTGCTTGTCGGATGGTTGAAAAGCAAGGAATGCCCTCAAGCATAACCACTTCGACTGACTTGCGGGAGGCCCTGTGCGGAACAGATTTCGTGATAAGTCAGATAAGAGTTGGGGGAATGAGAGCTCGCTGGGTAGATGAACACATTCCTGTGAAATATGGAGTAGCCGGTCAAGAAACCACAGGACCCGGAGGTTTTGCAAATGCCCTCAGGACTATCCCTAAATGCATAGAAATAGCCAAAGAAGTAGAAACTACTTGTCCAAAAGCATGGCTGCTAAATTTCACAAATCCTTCGGGCATCATCACCGAAGCCTTACTCAAACACACCAAAGCCAGGGTTTTTGGCCTATGCAACGTTCCGATCAGCATTAAGATGGGGATCGCTCACGCTCTGGATGTGGCCCCCGAAAAGGTGACTTTGGATGTGTCGGGGCTGAACCATTTATCTTTCGTCACAAGGGTGTATAAACGCGGAAGAGATATAACTGACCATGTTATCCAATCGCCTTTGCTCGATACTTATCTCGATGCCACGAAAATCGGAAAAGAAATGGGCCCTTTCCTCAAGGCCATCAAGGTCATACCGGCAAGCTATCTCTACTATTACTGGACCCGGAGAGATTCAATAGAAAGCCAAAGGGAGGACATGGAATCAGGCAAGGGGACCCGTGCTGACCAAGTCATGAAGATCGAGGAACGATTGTTTGAAATGTATGGCGACAAGTCGGTTGACGAGATGCCGGCGGAGCTCAAGAAGCGCGGCGGCGCTTTCTACTCCGATGTGGCGCTCAATTGTATTTCAAACATACTTAGGAATGAGCCGGGAATAGAAGTTCTAAACGTCCTCAACCGGGGTTCGGTACCCGGTATACCTGCCGATTCTGTAGTGGAGGTCAGCTGCGTGATAGACGGAAGCGGTCCCAAGCCGATTGCGCAGGAACCGCTCCCAATTGAAGTCCTAGGACTCGTCCAAAAAGTCAAAGCCTACGAACAACTGACCATAGAAGCAGCGGTCACAGGCAGCGTTGAAAAGGCGTTTTTCGCCCTTTTGAACCACCCGCTTGTACAAGACGGCCGCACGGCAGCCGGACTTCTCCGAGACATTTTAGAAGAAAACAAAGAATTTCTTCCTATGTTTTCAGGGAAACAAGTACCGGGTTTCCTTACCGATATCTAGTAAGGCACATACAAAAGAAAGGAGATGGCGCTTTGGGATTCGTTCTGGGCGTAGACGGCGGAGCCAGTAAGACCATGGCCGTCATAGGGGATCGAGAAGGACATGTCCTAGGAGTCGGTCTCTCCGGTCCCTCCAACTACCAGATCATAGGACTAGATGCCGCAACGAAAAACATATCTGATGCGGCAAAGATGGCAGCCGACAAAGGGGATGTGAGTATAGATATGTTGGAATTTGCCCTTTTCGGACTCGCAGGGGCAGATTTTCCTATTGATTTTGAAAACCTAACAAAGGGCATCCGAAATATGTACCCCTCACTTCAATTCGAAGTTGTAAACGACACCTGGGTCGGATTCAGATCCGGAACTGATTCAGACTACGGCGGCGTAGTCATAGCGGGAACCGGAGCTAACTTCGCAGCTGCCGCTCCGGATGGCCGAAGGATCACAGGAAGAGGCATGGGATACGAGTGGGGTGGTCAAGGCGGCGCAGGAAACCTCATAAGAGACGCAATGCATTTCGCCTTTAGATCTCACGACGGAACCGGCCCAAAGACCATGCTCGAAGACGCCGTTCTTGCAACCTTAGGGTTTCCTTCCTACGACGATCTCTCCTTGTACATGTACAAAGTTCAAAGCGAATTCGCTCACATATACGTAAAAGCTGCTGCCATAGTCCCACAAGTTTTCATGTTCGCCAGCCGCGGAGATCAGGTCTGCATAGATATACTCGCAGACTTAGGCAGTTCCATGGGAGAGATCATAGGCATGATGATCAAGACTCTGGGTACCCAAGAACTCGAACAGGACATCGTCATGGCCGGAGGCCTATTTGCAAAAGGCGAAAACCCTATCTTAGTCGATTCCCTAGCTCTTTCCTGTCATAGGTTTGTGCCCTTTGCCAGGTTTAAGATTCCCGATATTGAACCGGCGGGCGGAGCTTACCTTATGGGTCTTCAAAAACTAGGCGTTAACACAAAAGGAAAGGTGCGCGAGATGGCAATATCAACCTTTCGTCAACTGGCGGCTTCGTTGCAGTAGAAAAAGAGGGTCTACATGCCAAGAAAACCTTTTGCCTGTAGACCCTCTGCTATCAGGATTACCTTATCACTTTGACCCGGCTAGGTCTAAGCACCGTGTCGTCCAACATATACCCCTTTTGGAACTCTTCCACAATGGTGCCATGTTCTCCGCCGCCATCTTGTGCGAAAACGGCCTCATGGTAGTAAGGATCGAATCTCTTCCCTACAGGGCTTTCCATGGGCGTTACCCCTTCTCGTTCCAGCAGATCCATTATCTGCTTTTGAATCATCTCAATCCCTTTGTAGAACGAAGCAAACTCACTATCGCCGCCTTCTAGGTTCTTTTCGGCAGCTGCCATGAACCTGTCAAAGTTGTCTAGCACCTCGAGAAGGGACAGTATGAGCTTTGCCTTCTCGCGAGACACCCTGTCGTGGAAATCCCTGTTCGTGCGTTTCCTAAAGTTATCCATCTCGGCCCTTGCCCTTAAAAACTGATCCCAGTAGGTTTCAGCTTTGGACTTCCACTCATCCCTTTCTTGAATCAGTTGCTCAACATCGAGTCCGAGACCTTCTGAACAAATCTCTTCGGAGAGTTCTCTCTCGCACGGTGCCTCCGAGGCTTCCTTATTCCCTTTCTGGTTTTGGACTTTGTGAAGATCCTTAGCCTCATCATTCAAAGACATGGTACATCCTCCCATCTCCTCTTCTTCATCCGCGCACCTTAGAACTCACCTTTTTTGTCTTTCTCATCTTTTTCCTTAAATTCGGCATCGAAAACTTCTCCCTGTTGAGTACCGGTGCTATCTGCAGTTCCGTTGCCGTCCGAATTCGCTGCCTGTTCTTGTGCGCTGGCATGCTTGTACACTTCCTCGGCCAGTTTCGCGGCAGCATCTTGGAGCTCTTCAGAGGCTCTTTTGATGTTTTCAACGCTGTCGCCGGCCAAAGCTTCGCGTGCCGCTGAAAGAGCTTGCTCTACCCTACCCTTATCTTGATCTGAGATTTTACCCTCCAGATCGCCAAGGGTCTTTTCAACCGTATACACCAGCTGATCAAGCTGGTTTCTTGCCTCGGTTTCTTCTCTCTTTCTTCGATCTTCCTCAGCAAATCTCTGCGCTTCTTCTACCAAGCGATCTACTTCTTCCCTTGGAAGTTGAGTAGAAGCTTTGATGGTAATATTCTGCGCCTTCCCTGTACCAAGATCTTTTGCCGAGACATTGAGTATGCCGTTTGCGTCTATATCGAAGGATACCTCGATCTGAGGCACTCCTCTAGGCGCCGGAGGAATACCTGTCAGGCTGAACCGTCCAAGAGTCCGGTTGTCTCTAGCCATCTGGCGTTCTCCCTGAAGCACGTGGATTTCAACCTGAGGCTGGAAATCCGCCGTTGTAGTGAATATCTGGCTCTTTTTCACAGGTATAGTCGTGTTTCTGGGAATGATCGGCGTCATTATCCCACCTACGGTTTCTACGCCTAAGGTCAAAGGAGTTACGTCCAGCAAAACTATATCCTTTACGTCTCCCGAAAGCACACCCGCCTGAATAGCGGCGCCCATAGCGACTACTTCATCAGGATTGACGCCTCTATGAGGTTCTTTGCCAGTAATGCTCTTAACCAATTCCTGAATCTTAGGCATGCGGGTAGAACCTCCGACCAAAATCACCTCATCGAGGTCGGACGCTTTCAGTTTCGCATCTTCTAGAACCCTATGGATGGGTCCGATGCACCGTTTGGTGAGATCATCTGTGAGCTCTTCAAATTTCGCCCTCGTAAGACGAACCTCCAAGTGAAGGGGTTGCCCTTCCCGGTCCGCGGTAATAAAGGGTAGGCTGATAGTAGTCTCAAGGACCTGAGAAAGCTCGACCTTCGCCTTTTCCGCGGCCTCGATAAGTCTCTGCAAGGACTGCTTATCACGCCTAAGATCTATACCGTATTCGCGCTTAAACTCCTCGGCCACGTAATTGACTATTCTCTGATCGTAGTCGTCTCCGCCAAGATGGGTATCTCCCGCGGTAGCCAAGACTTCTACAACACCGTCGCCTACTTCTAGCAGCGACACATCAAAAGTTCCGCCGCCTAGGTCGAATACTAAGATCTTTTCATTCTTCTTTTTGTCAATTCCATAGGCCAAAGAGGCGGCAGTGGGCTCGTTGATTATTCTAAGGACTTCCAGTCCTGCAATACGGCCCGCATCCTTTGTCGCCTGGCGTTGGGCGTCATTGAAATATGCAGGCACTGTGATAACCGCCTTGGTGATAGGTTCGCCAAGGTATTTCTCGGCATCTTCTTTGAGTTTCCTTAGTATATCTGCGGAAACCTCTTCAGGAGTCAGTTCCCTATCTATAGCGGGCACATATATCCTTACTTCGTCGTGAGACCCTCTTCTAATCTTGTAAGGGATTCGCTCACGCTCAAGTTCGACTTCGTCGTAACGCCTTCCTATGAAGCGTTTGATTGAAGTAATGGTGTTTTCCGGGTTTAGCACAGCCTGGCGCTTTGCCAACTGCCCTACCAGTTTTTCACCTTTTTTCGTAAAAGCCACTACAGAAGGAGTGATTCTTGAGCCTTCCGCGTTGATTATTACCGTAGGCTCGCTGCCTTCCATCACCGCTATTACTGAGTTAGTTGTACCAAGGTCAATACCTACAATTTTCGACATAGTGAACACCTCCACATCGTTGAGCTTTGTGACTTGCTCCAATATTCACTGCTGAGTAATCGTAAAAAACAAAACACTTTAGAAAACGTCGCGTTCGCTCAGCGAACCCCCTTTCCAATATGTCCCATATCCTTGGCGATATTCTTAGATTCCTTGTGTTCCTGCCCATTTTCTTCGGAATCTGGCCTCTCTAGCGCGTCTTTCTTATGGGAGTAGCTCTCCGCCGAATCGCTTTCTTCCATAGCCATAATCACTCGAATACCCTGTGGGTTAATCTTACAGTCACGCCACAGGTATATTATCCGCGCGAGAAGCCTAAGGTCGTCTTCGGAATACAGACGAATATTAGAATCCGTCCGAGCCGGTGTTATCAGCCCCTCGCTTTCGATTTGCCTCAGAAACTGCGGAGTTACGCTCAGGAGACGCGCAGCTACGCCTATCGTATATACGGGCTCACTTGTACTGTGAAAATACGCCACGCGATCATCCCCCTATTAAGAAACTTCTTATATTGAGACATGTTTTCTACTAAATATCAATAACAATTATATCTCAGATAGTCAAGCTATCTTACATTGATCAAACGTACACATTAAACCTCACGCCATATGCACAAAGAAAAAGCCGGGACCAAGAACCCGGCTTCAAACGATCGAAAGGACATCAAACACCAAAAGACTAAAGTTCAATGTGTTACATTGGTACCTCGCCTTTATTAGAACATAGGTACTTTGCAACTAACTCCTTTGCGGCCCCGTGGGGATCTGAATAACCGTCTAGGAGTTTACCCAAAACTGTATCGAGAGTGCCATCTTCAGCCGCAGACTGCAAGACTCTGTCTACTGTTTCGCGCCTCAGATTCTCTTCAAGGGACGCTCGATAACTTCTTGCAATCCGCTTCTCAAGAAGGTTATTTTCTTCAAGAAACGCAAGATGACGCTTTATCTCCTTTAAGAGAACATCAACCCCCACCTTTTCCGCTGCGATGGTCTTGATTACAGGCGGTTTCCATTCCCAGTCCCTATTGAGTTCAAGCATTGCTTCTATGACTGAAACCGTCCTGTCAGCGCCCGGGTGGTCGGCTTTATTGACGCAAAAAACATCACCAATCTCCAGAATGCCTGCTTTAATGGCTTGAATATCATCGCCCATTCCGGGGGCCAAGACCACAACTACTGTATGAGCGTACCGCATAATATCAACTTCAGATTGCCCGGTACCCACCGTTTCAATGAGGATATAGTCAAAGCCAAATGCGTCCATCAAGGTCACAACTTCACCTGTGTGTCTTGAAAGGCCTCCCAAATGACCGCGCGAAGCCAGACTTCTGAAGAACACACCTTCATCGGTGGTGCGAGAACGCATCCTAACTCTGTCCCCCAAGATAGCCCCACCTGTAAAAGGCGAAGATGGGTCCACAGCGATAACCCCTACGGAATTGCCCTCTTCGCGTATCTCCGAAACAAGGTTATCAACCAAAGACGACTTCCCAACCCCCGGGGCACCGGTCAAACCGATGATCTTGCTTTGCCCCCTATGCCTAAAAGCGTGTCTCAGTATTTCCTGAGCGCCCGGAGACTCATCTTCAACCAAAGTAATCGCACGGGCCAAAGCGACTCGGTTCTGACCCAACAACCCATTTATGATTTTATCTGCGTCCGCAGTTTGAACAGATCCGCGCAAGCATAACACCATCCCGACTAGATTTTCAGGCGAAAGGGACTAATACTTCAGTAACCCGCCCGAAACCGCACCAAATCTACCTCTTAAGGTTGGCTTTAGTATACTCGACTATATCTTGCGTGCTGGTTCCGGGCCCAAATACCGCATCAACCCCCGCCTTTTTCAAATCCTCAATATCTTCCTCGGGGATAATCCCGCCTGCAAGCACCAACACATCAAGATCCTCTGTGCCCTTTTCTTTCTTTAGACACTCTATGACTTTGGGAAGCAATGTTCCGTGCGCTCCCGACAAAATAGAACAAGCTACCACGTCAACGTCCTCTTCTACCGCCATCCTTGCGATCTCTTCAGGAGTACGGTGAAGCCCGGTGTAGATTACTTCCATTCCGGCGTCTCTGTAAGCCCTGGCTATAACCTTGGCACCACGGTCATGACCATCGAGACCGGGTTTTGCAACCAGAACCCTGATCTTCCTGTCCATCTGGTATCCTCCTCCCACATCACCAGTCGTTATCACCATGAAACACTCATATCTTTTCAAACTCTACCTGCCCGCTTCCCTTCCTATAAAAGCAGAGATAGCATTACACCTGCAGCCACCGCTGTGCCTATAACGCCTGCAACGTTTGGCCCCATAGCATGCATAAGCAGGAAATTCTCGGGATTCTCTTGTTGCCCTACGGTCTGGCTAACTCTAGCTGCCATCGGAACCGCCGAAACACCTGCGGACCCTATAAGCGGGTTGATTTTGCCTCCGGTAACATAATACATTAACTTGCCTAGGAGTACTCCTCCTGCGGTACCTCCCGCAAAAGCCACTATGCCAAGGGCTATTATCTTGAGCGTATCTGCTTTCAAAAACGATTCTGCGCTCATGGTGGCACCTACTGAGGTGGCCAAAAATATCACGACTATATTCATGAGCTCATTCTGCGCAGTCTTAGATAATCTGTCTACGACCCCACATTCCCTAAAGAGATTACCAAGCATAAGCATACCTATAAGAGGGGCGATGGGTGGTAAAAGCAAACTTACGATTACCGTTACAACTACGGGGAATATTATTTTTTCGGTCTGAGAGACCTCTCTGAGCTGGGTCATCACCGTAGTGCGTTCCTTCTTTGTGGTAAGTGCCCTCATAATCGGCGGTTGAATTAAAGGAACCAACGCCATATATGTGTAAGCAGCAACCGCAATAGGCCCTAAGAGTTCAGGGGCAAGTTTCATTGCTGTAAAGATCGCTGTAGGTCCGTCAGCTCCGCCTATGATCCCGATAGCAGCCGATTGGCTTAGCGTAAACCCTAGCGCTTTCGCCGCACCCATAGCCAAAAACACGCCAATCTGGGCAGCAGCGCCCAGCAATATGGTCGAAGGGTTGGCAAGCAACGGTCCGAAGTCAGTCATGGCTCCTACTCCTAGGAAAATCAGAGGAGGAAATATCTCTTTTTCGACCCCGAAACTAATGTAATACAGCAATCCGCCCGGCATTCCATCCGATGGGGGATTCATAATCGGAGCATTAGGCAAGTTGGCCAAGATCGCCCCAAACGCTATCGGGATGAGGATGAGGGGCTCGAATTTCTTCACAATGGCCAGGTAAAGGAGCAAAACACCTATAAGGATCATTATGACGTTACCCCAGGTAAGCCCAATAAAACCTGTCGTCTCCCACAGCCTTTGGGTCAGTGCGCCTAAATCCATTGTCAGTACACCTTCCTCCAATTTGAGCTGCCTATCTGTCTAGTTTCACCAGGACATCCCCTGTTTGAACTGATGAACCCTGGCTTACCGCGACTTCTACTACGGTGGCATCATAAGGCGCCAATATCTCGTTCTGCATCTTCATTGCCTCAAGAAGAAGCAGTAAGTCTCCTTTTTTCACACTTGTTCCGGGAGTAACTTTGATCTCAGTCACTATACCGGGGATAGGAGCGGTAACCATGCCGCTTCCGGCACCGGGTTTGGCTGAAGGCTTTGGTTCAGGTTTCGATGCCGAAACAGGACTAACCTGAGGAACCTTCTTCTGCGGAATATTGATAGGGGCCGCAGGACTCTTCGTAGGAGCCGACGTCACAGGCACAGATGATGCCTGGGCTCCTATTTCTTCTACCTCTACTTCGAAAACTTCGTCGTCTATTTTCACTTTGAATTTTCGCATGTCTGGTCCTCCTTTGCTCGTTACACACAACTCTATTCGTTCATCGCAATCCATCTGGAAGTTTTCCCCCACTCGCCTGAATCAGGCACTTTCCTTACAAACACGGGAACTTCGCTGCGACCCATATACGCATATACTGCGGCGAGGATAGCTGCCTTACGCTTCGGGTCAAGCATGTCGAGGTCTTGTACTTCTTCTATGTCCTCTTCAAAGCCAGAGCCATCGTCTACTAAGCTGGCTCTACTCACTTCCTGATCTGGTGCTTCGCCCCGATGCCCATTGCCAAACGATTTTTCTGAGCCGGATACGATCTTATGGATCAAAACGATGACAACCGCGAGCATTATAAGCACCAGAAACACAACCGTCATATTCACTACAGTTAGGATCGCAGCACCTGCCAACGTATCTGGTATCATCAATATCCCTCCATGCATCCCATTTGCCTACACGGGAGCACCATTTCCAAGACTAACTGCCTATAGCGGTATATTCCCATGCTTCCTGGGAGATTTCTCCACACGCTTGGTCGCAGTAAGTTCAAGAGCTCCTATAACCCTAGGACGAAGTTCCTGGGGATCAATTACATCATCTATATACCCACGACTAGCCGCCACGTAGGGATTAGCAAACACTTCTCGAAATTCCTTTATCTTTTCCTCTCGCTTTGCAGCAGGATCTTCGGCTTCCCCAATCTCTTTCCTAAACACAACGTTTGCTGCCCCGTCAGGTCCCATGACTGCAATTTCAGCCTGCGGAAAAGCAAATACCATGTCCGCGCCAAGATGCCTCGAGCACATAGCGATATACGCGCCGCCGTATGCTTTCCTTGTTATTACAGTAACTTTGGGGACACAGGCCTCTGAATATGCGTACAAAAGTTTTGCCCCGTGCCTAATGATTCCACCGTATTCTTGGTCTAGCCCGGGAAGATAGCCAGGCACGTCTACCAATGTTACGAGAGGTATATTGAATGCATCACAGAACCGTACGAACCTTGCCGTCTTATCCGACGCGTCAATATCAAGACATCCTGCCTTGACGTTTGGCTGCGATGCAACGATACCAACAACCCGACCCGCTAATCTGGCAAATCCGGTAATAATATTGGTCGCAAAATACCGAGACACCTCAAAGAAAATGCCGTCATCCACCATTGGGTAGATCACATCGTACATATTGTAGCCTTTGTTGGGATCTACAGGCACTGCTTCACGTAGACTTGGCTCGCACCTTCCGGGATCATCGGTAGATTCCGCATACGGGGGATCTTCTTGATTATTTGCGGGAAGGAATGATAGCAGGGCCTTGAGCATTTCGAAACAGGTTTCTTCGTCAGGCGCCATAAACTGCGCTACGCCGCTTACCTGGTTGTGGACCAAAGCACCTCCCAATTGTTCGGAAGATACTTCCTCGCCTGTAACAGCTTTTATTACCTGCGGACCGGTTATGAACATGTTGGATATACCTTCAACCATGAAAACAAAATCTGTGAGCGCAGGAGAATAAACAGCGCCACCTGCACACGGACCCAGGATCAAAGAAATCTGGGGTATGACGCCTGAGTACTTCACGTTACGGTAAAAGATATTCCCGTATCCTTTGAGCGCGTCAACTCCTTCTTGAATCCTTGCTCCGCCTGAGTCGTTCAGAAACACAAAAGGTATGCCGACTTTTGCGGCAAGATCCATGCACTTGCATATCTTTTCTGCATGCATCTCACCTAGTGAGCCCCCGATGACTGTGAAATCCTGAGCAGCAGCACAAACTGCTCTGCCATCGATAAGCCCATAGCCTGTAACTACTCCTTCTCCCGGTGCCTCTACCTCACTCATTCCAAACTCGGTTGCTCTGTGTTGCACAAAAGCATCAATCTCAACAAAAGTGCCGGGATCAAAAAGGGTAGATATTCGCTCCCTGGCAGTCAGTTTACCGGATTTGTGCTGCTTTTCGATTCTGCTGCTGCCGCCTCCCTGGTAAACCTTTTCACGGCGCTTTCTCAGTTCCTCGAGCTTCTCTTCGATTTGTGACAAAGAATCCGACAACCGGTTTCACCTCCAGAACTAACGCAAAAGATTATTTTGGACCAGCCAATACTGTGCCGTTAGCTTACTACAAACCATGGGTAGCATAACACAAAGAAATGAAAGAAGGAAGTGATGAGAGGGCAACATTGCGCGGCTGAGTATGGTCACTCTCACTGCACAAGATTTGCCAGATGCGTCACTTGGACCTTTTCTAGGATCCAATTTCGCGCAAGGGCAATACGTAAAGACCTGACGCAAGGCCGAGCGCGATTCAGTTTCTATATGTAAAACGCAAGCTCCTGCAAATCAAGGGTTACATCACTGTTTTGTATGCGCACAGAATCGGGCACTCTCAGCCTTACCGGGGCGAAATTCAGAAATCCCTTTATCCCGCAAGAGACGGCAAAGCTAACGGTCTCTTGTGCGCTCGACGCGGGGACCGTTATAACCCCTATCTTGATCTCCTCTTCCCCCATGGCCTCGGGAAGGTCCCGGGTGTGGCGTATGCGAATGCCTTCCAAGGTTGTGCCGATTTTCTTCTCGTCGACGTCGAATAGCCCTGTTACGACAAACCTGTAATCCGGAGTGATCTTTCGTCTGGAAGTAAGGTATCTCGTAAGCGCAGTTCCAAGTTCGCCTACGCCGAATATGGCAATCGACATCTCCCTGTCTGCGCCGAGGATGGAGATAAGCTCATCCCGAAGCGCAATGACTGGGTAGCCAACGCCTTGTTTTCCAAATTCGCCGAACATAGCAAGGTCTTTTCTAACCTGAGCGCTGTTGACTGCAGCTAGATCTGCAATCTTTGCCGAAGATATGTAATCCTCCGGTCCCGCGTCAATTTCATTCAGTATGCGGAGGTATGTCACTAACCTACGAATAACCACATCCGGGATCTTGTTTTTTGGCAATTGGGCACCTCCCCAGTTCTTTCCTCACACGAGAACAAATCTTCTCGGTTTTTTATTAGATTTGTCTCCGAGCATAAGTCTTTTCTGTGTACTTGATGAGTTTTCCTGCTAACAAGCCAACGAAGATACCTGTCGGTATCGCAAAAAGCAGCAAATATGGCAGATAAAACATTACACCCGCATGTTTGAGAAGTAATGTGGCCACGAGGAGCTGCCCCACATTGTGGGATATTGACCCGGCCAAGCTGATCCCTATGGTAGAAAAACTCCCTTTGCCGAGTTTATGCAGTCCATACATTACTACGGTGGATAGCACAGCACCCGCAGTGCTTAAATAGTAGCCGACATTGAGGAATGTCCCTGAAAGTAAGCTGCCAAGCAGGGTCCGCAGAAGGCTAACCGCCATTGCATCCCCAAATCCCGAAGTCATAACCACATAAAGAGCTACTATGTTTGCCAGCCCGAGTTTCGCACCGGGAACCACGTAAGGAATAGGGATCAGGGCTTCAACCACGTGAAGTGCCGTAGCCAAAGCCACCATGATTGCTATGTAGGTTAGCCGGTAGACTCCCTTTCTATTCACTGCCTCTCGCTCCACCATTGCTTGAGGATTTCGGAAAGACTTTCTTTGTTGTTCAACTTGGGATCTCGAAGCACCATTTCCTCAAGATAGTCAAGAGCGTCCCCAACGATCGGGCTGGGCCGTATATTCAAGATCTTTATGATCTCATTGCCGCCGAGCGCTAGACGCATCGTCTCTATGTCTTCAATTTGATCTTGGCTCAATGAGCCTATTCCCCGCGCCAGAAAGATACATCCCTGCGCTATGCCAGTTTGGCCCATGGCGCGCCATATTGCTTGTTTTACCTCAATAAGTTGTTCTAGACGGCACTTCCCCCAGTGATAAACTATCCGCCTTGCAACGTACTCAGGATCGACCCAGGTGGGCTGGTCTTCGCCGGTAAGGTATGCCTTTCTCATTGGGAATGTCTCTTGTCGTACGAGGCCCCTGGGATCGGAGTTCGCCGCCAACCATTTCACATCTTCAGCCAAATACCTGGCCAGATTAAATCTGTCTTTGAACTCCTCTACTGCGTCATCTATTTCTTCCAAAGATGACCCCCCGTAGATGAAGCCGAACAAAACACCTAATCTAGTTAAGAGATCGGGAGAACATGCTGACAGCGCTACACCGATTTCTTCGGCATGTGCGTTTAGTTCGGGCAAGACAATTGCGCTCAACCCGTACTGGTATAGATCCACTACACCTTGATAGACAGAGGGCGACAACAGCAAGTATCTCAGCTCCACGAAGATACGTTCGCCTGACACTTGAGCGAGCAGTTCTTTGGACTCAAGTATTGCTTCTATTACCTCGGGATGAAGGTTGAAGCCTATGGTGTCTTTGAACCTTATGGCTCGCAGGATCCGCAAAGGGTCTTCTTGAAACCTCACAAACGGATCTCCTACAGAGTTGAGCACTCTCAGACATAGATCTTTGTAGCCATCAAATGGATCGAAAATCTCCCCCGAAAACGGATCCCAGGCCATAGCGTTAACAGTAAAGTCTCTGCGCTCCAAATCCTTGTCGATGGACACGCCAAAATGCACCTTGCTTGGGTGTCGTCTATCCTGATAATCTGCCTCACCCCGTAAGGATACAACGTCGACGTTTCCAACAGACACTCTACCAAATTCAATGCCTATGGTAAGAGCGTTAGGGAAAATCGCAAGTACTTCTTCGGGTCGGAGATTGACCGCTATATCCCAGTCAGAAGGTGTTTTCCCAAGCAAAATATCTCTTATAGATCCACCTACAATGTAGGGTTCGCCCCCCGATTCTTTGAGCTTCTGCGCTATATTCACTACTTCGGGCGGTATTTTACTTGTATCAATGAACTTCTTCATAGTTGGGCCTATGCTCTTCTTACCGGCGCCGCCTACCGAAACAGGCAGTTTTGGCGCTTTGTAAAAAGAGATAAAGCCGTCACCTCCGTGATCATATGACTGTATAGTAGCACAATCCCACTTTAAGATAACACCTTCTTTGGCCTCTTCCTAACCAAGAAATAATACGTGAGCAGGCTGAGGGCCAAAAGGATGACAGACAAAATCTGTGCGGAAGACAAACCAAACAGGTTCTTTTCGCTATCTCTGAAAAACTCGAGGCAAAAACGTATAGTCGAATACCCGGATATATACGCTAAAGTGACGACCCCTCTGGAATCGGTTTTTCTCGATAACTTCATAAGACCTGCAAATAGCAGGAAATTTGCCGCACTTTCATACAGTTGATAAGGATGCCGCAATCCAGGCGCATACCTTGTGAGTACTCCCCAGTCACTATTGGTAGGTATTCCATAGCAGCAGCCGTTCAAAAAACACCCGATCCTCCCAAACCCCTGACCTAGGGCCACAGACGGAACTATTGGGTCAAGGAGCGTTCCCGGCGGTATTTTTTTGACTATCGAATACGCAATAGCCGCGACCAAACCGCCAAACAAAACCCCGTGTATCGCTAGCCCACCGCCTCTAAGATCGAGGATGGATATTAAGTTAGTGTAATTCTCCTTGTTCAATACAACGTGAAATAACCTTCCGCCGGCTATTCCACACACGATTATCAAGATGAAAAACATGAAGAATTCGTCTGGGTTCATCCCTCGTCGCTCCATTTCTCTTGACGCGAGGATAAGACCCAACACAAGGCCTATGCCTATCATTAACCCATACGAGTAGAATTCGACCTCTCCGATAGTGAAAAGGACCGGATGCACCATAATCACCCCTACGAATAATACCACACTGAAACCTGTTGAAGGATATAAAGCAAAGGGACGATTCCCCGAGGCAACATCTTGTGATCTTCACCCCAAGAATGCCTCGTAATCGTCCCCGGTCTTGAGCAAGTCCTCTAGGCAGAAACCTCGGGCGCGGGCATTTTCGCAAGCAATTCGTTTGCGTCTAGCCTATCGATTACCATCTCATCCGATACGATTCTGCCATCCCTAAGAGATATTATCCTATCGGCATGCCGGGCTATGTCCGGATCATGCGTTACTAACACAAAAGTGATCCCTTTTCGGTGAAGGTCTTGGAAAACTGCCATTATCTCCTCACCCGAGCGCGAATCCAAATTCCCCGTAGGTTCGTCTGCTAGTATAAGTTTCGGATCGCCGACGATTGCCCTAGCTACCGCAACTCGCTGCTGCTCCCCTCCGGACAACTCGTTTGACTTGTGATGAGCCCGATGTGAAAGACCCACAACTTCCAGCGCCCGTATGGCGAGCTCCCGTCGCTTCGCCGAAGGCATTCCCCTGTATATAAGAGGGATTTCCACGTTGGACATTGCATCTGTCCTCGGCAGAAGATTATAAGCCTGGAAAATGAACCCTACAAACCGATTCCTTATCTCTGCTAATTCGTCATCTGACTTTTTGCTGACATCTTCACCATCAAGGTAATACTGTCCCGAAGTCGGGTGATCCAGACATCCCAAAATATTCATCAGCGTTGACTTACCTGATCCTGACGGACCCATGATTGCAACAAATTGGCCTTTCGGAATCTCCACATCTACATCCCGAAGAGCCATAACCTTGACCTTACCCATGTTATATTCTTTGCTCAACTTGCAGGTTTTGATCATTCAGAATAGTCACCCCAATAACTTACCCGTTTTTTATGTGCGCATGCCGCGCAGACCGCCAGAATCAAGCAAACTATATCACTACTGACGCAAAAAGCCATAGCCGGTTCCATTTCTTCACAAAACTCAAGGTCACCTGGTGACTCCCGGCGTGAAAACATCGACAGCGCTTGAATCCACATAGGTGTTTTTGACCTTTATGATTTGTCCGTCTATATCGTACTCGATCGTCAAAGTAGCCGCCCAATACACCAAGAACTCGCCTGATCTTTCCCAAAGTACTTTGAACCTCTCACCGGGATCGTATTCGATGTCGGTGATTTGAGCATCCCGCGGAAGATCATAATTGACTTTCCCGTCAAATACCGCATACTTTCCGGTTACCCATTTCTTGGGACCCGAAATCTCCAAGTCCACGTTGGGTGCCACAATGCTCCTGCACCTAAACTCACACACTTGAGCATCGGGACCGGGTACGTCTACCGTGTATGAGTTTTTCAAAAGCACCTTCCCGTAGTTATCATATGAGACTATCTCAACCTGGCATGATTGCAATGGCTGGAAGGTGTGGGTGATTACTGTCTCGGGTTCCCCTACTATAACTGACGATTCTCCATCACCGAAATCTGCTTCCCAGTAGGCATGATAGGTTTCCTTAGGTTCTTTTAGCGTAGTGTGCTTGTTCCTGTACACCACTCGGATAGCCGGGATCCCATCTACATCCGTTTCAGGTTCCGGTGCTTGTGGGTGTTCCGGTTCAAATTCCTGCCCAAGATCGCCTATATCAACATACTCCTGCGGCGGATTCTCGTTAGGAACATCCGCGGTCGGCCCCGGCTCAGGGAGCGGCACAGGGTCTTTTGCATATTCACTGTGTGGGAGAGAGTCGGCGCTCATAGAAAGGGCAGACAATTTCACCTTCTGGGTAACCTCTTTCTCGAATGCAGAACTTACCTTGCCGCCCGGCGTGAAAGGATTTAGAGGCCCTTCTCTGGTCAGCCGAAAACCGGCTCGATGCGAATCGCTCTTGAGATAGATCCGGATCTCCCCCGCTCTTTGTATCACTTGACACGAACCGGGTATAGGTAACCATGTTGTCCCGTCATTTCCCTCGAGCCATGTAAGATATCGCCACCCTTCAGGAGGCGCGGGCATGTTGGCTGAAATCTCAAAACACTCGTTTGCGGGAGTCTTCCAATCGCAATGCACGTAAGTCGGCGCCCAACTAGAGGCCGTAATGTGGTTATTTCCCCCGCTCTTGAGTTTGAGGTCGCGCGTAGGTAGGTCCTCCTTCAACAGCGAAATGATGCTCTCTTGGACTTTCTTGTTCTTCAAGAGATCGAGGTAAGAAGGCGAAAACATGCCCGAATAAACTTGGACTATGTCTCTTTGCCCCAAAGGAGGTATGCTTGAATCCACCTCACAAAACAAATTATTGGGCGCTGTCCCAGGCCATATTGAACCCGCTATGTTTGTAATCTTACCGGTTATCGTCACATATCTCGTTTTGCGTTCAAGGCATTTGGAATGAGACTTTTCATTCAAAGAACCAAGGTAGTGATTGGCCCTTATTCTTACAAACCGGTTTCCCGCCGAACTACCCAGGTTTACAAGTACGTCCTCTTTCACCAATCGCCTAAAGACAGGATCATCGGCGCTCTCTAAGTAATCTACAGATTTGACGATGTTATCCATCACGACTTTCTGCACTTCCGCTTTTACCGTGACCAAAGCCTTTTTTGCATAATGGATGAGCGCTTTGCCGCCATAGTACAAAAGAGCATCCTTCCAGTTGATGGGCACGTACTCCCCACTGAGTAGACTTCTGGCAAGACTGCCTTTTGATGCCTGCCTAACGACGTACTGATTTCTGCCCACGTCCATGGCCAGAATCTCATAGTACGCAGTAGTGAAGTCTTCCCCTTTTCGTGGAGACGAGTAGACTGCGTTTGATTGGCCCAATGGCCCAAAAGGAGGTACTGATTTGCTGACTATACAGTTCTCCCAGATGGAGGCATGACTTCTTTTTATCCATCCGGGAAAGGTCTCCTTAGGCGAATCCATAGGAACATACGGCAACGATAGAAACCGAGTTTTTACATATTCCGCATATAGCGGTTCATATAACTCAGAAGCACGCATGCCAACCCAATGCGTTTCGCTTTCCCAACTGAATTTGCCCGATCCTATTGTCGAGGGGAGGTTTCCTGTGCTATTGGCCGGAACGCGATTGCCGCCCAAGGGTTCCCCTATGTTGCCAAAGGGAGAAAACCGAGCCTTTCGCGTGTCTTCCTCGAATATGGCTTCGTGTTTTATGACTTGGCACGCATCAAACAATTCACCGGCCAGAAAGGATCCTCTTTGAGGTGCGGTAAACATGATAGCGTTTCTTACCAAGCCATCTTCGATGATTCCCATCTCGAGTCCGGCTCGAAAAACCAGGCCGGATATCCCATATGCCGCAATATCGATCTCAGCCCCTTTAGTGAGCGTCAAGATTCTGTTTAACTCGTTTCTGATGGTCCTGGCTCCCGAATCAAGATCTTCATAAACGGTATCAGGAGTGAATACGAAAAGGTCCTCCCCGGTATGGTAACCTGAAGATGACAGCCTCGACACCAGACCTGATTTCACCCATATGCATTCTTTTTCGTTCGAAAGGCCTCCCTTTTTGGGCTCAGATATGAGGAGAAGCGGTACCCGCCTTTCTTTATCCACTGCAGCGCTCGCAGTCCTTAGAGGAAATACGGCAAATAAGATGGAGAAAACTAGCGCCAGGGAAATAACCTTATTGGCCGTCCTCATCCTATCGCATGCCATAGACATGTACTTAGTCCCCGCAGACGGAAAACCTGCACCGGATAGTCTTGGCACCTCTCTTTGCTTTCTTGACAAAATCATGGGTACATCCCTACCTCAACCTTGGACTTAGGCCACAACCCTCTGTTAGCAATGGCAAGCCTGGTGACTGGATATCCCATGCTCAAACACGTGTCAATTTCTTCTTCCCAATCCTTGGGAGGAATAACCCTTACTCCTTCAGGTCCCAAAACAAGCATCTCCGCCCATGACTCACCCGGTTTAAGAACGATTTCGTGATCCCCGTATTGTATTTCTACCGTTCCATTGCGATGGGTTTTCTTCACTTTCAAATTGCCCTTGAGTATCCTCGCATTGTTATCTACAAGTTCGGTTAGATTCCCCTCCATATCCGAAACCATGAAAGATAAAGGTGCGAGTAGGTCGAGCGACGCTTTCCCTGTGCGGGAAAAAAGTAGTTTCTCATCGAACTCAATACCTTGGGATACTGCGGTGTAATAAACACCTAAGATAACGCCTGCGAGGTTTCTGTCTTCGTGAAGTATAAGTGATTGATCGTGTGCATCAATGAAGACGCCAGGCACGTCTGAAAAACTCATTGGCCAACCGTTGAGGGCGTTGAGCGAAGATTCCTCTATAGTGAGGAAAAGATAGTTGTCCTTGAATCCGAACCATTTGACTACGAATGGGCACGCAACTAATCCGACCGCAAGACAAATAATCAGTCCTTTCGGCAGGAAAGATCTTTTATTGCCCAAGCGAAATACCTCCTTTGATGTGCAAATCTCAAAGATACTCGCCGGGCCCTTCGCAGCGCCTATTATATCACATTAATTCCAAGTCATGGAATCTTGTTTTGTTCATACAGTGCAAGAATCTCGGTGATGATATGGTTGAGGTTGGAGTAGGTGTTTAGCTTTTGGATATCGTCTTCGTCAACCCAGAGCGCATCCGCTATTTCCCCTATCCTAGGAGTCACTGTACCTGAAAGTGGTTCCATCAAGTAGTACGCTACGCGTTTTTCTACCGGCCTGCCGTGGTCACCAAAAAATCTGTATTTGTGGGACGCGCCGTAAGACAGTATTTTGCACTCAATGCCGGTTTCTTCTAATACTTCTCTAAGAGCCGCTTGTTCTGCTGTTTCTCCGGGATCTATGTGTCCTTTAGGCAAAGCGAATACGCCGAACCTGTCTTTTATTACAAGAACTTGCCTTTTTCCTTCAATCTCCCTAACAACCACTCCGCCGGCAGAGTCTTGACTCTCTACAGGGTTAAATAGTGCGGAAACTCTAGATAGCCTAGCAATTTGTTCCGCTACGAAAGGCAGAGTTGTCCCAGACATGGAAAGCGCCTGGTCTAATCCTAATGGTCTTACTGTGGAATCAAAAAGAGCCGAAAACTCACATGGATAGTCGGGTATGACGGATTCGTCGAGACTTCCCCCCAAGACGATCACGGGAACGCCTCGGTTTAAGCCTGCTTTTCCTACCGCATAAGGTACCTTACCCTTCTTTGTTTGGGCATCGACTTTACCTTCTCCCGTTATGATCATGTCCGCATCTTCGAGCAAATCAAAAAAACCGGTCTCTTTCATTACGAACGTCGCACCGTCTAAGAGCTTTGCTCCGAAATAGCTCCAGAGCGCACCGCCCAAGCCACCTCCTGCTCCAGCCATAGGAACATATCTGGGATCGCGGGATAAGTCCCTTCCAAGGATGGCGCCATACCGATTCATGGCTTCGTCGACAAGAGAAAGGCATTCGGCTTTCAGCCCCTTCTGCGGAGCATATGTATATGTGGCCCCTTCTTCTCCTACTAGTATGTTCCTTACGTCGGAAATGCCGATTATCTCAATACCTTGGAAAATCTCTGGTATATCGCCCAGGTCCACCTTACGGACTTGCATAAGCCCTTCAATTCCGGGGTCAACCTCACGGCCCAGAGCATCTCGTATTTTGGCTCCTGCTGCCTGCGCCATACCTATTCCGCCGTCGTTTGTGGCGGTTCCGCCTATGCCGACGATGATCCTTTTCACGCCTAAACCTGCCGCCCATCTCATGGCTTCTCCCACGCCACGGCTGGTAGCGTGAAACACGTCGGGCGCTCTCTGCCCTGCTAGGGCTAGTCCACAGCACTGGGCGCTCTCTATTATCGCAGTATCGTCGCCTAGGAAACCCACCTGAGCTGCCACTTTCTCGCCCCAGGGGCCCGTTACCTGAATAGTTTCAACGTGTCCGGATAGCGCCTGAACCAAAACGTCGATGGTCCCGTCGCCCCCATCGGCAAGCGGATTGACACAAACTTGGGCTTCAGGAAAACCACGAGAAAAAGCCGAAGCGACCATAGAACACGCTTCTTTGCTTGAGATGTTGCCTTTGAAGGCATTCATTGCAACGATGACTTTCAAAGTTCCGAACCACCTTCTACCGCAGTTTCTTCGCCGTTTTTAGGCGTCTATCCAATGACGGCTCTGAGCACGCGCAACCAGTTGCCGCCCAAAATACCTGATATAACTCCTCCGGATAATCCTCGTTCCAAAAGTTCATAGGTCACAAGAGACAGATGTCCTATGTGATCAAGAGGTTCCGGACCACTTCCGCTAAAACTGTCAAAGTCTGTTCCCAAGCCTACGTGCTCTTCTCCCGCAAACTCTATGGCGTGCATAATATGGTCAACCACCTGGGTAAGAGTCGGCGATTCATCCGAACCGGTGATATACTCTGGATTGAACGATATTCCTACTAATCCTCCTGCCTGCCCTATCGCTGCCAACTGCCCATCAGTAAGGTTTCGCGGGTGAGGAAAAAGAGCGTGACAGTTTGAGTGACTTGCTACGAAAGGAGCTTCGGCTAGGTCCACAACATCCCAAAAACCCGCCTCTGAAAGATGGGACACATCTATCAATATGCCCAGTTTCCCTGCTTCCTCAAGCGCTTTGACGCCCAGAGGAGTAAGCCCGCCTCTTGAAGCTGAAAAAGCTGCACCATCGGCTAGGAGGTTTCGTTCGTCCCAGGTCAAAGTAAGCATCCGAAGACCAAGGCGATAGTACATATGCAGGGCTTCAATGCTGCTCTCGATGAACTCGCCGCCGCCGAAGCTGAGCATCAGGCCAACTTCCCCTCTTTTGTTGGCTTCTTCGATGTCGGACGTCGTCAAGACTTGCCTGACGCCGGGTGTTTTGACAACTTCCTCGAACAAATCTATGTACTCGAGGCCTTGTTTGACCCCACGTGTAGGCCAAATCCTGTCGTAAGGAAATGCTGTAAGGATAGCACAATCCACCCTGCCCTGGCGGAGCCTTGGTAAATCCGAGTGCCCTATCGGAGACTCTTCGTCAAACTTTCTTATCCCTCTTGCTATATCAAAAAGTGTTCCTTGATGTCCGTCTATGACAATAGACTCTTCTTGGATTTCTTCGGCTCGCTCTTGCCTTAGCTTCATTTCCTCCGCCTCGTCGGTTTTCTTAGTGAAAACTGATCTAACATCCATGGTATTCTGCCCCTCTCTTAGCCCCTTGAGTGTTTCAATATGCATCTGCGTCTGAGCCGGCGAATGCTATGAAGTGCGCTTCGTGTAACTACGCACATTTTAGCAATTGCATCGGTCTTGGCGCCTAGGCATTTATTGTGTTGTTCTATTCTAGCATACGGTTTCCCTCTTTTGCTTTTTGGATGAAAAGCATGCGTAAGCATCTTCGTTTTTGAATCTGCAAAGCCCGCTGACAGCTTCCGTGGGATCTTTTTTGACTTGAAGGCAGACGTTCTCATACTACATTGCGTTACTTCGCGGTCAAAATCACAAGGCAGAATCCTTTTGCTATGGAAACTGCTGCTTCATCCTGCGTAATCTCGTTGGATACCCCTAAAGTTGCGCCTCTTTCAAGGATTGCATCGTAAAGAGGGAACCTGAGGCCCTCAGTTGTCACTCCGCATAATTGCGAGGTCATAGGAATGATGGTGGCCCAGTCGCCCGGCTTGCCTCTAAACCACCTTCTTCTTTTGTGCGCTAAGTACTCGGAGTCGGCGCCTGAGAGTCCGAAGATGACGCTGCCTCTTGAGGAGAGGATCACATCAAGGCCCATCTTTGCATAGCGTTCTATGAGAAATACATTTGCAATTTCGTGATCTATGCGCGTGCCTCCCAGAGCCCCTATGACAATGGCCGTGGAGAACCCCCTATCCAGTACAATGTCAAGAGCTACTTCCGTATCAGTCTTGTCCTTATCGCATGGTAGGGTGACTATCTCGACACGCTCATCGGTTCTAGATAAGTTACTGGCCAAGCATTCGCCGGGGTGCAACTCATCTTGGGTGAGTGTCTTTTCTGGGCGCGAACCTTTCCCAAGGTTTCTAAAGTACTCTAGGGTGTCCGCATCGAGGGAATCAAAATCCCCGACAATGACGTCGGGGACTAGACCGTGGCTCTTCAAAAACCAGGCTCCCGAGTCAGCTGCTACTATGAAGGCGCTGTCTCTGACATGCAAGAGGTCTGATTCGTCCCAGGAGCCACCGGCCACGATACAAGAATAGCCCGGATCGTGCTCGACTTTCAGTCTTTGTGCCACGAACTCTATGGGCGTCTTTAGGGCGCCTTTTACCGTTGGCTCAGTTTTTGTACCTGCTTTCCTTGTGGCTATTTTGGGTATACCTCTCTTTCGCAGGTCACTCCTTACGGTGCGGCCTGCTTTTCGTCTTAGGAACCTTTTTTGCTTCCCAGTGCTTGTTTCTACTTTTCCGCATATCAAAATAGACGTTGCCAAATCGTCATCGGTTACGATCCATAATTGCCGCAGCTTAAACCTTAAACTGTTGCTACACTTGCCTGGGAGTAGTGTTCTCCTTCAGAAACGGTTTCAGGACATAGTTTACGATGAGCACAGATATTATGAGTTCGGGTAGAAGATATGTCCCGTTATACACCAGTGAGTACAGCCACACGTTCATGCCTTCATAGGCAAACGCTCCCCACCATACTACACCTGAAATGAAGTGACTGACAAACCTCGCCCCTACAGCGACAGCGGTCCCCAGGGCCGGCCTATCTTGAAAGAGGCCCGCCAATCCCAATACGCCAAAGGCCAGAATATAGTCTAGGAGAACTTGGACCGGATGAACTATCACAGGCTCTGCGATCATCTGCAACAAACCATGGACTGTGCCGACAAGAAGTCCCGGACCTACCCCGTGCCTAAGAGCAAACACAATGATGGGAATCATGCTTCCCAGGGTTACAGAACCCCCATAGGCTCCGGTAGGTATCTTGACGAGGCTCAGAACAAAAGCCAAGGCAACCATCAAAGCCCCTTCAACAACTATCCTCACTCGCTCATTACCCATAAAAAATACCCTCCGTTTCACCGGGGGGGCATTACAGCCGCTATTTCTGCGGCAAGTCTGACTCAGATTTCCCTACGCAGGCATTATCCTGGACAGGTTCGATGGGTCAGGCGCTATTAGCCCTTTCTCAGCCGTTTATGAACAGCTCCCCGCTTTGCTTCATTTATTGTATACGATTGCGGTGAATAATGAAAGCGTGATAACGGTTCCGGTCTGGGGAACTTTGGCTCTATCCACATAATCTAAGTCGAATGAAGCAAAAAGAACCGTCCCCGCTGCTTCAGAAGAACGATATCTGACGCTCGGTGATATAATTGATATATGAAGATAAAGAATATTCTTGCTATAGAGGATGTTGATTTCTTGTGTCGTGAGATACAGGGTTCAATAGTTGATTGTGTAGATGATCGTGGAAAGAACGGCTGTGCTTTGGGGATAAGCGGTGGTTTGGATTCGGCTGTGGTTGCGTATTTGGCTGCCCGGGCAGTAGGTGCAGATAAAGTAAAAGGTCTGTTTATGCCAGAGCGCGATACCGATCCGCAAAGCTACCAAGACGCGAGGCTTGTGGCCCAAACACTGGATCTCGATTTTGAAGAGATAGACATCACGCCTATCTTAAAGACTATCGGGATCTACGATCTGGAACCGTCGATTAGTTTCATACCTCGCTTCATTCAAAACTATTATGTGCTGTTGGAGTACAGCAAGTACACTACTAAGGACGAGTCCACGTTCTTGAAAACCCTCAAAGGCGGTGAGGACTTCGAGAATCTGCGGAGACATATCGGATATTTTAGGGCCAAACACCGGGTGCGCATGATAGTCACATATCTACACGCCGAGCTCAATAATGACTTGGTACTCGGATGTTGTAACAAGAGCGAGAAGATGATCGGTCTTTTCGTTCTCTATGGAGATAGTGCCTGTGACATGGAACCCATAGCAGGTCTTTACAAGACGCAAGTTATAGATCTCGCAGGATATCTCGGCGTACCTCGACAGATAATCGATAAGGCACCTACTCCTGACTTGTTCCCGGGACTCAACGACGAAAAAACCATAATGATGCGTTACGGAAGGCTAGACCCTATACTCGTAGGTCTGGAAATGTCACTGACAGATGAAGAAATACGTTCAGAAACCGGATCTAGCCTCGAAGAGATAGATTATGTAAAGCGCCTCAGCAAACTTTCCGAGCCAATGCGAAATCCTCCTCGTACTGTGTAACATCCGGCGTACAAGTAAACGGCTGAAAATGACCCATAGATCAGAAAAGGGCCCATCGGCCCTTTTTTCTGAGTTAGCTGCGGTAATGTGCTGCGTCCCTGTGTGCTGCTTTCCTATCTGCAAATCCTAGTTCTTCTTGTGTTTTGACTCTTGCTCCATTTTCTGTTGCTTTTGTGCTACGTTTCTCGCTGCATTCCTAGTAAAGTCTTTGCCATGTTCTTGCTGCGACTGTGCTATGTCACCTGCTGTGTATTCTTCTACAGTTTTTTCTTCATCTGTGCTTCGTATATGCTCTATATGCTAGTGCGTAATCTCCTGTGTTGTAAGCTTCTTATGTTGCTATGTCCTTTAGATACCGCAACCAGCCTGCTATGAGATCGTAGGGAACGTTCTTAGTCGACTCCTCGATACTCATAACAGAAATCTATAGGAAAATCCCTCTGAGTTTCTGAGTTGCAATCAAGCGCTGAAGCGCTACGATGTAAGCAGCCATTCTCATAGGAATCTTCTTGTCATGAGCTACTGAGTATACATCTTCAAATGCCTTGACCATTATCTTTTCGAGATTACCGTTTACGGTCTCGAGGTCCCACGCAAGGTGCTGAAGGTTCTGGACCCACTCAAAATATGACACGGTTACTCCGCCTGCGTTGGTAAGGATATCGGGACATACTACGATATTTCTTTGCTCGAGTACCTTGTCTCCTTCGAAAGTAGTTGGTCCATTGGCGCCTTCTACGACTACCTTTGCTTGGACCTCTTTCGCAACTTCTCCTGTGATCTGATTCTCAAGAGCAGCCAAGACCAAGAAATCAACTTTCGATGTAAGGATACCGTGGTTGTCGGTAGTCCTGATACCGTCTTGCTTGTACCCTTCTATGATATGTTTCGGGTGCTTAGCGACATAATCAAGAAGCGCTGGGATATTCAAACCATCTTCGCAATAAAGGCCACCTGATACGTCGCTTACGGCTACAACCTTCGTTCCTGCTTCGTAAAGGTACCTGGCAGCGTTGCTTCCGACATTTCCAAACCCTTGTACTGCCGCAGTCGATTTCGATAGATCCATGCCCAGCTTGTTCGCTAGTTCTCTAGTTGTAATGAACACTCCAAGTCCCGTAGCCTCTTTTCGGCCAATGGAACCGCCAGCCTCTACAGGCTTGCTTGTCACTACTGCCGGGGAGTAGACGCCTTTGAGCGTGCTATAGGTGTCCATAATCCAGCACATCATCTGCTGTGTGGTGTTTACGTCTGTTGCCGGAATGTCTTTTTCGGGTCCGATAAAATCTGCGATTTTTGCTGTGTATGCTCTAGTTATGCGTTCAATTTCGCCCTGAGAAAGATTAGCAGGATCTACAGTAACTCCACCCTTGGCGCCGCCGTATGGGATATCCACTACAGCGCACTTGAAGGTCATCCATGCTGCCAGAGCTCTTACTTCATCCATATCTACGTCGGGATGAAAGCGAATTCCGCCTTTTGCAGGTCCTCTGACAGTGTTGTGCTGAACACGATAGCCGGTAAATACTCGAACACTGCCATCATCCATTTTAACGGGAAAATTGACTGTTAGTTCTCTTTCTGGGTAGCGAAGTGTAATGTAGTCGTTCTTGTCAAACCCCGCTATCTCGGCAGCCGCATCCAATTGTTCGAGCATGGTTTGGAACGGATTAGTCTTTTCAGCCATGTCATCACCCTTCTTGCTTGATCATTGGTAATTACTGAGCCCTACTGCATATTATGGGCCAGAACTGGTTCGGTCCATCGGTCGATTGTTATATTTGTCACCAATAGACCACCAAGTTACACTATACAATTTGAGCGTCAATTAAGCAACCCTAATTTCACCAAAAATTACGGATTCGAAAGATCAAAAAAGGGCGCTTTCCAAAGAAGAAGCGCCCCCTTTCTCAATTTCAAATCTCGAGGCCAAATGTTTACAGGCCCAGAAGCTGGTCTATTCTCCTTTTGTCAAATCCTACAACAGGATTGCCGTCTATCACTATGACCGGTACGCCCATCTGCTTGGTTAGCTCGACCATCTCTTTGGCGGCTTTGACGTCAACAGACACATCTTTTTCTTCAAAGTCAACCCCTGCTTGCTTCAAGTATTGCTTTGCCCTGGTGCACCATGGGCAAGTAGGAGTTGAGTATACTATGACTTTTCTATCAGCCATGATTCTTCACCTCATCTCGCGTTCATAGTCCGAATGGCCTTCGTAAGACAAGACTCATTGGGACCTGTCTATATGGTGCATGAAAGCGTTGGATATTTCAAGATTGCGTGACAAATTTACACGATTGACCGCAAAGAGGTTTTTAATTGGCCTTTTATGCCCGTATGTTACAATTATCTCAACCTGCACGTATGTCTATCAGGATATATGCACGTTAGGAGGGATATTATGTCACTTAAGTTTGAAGTTGTTGGCATAAAGAAGCCAAAGGACCTCAACATGATTCTAGGCCAGTGTCATTTCATAAAGTCAGTAGAAGACCTTCACGAAGCCATCGTAAACGCCGGCGGCGGTATCAGATTCGGAATAGCCTTCCTTGAAGCAAGCGGTCCGTGTTTGGTTCGCACTACAGGTAACGATCCTGAACTGGTGCGACTTGCCGGTGAAAACGCTCTCCTTTTGGGAACGGGGCACGCGTTTATAGTGTTTATGAAAGACGGCTTCCCCATAAATGTGCTAAACAACATCAAAATGCTCCCTGAGGTCGTCAACATATTTTGCGCCACAGCAAACGACGTAGAAGTGGTCGTTGCTGAAACAGACCAGGGCCGGGGGATTATGGGCGTCATAGATGGCGAATTACCAAAAGGAATAGAGGGTCCGGAAGACGTAGAAAAGAGACATTCCTTCTTAAGAAAGATCGGTTACAAATTGTAAGTAACAAATGGGGGAGCGGTTCTCACTCTCCTTTTGGTTAGAAAAGGAACATGAGAACCGACCCCCTGCTTCAGACATCAATACTTGTAAAATCCTTGCCCGGTTTTGCGACCCAATTGGCCTTTATCGATCATTTCCTTTAGAAGCGGGCATGGTTTGTATTTGTGTTCATCCAGCTCAGCAGCAAGCGTTTCCATTATAGCGTAGAGCACGTCTATGCCTATTAGGTCCGAGAGAGCCAATGGGCCGATTGGGTGATTCGCCCCCAATTTCATCGCAGTGTCTATATCCTCTTTACTAGCTATCCCTTCCATGAGTAGATAAGCAGCTTCGTTTAGCATAGGGCACAAGAGTCGGTTTACGATGAATCCGGGCGATTCCCGAACTATGACTGGCGTCTTCCCAAGTTCATCACACAAGGCTTTGGCTTTTTCTACGGTCTCTAAAGCAGTGTTTTCGCCTTTTACTATTTCAACAAGTTTCATTACAGGCACAGGATTGAAAAAGTGAATCCCCAGGAACCTACCGGGCTCTTCACATGCTTTCGACATCTCGGTTATGCTCAAAGAAGAAGTGTTCGAGCCTATAAGAGCATCTTTTGAAACAACGTGCGAAACTTTTTTGAATACTTCCTTTTTTGCATCCATTTTCTCGGTTATCGCTTCTATGACTACATCTGCGCCCGAGAGCTCCTTGTAATCAGCCGAGCAGCTAAGCCTAGAGATCATATCTTCCTTTGCCTCAGGCGTTATTCTACCCTTGTCTACTCCTTTGTTAAGGCTTTTCTCAATCCTCTCATAGCCTTTACGGGCCAGATCCTCTGTAGCGTCAATGAGAACCACTTCATACCCTGCTACCAACGCTGTTTCAGCGATGCCACAACCCATTGTGCCGGCACCTATTACTCCCATCTTCTTGCCCATACTCGGTACCTCCTTTAGTTTCTTCGCGAAAAAGTCAGTCTCTGCTGGCTCGAAATACTTCACTCCTACCAGTTCATCCGGTAAATATTGTTGTTCCACATAGTGACCGGGATAATCGTGAGGGTACAGATATCCGTCCCCGTGGCCCAGCGCTTCGGCCCCATAGTAGCCGGTTCCGCGGAGAGGCAACGGCACTGCATATGGAGGTTTATCGCGCACATCGGCCAAAGCCCTTTCTATCGCGAGATACGCAGAATTCGACTTAGGGGCAAGGCATACGTACACTGTAGCCTCTGCTAGAGGAATTCTCACCTCAGGCATACCGAGATGTTCAGACGCTCTATACGCAGATTCCGCGATAACGAGAGCCATAGGATCGGCCAAACCTACATCCTCGGCAGCACATATAACCAAACGTCTGGCCACATACCTAGGGTCTTCACCTGCTTCTAGCATCCTAGCCAACCAGTAGACAGCAGCGTCGGGATCGCTTCCTCTCATACTCTTTATGTATGCCGAGATTATGTCATAATGCTGGTCTCCGGTCTTATCGTAGATAAGCGTAGGACTTTGAGTTACATCCAGAGTTTTTCTAAGCGTGAGAACTCTCTTTCCGCCCGAAGTTTCGCTGATGTTCCATACCGCTTCCAAAACATTGAGAGCAACCCTGGCATCACCTTTGCAGTAGCGAACTATGTGATCGATTACTCCACTTTCAATCTTAAGATAGTCACTCTCGATTCCTTCTTTGGTAATCTCCAGCTCGGTCTCAGCTCCGGCTTCCTGGGAAGAATCGCCTGCGAGAAGCCCTCGTTTTCGATCCGTTATCGCCCTTACAAGCAGAGTCTCTATGTGAGATGGCAGTAAAGGTTCGAACCTAAAAACTCGCATCCTGGATAGAAGCGGTGAATTCACAGAGAAATAGGGATTTTCGGTAGTAGCACCTATGAGTATGATGGTCCCATTTTCTACGTGAGGCAAAAGGGCATCCTGCTGCGCTTTGGTGAAGCGGTGTATTTCATCCAAAAACAAAATGGTCCTTCTGCCCATTTTTCGAGATTCTTTGGCAAAAGCTACTACGTCGCGTACTTCTCGGACCCCCGAAGTCACTGCAGATAGTTCTTTGAAATATGACCGGGTTTGGGAGGCGATCAATCTAGCCAGAGCGGTCTTCCCAGTGCCCGGGGGTCCCCAGAACAGCATAGATGAAATCCTGTCTTCTTCAATCATCCTGCGGAGCGGCTTTCCGAAACCCATCAGTTCCTCTTGTCCAAGAAACTCATCAAAACTTCTGGGCGTCATCCTAAGAGCCAAAGGAGCTCCTTCGGGAACAAAACCGAATTCATCCATGGGCCTGATTTCGCTATCCGCATCTTTTTCGGATTGCGAGGTCACACCCGGGTCTTTTCTTATCTCCTTTTTGGAGTCCTCATCGCCCCACAGGCCTTTTTGCTTCATTTCTTGATAGCAGCCCTTATCCTCGATACTGCCTCATCTATGTCTTGAGAATTCACATCGTGATGGGTCACCATCCTTACCGTATATGGCAAAGATGCGTTAGCCAATATTCCTATTGACTTGAGAAAAGAGGAAAATTCATATTCATCCATACCTGTACCCTTGGTCCCTACCGCTACCATATTGCTCTGCACGCTGGCCATGTCGATGTAAAGACCAGGTATTTCGGAAAGTCCTAAAGCGAGCCGCTTGGCATTTTCGTGATCCTCTCCCAGACGATGGACCATCTTCTCTAGAGCGATTATTCCGGCAGCAGCCAAGATCCCCGCTTGACGCATGCCTCCGCCGAGTAGCTTCCTAGCCTTTCTAACTCGATCGATGAAATCCTTGGGCCCTGCTACCAAAGAACCCACAGGAGCGCACAGTCCCTTAGACAAGCAGAATTGCACCGAGTCGGCGTATTGAGTAATCTCTTTTACATCTACACCTAAGGTCGTAGCAGCATTGAAAACCCGTGCTCCGTCAAGATGAACTGAGATGCCTTGACTCTTTGCCAACTCGTAAATAGCCTTCATGTTTTCTAGAGGCACCACACATCCCCCGGACCTGTTGTGAGTATTCTCTAGACAAATCAAGGTAGTCTTCGGGAAATGAATATTAGGCACCCTTATGGCTGCTTTTACATCGTCAGGATCCATTGCGCCATAGCGCCCTGTTACGGGCTTCACCTGCACTTGAGAAAGAACCGCGGGCCCGGCTACCTCATACATATAGATATGAGCGGAAGACTCCAAAATAATCTCGTCTCCCCTATGCGTCCAGGCCATAATCGAAGTCTGATTCCCCATTGTTCCTGTAGGTACGAATACTGCTGCCTCTTTTCCTACCATATGAGCCCCAAGCGCCTCAAGACGGTTCACAGTAGGATCCTCACCATATACGTCGTCGCCTACCTCGGCGTTGGCCATCGCCTCTCTCATCTCCGGGGTTGGTTTTGTTACCGTGTCCGACCGCAAATCTATGATTTTTTCTGCCAATTAAGGTCCCCCCAACGAAATGTAGATTTTCCATACAACTTGCATGTAGCCCAAATCACCTGTACGCAAAAACTCACTTTCTTGCAAATGCTCTTATTCTTCCTCTTCCTCCTCTAAAAGGCCTCCTATATCGGCTAACCTATCTACCCACTTTAGGAAGTCATCTTTTGTCCTGCCCGTAAACCTCTCAACAGGGTTGTTCCCTACGAATCCGATAACCGTAGGCAAACTCATAATTCCAAACTTTCGTGCAAGTTCCTGCTCCTCGTCAACATTTACTTTAAGGCAGTTGATCTTCCCATCGTAGGCATCGCCAATCTCCGCGAAGGCTTCCTTCATCATCTCGGACAGCCTGATGCAGGGCGTACACCATGGAGCCCAGAAATCTACTATGGAAACCCTGGCCGACGATAACTGCTTCTCAAAAGTCTTAGCTGTCGCATCCTCCATCTCAATGTAGCTTCTTCGGCTTTCGCTCATCAAACCTTCCTCCTGACCAATTCTTCACACGTTCTTGCTTCTGTATTGTCTGTTCAACACACCTAAATAGCAGTAACATTGGGCAACAGAAGTCTAGGATCCAAATATCTAACTAGGTTATTCCTTCCCTGTTTCGGAGTTTCCTCATTACATCTTCGAAAAGTTCGTCAACTTGCCGCTTTGTTTCTTCGATAGTGCCTGTGTTGTCTAATACCCTGTGGGCACGCCTAACCTTTTCTTCAAGAGGCATTTGAGCTTTGATTCTCCTTACTGCTTCGTCAAATGTATATCCGTCTCTTTCCATTAGCCTCTTCACCTGAGTATCCTCGTCTACTGCTACAACCCAGACCTCATCGCATAGGTCGTCCATGCCCGATTCAAACAGCAAGGGAACATCCAAAACAACGCACGGTACGTCATGCTCCTCTTGCCCTTTCCCAGATACACGGTGACTGCCCTCAATGTCTGTCAACATCTGCCTGATCTTTTCTATGACCAACGGATGGACTATAGCGTTCAGCTTTGAAAGGGCTTCTTTGTCGCTGAACACGATTTCTCCGAGTTTCCTGCGGTTGAGATTTCCTTCGGGTGTGAGGAGGTCTTCTCCGAATTCCTCGATGACTTCTTCGAATCCGGCTGAACCCGGCGAAGTTACTTCGTGAGCTACTTCATCTGCATCTATGACGCACACTCCGAGGCTTTTAAGGTAATCGGACACGGTGGTCTTGCCGCTGGCTATGCCGCCGGTAAGTCCGATTACATATATCCCGGAGGGTCTATCCAGACCTATAGGTACACTTTCGCAACCTGAACTAGACTTCATCCCAACTTCTCCCCACATCGATCTGAACCGTCAAAGGCACTTTAAGTTCAATTGCCCCTTCCATTTCCTTCTCTACGATCTCTCTCACCACTTTTTCTTCAGAAGGTAGGATTTCGAAGATGAGCTCGTCATGGACCTGAAGCACCATCTTAGAATTGAGACCTTCTTCATCGAAACGCTTATGAATTCGAACCATTGCCAACTTTATTATATCCGCCGCACTGCCCTGAATCGGAGTATTTATTGCAGTTCTTTCTGCAGCCCTTCTGACTATGTTGTTCCTAGAATTGATCTCCGGTATTGGCCTCCGCCTGCCAAGGATTGTAGTAACGTACCCTGTCCTTCTGGCTTCGCTTATGGCTCTTTCCATATACTCCTTAACTCTGGGATATCTTTGAAAGTAGGTATCTATAAACTGGCGGGCTTCTTCTCTCGATACTCCTGCATTGCGCGCTAGACCAAAGTCCGATATACCGTAGATTATCCCAAAGTTAACTGCTTTCGCTTTGCTTCTTAATTCAGGCGTAACTTCCTCAAGAGGGCAACCGAATATTTCTGCGGCAGTTCTCCTGTGGATGTCCTCATTGTTCCTAAATGCCAAGATAAGCGAAGGGTCTTGCGACATATGTGCCATGATTCTAAGCTCAATTTGCGAATAGTCAGACGCCAGAAATAGATTTCCCGGAGCAGGAACAAATATGCTTCTTATTGACTTACCGTCTTCATCTTTCACAGGGATGTTCTGGAGATTTGGTTCTGAACTTGATAGCCTCCCGGTAGCCGTCACAGTCTGATGGAATGTAGAGTGTATTCTGCCTGTGCTCGGGTTTATTACAGTTTCCAGCACATCCAGATAGGTAGACTTGAGTTTGGAGTAGTGTCTGTATTCCAATATCTTTGCAGGCAAGGGGTGAATCTCACTCAGAGTCTCTAGTACTTCTGCGTCGGTTGAGTATCCTGTTTTTGTCTTCTTCACGGGAGGTAGATTCAGCTTTTCGAATAGCACATGGCTGATCTGCTTTGGTGAATCCAAATTGAACTCTTCTCCCGCTATTTCATATGCTTGCTTTTGGATTTGGTCCAGTTTCATAGCGAATTCTGAGCGAATGGCCTTGCCTTTCTCCAGGTCTACCCCAAGTCCCGTAGCCTCCATATCAGCTAATACCTTAATAAGAGGAAACTCCACATCCAGGGCTAGGTTTAGGAGGGAGTTTTCTTCCAGGTCCTTTCGCATATGGGGGACCAGACGAGTTGCAAAAAAGGCGCCTTTGGCCAGATGCTCCCTATTTGCATCGTGAGCCTCTCGACTATCCCTGGTGGTTTTGGAGAAATCATCAAAGGAGCTAGGGAGATCTTCTCCGAGATAGTTTTTCGTCAGATCGTCGAGTCTGTACGTAGTCCTGGTTGGGTCGAGCAAATAAGCTGCTACCATTGCGTCAAATTCGAGCCCCTCCACGTCAAGCCCTCTACGAATCGATATGGTGATTGGCCACTTCTGGTTGAAACCTACTTTTCTAACGTTGGGGTCCTCTAATATGGGGCCCATATATCTCCACATCGCATCTTGATAGTTCGGATCTCCCAGGTCAAGCGGTCTCCCCATCGGCCTCCCCATTTTGGAGCCCGGGAGGTGGGCTGAAAAATCTACAAGATATGGTTTGTCACCATCTGAAACGCCTAAAATATCGGGCCATGAAAAATGGGCCAAACTGGAAGTTTCTGCACCATAGGGCCCGGCATACACAGAAATCTGTCCGGTTTGGGCGATACGCTTTGCGAGTTTTTCCAGTTTATCTTCCTCATCTACCAGGTAAAACCCAGCCGACACCTCGTTTGGTTCTTCCCCATACAGCGTACCTGAAACATCTCCGGAACTCGGTCTTTGGGAATCAGCATCTGGTCCCTGGCGGTCTTTACGCTCATAATCCGCAAGCCTTTTCAGCAAACTGCGGAACTCCATATTCTCGAAATACTGTCTTACCTTTGCCGCATCGAGGCCTTCCCATTTGGCCTGCTCAGGATCAACGTTGCAGGGGGCATCGCACACTATGGTGGCTAGTTTCTTTGATAGGAATGCGGCATCCTTCTGTTCTCTCAAGAGAGTTTGCACTCGCTCGGGTGTGACTTTGTCTATGTTCGCGTATATGTTCTCTAACGTGCCGTACTCCTGTAACAGTTTTACTGCCGTTTTCGGGCCAATTCCTTTCACCCCGGGGATATTGTCGGATGGATCCCCGGCTAGCCCTTTGAAATCAGGAACTTGCTCAGGGGAAATCCCCATGTCTTTTATTACGGCGTCTCTATCGTATTCTTTGGTCTCGGAAATCCCTCGCACAAAGATCACTACTTCCCGGTTGTCCCCAACCAGCTGCAGACAATCCTTATCTCCTGAGAGAATCGTCACAGGAAATCCGTTTTTACTGTAAGTGCAGGCCAAGGTCCCTATTATGTCATCGGCTTCGTAGCCCGGTAATTCGATGATAGGTATGTTAAGAACGGACAACGCTTCTTTGAGCAGAGGTATCTGTTCTATGAACTCCTCTGGGCTCGGCTTTCTTGTTCCTTTGTACTCTTCGAATTCTTCGTGCCTAAAAGTTGGCGAAGGGTGGTCGAAAGCGCAGAGTATGTAACCGGGTTTGGTTTCGTCAATGAGTTTTAAGAGCATGGTAAGGAATCCGTACACCGCTCCTGTAGGAACTCCATTTACTGTCGAAAGTGGAGGCAGCGCGTAGAAAGCGCGATTTGCGAGGGAATTGGCATCTACAAGCAATACCTTTTGGTCCGCCATTTTGAGTCGCCCCTTTTTAAGGGAGATCATGGTTGATCGCCCAAGTAATATTCTTCGCGTTGATTTGAAAGCAGCCGCGCCTGATGCGTTTGACCTTCCTATGACGTTTGGATCTGTGTTTCTTTGTTCTATATCAGTATATTGTTCCCGAGGCACGTTCGCAATTTAACTCAGGCAGTATCCAAAGTGAAAGGAGGATTTTCTTGTCCGCAGATAGTATAATATCTTTAGAAAGGAGGTGGTGCCGTGTCTGACGAACCAGTGCTGCTCGGCGCCTCCAATCCCAGCGGGAGGACCGCCGGGTAGCGCCAACTCCCCCGGGGATTTTTCCCCGGGGTTTTATTTGGGTGCCTAGTGAGTATAGGACTGCCCTTCCAGATACCGTGCAGCCAAAAGTACGCCGATCACGCTTTTGGCATCTTCGAATAACGGTTCTTCAAAATCCGCACAGTAAAGCACCTTGTCTCTTACATGGGCAAATTGAAGACGCTCAAGGTGTAATTCTTCTTCGTCACCCTCCAATGGGGCGTACCGAAGGCCGGTTGCAAGGAATATGGTCATACGCTCGGTCGAGTAGCCGATGGCAGGCCAATAGGAGTAAAGGCGTGTAAGAGAATTGGGATCGTGTCCGGTTTCTTCCCTAAGTTCTCTCCTTGCAGCTTGTTCCGGAGTTTCTCCCGGATCGATTACCCCGGCGGGTATTTCGAGTGTATATTTCGAAATTGCATATCGGTATTGTCGCACAAGCAAAATATTGGCGTCGTTGTCGAGAGCTACTACGGATACGGTATCGGGCCTGTCAACGATCTCCCTGGTAGTTTCGCGCCCCTTCTCGGTCACGACCGTATCTACTCTTACAGAAAGCACTCGTCCGCGATAGACCAGACGCTTCGATATAGGCTTCTCCATGTCAACACCCCCTAGATTGTTCGACAAGATACAAGATTTGCACTTCGGACATCTGACGTCCTGAAGCAAAAAGTGCCGTCCCCGCTGCTTCACGGTTGGGTCTGATGCAGGCCTTTTTTGAAGGCTTCGATGTATTCGGGTTTCTCATCCAGCCAGTATCGCCGGGCGGGAGTGCCTTTGTGTTCAGGCCGTGGGTCGGGGTCGTAGTAGCTCCACCAGACGGCTATTTTTATGTTTTTGTACCTGGGTAGGTTTTCGAACATTTCATTGATCCAGGCTTCTTTGTCCCCTCCAACTGAGCTGCATGAGAACTCGGTAATGATCCAGGGGAATTTGGCGTACAACTGGCTGTACATCCTCCACAACCTGTCATATATCTCTGTGAAAGATCTCCACCTCTCGCCTGTAAGGTCTTGGAAATATGTTCCCGTGTTGTATCCTGTAAGTCCAATCATGTGGACGTATCCATTGCCGGGATAGTAAGCAGTATGCGAATTCCACTTGCACGGCGGGTAACTCACATCGTTTGGGTTGAAGATCCAGATGGCGTTGTCTACACCTTCTTCTTGGAAAAGATCGTATACCCGTCTCCACACTTGCACAAAGATGTCAGGATCACATAAGGAAAGGTGTCCCGAATAGCTGACCCAGGTTGAGTTCATTTCGTTGTTTAGCCTAAAAAGGAAAGGATGCCCAAACTCCTTAGCTTGCTTTGCAAATCTTCGGATCTCGTCGTCTTTCAAGCCATCTAGGACATCAAAGTTCGGGTTTCTATCATAAGCCCCTCCTACAATCTGATAGGTTAGTTCCACGATCTTTCCGTTTTCATATGCTTCTTGCATTCCTTCTAAGGGGAAATCATGGCCCATGTATCGGTACCACAGTATTACCGGAAACTGAAAATCCAGTTTTTCCTCTACTTCCTTTATTTTCTCTTTACCCTCGGGACTAAAAGGATTAGGAGTGAAAAACCCCCAGGTGATGTGGTCCGAGGCGCATATCTTGTCGTAAAGTGCGGCTGTTTCCTGGTTCCATTTTGGGATCTTAGGCTCAAAAGACAGATTGTATGAAGCTTCGCCTTTTGGCTCCTGCACCTCAAAGGATTCAAGTATCTGGTAGATGGTATCTTTGTTCTTTTCAAAAGAAGTCGATTTGAAATGGAACGTGTAATATGTGAGGCCATCTGTGTTTATGTATGCATACGTATATGCGTTCTTCTTGTAGGTACTTTGCGGCGGAGGTGTCCTGCTTAGGCTAAAAAGCCTTACCTGCCTGCCGTTTATCTCTACCCAAGTGTTTTCATGTATGCTCAAACCGTTGGCTTGTATGTATTTCTCGTTGGTAACGTAAGAATTGGGCAGGTCAGAAAGCCAGCCCGCAACGTCACTATAAGGTGATATATCCCTTGAAATCCTAAACTCCAAATCATCGCTGTAGATTCTCGTGAAATCAGGACTGTATCTAAAATCTGCCTGCATATCAGAGGGGTACCTGAGTCTATAGCCTTTCGGATAGTCTATAAGGGTGTTCTCATCGGTTCCGGTGACTATTGACTTGACATCTTTGGTGAAATCGGGAGTTTTACCTTTTTCCATCAAGACGCCATCCTGGTAATAGCAGGCCGTATCCGGTTCGACAATGTCTTGGCTGTCATCTTCGCTATCATCTTTTTCCTCTGAACTCTCGACGTTATCTACCTCGACTGCCGCCTCATCGCTATGATCTTCCTTTTCGCTTTCTTCATTCCCTGAACTACCTTCCTCACGCAGGTTCTCTTGCTTCGATGCGACAAAAGGTGGGTCTGTAGGCTCCTTCATTTGAGATGTAGAGGGCATGAAACTGCAACCTACCATGCTTAGACAAAAAATGGCAACAACGACTATTACAACGAAGGATGGTAAGCCCCTTTGGTGCCGATAGGGCTGACTAGACGATGACCCAGACAATGAATCCATCTTCCTTTCCAAGTAAATTGCAAGGTGCCAAGAGCCTGAACGAAACAAAGTGTCCTGAAACGATCTGCAATATAAGGCGACCGACCATGACTCACACCTTTAAAGAAGGTTTATCCAAGATATGTGAAGAATCCTTCCACGACAACCACGTAGATTTTAAATGCCACGTTAGATCCTATTGAGGAGGGACATTTTTGAAAAACCTAGACTTAACGCATTATCAGGATTTCTTCAAAACGTATACTGAACTAAGGATACAGGAAAACCGGTCTACCAGAATTTCTTTCGTAAAGGGCCACAATGTAGAAAACTCACGCTCGTCAAATAGCGGCGTATCTGCAAGAGCATACAGCAGGGGTTCATGGGGTTTTGCGTCCACCCCTGAACTCAATGATGACGCGGTGAAATCTGTGATACAAAGCGCAACACAGAACGCTCTCTTTCTGGACGCAAGGGAAAACAAGGGCAGAGGCCCGCTGCCCTCAGTTCCGTGGAATTCCGAAAACGACTTCTCGACGAAGAAGCCTCGACTTGGGCAGAAAGATCTGTTCGAATTCGCAAAAGAACTCGATGACCACATAGAACGCATCTATCCTGAACTAGCAAGCAGAGTTGTCACCATCAACACTCTTGACATGGAAAAGACTCTTGTGACATCTGACGGATCATTTTCTCATTCAATGATCCCTAGGGCATATGTACTAGTCCTTATGTCAGTGATAAAAGATGGGGAACCAATAGAGTTTTACAGACCCTACGGGGGTTTCGGACAGTTTGAGGATGTACTTACTTCCCCTGACGACCTTTTCGACGAACTCGAGCAACAGTACCAAGATCTTGTAAAAAAAAGCGAAGGCATCTACCCCGACGCAGGTGTAGCGACGTGCGTACTTGACGCAGAACTTGCGGGAATCCTTGCGCACGAAGCAATAGGTCATACTGTGGAAGCAGACATGGTCTTAGGCGGTTCGGTTGCAGGCGACAAAATCGGAAAACAAGTGGCAAGCCCGCTTATAACACTAGTCGATTTCGCCAACTCCTTTGATGGCAAACTGTGCCCCGTGCCGGTATTCATAGATGACGAAGGCACAAAAGCAGAAGACGCAGTTATAATCGAAGAAGGCATCCTGAAGAACTATCTTCACAACAAAGAAAGCGCAGTGTCATTTGGCGTATCGCCAAAAGGAAACGCGCGCGCGTTTCAGTTCTCCGATGAGCCTCTTATACGTATGAGAAACACTGCGATCTTGCCCGGCAAAGATAGGCTCGAAGACATGATCGCATCAATCGACGACGGATACTACCTCGTAAAACCAGGGAACGGTCAAGCCGATTCGACCAGCGAGTTCATGTTCGCCATCACGCTTGGATACAGAATCAAAGACGGCAAGATCACCAAAGCGATCAAAGACACCACTATATCAGGAATAGCATTCGACGTTCTTCAAACCGCGACTATGGTCTCGGAAAACACCCACTGGACCAGCAGCGGAATGTGCGGAAAAAAGCAGCCCATACCTGTAGGGATGGGCGGACCCGCCATCAAATGCAAGATTAACATAGGAGGCAGGTAAACATGGAAGATGTAAGGAACATCGCTAAGAGCGGTCTCAACTCTCTGCTTAAGGCGGGCGCGTATAAGGCTCAGTGCAGATCTACCCTGGTTGATAAGCACGAAATGAACCTCGAATTGAGTGAAATCACTTTGCTGAGAACTACCTTTGACACTTCTGTGAGTCTTATGGCTATTCGAGACCACAAAAAGGGGTCTTCCTCCATAAACAAGTCAGACGTGGCCTCGTTGGAACAAGCAGCACAGGAAGTTCTTGCAATAGCCGACGCGTCTGCTCCTGACGAAGCGTATGATATCGCCGAACGTCAGCCCCCAAAAGAGTTTTCGGCGGGCCACGATTCGCCCGATCTGGATAAAATGCATTTGAGGATAAGAGAATTCCTAGGTGAGATAGAGTCTAGGTACCCTCAAGTAAGAATCATGCAGTCTTATGTGGATTTCACCCATCAAAGAGAGTGCTTCGTGAACTCCAACGGCGTAGATTTCGTCTCTAGCAACGGGGTCTACCATTGTGTGTTTGTCTTTTCATCCAAAGAAGGAGACAAGGTCTCGTCGTTTAACTACACCGGATGCTCGCTTAGAGATCTTGAGAACCGCTTCCTTGATTCTGCTTTCCTAGACACACTTCTTACGCAGTCAGTTGAACACATTTACGCCAAACCCCTGCAAGGAAAGTTCGTGGGCGACGTAATAATCACCCCGCAATGTTTCCAAGACGTCTTGTACTTCCTAACAGAGTCCCTATCAGATAGTGCTCTTATAGGCGGAACTAGCATTTACAAAGACAAGCTCCATAGCCAAGTCGCAAGCCCTATTCTGACCATACATTCACGTCCCGTATCCGATGAGATCTGTGACGGCTATTTTGTGACAAGAGACGGATATGCCGCTCAAAACAGCACAGTCATTGACGACGGAATTCTAAACACATTCTTTCTTAGCCTATATGGGTCGAAGAAGACAGGGCTCAAAAGAAGCGTAAATGATGGCGAGGCATTCGTGATAGAGCCGGGTAAGACACATTTCGATGATATGGTAAAGTCGGTGGAAAAAGGCGTGCTTCTCACCAGATTTTCCGGAGGAACACCTGCTGACAGCGGTGATTTCTCAGGTGTAGCCAAAAACAGCTACCTCATAGAAAACGGGAAAATCTCCTATCCGATAACCGAAGCGATGATATCGGGGAATATGGCCGATCTCCTCATGGACGTAACGGCGGTCTCTAACGAAAGAACCGACTTTGGTTTTAGCATTCTGCCCTACGTAGCAGCATCGGGGGTCACTGTATCGGGAAAATAGGTACAAAAACTAAGCGTAACCAAATGGAGATGGAGGTGTGTATTTTGAAGATACTCCTACATGGATGCAATGGGAAAATGGGACAGGTGATCACGAGGCTAGTCGGAGAGTCCCAAATACCCAATGCTGCCCTTGAGATCGTATGCGGAGTTGATCCGGACTTTTCGAGAATCAAGAACTCTTATCCGGTGTATTCCTCTCTTGACGAGGTTTTTGACAAAGTGCCCATAGAAAAAACGCCCGATGTTATTATCGATTTTTCGCATCATAGTTGCATTGAAAATCTATTGAGATTCGCTACATCACAGCACATTCCGCTGGTGATATGTACGACAGGCTTCACCCCTTCCGAGGTAGATGCGATATCTAAGGCTGCGGAGCAAATACCCATACTTATGTCTGCTAACATGTCTTTGGGGGTAAATCTGCTAATTTCTTTAGTCGCCAAGGCCTCAACCGTACTTGGTGACTCTTTTGACGTTGAGATAGTTGAAAAGCACCACAACCAGAAACACGATGCACCCAGCGGCACAGCGCTCATGATCGCAGATACCATCAACAAGAGCCTTGGCGGAGATATGCGCTACGTCTACGGAAGAAGCCCCAGCTCCGGAAAGAGAAACCCCGACGAAATCGGGATTCATTCCGTGCGCGGGGGGGCTATAGTAGGGGTCCATGACGTCATATTTGCGGGTCAAGGTGAAGTGATTGAAATCAGCCATACGGCAATGTCCAGGGATGTCTTTGGTTACGGTGCTTTATCGGCGGCGCAATTCCTCATCGGAAAGGGTCCGGGATTGTACAGCATGCAAGACGTGATAGACGGGGTTTCTTAACTCCTTTGGATGTCACAAAGACAAGGCTTGAGAGGAGTTGGTGAGATGCATCCCTTTGAAAGACTGGGAGTTTTCTACCTAGGTCGGCCATATGATTTGGAAGCGAAGAAACACCGGGAGGGTTTGGTCCTTTATGACTCGAAAGACCTGGTTACACATGGAGTCTGCGTTGGCATGACAGGAAGCGGTAAGACGGGATTATGCATCGCTCTGCTCGAGGAAGCAGCGATCGACGGCATCCCGTCTATCGTCATCGATCCAAAAGGAGACATGGGGAACCTTCTTTTGACATTTCCTGAGCTAAGACCCGAGGATTTTCGCCCTTGGATAAATGAAGATGATGCCAGAAGAAAGAACCTCTCACCCGAAGAATATGCCGCCGCCCAAGCACAGCTTTGGCGGGAAGGTCTGGCAGCATGGGGACAAGACGGAGAGCGGATAAGGCGTCTTAAGGAATCAGCTGAGTTTGTGATATATACTCCGGGTAGCACTGCAGGGATTCCCGTTTCCATTGTCAAGTCATTCTCAGCTCCTCCTAAGGCAATCGTTCAAGACACAGAGCTTCTGACTGAACAGGTTACAGGGACCGCAAACAGCCTGTTAGCGTTACTGGGGATCGTGGCTGACCCGATCAAGAGCCGTGAACACATCTTGCTTTCCACTATTTTGTATGAATCATGGAGGCAGGGCATAGATCTCGATCTTCCCTCCCTTATCCAGCAAATAACTTCTCCCCCATTTGCTCAAATTGGCGTAGTAAGCCTTGAATCGTTCTTCCCGGCAGATGAGCGTTTCAAATTGGCAATACAGCTCAATAACCTTCTCGCCGCGCCCGGGTTTGCAGCTTGGATGCAAGGCGAGTCTTTGGACGTAAACAACATTTTGTACACTCCTTCAGGGAAACCTAAGGTATCCATCTTCTCTATATCTCACCTAAATGATGCTGAAAGGATGTTCTTCGTAACCTTGCTCCTAAACCAGGTTTTAAGCTGGACTCGGGTTCAGTCGGGAACGACCAGCCTCCGAGCCATCTTGTACATGGACGAGATCGCAGGGTATTTCCCGCCTGTAGCTGCACCCCCTTCAAAGGCACCTCTTTTGACTCTCCTTAAGCAAGCCCGAGCATTTGGGCTAGGGGTGCTGCTCACGACACAAAACCCAGTAGACCTTGATTACAAAGGCCTATCCAATACAGGCACCTGGTTCATAGGCAGATTGCAGACTGAACGGGACAAGATGAGAGTCCTAGACGGCTTACAAGGAGCCGCAGCAGCTCAAAACATGGAGATCAGCCGGCAACAACTGGAGCAGATTATTTCAAGTTTGGGGCAAAGGGTTTTCTTGATGAATAACGTACACGACGTGGCGCCTACCATATTCGAGACCCGGTGGGCCATGTCGTATCTAAGAGGTCCCTTGACTCGTAACCAAATCGTACAGCTGTCGGCGCAGGCAAAGACACCGGATTTGTCTTCGGATATCTATAGAAGCACCTATCAAGAAGAACCTAGCCGAATGCGGCCGGTAGAAACTCCCAACTCGGTTTCTTACAACCAATCCGAGCACGTTGTACCTAAAGATACAGAGGCTCCAGTTTTGCCTCCAAACATAACGCAGCGTTTTGTCCCACTTCGAAGCAGCGAATCTATCGATCGTTTCATTTACCGGCCCATGGTATTAGGAAGGGCACGCGTTGGTTTCAGAGATACGAAAAAAAAGATAGACTTCGACAAAAACTTGCTTTTGGCCGCACCGTTTGATCCAGGTAGCCAGAAAGTAAACTGGGAACAGGCCATCGATCTGGGTATCGATGCTTCGGAACTTGACTTGTCTCCTACACCAGGCATCGCTTTCGCTCCGGTTCCGCAATGGGCAGCTGCGGCCAAAAACTACTCCGCATGGGCAAAAGACTTAGCTGATTGGCTCTATAGAACGCAGCAACTAGAGATCCTGATGAGTCCGACCCTAAAGGTATTTTCAAACCCAACTGAATCGGAACGGGATTTCCGCATCAGACTGGAACAAGCCTTTAGGGAGAAAAGAGACGAGGCAATAGAGTCTCTCAGGAAGAAATACGCCGCCAAGATCCAGTCTGCGCAGTCTAAAGTATCAAGGGCAGAAGACGCGGTCTCCCGCGAGAAATTGCAGGCGAAGCAGCAGCAGAAACAAACTGCCATATCAGCCGGAGCCGCCTTGCTATCATCGTTCCTAGGAAACAAGAAACTCAGCTCGTCCACACTAGATAGGGCAACCACAACCGCCAGAGGCGCCAGCCGATACGCGAAAGAAATGAGCGATGTGGAACGCAGCGAGGAGACTTTGAAAAGGTATATCGATGAACTCCATGTGTTGGAAGAAGAACTCATCGAAGAGACGGAAAAACTGTCTAGCACTCTAGATCCTATGAATGAGGTTTTGGAAGTATGTGTGGTAAGGCCCTTTAAGAAAGATATATCGGTAGAACCTTTGGCGCTGGTGTGGGTACCTGTGGAAAAAAACTGATTGCGGAGACCCCTGCGCCACAATATCGTATACATTTGTAGCGATACGGCAAAATCGGGCAGTCTAAGATTTGCGTTCGCTTTTTGTGCTTTAGTGGTTCTCGCTTCAGGTATCTTCTTTGGCATGCAAGATAAGAAGATAAGTGAGATAATAATGATTACCCCTGAAAGAACGGGTAGAATGGTATCTGGGTGAGACTTTCGGTTTTCATTGACACAAAAACAAAAGCGTCTCAGGCAGCGCGACCATATTCGCGTTGCGCCGCAGCATAGCTGCAGTTTTTGAGTTTCAGAAAGGGGTCGTGATCCTTAAATCATGCTTTCAAAATCTAAGATTATGACAGTTCTGGTAGTGTTCAGCTTGGTATTGGTGTTTTCGATGGGTTTTCTCGAGACCCGGATGATTCGCTCTTATTTCCTTGATTACTCCATCGAGCAGGTTAAGTATACTGTTGAGCAATTGGTGTCACCGCTGGCAGAACTGAACATTTCTCCAGCCGATGAGGATAGCTTGGAATTGGCCAACTGGATATTCTACAATACCGGTCTGCGCGTTCTTCTAACCGATTCTGAAGGTGCAATCGTTGTTGACTCATCCGAAGAAGGCTCATTGATCGGCCAGAATATCGAGGAAAAGTCGCTCGAAACTACGATGCAAGACGGTGAAATCGGCTCGTTTAAGATGCCTTCGGCCGGGGAAGGACAAATAGCTATATCGGCTCCGTGGCGAACTGGAGAAGCGATCTCAGGAGCAATAGTCCTGGTAGGACCGCTTGAAACGTACGCAAAGCAAGGTACCGCCGAACTCTCTCCGTTTTTTAGAAAAGCAGGTCTAGCCACATTGCTAATCGCGATAGTAGGCTCCTTCATCCTCTCAGAACGCCTTTATAAGCAGGGAGAACGTGGGAGCGGTTATCCTTCTTCATCTTTAGTTGCGAAAGTGCCTGATGAAACTACCGAAGAAAAGGAAGAAGAACATATTGTAGAATCAAACCAGGAGGTTCACGAGGAAACGAGCGAGAACGAGGATGCTCAAAAAACCGAAGCCGAATCGCCTGATGAAGATCTGCCTATGCAGTAGGATCAGTGTAACTGCGGGAGGTACAATCTTTTGAACCCTAGACCTATTTGAAAAGCGGGTCTAGGGTTCGTTGTTTTCTTTATGGCTTCTGAAAGTAGGATCGTATCTCCACTTGGTATGTGCTCATTGAGGCAGGGTTATTAGTCGTTCGCTTTTAGGGCTCCCTCGGCTCCCTCTACGAGTTCCGCAACTATCTCCGCCGCAGGCTTTATCTGGGAAATGCGCGTCGCTCCGGTGCCGGTAAACAGCACTCCGTTTTCAACATCGCCTTTTTGCGCCAAAGCAAGTTCTTCCAAAATGCAGTATTGACGTGAACAGTGCTTCAGACAACCCTGGCAGTTGAGTCTTTCATGAGGCTCGACTACTTGCAGGCTATCAGTAAAGCGGTTTCTAATGGCCCTCCCGGGCATACCGACAGGGCTTTGAATTATGACTATATCTTCTTCCTTCAAACCGAGATGAACTTTTTTGAAAGCATCATCGGCAGCACATTCGTCGCTGGCGACGAAACGGGTACCGAGTTGAACGCCATCTGCCCCCAACCTAAAATACTCTGCCGCTTCTTCACCGGTGACGATTCCGCCTGCAGCGATGACAGGCAGATCCGTCGCTTCCCGGACCTCCCGGAAAACCTCCTTGAGAGGACGAAATGTGCCAAGATGTCCCCCTGCTTCTCCACCTTCGGCAACGATAGCAGCAGCACCTAAGCGCGTTGCGGCAGCGGCAAGTCTGCCTGAAGACACAATGGATATGATGCTCGTACCTGATTCTTTTCCCCACCGAAACATATCTCTCGAAAACCCGGCACCCGAGACTATGAAATCGACTTTTTCCTCGATGGCCGTACGCACAAGAGCAGCGAAATCCCTAATGGCAAAAAGCACGTTCACCCCTATAATCCCGTCAGTTTGACTTCTCGCATAGCGGATTTCAGATCGCAGTTCCTCACATGACATACCGGTTCCTGCAATAGTACCTACGCCGCCGGCAGATGCTACAGCAGCAGCCAAACGGCCCGTCGACACCCTAACAGCCATTCCACCCTGCACAAATGGATAACGAGCCACACGATCCCCAATCCTTAAGACAGGCAAAATCAATATCATAACCCCTCTCAAACAGTACCATGGCCCACTTACAAATCGCAGTCAGCTGATTATACACACTCAACACGAACTTTGGAAGTACGTAAGGACAAGAAGAAGCACTGGAAACTACGGGTCACTGAGGGTTTTTTTGTCCAAAGCAGGTTTTGCGTGTGGCAAGAAAAGAAGGAGTCAAAGGTTCGCGTATTGAAATATCTTGTGGCGCCGTGTGTCATTGACGTAGACCTCCTACGCAACTTCAGGAGACCAAAAGCCTAAAGAAATTGAGGTCCCCAAGAAGTGCGTTAGTAGGCATCATCAAGAACAAATCTTAGTCTGGAGGGTGAAAGATGAGTAAACAGATTCTACGATCTGAAGTACCGTTAGAAGAAACGTGGAGATTAGAAGATATCTTCCCTACCAAAGAGGATTGGGAAAAAGAACTCAAGGAAGTAGAAAACCTAATTGGAACAGTCGCAGTTTTCAAGGGGAGACTTGGAGAGGGGCCCAAGGTACTTCTTGAGTGTTTGGAGGCCCAGGAAAACCTGCTTATACGTCTTGCAAAAGTGGCAGCGTACGGCTCTTTGCACCTTTCGTCTGACGGAACAAATCCACAATACCAAGAAATGGCCGGGCGGGTTTCGGCTCTGTCAACGAAAATAGGCGCGGAAATGTCATTTATTAGGTCAGAGGCTCTTAGTCTGCCGAACGGAACACTGAACCGCTATTTGGAGGAAGAACCGGGGCTTGAGCCTTTCCGCATCATGATAGAAAAGATGATAGAAAGCAAACCGCATCGGCTCCATCCTGAAACGGAGGCCTCACTTGCGGCCTTAGGTGAGGTTCTTAGCGCACCGGGGACAATATATGAGACCTCCCGTACCGCAGATATGTCCTTCGAACCCGTAGCAGATAGCAAGGGAAATCTGTTCCCCATGTCAATGGGCAGGTATGAAACGGCCGCCGATATCGTACTTAGACGCAATGCCTATTCGGAGACAACGCGAGTCCTCAAACAGTATCAGAACACTTACGGCGCTACCTGGGGGACAGAAGTGAAGAAGAATGTAACTATGGCAAACCTCAGACGTTACGAATCAGCCATACACATGCTGCTAGATCGTCAGGAAGTCACAATAGACATATACAACAATCTCCATGACATCATCTTGACAGAACTTGCTCCTCATATGCGAAAGTACGCAAGGCTGAGAAAAGATATCCTTAAGTTGGACAAAATGCTCTACTGTGACATAGAGGCACCACTTGACCCTGAGTTCGATCCCAAGACAACGTGGGAAGAAGCGTCCGAGATGATCATAAACGGACTCTCGGTTTTAGGACCCGAATACACGGAGATCATGAAAGAGGCTCTCAGTAATCGTTGGATCGACCGAGCGGACAATGCAGGCAAGAGAACGGGTTCTTTCTGCAGTTCGGTCTATGGTGTTCACCCATACATCAGCACAAGGTGGCACAATAACCTTAGAGAGGTTCTCACCATAGCCCACGAACTAGGTCACGCAGGTCAGGGTGTGCTTTCTCAGAGGTATCAGAGATATGGTAACACAAGGCCAACTATGTTTTTCATAGAGGCGCCTTCGACAATAAACGAGGCGCTTGTCGGGAACTACATCCTTTCTCAAACCACGGACAAAAGAACCCGCAGATGGATTCTCATGGAGTTTCTCAAGAGTTACCACCACAACTTCGTTAGACACTTGATCGAAGGTGAGCTGCAGAGAAGAGCATATCCCCTAGCGGAGAAAGGTAAGCCGATAACTGCAAACGTGCTCAACAAACTGCAGGGAGAGATACTAGAAGACTTCTGGGGTGAAGAGGTGATAATCGACGAGGGGGCACAATTGGTCTGGATGCGCCAGTCTCATTATTACCGTGGCCTTTACCCGTACACGTACTCGGCCGGCCTCACCATTGGTACGCAGGTTGCGCAAGCCATTCAGAAAGAAGGGGCCCCTGCCGCTGAACGTTGGGTAGAAGTCCTCAAACTTGGCGGCACTAAGAAGCCTCTAGAACTGGCCCAACTCGCTGGAGTAGATATGACCAGCCCAGAACCGATCCGTTCGGCAGTTGAATATGTAGGGTCGCTTATCGACGAACTAATCGAACTGTTCTAGAAGCGCAGGACGAAGCGCGGCATTGGATGCTATTGAAAAACAGATGAAACCGGGGGATGGCTTTTGTACACCGGGTATGGTGATAAGGAGCCGTCCCCCTTGCTTCACAGTGTCTGCTTTTTGACGTAGGGGGAGGTGCTTGCTTTTAGGAGCGCACCGTATGTCATCACGAATGTGATTATGTCGCCTGTAGAGATTGGTTCTTCGGCGTCTTCGATGTCGCATACTAGGTGGTCTGATGAGGCCCCGAGTATCTCAACCCCTCTTGTCAGAGGAGAAAGTGCGTCGGGGTCTATGTCTTGGCGCCCTACTGCTAAAAGGGCTCTTCTTCTTATTCCTCGATCTTGAAAGACAGGTACGTTGCCGAAAGCATCTTGCCCGATTTCGCCAAAGGGCTTTGATGGTTTGCTTTGCACCTCGATAACTTCGGCCTGTAGCAAAAAGGCATCTTGATAGCAACCGGGCACATGTTCTCTGCGAACCGCCTCCAACCCAAGAAGAATGGCTTCGCCGATGCGTAATTCTGTCACACCGTCAGGCATATCGCCATCTAACAGCATTTTCATATTGGTCGAAGAACCGCCTGAGACCCGCGACATAGTTAGCCCTGTCGCATCCTCGATCTGTTTCTTTGAATGGATGAGAAGGCTCATCTTTTCCTTTGTAGGTATCACCCCTCCGAAACAGCCCCAATTAACGCCTACTCCAACCAGCTCGATACCGGGTAAATGCGCCATTTCTCTGGCAACCTGAGGAGCCTTATCCGGCAATACGCCTTCCCGCAAATCGCCCAGATCTATCATGAGCACAACCTTGTGGACCTTACCTATCCTCGTAGCTTCTTCGCCTAGCCTCATTACAGTCGTAATCTCGCTGTTGAGACTAGTATCTGCATATTTAACTGCCTCAGCACACCGAGAATAGCCGGGAGCCCTGATAAGGACCGTCTCTCCGCCGTAGCCAGACTCTCTGACTCTGCGCAGATTCTCTATCCGCGAGTCGCCTATAGCCTTCACCCCACCTGCAACCATAGCCTCTACCACCGCCGGATGCGCGCACGTCCCTTTGGCTATCCCTACGATCCTCGTCCCATACTGACTCGCAAGCTCGCTAACCACCCGAGCATTATGCTCAATCTTCTTAGTATCTATAACCATACGCGGATAACTCATGTTCTCCCCCCTCGAAGCAAGGGGGACGGCACTTTCTGCTTCGCTTTTTGCTTCGCCTGCCATCTTTGCAAGCTCCCGTCCTCCTTGCCAGCTAGTAACCGGTCTCAAATTCATCTCGGACAATTACTTCAGGTTCGGTCAGTCGGTTTCACACCCAAGCACCTTTTTTGCCTTGACCACCCACTCAGCGTCTCTCAATAAAGCCCTTCCGACTCCGATCAAATCGGCCTTGCCCTCCTGCAAGACTTCTTCGGCAAACTTTGGATCGGTTATGCCCCCTGTGACCAAAACTGGGATATCAACGCGGCTCTTTACCAAAGCGGCAGCTGGCACATAATACCCGGGAGGCGCCTCTTTGGGACGGGAACCTGCAAATGCACCTGAAACGTCTATGAGTGAGGCGCCTTCACTCTGCAACATGGCCGCCACCAAAGCGGCATCTTCGGGAACGATTCCCCCTTCTATACCATCCACACATCCGAGGCGCACAAATAGCGGAAACTCTTCACCCACAGATTCCTTCACTGCCCTAACTACTTCTAACAAAAATCGTGCCCGGTTTGATAGACTGCCACCATACTCGTCGGTCCTTTTGTTCGTAAGGGGCGACAGAAACTGATTAAGGAGATAGCCGTGCGCCGCATGAATTTCAATGGCTTGAAACCCCGCCTTTTTGGCTCGTTGTCCAGCCAAAGCGAAGTGCCGGATAGTCTGAGCAATGTCCTCAGCCGTCATGGCAATCGGGACCTGGGTGCGTCCCGGAATAGGAACCGCTGATGGCCCTAATGGCATGGAACCGGTAACTTCGGGACTGGCTGCAGCTCCTGCGTGATTCAACTGGATAACTGCGACTGCGCCTTCGGAACATATAGCATTTGCAAGTTCTGCAAACCTGGGCACTGCGTCATCGCTATCGATGCCCAATTGCCCTCTATGCGCTTTCCCTGTCTTTGTAATATAGGTATGCTCTACAATAATCATGCCAACCCCATATCGCGCACGTGTAGCGTAATGGGCAATGGTCCCGTCGCTTGGCCTGCCGTCATCGGCGACCGAACCACCGGGACCCTCAATGGCCGTCGCCATAGGCGGCATTACAACTCTATTCCTCAAATGAAGACCAGAAAACGATATGGGCGTAAAAAGCAAGACCACCTCAATCAACTCCTTTTCTCAAACTATGGAAAAACTCTGAGTAAAGCACAGGGCCGGCTCGCATTTTTCCCCTCAACATGCGCTGCCATGCTCCTTTTTGGTTTATCTTTCGTCTTATGAATCTAGATGTTTCGGACGATCCTGTTCTCCGAAGACAAGGCTCTTAGGAACCCGGGTTCTTGAAAGACCCCGGGACATCACTACCGAGCCTCCGAATCCCTTACCTTCATATACACCATGCGTACATTTGGCTCCTGCTCACTTCTTTAGTTCCACATCTTGAGCCCCTCGACAAAATTCCGGTCACACGATGCAATGAACCGCGCAAGAACTCTCCCTGCATCCTCGACATCTCTTATCGACAGAGTCTCGACAGAAGTATGCATATACCGCTGGGGAATGGAAATGAGACCTGTGGCCACTCCGTCTCTCGAAACATGAAGAACTCCCGCGTCCGTTCCGGTTCCTGCAGGTGCCACCTTTTGCTGAAGATTCACTCCAATCTCCCGAGCTGCTCTTTCAAGGCCCGATGCAATCTTTGGATGAATTGTACTACCTACAGTCATCGTTGGACCCTTCCCGAGAAACGTGGTTCTATGTTCCGGGACTGAAGGAGTATCACCCTGACAGACATCTATGGCAATTCCAATGTCAGGGTGAATTGCATAAGCCGACGCTTCAGCCCCATGAGAACCAGTTTCTTCTTGTGTGGTAGCCACAGCGTAGACATCGGCGCAGAAATTGTACTTTCTCAATTCGTCCAATAAGACCAGCATTACTGCCACTCCTGCACGATCATCCAGGCTCTTTCTGGCCATCATTCCTCCCATCAGTTCTGTTACTTCTCGCTTGTATGTAGCAACGTCGCCCACTCTGACGAGAGCACGTACCTCATCTTCAGGCAGGCCAAGATCTATGAAAAGATTCTCGGCTTTTTGAGGTTTTCCAGATTCTTCGGGCGACAAAAGATGCGGCGGTTTGGTACCGACTACACCGGTCAGAGGCCGTCTCCCATATACAATGACTTCATGGGCTGGCAAAACCCGGGGATCAATCCCTTGGGTAGTGAATCTAAGGAATCCCCCGTCTTCTATCTTCGTGACAATTATGCCGACTTCGTCCATGTGGGCAGCCAACATGATTTTGGTATGCGGCTTTTGCCCGCCACCTCTTTTGACTCCGATCACATTGCCGAGGGCATCAGAATAAATCTCGTCCACAAGGCCGGCCATGGAATCTTTGACCAACTCCTGTATATTAATGTACTCGAATCCGGAAACACCGTGAGCCATTGAAGCTTTCATCAAAAATCCTCTGATATCCAAAACAATACCTCCTACCCATAATCAGCGCAAACTGCTCAAACAGCTCGTCTGATTAGTATTCAGTAAAAAAGCGCGGGATTCCTTCTAAGAATGTGTAAACTGCCTGTCTAGACTGTCTGTTTATACTTGATTCCGGGCAGTTCCTCCTCGGTTGCGGATTTGAAGCAAAAAGTACCGTCCCCGGTGCTTTCCCCGGTGCTTTCTGAAGCAAAAAGTACCGTCCCCGGTGCTTCGGTTAGTGTACAGGATACGGAGGAGATTATGGCGAATGTCTAGGGTGTGTAGATGAGCGGGCGAAGCGGGTGGTTTTAGTTGGGGCGGGGTGATCTTGATTGGATCCTATAAGATTTTATGCCGGGATACTTAGGCAGAACATGGATAACCCTAGGCGAATTTCCAATATGATAGATTTTGGATTGTCTGTTGCATATTATTACGTTTCTGTCTTTAGGGATAAGAGGCTGCCGAAGTCTCTTCAGTACCTCAATCGATACTCTATAGGAAGGATAAGGAGTTCCCTGGCAAACCCAGATAACTCGGTGTGGGTGAATCTATTTGCGCCTTCAGAATTGGTGACCGCAATGGATATTGATCCTCTATTCATGGAGGCTTATTCATCTTTCATGGCAGGCTTTCTTATTGAGGATTTGCTTATAGATGCCGCTGAGACGCGAGGTCTTTCAAATACACTGTGCAGCTTTCACAAAACGTTTCTCGGAGCAAATGAACTCGGCATCGTAAGGAAGCCCAAATACATAGTGACTACGTCTATGATATGTGACGGGAATATACCTACCTTCAAATACCTTGCCAAGAAACTGGAGGTTCCGCTCTTTGTGATTGACGTCCCCTATTCCTACTCTCAGGATGGGGTCAAGTACGTAAGCAAGCAGCTCGTTGAGCTTGCCTACGAATTAGAGAGATGCTTCAATAGGCGCCTGGATATAGATAAACTGCGAGAAGTAGTGAGAACGGAAAATCAGACGCGAGCCCTGATGAAAAAATACCTAGCCTATGCCGGCCACAAGTGTGTGGTTCCTGCCATGCCTTTCGAAATGTACATGCTTTTCGCGTCACACGTTTTCATAGGCAGTCCAGAGGTTTTGGCATTTTATCGAATGCTCGTTGAGGACACTAAGCAAGCACCTGATAAGACCGGTAAGAGCGTGCTTTTCATCCATCTCGTCCCAATGTTTGAGAAGAATTTCGAGCGCTACTTCAACTTCAGCGACAAACTGCACATTTTGGGTTTTGACCTCAACTATGATTTCATGGATGAGATCGATGAAAAGGACCCGTTTCTTGGAATTGCCGAAAAACTCATCCTCAATTCCCTCAACGGCGAGGCGACCCGAAGGCTCTCACTAATTGCAGACCTAGTCAGAAAATTGAACCCGGACGGAGTCATACAATTCTGCCATCTAGGCTGCAAACAGTCTATGGGATCTAGGTTTTTGATAAAAGAACTGATAGGGAAATTAGGACTGCCTTTCCTACATATTGACGGGGATTTTGTGGACAAACGAAACAACCAGGAAGGACAGAACCGCACCAGAATAGAAGCTTTTCTCGAAATGCTTTGAAAACACGGAGGTTAGGGACTTGGTAGGTTATATCTGCAAGTATACGCCGATAGAGGTAATCGAGTCTTTTGGCGAAAAGCCTGAAAGATTAGAATCAGGATTTAAATCCCGTGAAAGAGCAGAAGCCATGCTTCACTCCAATGTGTGCAGCTATGTAAAGTACAGTTTACAAGGGACTACACAGGGTAGGTATCTGACGGGAGGTGTTCCGCCCGTCAGATTTTCCATGTGATATTCAAGCTGTCGCTTGTGGCGGCTACGGTGGTAATCATCAAATCCACCACCCGCCGCTTGTCGTCAAAGGATACATTGTCCCATGTGTCTAGGTAGCCGGAAATCTGGCTGACCTGTTCCGGGCTGATGGCTTCCACCGTCAGCTCAGCTATCTGCTTCACAAGTTCCTGCTTGCGTCCGTCCAGTTCCGCTATCTTCACATTCACATAGGAGAGCAGGACATTGTTTGCACCCGTCAGACTGTCCACCAGCTTTTCAATCTCGCTGTCCACATGGGCAAGCTCCACTTGCAGTGCTGCAATTTTCGGGTTTGCCTTTGCCGCTTTCTTTCTGCCCGTCAGCGTCTTGTGCTTTTCCAGCTTTTTCACCATCTGCTGGTAAACCACCGCTTCCAGTTCGGAAGTGATGATTTTCCCACAGCCCGGACAACTCTTGTTATCCAGCCGTTTCGTGCAGCGGAGATATTGCCTGCCGGACGGATTGAAGATACTCATAAGCGCATATCCGCAATTCCCGCATTTGATTTTTCCCGCCAGCCATGTGTGGGTGGCTTTCCGGGCAGACTGGATTTTCATGTTGTTCATCAGCTTCTTGCGGCAGGCCAGCCATATATCCGCCGGGACAATGCCCTCATGGGGAGCCAGTACCAGCATTTGGTCTTTCAAGTCGTTCTTTTTGCTGGGCTTCACATCTCGCCCTTGATACAGATAGCAGCCGTTCATGCCAGTAAAATCGGCAGCGTCATTGACAATGACTGTCCCTTGACTTTTGAAAAACTCGTACACATCAAGGTCTGCCTGCACATAGACAGGATTTCGTAACATCTGCGCCAGCGTGGGGCGTATCAGCTCTTTGCCGTTGAATAAAATCCCCTGTTCGGCAAAGTACCGGGTAATGTCCCCGTAGGAGGTAGTGGGCTGGGCGTACATCTCAAACATCAGCCGGATATTTGCCGCTTCGTCCGGATTTACCACCAGCTTTTTTGTGTTGATACCGTCCATCTTGATCGGCTCTGTATGGAAGCCATAAGGGGCTTTCCCACCCATCTTGAAACCTCGCTGGCTGCGGGAATAGTAAGCGTCCGTTACTCGCTTCTGTATGGTTTCCCTTTCAAGCTGGGCGAACACGATACAGATATTCAACATCGCCCGCCCCATCGGGGTGGAGGTATCAAATTTTTCCGTAGAGGACACAAACTCCACATTGTACTGCTGAAACAGCTCCATCATGTTGGCAAAGTCCAGAATGGAACGGCTGATACGGTCGAGCTTGTAAACCACGACTTTTGCAATCAGCCCCCGCTTGATGTCCCGCACCAGTTCTTGAAACTTCGGACGGTCTGTGTTCTTGCCGCTGTACCCTTTGTCTGTGTATTCCTTGCAGTTACCGCCTTTCAACTCATATTTGCAAAATTCAATCTGGCTTTCAATGGAAATGCTGTCCTTTTTGTCTACCGATTGTCTTGCATAGATCGCGTCTATTCGATTGTTCATATTGTCGCTCCTTTTCTTAAAAAAGAAACGGAGCTGCTGACAGTTTTATTATACCGCCAGCAACCCCGCAAATCAACGATGGCTTCGGAAAATCTTACGCCCCGGCTTCCTCACTCTGCCGCTTGTCGGCATACTTGCGGAACACCTCATAAAGCTGCTGTTCCAGATCCCGGCGTTTTGCCGCCTCCTGCTCCGGCGTGAACACCGGGGAGAGATTTTCCAGCGTGATTTCCTTTCCCTGAAAAGTCACGACTTCGGTTTCTTTCTTGTATCTGATATGCTCCATAGTACCTCCGTATTTAATTTTCAAAGTGCAGTGCCGTCATGCTGCGGCGTGAAATGTTTTCTGTCATCAATCACCGTTCCCTTGTGTGTCGCTGCTGCCGTTTCAGTTCCGCCAGCACTTCCGGCGGGATACGGTCAACCAGCCTTTGCATATTGTCCAGTTCGCTTTCCAGCTTTGCCCGTTCCATCGTATCTTTCATCTTGCCTTTTTCGCTGGCTTTGGCTCTGGCTTCCAACTGTTCATTTTCTGCCAAAAGGTCGTTTATTGTGACCTTGTATTTTTTGAGCTGACCGGAGAAGTTCTCCATCTGCGGAAACCACTTTTTCAGCAGGGAGAGGGCTTCCTCTTTCTTCTTTCCGGCGTTGAACGGGGTAATACCGTCCAGCGTGGCTTCAATGGCTCTTGCCTGTTTGGAGAGATTGACCGCCTGCTTGAACAGGCGGGTGGGGATATGCTTCCTGCCTGTCTTACTGGCGCTTTCCCCACGCTCCAAGTCGGGATATTTCTCCACCATATAGGCGTGAAAATCGTCCTGCCATTTTGTGAGGTTGGCTCTGTTCCCGATGATTTCTTTTGCACACAGGCGGTTGTCCTCTGTCAGCGGGACAAAGACCAAATGCAGGTGGGGCGTTTTCTCGTCCATGTGTACCACCGCCGACACGATATTTTCTTTCCCTACCCGCCCGATTAAGAAATCAGCCGCCCTCTGGAAAAATTCCTGTATCTCCTTTGGGGACTTCTTCTTGAAAAACTCAGGGCTGGCGGTAATCAGCGTATCCACAAACCGGGTGCTGTCCCTGCGGGTGCGGCAGCCAGCTTGTTCAATGCGGCTTTTAATGAAGTGATAGTATCTGCTCTCCGGCTTGATGATGTGGAAATTGTACTTGCTCCGGCTGGTGTCAATGTCGGGATTGCTGGCGTACTGTTCCTTTTGTCGTTCGTGGTGGGCTTCCAGCGGTCTTGCCGGATTGCCCTTGTGTTTCTCAAACCGCAAAATTGCGTGTTGTGCCATGAAACCCCTTTCCCCATTCCGTTCCCTTCCGGGACTTTTTCACAGGAAAATCCCGCAGAAAATATCTCGGATAGGAAGGGAATGGATAGAATATAAATCAATATTTTTATCTCTGTATTTCTATATACCGTCCGATTTTCGTACTTCAAGAGGATTGATTATCGTACTTGTGGGGTGCGGTTTTCAGTCCTCCGGCGTTCCATAACCGGATTTCTTGAAGTCGGTGTTTGGAACCGCTTCGTAGGATTTTGGGTAAATACGGTTGGGTTTTCCACAGCCCTGCTTCTGGATTTCCACCAGTCCGGCGTATTGCAGCTCCCGCAGGGTGTTGACCGCTTTCTGCCGTCCGCAGTGGAGCAGCTCTACCACCTCGTTGATGGGATAGTAGAGGTAAATGCGCCCGTATTCGTCCGCCCACCCGTTTTTCCGGGACAGGTCTGTTCGGCGCAGGATAAAGGCATACAGTACCTTTGCTTCGTTGGACAGGGGTTTGAATGTGGGGGCTTCAAAGAGGAAATTCGGGAGCCGGGTGAAGCTGACCGATTTCTCCGGTTGATGAATATAAATCGTGTTTGTCATATCGTGTTTTGTGGACGGTTAGAAGCCCGTTTTCTGGGGCAGACGGTAGTTTCTATTGCCTGCCCTTGTTCTGTCCTTGTAAAGCCTTGTAAATCAAGGACTTTTCAGCCCCTAACTGTCCACACAAGACCTCCTTTTCCGTTCACTTTCTGTTTTCTGCCGCCTGTGAACTCCGGCGGCACAGTGGGGACAGTATTTCGCCCGGTTGGATTTGGGGACGAACACTCTGCCGCAGACCGCACAGCGTTTCAAGTCTTTATCCTGGAAAATCTCCGCTTCCAGCGTCCCGTCCAGCGGCAAAACCGCCCAGCGGAACCACTTACAGCAGACCGAGAAAGAAACCGTCTGCGGGCAGGCGCAGGCGTCCCCGTCGTCAAGGGCGATACAGTCCCCGTCAGCGTAACAGCAGCACTCCCGGCGTATCAGGCTGGCCGCCTGTTTCCTCTGTGCCGGTGTCATGCGGTAAAGGGAACCGTCCGGCCTGCGTTCCAGCGGTGGCAAGTCTTTATAGGGGTTATCTCTCATGCGTTCCCTCCATTTTTCACTTTTGCCGTTCGCCCCGAAAAGGCTTCCTGCCCCATTCCTGCGGCGTGTTCCGGCGTTGGCACGCTCCCCACAGCTTCGGGACAAGTTGTCCCGAAGTGACCTCTGGACAAAGTGTCCAGAAGTTGGCTCCTTGCGGTGCTTCCCCTGCCGGGGTATTCCTTTTCGGACGGTCATTTGGTTTTCAAGGTGCAGCTCATCGATGAACTACCCTAAGTCTACACCTAAATGACCGCCCATCCCGTATATCCGAAAGGTAGGAAATCCGCCCAAAAAACTGCCTATTTCCAAGCTCTCGGAATTGTGGTAGAATGAAAGAAACGATAAGCTGACAAGGAGGGTGAGCCATGAAAATGCCAACAGAAAAAATTGATACGGCTATGTTTGCCCCCTGCGGCATGAACTGTTTGGTTTGCTATAAACATTGTTATCATAAAAAACCGTGTGCCGGTTGCTTAAACAGTGATATAGGAAAGCCGGAGCACTGCCGTAAATGCAAGATAAAAGATTGTATCAAGGGCAAAGGTGTGTTCGTCAAGTAGAAAGTGCATAAAAAGGGCCCCGAGAAGTACATAGTCTGGTCAGCACCAGCATGGTTGGTTGCCGAGCCCTTTTGGGGGCCCAACGCTGTACTTTTGGCGAGCCTTTTACTGGCCCGGTTCTGCGTTTTTGGGGACCTTTTTGGAGATCCAATTCTGCATTTTTGGAGCGCCTTTTGGGGACCTTTTCAGAGGCCCACCATGTGCTCTGCTTCCAAGCTGAGCATATCACGCCATGCGGTAATGAAATTCAACGGCCTGCCATCCTCTCCAGACATGAGCCACGGATTGTATGCAGGGTCATTTCCGTCAGCAATCCATTTGCGGAGGCGGCACTTTTCTTCGGCGGTCAAAGCAGTATTCATCGGGTAGCTCCTTTCTTGGATTTCTGGCGGAGCATGGACTGCGTAAGCCGGTAGCTCTCACCAGAGAAAATGCAAATATGAGAATGGTGGATGAGCCGGTCAATCAGTGCTGCGGTCAAGCGGTTGTCCCCAAAGACCGTGTTCCACTGAGAGAACTCCAGATTGGATGTAATAATCAGACTTTTGCGCTCGTAGCAATCCGAGACCACTTGAAACAGCAGCTCGGCAGCGTCCTTGTGCAGCGGTACGAAGCCAATCTCGTCAAGCACAATCAGCTCCACCTTTTTCAGCGTCCCCAAGAAATTGTTCAGCGTACCACGGCTGTTCTTTTCCAGCAGGATGTTAGCGAGGGCTGCGGCGGTAAAGAACCGTACCCGCCGTCCCTCTTGGCAGGCTTTCAAGGCGAGGGCAGTTGCCAAATGTGTCTTGCCGGTGCCAACAGCACCCATAAAAACGAGGTTTTCTTTTGGCGCAAGGAACTGTAAATCTTCCATGTACTCCCGCGTCAGACCAACAGGAAGCTCAAGATCAGATTTCCACTCAAAGTCATCCAGCGTTTTCAGCACTTGGAATCCGGCTGTCTTCACCATGCGGTTAATGCGGTTGGCTTCTCGCTCTCGCATCTCCACCATCAGAAGGTCGGTCACATACTGTTCGGGGCTCATGTACTCCACGGAGCGCCATTCTTTTGCCAAACCACCGAGTTTCAGAGTCCGCATCATCTGCTCAATCTGTTCATCCATGAGCCTCACCTCCCGCCGTCAAACCATCGTAGGCCGAGAGGTTGGGGTTGTAGTTCAGCGCAGGGGCATTGGAAATCATCTTCAGCGGTTCAGGCCGGTATTCTTTTTTGGCAATCATGTAATAGCATTGCCGCATACTGTCGGCATCGGTGCGGCCATTCATTCCAGCAAGCTCCAAAACATCGTCGCAGAGGGCAGCGTTGCCATCACGAACAATCTCACTCAGAAGCTGCAACGCATTCTTTCGGTCTTTGCCGCGGCTCTGCTCCAAGTGCTGCTGCCACGGCTGCGGCATCTGGTGGAAAAACCGAGTATGCTCAATGGCTCCCGGCTTCTTGCACAGGGTAGCCACATACTGAGTCCAATCATAGATTTCTTCGTTGGAGCCATAGCAACGCCGGTACTTCCCAATGGGCTGGTGGTCATGGAAGAACTCCACATGGTCATAGAAAATCTTTGCCTGCACGGTTTCTCCGTACAGAGAAGGAGCGAGGCCGTACTTGTTGGTGTCAATCACAGCGAAGCCGTATTTGTTCACCGCCATGCTCTCGTAGCGGAACACCGGAAACGGGTACTCCGGTAGTGCCAGAAGGCTGTCCTGCTCCTCAAGCCACAACTCCTGTATGGAGACCTTGTACTTGTAGTGGGTGCGCTCGGCGTCCTTCTCGCACCAATCCCAAAGGCTTTCGTTGACGTCCTCAAAAGAGGTAATGGTCGGCACCGGCACAAAAGCATTTCTCCGGCTGTATCCAACCTTGTTCTCAACATTGCCTTTCTCGTTTCCAGAGCGAGGATTGCAGAAATCCGCCTGAAAGCGGTAATGCAGCTTGAAGCGCATAAAACCGTCTGACAGAACACGCTCTGTACCTTCTAAGACCTGGGCCACAGCGGTCGTCATATTGTCAAACCGCAGCCGGGGAGGAACGCCACCAATATGCTCAAAGATGCGCTGCATCCCCGTCAGCAGGCACTCCTGGTTCTGCGAGGGGAACGCCTGCGTGTAGCCCTTGTTGGAATTGGGAAATGAGATTGTGAGGGCATAGGCGTTGTGTTCCTCCTGCTTGGCGTCGTAATAGATAAACTCGCCAAAGTCCACCTGTCCGCAGCCGTCAGGGTGTGCAAGCGGTAAATATCCTTCGGTGGCCGCTTTCATCACAAACTTTTTCTTGCGGACATATTTCTTCACGCTGGAGTAGCTGCCGGGAAAACCACATTCGTCCCGCAGCCTGTCGTAGATCCGCTTCACGGTATGGCGCTGCTTCCGTGGAATCTTGCGGTCAGCCTCCAGCCACGCATCAATCGTAGGAATGTAAGACTCCAAAACCGGATAGCTTGTTGGCTCGATATTCGGCAGGTCGTCGTTGCTCCAGTCCTCCTGATACGCATACTTCCGGACTGTGCGGTAATTAAAGCCTGTGGCATTTGCAATTTCAAGCACACTTTTATCTTCCACTTCGTAGAGATGCTTGATATACTCTTTCTGAGCCATTTTCAACACCTTCCTGTTACCTCCTTAGTCTTTCACAAACTAAGGGTAACTTTTATTTGAGGTGCTGACAATGGCTCCTATTTTTGCCATCATCCGCTATGCACTTTTGGAGACCTTTTTCTGCATTCCTATTTTACCGAAAACAGGCAAAGGACTGTCCTATTGTTTTGAGTGTACCGACTACCCTTGCAAGCTGATAAAAAACCTTGAAAAAAGCTACAACAAAAGGTATCATACGAGCCTCATGACGAATAGTGAGTTTGTTCGCCAGCACGGTTTGGAAAGGTTCATGGAACAGCAGAAAGAGAAATATACTTGTTCAAAATGTGGGGGTATCATTTCTATCCATGACAGAGAGTGTAGCGAGTGTCAAGAAAGCATGAAATAAGCATAAGGGGGTGTGCGAATTGGCGTTGACAATACAGGAACGCTTAAAAGACCTGCGTGTAGAGTGCGGCCTGACATTGGAGCAGCTTGCAGAGCAGACACATCTCTCTAAATCTGCTTTGGGTAGTTATGAAGCGGACGATTTTAAGGACATCAGCCACTATGCCCTTATCAAGCTGGCGAAGTTTTACGGCGTGACCGCTGATTATCTGCTGGGATTGACCGAAACAAAAAATCACCCAAACGCTGATCTTGCAGACCTGCGTTTGAGTGATGATATGATTGAACTATTGAAAAGCGGACGGCTGGATAATTCCCTGTTGTGTGAGTTAGCAACACACTCGGATTTCCCCCGGCTCATGGCTGAACTTGAAATCTATGTAAACGGCGTAGCGACAAAACAGATACAGGGTGCCAATGCCATTGTAGACGCTATGAGCGCAACCATTATGAAACGGCACAATCCCGGTTTGACCGACCCGCAGTTAAGACAGCTAATTACCGCCCACATTGACGAGGACAGTTTTTGCCGCTACGTGATACAGCAGGATATAAACAAGATAGCCCTTGACCTGCGGGAAGCCCACAAGGACGATTTTTTCAGCGTCCCGGAGGATAACCCGCTGAAAGGATTTTTACAGGCCGCAGACGAAGCCGCCAGCGAGGACGGCGACCCGGAGCAAGCGTCTTTGGCGTTTATCTGTAAACGGCTTAAATTGAATTTGAAGAAGCTGTCAGAGGACGAAAAGAAGTGGCTGAAAAAGATTGCGGAGAAATCGGACTTGCTGAAAAATCCAAACCCACAGCGGGGGCGAAAGTAAAGGGATAAATCGGGATTTGACGAAGGCGTGTATATGAAAAAGTAACTTCCAGTTTGCCAGAGAAAGGTATGGTGAGCGAATGAGAATATTATACGAACTTTCATGGTTATGGGAGACGCTGGTTATTGCGCTTGCGGTTGCGGCTGTTTGCGTGATTTGTGCCATGCTAATCTGTAAGGCAGTAAAGAAGAACCTCAGCAAAAAGACGGCGGCAGTTATCGGCGCAGCAGCGTTTGCGGGCGCTGTTTTGGCAGTCATTGTGATTGCCCGGACTCCGATGCCGCTTTGATTAAACGGGATGCTTGATTGTCTGTGCATAAGTACAACTTCAAGTTTATCGAGGAAATAGCAAAGCCAGTCGAGCCAGTCAACGGTCAAGATGAACGGTGCATTTCATGCGCCGCCGTTGACAGTCCCGCCCGACTTTGCTAAAGGATAATCAAGGCGGGAAAGCCCTAAAATGGCTTTCCCGCCCATTCAGATTTTGAGAAAACGAGAGCCGCCGCAATCTTCTGGCCATCGTGACCACAAGCGGCAACATCGGGGCAAGCTGTCCAAACTTTTACGGGGAACGATGGACGGGGACTTTCATATACGCCCTATCTGCTGTTGAAACCAGCCCCTCATTTGTGGCAGCACCCGCCCACAAATCCAAGCCTGTTTTCCTGCCGCTTCAAATGCCCTTGCCCTATCCGGCGGCAATGGCGTTTTCACGGCAACGCAGACAAAGCGTATAACACACTACACTTTGCGAGCAAAGTCGTGTGCCAAGGGGCAAGCCCCTTTGGAAACCCCTGACAACAAAACAGGCTGAATATCCCGCACTTTCCCGGTGCTTGATACTCAGCCTTTATTTGTTGTCAGCAGCCCCCGTTTCGTGGTCTGCGTGTAGTTCCTTGTAAACTGACCTAAGCGGAGTGCTAGAAAACATACTTGAAAATGATATCCAAGAAGTAGTCCTTACCTCCTGCTGCGATAGCGTGTGCCGCCTCTATGATGTACTCAAAGATAGAATCGAATTCGCGTACATACTTGCCCTGCCGTCAAAGAATGACCCCCTTGCTGTCGATCTTTTCCGCAAAGAAATAGAGCGATTCATTCAAGCCTATCAAATGTTTAAGGGCAAGTCCTTTAGTATGGAAAACTTGCTGAAGGTTTTACAAAAAAAGAAAGATAACCCGTCAAAGTCCCATGATATATCCCAAAGCATAGCCATATTAGGCGCCAGACTCGACGATGAAACAGTCGAAAGAATAAGGGAATCCTGCACCAAAAACATCGTGGATTTGACTTGTACCGGTCAAGAAAGGGTTTTTGATATCGACGCGAATTCCGACGTGCTCGCCTTGTACGCACAAAGCCTCCTCAACTTTACACCTTGCATGAGGATGGCCCAAGATCGCGAGCAACTCATCAGTCAAGATTTCCTAGGAGTTATATATAACACCGTGAAGTTCTGCGACTTCTATTCGTATGAATACGCTCGACTCAATAACACGGCCGGTGTCCCACTACTTAAGATAGAAACCGACCACACAGATTCTAACAGTGGGCAGATATTAACTAGGATCGAGGCTTTCTTGGAGTCCACGGGCACAAAAAGAAATCCCAACAACGCCGAGTTGGCTTTCCGAGCCAACGACGAAAAAGATACAGTACACAAAAGCGGGAACCTAATGTACACAGCAGGAGTGGACTGCGGATCTACCTCTACTAACGTAGTCATAATTGATGAAAAGAAAACCATCGTGTCATACGCAACCATCCCAACCGGACCCAAGCCCATCGAAAGCGCCTCCAATTGCTTTAGAATCGCGTTAGATAAGGCGGGACTCGATGAGAAAGATATAATCCACATAGTCGCAACAGGATATGGCAGAATCAGCATACCCTTTGCCGACAGAATCGTAACCGAAATCACATGCCATGGAAAGGGCGCGTTTTTCCTAGACAGTTCCATAAGAACAGTCGTCGATATTGGCGGACAAGATAGCAAAGTGATACGCCTTGATGATAGAGGAAGAGTCTCGGACTTTGTCATGAATGACAAGTGTTCTGCGGGAACCGGCCGGTTCTTGGAGGTAATGGCAAGAACCTTGGGTATCTCACTAGATGAAATGGCCTGCATATCTACTCCTTCAAAGGAGGACATTGCTATAACGAGCATGTGCACTGTGTTTGCCGAATCGGAAGTCATCTCGCTGATCGCTCAGAACAAGGATGAAAGAGACATAGTCTACGCGCTTAACAAGTCTATCGCATCGAAAATAACCTCGCTGATCGACAGAGTAGGAAGAAAAAGCAGGTACATGATGACAGGAGGAGTCGCCAAGAACCAAGGGGTGGTAAGAATCATAGAAAACAAGCTCAAGGAGTCAGTAGTAGTCCCTTTTGAACCGGAGGTGGTTGGGGCTTTAGGAGCGGCCCTGATCTCGCTTGAAGATATGCGATGAATCTCCCTATACGCTCGGCTCTGGGTCAATTGAATCCTAGCCTGGATCCTAAACTAGATCCGAGCATAGATCCGAGCACAGGTCCCAGATTGATTTATTCTGCCTGAATCGTCGGGATCATCTTCGTCACAGACTATGTTACTCGCCTGAGACATCCTTGACCTCTACCTTCTCCAAGTCGGGCACAAGGTGGACCCAGATTAGCCCATCGTCCAAGATGGGATCTTCGCCTCCTATGTAGAATTTAAGCGGTTCTTTGAGGGATGGTTTTTCCCAAGTCCCTTCTGCCATAACTCCATTTGAAAAGAACAAGGCTTTCCCTTCTCCTGTAACATCCATGTCGATTTCAATGAGCTTTCCCACAGGATAAGTGGTTTTGACTTGTAGAAAGACCAATGCCTTCGGCGAAATAACTTGACCATCATCTCCTAGATGATCTTCTCCATTTATACATCGACGGTAACCCGACTCGTCGTAGTAGTACTCAACCAAATCCGGGTACCTAGGGTTGTTTGAGAACTGGTATGCGACGTAATGTGCCGGGGTACCAAGAAGAGTGCCCTTCTGAGAGAAAATCGGCATTGAGACTTCGTAGCCTCTTCGCTTAGCGCCATCCGCCAATTTATCGGTCGATGTGTAAAGATTGTCGGGTGCCGATCTATCACTGCTACGCCAAAAACACTCACCCGCAGTATATATCTCATCCAAACTATGTATATTCTGTGTTCGTATAATCTCGAAACTATCAGCTGAACCTCCGCAGTGCGCATATGGCGCCCCATATCCAGCAGCTACTTGCACTAAAGGCTTTCTGGCACTGCGCACCGGCCCTATCTTTTCCACCTTCCGACTGAATCCGGCCATGAGCCGTGTTATACCACCCTCAGCAGGCGCTTCAAAGACGATGGTTGCTTGTGACAACCCTGATTGCGGCCTCGCGCTAGGGTTGTTGCCGATGCTCACGAAAAACAACCCTTCCAGCAAATCCTCTTCTGGGGTATTAGGCTCGTCAATGACCGGGCCCGGATTCGACCCCACATCTGGCGTTGGATCCTCGATATTTCCTTGAGGAGTACACGCCGCAAAAACCAGGGAAAACCCGACAGCAAACAGCAAAAACTCATAGATAAACAGCCCGCCAAGTCGCCCCGACCGCGACTTTGCAACACATCCACCCTTGCATCTCATTGACCATTCTCCTTTGTGTTCGCAACTCAGTAGATGTATATTCCACTGCGCAAATCCCATTTCCTTCACGAAGCGCTCGCCGAAGCAAAGGGGACCGAAGCACAGGGGACGGTACTTCTTGCTTCAATCCTTAGCAAAGTCCGGCAGAAAGTACTTCCTGCTAAGATCACAATGTGCCGCGGGGCAAAATATCGAAGATATGGTGTTCTCTTCCCCTTCTAATAAGCGCTAGGAACGCGACTTCCTATGTAGCGTTGTGTTAATATTCAGTCAAGACTCACTCTTGATCAATGAAGGAGAAAGAGGGCGATGCCAGTGAAAGATCTGTTGCAGGAATTCAAGAGTTTTGCTATCAAAGGAAATGCTATCGACATGGCAGTAGGCGTGATCGTTGGTGGAGCTTTTGGGAAAATAGTGTCCTCTTTAGTAAACGACATATTGATGCCCCTAATAGGCCTTCTCCTCGGAGGAATAGATTTCTCACAACTCAAAGTGCAAATAGGCGACGCGGTAGTAATGTATGGCTCATTCATAATGACTGTGGTCGATTTCTTGATAATATCCTTCTGCGTGTTTCTGCTGGTCCGTGCGATAAACAAGCTCAAGGCTCCCCTATCAACGATAACCAAAGGCAAAGAGCATGACGAAGCAGAACCGCCGGTGGCAGTGCCGGTGCCCAAGGAAGAAGAACTGCTTACAGAGATCAGGGATCTCCTGAAGAAAATGTCCGCAACTCAAGACGGCACACCATAACTGTAAACTGTCATACTAGCTGATGTTTACGCTAGGCAAGAATAAAAAGTGTTCGCGATGGTGTTTTCTCGGCTTTGCCAGGACGCGCATCTCGCCACCTTTTTGCAAAGACGAAGTACACCTTGACATGGCAATTGCGGATGCAGAAATGATCGCTCATGCCGGGGTCTTTAAGTGCGACGACTGCTTCGACCAAAACTTGTGTCTTGCACTTTCTCTATAAGCCAGGGCAACTGCCGTAGTACGAGTAGAAAAATCACTGACACTGCAGCAAGAATTCTGTCGTGTTCGACTTCTCGCCGTATCATTAGAATCAATCCTGTCGGAAAAGCGACCACTCCCAACGTAGGAGTCCATCTCGTTACCCAACTAGCGATAATCCCTGCAACGCAGGCGGGCGCCATCTCACTCCAAGAAATGCATAATAGAGCCCCAACCGCAGTGGCCAACCCCCTACCTCCCCGAAATCCGTAGAAGATGGACCAGTTATGCCCGATGACGGGAGCACACGCCGATGCGACAAACCACCAACCCTCCATGCCGAGCTGGCGAGCCACGGTCACAGGCAGGATACCCTTTGCAATATCAAAGGCACCCGTGAGGATCCCGTAGGATGGCCCTGCCAGTCTCCACACTCCAGCAGACCCAGGGTTTTCCCCCGATTCCCAAGGAGTTTGTCCGGTGCGGTGTTTCACAAAAACCACTGCCGGGAGAAATGAGCCGAGAAGATAACCGCCTGCAACTACCAGGAGTTTCATGAACACCCCCGTCACCAGACTACCTCAGTAGAAACCGAGATGCAATATCAAAACTCGAAGCCGGCTTTTTTAGGACGGGCACAGACGCAGACGGCAGACGGCCACCTTTGATAATGTACGCAAACCCACGCTCTTCACTCTCGCCCTGGGCCTTATCTAAACTCATAGACTACAGGGTGAAGCAGAAAGTACCGTCCCCCCTGCTTCAGCCTCCTGCTTCAGGGCCGCGCAGCGAATATACTTGCTATGTCTGCCAGGTCGTTGGTTATGGATAGGGCCAACATGAGTTTGATGCGCGCTTTTTGGCTGTTTAGATCTGTCGTGATAAACCCTGAGTCAGTGAGCGTTCCGGGCGCTGGTGCTCCGCCGTATAGGCACCTAGTCGTCATTACGACAGGCACGTTGGCATTGACGGCGTCTTGCAAAGACACGATCATCGATTTTGGTAAGTGTCCGTATCCCATGCTTTCTACGACTATCCCGCGAGACCCCGCTTCTACCAGTATCTTAACCATACGTTCATCGCTGGCTATGCCTGTTTTGAGTAGGTCTACGGGAGGGACAAGCGCCGTATACTCGTAAAAAGAGCGAGCAGGAGGGTTGACCAAGAAATCTACACGCTGCGGATGTACATATCCTACAGGACCTGTAGCAGGTGAATCGAATGCGTCCAGCATCCATGAATGAACTTTGGTCACTTCTCTGGCTAGATGGATCTTACTGTTCATCACAACCAATACTCCGTATGCAGCGGATCTAGACTGCAAAGCAACTTTGCAAGAATCGATGAGGTTAGCCATGCCCTCCGAGCCGACATCGTCAAACCCTCTCATCGCTCCTGTAACAACCGTAGGTCCAAAGGTTATCTTGGTGTCGAGGTCAGATACGTTTGATACTATAGGTATCGACTGCCCGTAGACGCTAGTATCGTCTGTTTCTCCCTCAGTGCCCTTTTTGGTCGTTGAACCGGACATAAGATCAAGAAAGTACGCCGTTTCTTCCATGGTATCTGTGCCATGAGTAATCACAACCCCATTGGAACCCTCGTAAAACGCCTTTTGAACCTGTGTGCCGATATCCCACAAGATGTGTGTAGTTATTTGGCTGGATCCTACAGAACAGATATCGTGAACCCTTATGTCCACACCGGGAAAAACCTTTCTTAAATCCCTTATCAATTCCTCACCGCTAGCCATAGGGCCCTTTGCCCTAGAGGCTATTGTTCCTCCGGTGGAAAGTATATCTAATCTACTCATAAAACCTTTCTCCTTCCAGGTAAATACTTAAGTTGAAACGCCTTCAGCGAAAGTTTGCCGAAACATCATCCCGTTTTTCCGAGTTCTTGAAGCAGCACATCCAGATTGACCATAGCCAACCCCTGCATCTGTGATAGCTTATCTTCCATACGATTCAACAAATCCTGCGTGTTTTCTTCGATGTAATTCGTCTTCTCAATCGAAGCTTCAAGTATCTCCTCCCATGTGTTGAATCTAACGTCAAGCATAAGGTCGTCCATTTGCAGGTATTCGTGGATGATGCCCCAATACTTGCGGCTGTATGACAACACCAACACAGGTGTTTTTGTGAAAACAGCCGATATTGACGCATGCATTCTACCGGTGATGACAAGAGCACTGTTGTCTATTAGGTGCCGAGCCTGGTTAGGCAAAAGCTCACATGTCGGAAATACCAGTTTTTCAGGGCTCACGCCACGTCGCTTCAAGTTTATAAATAGGTCCCGCCCCGCCAATCTATCGTCCGCGCCGTCAGGTGCAAGCACGTGTGGCAAGATTAGAAGCTGCCTCTCAGGGTGCTTAGAGAATACATAAAGGCTAAGGTCTGTCATGAAGTCTATATACTCCTGCCTCACGGGAGATTTTGCGAATCGCCATATCAACTCGCTCGGCACTATAGTGAAATAGTCATCTGACAGACCCAGAACCGGCTTTTCGAATTTTTCATTTAGCGGCAAGAACGCCAGGTCGGCCGCTAACACCGCGTTTTTGAGTTTGAGATCATCGGTTAGGTATCTATGGGTGATCGGGTCTCTTGCTACAATTCGATTGACTTTGCTGAGCAGCCATGCAATTACGGGCCTGCGCCACGAGTGAAAAGGACCTATCGTTTGCCCGCACATGACAACCTTCCTCCCTGTCTTTCTGAGAGCAGCCAACCGCAAAGATGCGAGGACGGGGCCTAATACGCTGTAGTCCTCGGTATAGTCATCCCCTCCAAGCACACAAACCAGATCCACATCGTGAGCGCCTTCAGGTAACAAAGTGTCAGATTTGGTACCAAAACAAACAGTTAGAAACCATGAGAGGTATCTCTTGAGTTTCTCTCTCCTGCTAATGGATTCCGGCTTGACCGCCTCAAGTTTACGGGGACTAATGTCGCCATCAAGAGCCTTCGCAAACCTCGATATCGTTTCTTCAGGCTTGGGTGTTTCAATCACAAAAACCAGTTCTGATGCTTTCTCTGAAGAACTGTCATCGCACAAGTCTCTTATTTCACGGGATAGATAGCGAATCAGGTTTTCTCCCATCATCATCGAACCGTAATTCAATGTGTTCGGAATGTTTAACATCAATATTTTCAATGAATCATCACCCTCAATGGCAGCATGCGATAGGTACATACGTCAAAGAAAAGGCACACTTTGTTGCGCCGTATGACTCAGTTCTTTGAAAGCGAAACCGGCGCTCCAAATACACCAATACACGTACCTATCGACCCAATATCTCTCTTGCAAACTTCGTGACAAAAGGCGGAACTGCTCCTCGCATCCGCTTTTTTCGTAGTCGCTTACTGTGTTGTTTTCTTAGATACCGATCGTAGATGTCCTTCACAGATTTGCCTCGTTTGAGCTCATCCATAACGGCGTCTCGATCCTCGGGAATAAGCAGTTCGGGCTTTAGCATAAGCGGTTGAGATTCATAAAGAAGCCTTACGGGAACAGACCAAAGAACGAGATTGTCGTTTGACTCAATCTCTTCTAGGCCTCTTTTGCTGATAGGTGCAAGAAGGGATACTCCCATGTTCTCCCGGTCAAATTCCCTGCCCCAAAAATCACCGACGCGCACATCTGCGGCCGAATGGGCCCTATACGGGCAGGTGTAACAAGAAGGCCTTAAACAAAGGTCTGACAGAAAAAGCTGGCCAAATATGGTGTCAAGGAACGTGCAAGCATAGGTACCTTGAGACCCATAGGCAGAAAAAGTGTAGTTCGACCAACCTTGAGATTTGCCTCTGAAGTCTACGAACTGGATTTTGCCAACCTTTGGCGCGACTATCTCATCAAGAAACCCCCACCAAACCAGATAACTCGGAACGCCATGGCAGAAGAAATCAACAAAAAAAGCATCTGAATCTCCCCATCCCACACCCTTACGTTCCATCAGATTCTTAGCTCCTGCAACTTGGCAAGGCGTGCCAAAAAACGCAAAAGGGCCACCTGATTGCGAATGAGTCTTGTCCAAATCCAGAGACAACTGTCTTAGTACCGAAGAGCTGTTGCTTTGTATGTACTTAGAGCCTACCGTATCAAGAATATCCTCAATATCCTCAGCAAATACGTGCCCAACCGAACGAAAATCGTCATCAAAAACGGCTCCCGCAACGCGATACCCTTTCGACCGGAAATAACCTGAAAAGGAAAGAGCCGCCCCACCCGAGGAGCTTATCCAACGAAGCCGAGGACTCCGGCTCCAAGCTGCAAAAGGATAGGTCTGGTCTACCCGCTCTGCGCGAGGAGAATTGATAACTGGACACACCTCCTCACATGCTCCACATTCGACACATTTGGTCACATCAACCATTGGCGTCAAAAAACCGAAATCATCAGTCGCCAAGGTGATTGCTCCCCGAGGACAAACACCAACGCATGCTCCGCAAGCAAAACACCGATCAGCCGAAGGTAAACCCGTTCTTCCCAAACTGCTCACAGCCTCGCTCAGCCCGCCCAACACTCTCCGCCTCCCGTAAGTCCAACCCCACCGCAACACTATTCTCCCATATAAACTAGTTCAATACTTCATCCAAAAAACCTGCCCACGGCCAAGCGAAGGGGACGGTACTTTCTGCTTCCTCAGATTTTTGTCTGATACTGTGGTGAAGCAGAAAGTACCGTCCCCCCTGCTTCACTTGACACAGCCATCACCTGATTGTATACTGTGCTTATCGAGTATGCACAGTATACAATCAAGTGCAACCATGAGGTGGTTTATGTATATCCATCTGTCTCAGAAAGACGTGAGACCGCTATATGAGCAAATAGTAGACCAGGTCAAGGCACTAATCATGGACGGCACCCTCTCGGCAGGTGAGAGTCTGCCGTCTATAAGGCAACTTGCTCAGCAGCTCCTTACCAGCGTAATAACTGTAAGACGAGCATACGACGAGTTAGAGCATCAAGGTTACATATACACCCGGCCGGGATTGGGCACGTTTGTGTCAGAAATCTCCGAGGGCGAGTTGGCACGGATGAGGCAAGAACAAGCAGTTGAACTGCTATCAACAGCAATTCGGAAATGCCGCGCTCTGGGTCTGGGCAAAGAAGAGATAGAAGATGTAATAGAAAACCTGCTTGAGCAACTCGATCAACCTAAGGAGGATCGCCATGATAATAGAAGCTAGAAAACTGTGTAAGGAATATCCCGCGTTTCAGCTCAAAGACGTAGATATTCTACTGCCGGAAGGTTATGTCCTCGGATTAATCGGTCCCAATGGTGCTGGGAAAACTACCACCATCAAACTGCTGATGAACATAATTCCGCCCGATACCGGTGAGATAAGACTCTTTGGCATGCAGTGGAATGAGGAGAATGAGGAACTCATTAAGCAGGAAATTGGGTATGTAGGTGAAGAACAGCCCTTTTATGATCAAATGAGCGTGAAATGGACATCCAACTTCGTAAGACAATTCTACCCTAATTGGGATGACGAGTTCTACGCAGACTTAATCAACCGGTTTGAGATAGACGAAAGAAACAAGGTTGGCGACCTCTCAAAGGGCAACAGAGTCAGGTTTGCTCTCGCCGTTGCTTTGGCTCATAAGCCGCGCCTGCTCATACTAGACGAACCTACCTCCGGACTAGATCCCTTAATCCGCCACGAGATACTCAAGATACTTGCCGAAATCATATCAGATGGCAGACGCTCTATACTCTTTTCGACCCACATAACAGAAGATCTCGATAAGATCGCAGACTATATTGTCCTTCTTAATGATGGCCGAGTGCTTCTTTCAGACGAGAAAGACCAAATCACCGCGGAAACCAAGAAAGTGTACCTAAAAAGGGATGACTTTCACCGCCTTCCGTCGGATCTTTTTATAGCTCACAAGATGATATCAAACGAGTGCGTAGCAGTAACTACAAAGTTCCACGAACTCAAACGCGCCTACGAGAGCATTACCGGGGATGAACCCCAGGCGTTCGGCATGTCACTGGATGAAGTGATGCTCGCGTATGTGAAAGGAGAAGTGTAACATGACGGCTCTAGTCTACAAGGATTTTTACCAAACGCGTAAAGTGCTAATCTACTGCTTAGTGATATGGGCGATCTTCGTGGGGCTAGCGATGATAAACACGTCGGAAGGAGGCGTGGGCCTTATATACTCAGCCGGAATCATCATAACAAACACCATGTTGACTCGCATCCTATACAACGAAGAGAGATACCAGGGTATATACTTCATGAAAACCCTACCCTTAAAATCTTCGCTCATCGTCACCAGCAAATTCGTTGTAGGGTTCATACTTTCAGCTGGGTCGTCACTATTGGTAGGCCTGGCAGCGTCAATAGTTTGCAGAATGGGGCTTCATGGACTGACCACCCAGGACGCCATAGGTGCCACACTGGTATCTTTCACATTCACCCTGATTTTCAGCGGTTTCTTTGTCAAATTGTACTTCGCGTACGGGTACGCAAAAGTCGCTCAATACATGGTCCTAGTTACAATAGGCGTAGTGATAGTGCTGTCTACAATAGAGGCGATACTAAAGGAACTTGCCGCAAAAACCGGTGCCATGACAGCACTGAACCAACCGTATTGGCTCGTCGTGCCACCTTTGATAGGTTTGATAACATACACCCTATGCTGGCGTTCAGCGCTAAAGTCATTTAGATGAAGCGAAGGGGACGGTACTTTCTGCTTCACCACAACATCAGACAAGAACTTGGTGAAGCAGAAAGTACCGTCCCCCCTGCTTACACCCGGCCCTTCATCTTGCCCTCAAGCCGCGCCCCCAGATAACGAGCCAACCCATTTATCACCAATACTACAACTACCAACACAAAAGCCGTTCCATCTGCTACTCGTCTAGCATCAGGCAGCAGCCCTTCAGAGTTCACTTTCCAAATGTGGACAGCCAGCGTCTCTGCCGGCCTCATGACATTAAAAGGAGATGTAAACTCAAACGGATTGAGGCTAGTCCAAGAAAGAGGGGGAGCCGACATCCCTGCAGTATAAATCAGCACTGCTGCCTCACCAAAAACCCGTCCGGCAATGAGCAGAGTCCCTGTAATAAGACCTGGCAAGGCACTAGGTATCACTACCTTGCACACCGTCTGCCACGTAGTCGCCCCTAGGGCAAGACTCGCTTCTCTCAACTCCATAGGCACCGCCCTAAGCGCATCTAGGGAGACACTCACCATGACGGGAATAGTGAGTATGGAAAGAGCTATAGTGCCCGCCAAGATGCTATACCCCCATCCCATATAAGTCACAAAAAGCAAAAGGCCAAAAAGGCCCACTACAATTGAAGGAAGGGACGCAAGAGTCTCAACAGCCGTGTTCACAAAGGAAGTCAAAAGCCCCGGTCTAGCATATTCTGACAGATACACCGCAGAACCCAGCCCAATCGGTACCGTGACGAGCATGGAAAGAAACAAAAGATACATAGAGTCGAAAATCTGCCACAGTATGCCTCCTCCTGCTGCTAGGTTCTTGGATGGCGATGATATAAAGTCCCAATCCACAGCCTCCCAGCCCGCTACCGCTATGTACCCTATGAGAAATACAAGCGTGCAAAGAACAACCCCTGCGGCAACGTAGAAAAACACAGTAGCTATCTTGTCAACAGCCTTTCTTGTGTCCAGCGCTCCATCCGCCCCAGATGCCCTTTTCGTGCTTAGATCCGCATCCTTTGTCTTATGCTTCTCTGCGTCCATTTCCTCATTCACCCTCTCTTGCCGGTTGAAACTGAGATCTTCTCAACCCCTAATGTTCTGACCAAAACGCCTCGCCGACTGCCCGGTCCATGTTCAGCATGCCTTGACCGAAAATACCGCCGCAATATCCAAAGGTCACAGACAAACGTCCCAAACGAACACCCCAAAGCCGACATCCATCTAGTATTGAGACTGTGATCGCTTCCCAATTAGCTTGACTATGCCCATGAAACACAAAGACAATATCAGCAATACCAATGCCATAGACCACAATGCATTATTCCAAAGGGATCCATTCACAGTGTTTACCATATCCATAGTTATGCCAGTTGTTAGTGTAATACCGGGATCCAGTAAAGACTTTGGAATTATGGGCACGTTTCCTATGACCATCTGCACCGCAAGAGTCTCTCCAAACGCACGGCCCATCGCCAAAACCACACCGGTAAAGATCCCAGGACCGGCGGCAGGCACAAAAACCCTACTAATAACCTGCCACCTAGTAGCGCCCAGTGAATAGGCAGCTTCTCTGTAACTCCCAGGCACCGCCTTCAGAGCATCACACGCCACGCTCGTTATCGTCGGCAAGATCATGAATGACAACACGATCCCGCCTGCCAAGATACTAAAGCCGAATCCTCCCAGGTGGTTCCTGATAAGCGGCACGAGAACCGAGAGCCCGATCCACCCATAAACTACCGAAGGAATTCCGACAAAGAGCTCTGTACATGGCCTAAGAACCTTCCCTCCGAATTTAGGACTAATCTCAGTTATGAAGATTGCAGTCATCACACCAAGAGGTACTGCAAATAACAAAGCCAACATAGATACTGAGAACGAGCCTACTATGAAAGGCAGTATCCCAAATGAAGGCCCCCCTTGATCCAAAGGTCTATCAGGATACCAGAGGGTGCCCAGTATAAAATCTTTCAACGAGATCCCTGTGCCCACAAATGTGGAGATGCCCTTTTGCGATATGAACAAGATCACGCTTGCCGCTATCACCATTACGAGGACAACACAAGCCAAGGTAGCCGCGCGCCCGATAGTTGCCTTTCTTTTGTTCCAATACTGGACCTCATAATCACCCCGCAGAACATCGCCGACCATTTCGTCGGCTTCGTTTAACGGGTCATAAGGAGGAACATTAAGGCTTTTTTCGAAACGCGACCGCGTCATTTTCCGCCGCAATTCCTTCCACCTATCAATACCCCTCATGGCCTTCACCCCTTGCGTTCGGACTACCTCGATGCAGCTTTACGTGCATCTTTACAGCTTTTACTCCTCTTTTACTCCTCGCGACTGACTTTCATCTCACTTATTGGAATGTAGCCTAGTTCGGACACAAGACTATCCTGTACATCATCGCTCAACATATACTCGATAAACGCCTTAGCAAGACCCTCGGGCTCCCCTAACGTGTACAGGTGCTCATACGACCAAACCGGATACTCTCCTGAAGTTATGTTCTCAACAGTGGGTTCCTTACCGTCGAGTTTCAATGTTTTTATCGAATCGTCTACATAAGAAAGGGCCAAATAGCTTATCGTTCCCGGGGTTTCAGAGACTATCTTCTTAATGGCGCCGGAAGAGTCTTCAGTCATGCCAGCTTCAGCCTCTTCATGCCCATCGAGAGCATATTTCTTGAAGGTAGCTCGAGTTCCCGATGATTTTGGTCGATTTACGACAATAATTTCCAGATCCTGTCCTCCTACTTCAGACCAGTTAGTCACCTTACCCGTGAATATGTCGATAAGCTGCTGTTTGCTCAACTCATCTACAGATACGTCCGGATGAACAACTGCAGCAAAACCAACTACGCATACCTTATGGTCTACGAGTTTTGAAGCATCGATTCCTTCCTTCTCTTCGGCAAATATATCGGACATTCCGATATCTACCTGGCCCTCAGACACCTGGCTCAATCCGGTCCCACTTCCGCCACCGGTAACTGTAATCTTCGCTTCAGGATGTTCTGCCATAAAATTCTCGGCAGCCTGCTGGACCAGTTGCTGCAGAGCCGTCGCTCCAGATATCATTATGGACCCCGATATCTCGGATGAACCGTTACCGTTAGGTTCGTTTACGCAGCCCGTAAGTACCAGGGCAAGCACCAATCCCAAGATCAAACTCGAACCGACCGCATGCGAAACCCTTGCAGACCGATTCCTAGACCCCTCCTTTTCGCCCGGGCCACCGGAACATCCGCATTTTTTACCTCTGCTTGTCAATCCCATAAAAACACGCCTCCTGTTTTGAATTTGCGTCCTCTCGAAACGCTCTTTCACCTTGAAGTTTAAGCCCCAATTGTAAACCCGATACGGCTTTCATGTAAAAACCAAGTTACGTAGTTGTGAACATGTAGATTATTGTCGCGTATATCTGTCAAACTGTAGGACTCCACAGAAGAAACCTATCTGTTTCCTTTCTCATTCTTCGTAGATCCAGGTATAATGAATTGAGATACGATACTTCCAGGTAAACCGCAAGTACAGGTGGACTACTTGTAATCTGAGGGGATGGCAGTTGACGAAAAAAATACTGATCGTAGACGACGAAGAAGCTATAGTCAAGTTAGTGGCGTACCACCTCGAAAGAGACGGATACGATACTCTGGTCGCCTATGACGGAAAAACCGCGCTGAAGATCATTAGGGAACATGACTTGGATCTCGTAATCCTCGACATAATGCTCCCGGAGATTTCAGGATGGGACGTACTTAGAGTCGCAAGAAGCGAGGGAAAATCCTTCCCTGTAATCCTTCTGAGCGCTAGAGACGAGGAAGTTGACCGAGTGGCAGGCCTTGAACTTGGCGCAGACGACTACGTCACAAAACCATTCTCTCCTCGCGAGCTCGTCGCACGGGTAAGGGCTCAATTACGGCGTATGGATATCGCAACATCGGAAGCAGAGAAGGAAGAAAACGTAACGGAAAGTACACCCCGCCCCGATAGCATCGATCCTATGACCTATTCTTCTGCGATTCGAGGACAATCTGCAGTCTCTCGTGACAGGATTTTAACCGTAGGTTATGTTACAGCTAACATAGATACCAGGGAAGTGTTTGTGTCTCAAAAACCTGTGGACCTTACCGCAAAGGAATTCGACCTTATGGTATACATGATGAATCGGCCAAGAAGAGTGTTTACTAGGGGAGACTTACTATCTGCAGTATGGGGTTATGATTTTGAGGGGGATACGCGTACTGTAGACGTACACATATCTCGATTACGGCAGAAAATAGATCCTTTAATCCATGAACTTGCCCAAACCCATGGGACGGATTGCCCCGAGTCATTCTTAGAAACCATAAGAGGCGTCGGATATCGATTAGTGTCCGGTGCAGACTACACCGCAGTCGGCAAAGAAGATACGTTTCCCAAGAAGCAAGGTGGGTAATCCGCATATGGTATCGGACGCCAAAGGCGAGTGTTCTGCGGCATTCGGCTCTGCAACAAGACTTCTGACCCACAAGGAGGCCAAGTGAATGCGAAGACGCCTTATGATGTCCTTCCTCTTAACTGCATGCGTGGCGATGCTGATTCTAGGCACATTCCTCGTGTTTTTTGCCAGACACCAGCACGCAGAGGATGCCAAAACTCAGGCGCTAAACCAAGCGAAAATCCTTCGCAATTACTTGCTGAGCGTCTACGAAGACCTAGCAAAGAGCCAACAGGAAGGCTCATCCGGCGTTACTGCCATTCAAACCGAAGAGATTATGACAAACCTCGCCAAACTGAGCGATGAAACCGGACTGCGTATAACCCTCATAGACCCTCAAGGCGTGGTATTTGCAGATACAGGGCTTGCTGACGCAGAAGTAGACTATGGCCACTTAGGAGCGCACGACACAAGGCCGGAAGTAATTCAGGCTATTTCCGAAGGTGTCGGAATTGCCATAAGGCGTTCAGACACCCTAGGAGTGGACATGCTATATTGCGCCCTACCTGTCACGAACGACCAAAACCAACTTTTGGGCGTCTTAAGAGTCTCTTTGCCTCTTAAACTTATTGAAAAAGAGCTTAGCCGTAACTGGCCGCTCTTTGCCGGAGTCGTAATCACCGCTTTAGCGGTCGCATTCGTTACCGCTCTTATCCAGAGCAAGAATCTATCTAGACCCATCGAACTCATGTCTCAGATGTCGGCAGAAATGGCACAAGGGAGTTTTGATAAGTACCAGATCCCCAAAACAGGGACCGAACTTGACGAATTGGCAGACCTACTGAACTCATTGGCCTCATCTCTAGATCTTTATATCTCGGAACTCACAAAGTCCAATGCCAAAATGAAAACCATTTTGGATAGCTCCATTTCGGGCATCCTCCTTGTTACCGCAGATGGCAAAATATCTTCCATGAACCCGTCCGCCTCCAAGATATTGGGGTACCCGAATGATCTGGCTGAAGGGATGCCGCTTCATACTGTCGTCAGAAATCTCGATATTTGCAATCTGTTTGAAAAGGCGCTCAAAGAATCAAGCGTTCAAAAAAAAGAAGTGAGCCTCTACTATCCTTCGGAAATCATCTTGGAGGTAACCGCCTTGCCTCTTGTGAGTTCAAACGTTATGAGTGATGCTACACTTTCCGATTTGACATCTTCTTACAACGCCGACTCTCCTTTCACCGGTGCCCTGACCTCCGAAAAAGAAAACAGCCAGACCCTGGAAGGCGTCCTGATAGTCCTTTATGACCTTACTACGCTACGGCACCTCGAAACTACCAGAAGCGACTTCATCCAAAACATATCCCACGAGCTCCGAACGCCAATCACAATAATAAGGGGATTTGCTGAGACTTTGGCAGAGGCTCCGCCTGAAGATAGAGAAACCATTCAAGAAATGTCGGCGCTCATCACCAAGGAGACTAAAAGACTATCTAGTCTGGTCGAGAGCCTTCTCGAATTGGCTAATCTCGAATCCAAAAATGTGCGGTTTGAGCCAACTTGGCTTAATGCAACATCGATAGTAGAAGAGACTGTAAAGAAGATGGAACCGATTGCGGCAGAAAAGGGGCAAACTATCTCCTTGGAGCCTGTTCCGGCCCCGGACTCGAAGCTGAACGAGGAACCGATCCAAGTGTATGCGGATCCTTCCATGTTCGACACAATTCTATCCAATCTTCTTGAAAACGCGATCAAATACGCCGGAGACGGAGCCTGTATCACCGTTTCGCTGCATTGCTTAGGAAACCCACAGCACAAAACGTCAGAGCCTCTTTGCACGATCGATGAATCGGGCCAAAAAATAGGGCCCGGAGGCGTGGTCCTGGTTGTCTCCGATACGGGTCCGGGCATACCCCCTGAGGATCTTCCCAGAATCTTTGAAAGGTTCTATCGTTCATCCAAAGACAGAAGTCGCGCCCGCGGCGGGAGCGGACTCGGGCTATCTTTGGTTAAGCACTGCGTAAACGCACACGGGGGAAAAGTGTGGGCGCAAAGCAAGCCTAAAGAGCGGACGTCGTTCTTCGTATGGTTTCCTGATCCCAAAGACTGACCGCAAAGACTGACCCCAAGACACAGTCAATACAGTCTTATCCTAAGGATTCAGATCTTTCCGCTCTCCGGTAATCGCGTAAATGACCCACTCGCCGATATTGGTCGCGTGGTCTGCAACCCTTTCTAGGTGCGACGCAACCATGATGAATTCAATGGACTGCTGAATTGTGGAAGGGTCAGACATCATAAATACCAGCAATTCTCTGAACACCTGACCAAACAATCCGTCTACCTCATTATCCATATCTATGAGTTCGTAGAGATTCTCTATGTCACGGCTGCTAAACGCATCCAAACTCTTGCGCAACATGTCCTGAGCCGTTCGTGCCATTCTCGGAATGTCAATCAACGGTTTGATATATGTCTGACCTGCAAGCCTCAGGGCGATCTCTGAAATATCCACCGCATGATCTGCTACTCTTTCAAGGTCGGTAGCTATTTTGAGAACCGTGCCAATTCTTCTCAAATCGCTTGCCATTGGCTGCTGAAGCGCGATAATGCCTAAACTACGATTCTCAAGCTCAAGCGTTAAATCGTCTATGACGTCATCATAGTCTATGACTCCCTGGGCCATCTCCACATCATGGGTCTTTAGAGCAGTAACGGCCTTGGCAAGACTCTCTTCGGCCATCACCCCAAGCCTAGAAAGATCCTGTTCGAGAAGTTCAAGATTGGCGTGGAAACTGCTCCTTGGTCCAATGTCTTCTTTTTTGGTGCCTCCGGGCCTGCGCTCTTCTTGATTGTCTGTCATGCCCAAATCTCCTCGCCTTCTAACCAAACCTACCGGTTATATAATCTTCTGTTTCTTTCCTGGCAGGTTTTGTGAATATTTTCTCGGTGGTATCATACTCAATAAGCGAACCGGATAGGAAAAAAGCGGTGTAATCAGACACCCTAGCAGCTTGCTGCATGTTGTGTGTAACGATCACGACTGTATACTTCTTCGAAAGAGATGATATGAGGTCTTCCACCTTTGTTGTTGATATCGGATCCAAAGACGCGGCAGGCTCGTCCATGAGAAGGACAGACGGATTCACTGCAAGAGCACGAGCTATGCATAGACGTTGTTGCTGGCCTCCTGAAAGCGCAAGAGCAGGTGAGTTGAGACGGTGTTTAACCTCATCCCAAAGCGCTGCTTCTCTAAGGCTTTTTTCCACTATTCGGTCGAGCTTGGCCTTGTCTCTCATCCCAAGACACTTGGGACCGAAGGCGACGTTTTCCCAGATGCTCTTAGGAAAGGGATTCGGTCGCTGCCACACCATGCCAACTCTTTTCCTAAGCTCAACCACGTCAGTATCGGGTGAGTATGCATCAAATCCGTCTATGAAAACCTGGCCTTCGACTCTAACCCCCGGAATCAGATCATTCATCCGGTTTAGAGATCGTAGGAAAGTAGATTTGCCACAGCCCGATGGCCCAATGATAGCCACTACCGATTTTTCCGGTATAACCATTGAAACGTGCTTTATCGCAGGGTTCTGACCATAAAACACAGAAAGATCCACAACTCTTATTTTCTCGCGTTTGTCATTGTCCACTTCCGCGGCAGCTCTCTCACGCAAGACGACTGCCGGCATAGCAGGCACCATGGACCTCACCTCATTAAACTAATTCATCACCATGAGATTATCCTTGAACGTTAACGGCAGCATCACAGTCTTGTAAACCATAAGTAAATTGTCAGGTGCCGAGGGCCTGTTCTTCTTATCAACCGAATGATCCAATCCAATGATCCAATCCAATCATCAAGAATTGAGCAAGATAACCGTTCCTATGCTCAGAAACAATCCCAGTGGTATAGAATCGGTATGTTTAATACGGCCAAGCAATATCGAAGGGATGGAGTACGCACACGCCAAAAGAAATGCAACCTCCAAGGCAGCCAAGACATGGTATATCCCAAGACAAAAGCCAGTTACCCCAGCCATCTTAACATCTCCGCCCCCTAGAGACCCGGGTACAATGAGGGCAGCAATGTAAAGCAACCCAAATCCGAGAAAAGCCCCAAGCAAGCCGCAGGCAAAGTCATTTTCTATCTTCCTTGTCATCTCACTAATAACGTAAGACCCGCCGGGGCCTACGTGTTTGTAAAAGTGCGCAAAACCGTTATATGCCTTCGTGAGGATTGCAAAGACAAATGCAGACAAGAGGATCTTGTCGGGTAGTACCCGGTAGCACACATCCAACCCCGAGAGAAGCCCGAGATGGATGACAACTATCATGTGAAGGACCCCAAGCACACCGAACCCAAATCGCAGGTGCACAACAAAGGCGCTCCCTATACAGAATAAAAGTGCTGTCATACAGCACTTCGCCGCATTTTTCGATTTCACAATGCTTACCGCCTCTTGTGCCGCCACCTAGCACATTCCCATTATATCCCAATCAACGGCAGCCTGTCATGACGAAGATTTCCATCTGAAATGATCGGGCCATATCTCAAAGATCCTCCCGCTGGTTATCATCGGCACTATTACGTCAACGACCTCGGGATCATACTTGGTTCCACGACCGCCTTCGATCTCTTCTAACGTCTCTTCATCAGTTCGAGCAGGCCTGTAAGGACGGTGAGACAGCATGGCTTCAACCACGTCACATACACCTAGAACTCTGACTTCTTGAGTCAATTCATCGCCTTTTATTCCATCAGGATACCCCGACCCGTCAAGCCGTTCGTGATGGTGCAACGCCATCTCAGCAGTGGGCCAAGGCAATTGCGTGTCTTTGAGTATTTCATACCCACGCTGAGGATGCGTCCTCATCAGATCCCATTCTTCCTTAACCAGCTCGCCTGGCCTGCTCAACAGGCTTTCAGGTATTGAGATCTTTCCGATATCATGTAGGAGCCCGCCAATATACAAACCCTCAATCACGTTTTCGGGGAGTCCCATTTGCTTTCCTACTTCGCGCGCCAGGATAGCTACGCGCCGCTGGTGATCAGCGGTGTACGGGTCACGAGAACCTACTGCCCTTGAAACCGTTTCTACTAAGTCGAAGAAAGCAGTCTTGAGGTTCCTGTCGGCAATTCTGCCCTCGCGCTTCATCTTGGCCGTATCCAGTTCCCGTGTTATGGCTGGGTAGAGTCTATTCAAGTTGTGTTTCAACACATAGTCGCATACCCCTGATCTCATCAGGGCAACAGCGCTTTCTTCGCCTATCGCCCCGGATACTACTATGAACGGAATATCAGGGTCATAATTCTTAGAAAGTTCCAAAGCCCGGAGCGCATCGAATTGAGGCATGTTGTAATCTGATATGACTATGTCCCAATCTTGGGTATCTAGAGCGCGAACCATATCCGATTCTTTGTCTACCCGTTCATACGTGACGTCAAAACCATTTCGCCTTAGTCCCCTCACGAGAAGCAGTGCGTCATCTTCTGAATCCTCGACAAGAAGCAACTTAAGCGGAATTCCTCTTCCTTCCATCTATCTCCCTCCCTGGTTCCGAGAGAGTAAAGAAAAAAGTTGCTCCCGCATCGGGTACTCCCTCAGCCCAAATCCTGCCGCCATGACGATATATTATTCTTGCAACTGTTGCCAGACCTATGCCGGTCCCTTCAAATTCTTCTCCATGCAATCTTTGAAAAGGCATAAACAGTTTCTCGGCATATCGCATGTCAAATCCGACTCCATTGTCTCTTACAAAATACACGGTTTCTCCATTCTGCCCAATGGCACCAAATTCAATAACGGCATGGTCCTTGCTAGCAGTGAACTTCCATGCGTTACCCAAAAGGTTGTCCAAAACTATCCTCACCAAATCCGCATCGCATTCTGCTACCAAACCGTCGGTTATCTTGAATTCTACAGTACGGCAAGGATCTCTTTCTCGCAGTTCCTTGACAACTTCTTGAGCAATAGTGCTAAGATCTACCATCCCAATATTCAGATCCTTTTGGGAGAGCCGGGAGAGACTTAGAAGGTCGTCAATAAGTTGACCCATTCTTTCGGCAGCTGCCTCTATACGCTCTAAATAATCCATACCGACTTCGTCCAATCGATCGCCGTAGTCTTCTATTACTGCTTGTGCGAATCCATGGATAGCCCTGAGTGGGGCTCGTAAGTCGTGAGAGACAGAATAACTAAAGGCTTCAAGTTCTTTGTTGGCCATTTCAAGCTCGCGACGGGCTTTGGTATCGGTTATATCTGAAATCGTAAACATGGTTGCCTTTCTTCCTCCATAGTCTATGACTACATTGCTGATTAAGGCATAAAGAGGTGTACCGTCTTTACGGATTAGCGTTATCTCATAAACTACGGGTTCGTCTTTTCCTTCTTGTCTCTTTTTTGAGCGTCTAAGCACAAGATCGCGTTCTTCAGGAGCTATTACATCGGCAATGCGGATACCTACAACTTCGTCTGCCGTGTAACCGAGCATCTTAACTAGCACGGGATTCGCATACACTACCTTGTTATCCTGATGAATTCCTATACCTACCAGTGCATTTTCTACTAAAGTTCTGTATCTTTCTTCAGAACGGCGGAGATTTTCCGAGACTTCCACATACGATGTCATGTCGTGTGCGGTCACAACCACGCCTACGGGAACCTCGTCACGTTCTGCAAGCGAAGCAGAAAAAAGGACAGGGACAGTCCTGCCATCTTTCGCCTTAAACAACACGTTGATATCTTTCACTATCTTAGAAGAAATCAGCGTACTGTAAAATGCGTCTTCTTCGAGGTTCAGCGGCCCTGAGCCTTCAAACAACGAATAAAAGGTGCGGCCATTGATTTCTTGTGCGCTATAGCCCAACATTCTTACGGCAGCCTGATTTGCATAAGCTATCCTCCCAGTCATATCTACAAGCATTAGAGAATCGCCCATCGTAGAGAGTATCTCTGAGGTCACATAGACCGGCTTAAGGGTAAGAATTCCGTATCGTTCAACGACGTACGCAAGACCGCAAGCCCAAATAAGGGCGACCACATTACCCATTGGAGGCACGACGTGTATCTTGAGAACAGGCAGCACCGTGTCTGACAAAGCTCCCAACGGAAGGGCGATGAGCATGGTTATGCCGGATATATAGGCGCCTTTTTTCTTGCGCATATCAGGAGCATGTATGAAGGTGTCAAGCGCAAAATACGCGCACAAAAGAACAAAAACAGCATAGTACAAAGAAAATGCCAAGGATGCCGCCGATTTCGACCACCCTATTGACCAACCATAAGGCATTTCAATGAAATCAACGATTAGGTTTCCCGAAAACTGCTGGTAGATAAAGTAAACTGAAATGAGTGCGGAACCTGCGTACAGCCAAAAGTGCCTCGGCCACCAGTCTTTCTCCGCAAAACATATGTAAAACCAAAGGCCAAAGGTCGGGAAAGTACACCAGCCCAGTGAACTTACCTTAACCCAGAATCTAGCTTGTGCAACTGATGTTGAATTGGATAAGAACAGCTGCCCAAAACTGTACACGGCAAAAGACAAAAAGATACAGGCGCATAGCCGATTCAATGCCGCTTTGGGGTTCTTTAGCAGAATATATACTATGAGGCCCAGGTAAATCGCAAGGGCAGAGAAATTGAGAAGTATGCTGAGTAATCTTGCTATTGACACTGCTCGCAATCTCCTTTTCTTCCGGCTATGCAACAAGTCCACATTATACCACAGAAGATAAAAGGGAAGCGCCCTTGAAATCGCATGTCTGCTTCAACATCACACGAGTAGATAGTATTCGACCGTTAAGCTCCCGAAAAACTATGGATCATCTCTCGCATCCCAGCAGCTAGGGGGCCGACCGCACTTCACCCGGATGACTCTTTGTGCAATCCGAAACGTGAAGGATAAAGAGGCATCTAGTCATGTTTCGCACAAAAACAACAGGCAATTCGCGACAACAGTAAGAACTCGCATCTTTACGCCATAATATCACACTATTGCTGTATTGAACAGGTTCTTCATTCTAACCCTTTATTCGGTAGCCTTTCGGAGGATCTCCACCGAGCAAATGCTTAACGAAGTAATCCCACCTCTTCCTTGTGATATACGGATGATAGCCGTCAGAATGGCATCCATTGGGCAGAATCAAGAAATCGAAATCTTTGTTCGCCTTGATGAGTGCATCAACAAGTTGAAGAGATGCAGCCGGAGGCACGTTTTCATCCATTTCCCCATGCATGATGAGGAGATGCCCTTGGAGGTTTTCGGCTATCGCGGGATTGGCCTGTTCCTCGTAATGCGGTCCGACAGGCAATCCCATATACCTTTCGATCCAACTTGCTTTGTCAGTCCTATGGTCGTGATTCCCCGCCCAGACCACCGCTACTTTGAAAAAGTCCGGATGCTCTAATATCGCACGTCCCGCGGCATACCCTCCTGCCGATCCGCCATATATGCCTACGCGGCTTAAGTCCATGTATGGATATTTATCGGCCAGTTGCCTGAACGCCCCGATGTGATCGGGCATTCCTGCATCCCCGAGATTTCTGTAAGAATGATCTTGAAACCACTTGGATCTAAAGGCCATGCCCAAGCCGTCAACCGTTACCACTATGAACCCAAGTTCCGATATGGCTTGATCTTGCCAAAACTGCCTACTACCTTCGCTTTCGCCAAACGCTTTAGGGGTTCTTATGGTCTGAGGCCCTGAGTAGTTTGCCTCAATTACCGGATATGTTTTGGACGGATCGAAATTAGACGGCCTCACGATCATGCCGTAAATATTGGTTATCCCGTCGCGAGCCTTTACACAAAACCGTTCAGGAAAACTCCAGCCGGTCTCAAAGAGCAGGGCCAGGTCTGCCGTTTCCAGTTCCAGCACCAAGCTGCTATCGCTGCTACAATCGCATCTCCGCAGAACCGTGCTTGGCGCCAAGTCCACCCTTGAGTATCTGTCGAGAAAGTATTTTCCGCTCGGGGTAAATGTTATCTGGTGTTCCGCATCCTCAGGAGTAAGCAGTTCTACTTGGTTATTGTCTAGCCCTACTTTGTAAAGATGTCGG
>JAGPNG010000016.1 GCA_018052475.1 Candidatus Fermentithermobacillaceae bacterium
CTTCTAAGACCGTGCAAGAGAAGGTCCCGGAAAACGAGCCGTCTGAGCGCTCAGAAGTATGAAAATGCACAGACAAAACAAGTGGCACTTTCACGCATTTGGAGAGTGCCACTTATGATGGAAGGATGCCTGGGCTATGCAAGATACAGTTGGAAAGTTCCTTGAGAGTTTAGAATATGAAAAGGGGCTATCTCAAAATACCTTGGAGTCTTATGGTGCAGATCTAAGGGACTATCAGATGTTTCTTAAAGACCATTCATATGAGACTCTGATAGATGTTACGCCATCTACAATAGTCGGCTACTTGATGTTCCTCAGAAGAAAAGGCAGATCCACTGCAACAGTGGCAAGGCGCTTAGCTTCCATAAAATCCTTCTACCGGTTTCTCCTTAAGGAAGGGTACATTGATAAGGACCCTTGCGAAAATCTCTCTTCACCTAGCCTTGAGCGCAGGTTGCCAAAAGTGTTGACTTTGGCTGAAATCGAGAGGCTTTTGGACCAGCCTGATCTGTCTACGCCTATCGGATTGCGGGACAGAGCGATTCTTGAGGTGCTCTACGCAACCGGCCTGCGAGTTTCCGAATTGACAAACCTTGACTTGGGCGACGTGGATCTTAGAGAAGGCTTTGTGCGTTGTATTGGAAAAGGGTCAAAAGAGAGAGTTGTCCCACTAGGAGAAATTGCAATAACAGCTACCAAATCTTATATTGAAAATGGGCGCCCTACGCTCATCTTTGACCCGAAGGAACTTTCTTTATTCGTGAACCAGAACGGCGGTCGAATGACCAGGCAAAGTATATGGAAACTGGTTAAGAAATACTCGGAAACAGCCCGTATCCCCAAAGAAGTTACCCCTCATACCATAAGGCATTCGTTTGCGACCCATCTGCTTGAACACGGTGCAGACATTAGGGCTGTGCAGGAAATGCTTGGCCATGCGGATATTTCTACTACGCAGATCTACACCCATGTGACTAAGGATAGGCTTAAGGATGTTTACGCAAGAAGCCATCCTCGCGCATGACGTCTCTAATTCGGTACTGTTGTAAATCTATTGGCCTTATAGGTAAAGCAAGAATGACCTGTGACCGGATAGCCTTTCGGCAAAGTAGGGTTTTCCGAGGTGAGATTGTGATAAGATGATATTGTTTTGCCACGCATGGTATGATTCGAGCAACGTGTGACCGGGAGGTGTCTTGATGCCAGCCGAATTTGTTAGTATGATCCTTCGCGTGCCGGGTTTCCTGCTAGCTATTAGTGTACATGAATATGCGCATGCGAAGATGGCTTACAATCTGGGCGATGATACTGCCCAGCTCCTAGGGAGGATGACGGTTGAACCCTGGGCCCACATAGATGTGGTCGGTTCCTTGATGCTTTTGATTTTTGGTTTTGGTTGGGCCAAACCTGTTCCAGTCAATACATACAGGCTGCAGAACCCAAGGAGGGACATGGCAAAGATTTCTTTGGCCGGTCCGGTAGCAAACTTGATAACTGCCCTCGTTTTGGAAATTTTAACAGTCATTCTCCTTATTTTTGTGAGTTTTCCTGGCGCATTGCGGTACATTCCTACCGTCCTTGAAGTTGGTGCTTGGATAAATGCAGGACTTGGTTTTTTCAACCTCATTCCTGTACCTCCTCTAGACGGTTCAAACATCCTGGATGTCTATATTTCTAACAGCGCAAGAGATGCTTGGAATTGGATACAACGATACGGATTTGTGATTCTGGTGGTGTTAATGGTATTAGGCGTGGTTTCTGCCGTCATGCAACCTTTGGTGACAGGATACATGGGTTTTGCCCAAAGGATGGCGATTGCCATATCTCGAATCTTTATCAGATAGTTAGGAGCATAGACAATGTCAGTGCTGCAGTTGGCTCCGTTGTGCCGGACTCTTCGAGAACAGGTAGAGAGCGGATCGATCGTGCTGGACGACTCCATGGATTTGTTAGTCGATGCATCGTTTCTGGTGTTGGCCAAGGTTAAATGGTTATTGCCTCAGTCGCAGATCCAGGAGGAAGAGCCGAGCTTTGAGGAGATAGAGGAAGACCTTGCCGCTCAAGAAGAAACCATTACTGCGCTCTTGGATGAAGTCGAGTTTAGGTCGGCGGTAGAAAACATAGACGCTCTTATCTATTCATCACAATACATGTATGTTCGGGGATATGTGCCACGTCTCGGTTCTTTAGACCACATCGAAGCTGCTGCCATCGATGTTTCTGAACTGAAAGAAATCGCTACGAAACTTATGAATTCTTCGGAACAAGCAGGACACTCGGTCTTGGTTATAAAGAGAAGTTTCTCAGAGCACTTGAGATGGTTTTGGAAAGAGGTGACCGTGCTTGCTTCCGAGCATAATGTGCTTAAGTTTTCTTTGTTCGCAAACACGACTAAACAGACCTGTATCCTCAATTTCCTCGTATTATTGGAACTCATAAAGAGAAGAAAGGTGTTTGCCAAACAACCAGAACAATTTGGAGACATAGTTTTTACGACCAAACGTCAAAACTGAAGGAGCTGATATATGTGGAATTGGATATATTGGTCGAGGCAATTCTCTTCAGCTCCGATGAGCCTGTGACGCCGGAACAATTGTCCGCTGGCTTGGGTGTTTCCCTAGACGAAGTAGAACAAGCCGTAAGTGCTTTGGATACGATATACTCGGCGCGAGGCATATACATTCAAAGGGTTGCGGGTGGTCTTAGGATAGCTACGAGACCTGAGGTAGGCAAGATCATATCCAGAGCCTTTGAGCGAAGGATTCAGGTACCATTGTCAAGGGGAGCTTTAGAGACGTTGGCCGTAATTGCGTACTGCCAACCGGTAACCAGACAGGACATTCAGGCGATCCGAGGAGTCAATCCGGAAGCGAGTATAGACACCCTTATGGAAAAAGGTTTGATTGAGGAAGTAGGACGGAAAAAAACCCTCGGTAGGCCAAAACTCTATGGCACAACTGATGAATTCCTGAAAAAGACCTCGTTAGACTCAATAGATGACCTTCCGCCCTTGAAGCCTGACTGATGCCCAATCAGAAAATCCGGGTCTCTTCCTTCTCCGGTAATTTGCCTTGTTTACTGAATAAGTGTAAAATGCTTTGTGTACAGAAATAAAATGAATCGAAATATCGAAAATGAATCTGTTAGCAGTCGAGATGCATTTGGAATCGGATGGTGATATAAGGAATGGATGATCCAACAACCAATGAAGCTGAATTATTAGAGGATTCGCGGACTCCTGAAGGGTTTGACGAAAGCGAAGTATGTGCCGCAAAGGATACTTCCGACCAAGGTAAAATCAGCAGTGCTTCGGCTGGTTCTGAGGCACAGTCCCCTTATGTAGACGATACGGGCATGGATAGTTCCTCAATACGGAAACACGTTTTTGAACTCGCAATACCTGCCTTAATAGAGCAGGTGCTTCTGACTCTTATATCTATGGCTGACATGATTATGGTGGGAAGACTCGGACCTTGGGCCATCACTTCTGTGGGGCTGTCTAATCAACCGATGATGGTCGCAATGGCAGTTTTCATAGCGTTAAACGTAGGCGCAACTGCTCTTGTCGCTCGATTTGTAGGGGCGAACGAACCTCATGAGGCGTCAAATGTTGCCAGACAAGCTCTCATGATAGCGGTATTAATGGGCGTAATCCTCATGATAGTGGGACTCGTTTTTGCTGAAGACATTTTGCTTTTCATGGGTGCCGAAGACGATGTCATAGGCCCGGGTACTCAATATCTCAGAATTGTGTGTATGAGCATACCTATGTGGGCAGCTAGTATTAGCCTTACAGCTGCCTTGAGAGGTGCCGGAGACACCAAAACTCCCATGGTGGTAAACATCGCCGCTAATCTTATCAACATAGTCTTTAACTACCTGCTCATTTTCGGCCATTTTGGGTTTCCTAGGATGGAAGTAGCCGGAGCAGCTGTCGCTACCTCACTTTCAAGGTTAGTGGCATGCGTGCTCATGGTTAGAAGAGTCTTGCAAGGAGATAAGGCAATAAGGATAACGGTACATGATTCTTTCAGATTCGATCCAAAGATCGTGCGAAGGATTCTAAACATAGGTGTACCTGCTGCGCTTGAGCAACTCGTTCTTAGAAGCGGCCAACTTGCATTTGCCAAGATAGTGTCCAGTTTTGGAACAAGTACTTACGCTGCGCACCAGATCGCGCTAAACATAGAAGGGTTGTCTTTTGCTCCCGGAACGGCATTTCAGATATCTTCTACTACTTTGGTAGGTCAGAGTTTGGGAGCTAAGAATCCAAAGAAAGCAGAGAGAATCGGTTGGGAGACTGCGAAGGTAGGAGCTCTGGTTGGAGTTCTGGTGGGCGTGATCTACTTCTTTTTCGGAGGGTATTTTGCTTATCTATACACAGATGATCTTGCAGTCATCCAACTTTCAGAAACAGCTCTAAGGTTGATTGCAATTTCTCAGCCTTTCATGATTTCGCAGTTTGTCTTCACCGGGGCGCTGCGAGGAGCCGGAGACGTGAAATGGACTTTATTCGTTACCATGGCAGGTTTCTGGGGCGTGCGAGTGCTTTTCGCCTACGTATTTGCGATAAAGCTGGGACTAGGTTTGTTTGGCGCGTGGATCGGAATGGCATCGGATATGATAATACGATGCATTTTGGCAGGACTGAGGTTCAGGTCTGGACACTGGAAGTACGTGAGAGTCTGACGGATATGGATCTCAGACTTATCTAGTCAGGGTTATTAGGACGAGTTCAGGTCTGTTGAGAATCCTTACCTGAAATCGTCCGCTATTACCCAGACCTCTGCTTACCACCATGGTCGTTTGTTTCTCTCGATATACTCCCTCAGTGTACTTGGGAATAAAACCTTGTCCCGGGGAAATGATGCCGCCAATACCAGGGATTCGGATCATTCCGCCGTGTGCGTGTCCCGAAAGGACTAAGTCGATGTCAGAAGATGCATAAATGTCGATGAAGTCGGGACGATGAGCTAGAAGAATTGTGAAAGTACCCTCGTCGATTTTGCTCGAAATACTCGAGAGAGATAATTCACATCCTTCTTTTTGTTTCCGGCTATGCTCGTCAAATACGAGGGGGTCGTCGATTCCTATAAGGGCGATTTCGGAAGACCCTTTCCTTATGATTGATACATCATTTCTCAGAAACGTCACATTGTAATCGCGCATCGCTTCTGCAAACGAATCCAGATATGGTGAGTACACTTCGTGATTTCCGGTAACGTAAAAAAAGGGCGCTATGTTTTTGCAGCTTTCGATGAAGATCTCGGCTGGTTTAAGGGTAAACTCTCTCTCGTCAAAAAGGTCTCCCGCTATGGCAATTATATCTGGTTGAAATTCACTTATCTTTGACACAAGATGAGATTGGTCCTCGCCAAATACGCTTCCATGAAGATCAGAAACGAGCGCTATACGAAATCCGTCGAATTCTTTTGGCAGTGCATCGAATGAGATTTGATACTCGGTCAATTGTAGGGAGGTATTTTCAAAGTATAAAAACAAGCCCGCTAATCCGAAAAGCCCTAAGACTATTCTCCAGAATGTTGGCTGTGTGGGCGTCTGCAAACTGACATCCCTCCAGAACTTATATTCTCAGACGAAATGTTGGTCACACACGGACATTGTAACTTGTTTGCGTACTTCAGTCACCTACCTGCCTGAGTCCACGAGGCTGTGGTGATTGTGTCTAGTGATGGTGAGTGGTATCATGATACATGGCTGCTCATCATTGATGAAGTGAGCCAAATACAGGTTATTCCTTACTAAACTTAATTGGAGGTAGATATTGATGAAAATCGAAGACAGACTAGCCGAACTAGGATTGTCGCTTCCGGAAGTCCCGGCACCGGTAGCTGCGTACGTGCCTGCGGTGCGAGCAGGTAATTGGGTCTACGTATCAGGACAGACTCCGTTCAGAGACGGGAAGCTTCGTGTAAAAGGTAAAGTCGGCAAAGATGTTACTCTCGAAGATGCCTACGAAGAGGCGAAGCAATGTGCTCTCAACATCATGGCAGCTGTCAAGAGCGTCGCCGGTTCATTAGATAATGTAGAACGTATAGTGAAACTAGTAGGCTTTGTAGCGTCGACGCCAGACTTTACTGACGCGCCAAAAGTAGTCAACGGAGCCTCCGAACTCTTTGTACAGGTATTTGGAGACAAAGGTAAGCATGCACGGTCTGCAGTTGGGGTGGCCTCATTGCCACTTGATTGCTGCGTAGAGGTGGAAGCCGTGGTACTCCTCAAGGAATGAGTTGGGGAATCTGTGGACTATGCTGTGACAACCAATGGGAGGGATGACTCTGAGCATCGACTGCAATGATACGCATTATACGGCGCTCAAGATTCTGAGTGACTCTTCAACCCCTATAGGTGCATGGAATCTCAGTCGTCTGATGCTTAAAGAGGGTATATCTGTGTCTGAAGCTACGGCAGGACGAATCCTCAGGGATCTTGAAGATAAGGGTTATGTGCGCGCTGAGGGTCGTATAGGAAGAGTCATCACTCCTTTGGGTGATAAAGTGCTATCTGGGTGGCTCGATGCGAAGGCGCAGACAAGGACTCATACGGCTTTCGTAGAGAGTCTGAAGATTACTGAAAGACAGGAACTTATTGACGTATTGGTGGCCCGTCGAGCGATCGAGACCGAAACCGCATACCTATCTGCGCAGAACGCGACCGAAAGAGACCTCAGAAACATTGAGAAGATCATCCAGGAGCACGAGCAATTGTTGGCGTTAGGAAGCTCCGGAGTAGAGAAAGACGTGGAGTTTCACAGAGCCCTGGCAGAATCAGGAAAGAACAAGGTGCTTTTGAGTGCTCTCGATGTCATATATCACGATCCCGAAGTTGGGCGAGCTCTTGAATATATACGAGCGAAAATCGGGTCTAGAATGGTAGAAGATCACAGGCGCATATTTGCGAGAGTCGCTGAAAGAGACGCTGAGGGAGCAAGGCAAGCTATGGCCTTTCACATAGACAACGTTATAAGAGACGTCAATACATATTGGGCAGATATGATGGGCCCTCAAGGGGGAATCGGGAATGTCAGTCAAAGATCGGATTCTTGACGGATGTGACCTTGAGACATTTATCGTGTGCAACGACTTGGAAGAAGGAAAGAGCCTTGGACTTAGGCTTATGGCCGAATTGGGGTTCGAAGATGCAGACGTGGTAGCCTGCGAGATGGGTGGCCCCGGCGTAAGAATAAGATTGCGGGGATATGTGTATAGGCCCTCTGCAGATTACAGATGGTATAGTCAGGAGGTAGATGGTTTTGGGTCAACGAAATAAAGATGTAGTTCAGCCCAAGAAAGTGTTGCTCGCACCTCTGGATCCTGTCCACGATGTCGGCCTCAAACTTATAAGACGGAAACTTATAGATCGCGGTCATGATGTTACTTTACTGCCGCCCGATCTTGCTCCGGAAGAAATCGTGGCCAAGGCACTTGAGGAAAGACCTGACTTTTTGATGGTAAGTCGTGCTCTGAGCTATGGCACATCAGAGATACTTGCGAAATTCGTGGATCTTTGCGATGCTGCGGGTCTTAGGCCCAGCACCAAACTCGTCGTAGGCGGCCTTAGTATGCGCCCTGAGATGGCGCAAGAGTTGGGATTTGATGCCGGGTTCGGCCCGGACGCTCCTGCGGAAGCAGCTGTAGATTATGTGGAGGGAAAAGAAATCCTGTCATTGGCAGGGAGCAGGCCCAAGGAAAAGAGCAATCTCACAAAGGGGTTTACCTATGAGTTCTTAGATAAAGAAATCGGGGAGCTTTGCGTCGGGATAGCTCAACAACTGATTGATTGGGCATCTAAAAGGACAAGCCCTGGCATAACCAGAGCCCAATTGAGGTTAGAGATTGAAGAAGCAAGGCGCGAAGGCAGAAGTGAAGAATTGAAGAATCTTCGCGCGCAGTATGCGAAACTGTGTTCCGGAGAGGTCAAACGTTGGTATGAAACAGGGGAGCCCGTCTCCCATACCAGACTTCTGACTCAGAAGGAAATGAACGAGATTGCCATGTTAAGAGACAAGAAGAATGACATGGTATTTCCTATAACGCAAGACATACTTAATGACTACAATGTGCTCGTGCAGTACGGCACGGGTTGCCCCGAGATGGATGCATATCACAGCATCATTTCGGTTGCATGGGGTGCCAGAGGTGTGGTCCACTTTGACCCTTCCTGGGGAGCTAGGACGGAAGGGTTCTTAGAGCAAGCTTGGAGCCACCAACACGACGGAACAGTCATCACTTTGGACAACTTGAATCTTATCAAGAGCGCTTTGCTTCCCGGCACCCTGTGGCAGGTTCGGGCTCATAGGGGACTAAACACACCGGAAACGGTAACTTTGGCGCATCTTTCGGGTGCCGATCTTACAAAAATTAATATAGTGTATGGAAGTCTGGGCGCAGGCACAGATCCAGAAAGGTTAGCGGTAGACGGCGTGGAGTCAATGAAGTTAGCTGCCAAGTACAATTTGCCATATGATGTTGTTACTAATGAAGAACTGTGTGGAGTCCCTGCTTCAAAGGCTTTTGCTGGAATGCTGGTAGTAGCCACCGCCGGAATCCTTCTGGGAGGGAGACCTCTCCTTCAACCGTTATTTGCCAATTCGCCCGAAGCTATCATTACCGGCGTAATGGATGATAATTTCATCGATTTCAACGTAGCTAAAATGAGGACGCTTTCCTCTATAATAGATGCCCCAATATGGCCCGGTGCGCCTGTAGGGTTTCTTACGCAGACTCAAGACCGGTGTCAGTCATCAGCAATGACTGCCCTTCACGCTGCACTTGCCCTTGACTCTGGGGCAACGGCTGTTACCATAGCATCTTCTGACGAGGCTTACGCAGGCGGTCCTATTACTGTACCTGCACGCATTGACACGCTTAAGGCCACTGCGGCGGCTCTTAGGTTTTTCGGCCATGGAGGTATACGTCCTACTTCGAAATCAGATGAAATGACATCTCAGCTTAGAGAGGACATCGTCAACGTGTTGAGGAGGTTGTCCGACCGCGGTGACTTTGTAGCATCACTGTATGAAGGTATTTTGGGAGATAAGGAAGATGGAGCTTACCCAGGGCGTGCCGGAAAAGGAACGGTCTTCGAGATAAGATGACGTCTTAGTTTTACTGGTGCAAGGTATATGCGGGGCGTGTTTGCCGATCGAACTAGGCATTTTGTGCAAAGAAATGGTGGAGTAAGAGGATGCGTATTGTTATCGGTGTTGCGGGTACGGCTAAGAACACGGGCAAGACTACTACTCTTTTACAAACAACAGAGTTTTTTAACTCTGTGGGCAAAGATGTTTTTCTCACCAGCATAGGGTATGATGGTGAGGATTTTGACAATATAACTGGTCTTCCAAAACCTAGGATATTTGTGCCAAAGGGAGCTATGGCAGCAAGCGCCTTATCCTTGTTGAAATCATCGCCGGCAGACTTCAGAGATCTGCGGTATACCGGTGTAGATTGTGCTTTGGGTCCTGTGTATGTAGGAACAGCTACATCTACCGGGAAAGTAGTTTTGGCGGGTCCTACAAACACGGAAGATCTCATCTCAGTGATTGAGTTTGCTCCCTCGGATAGTCCAGTATTATTGGACGGCGCTTTTTCGAGATTATCGCCCATGGTAGTAGCTGACTGCTTGATCTTGGCCACAGGAGCTACGCGAAGTACCGACCCAGTGAAACTTGCCAAAGAAGTGAATGCGATATTCAGAGTGATGTCCCTGCCCGAAGTTTCTGACAGACCGATGGAGAGACATGCAACCTATGATTCTTCCGAAGCCGGTTCAATTGGCTCTGATAGCGTGATCACTATTCCTAACGGCCTGTTTCTAAAGGGGCAGGGTCGTAAGCTTGGAATACGTCTTGTGCAAGATGGTATGCCGAGCAATGTGCACGTTGAAGGAATCGTCAATCCAGGTGTCTTTCTTGAGATCCTTGAGGTTATAGGTGGTTTCTCTAAAGATACAGTGAATGGTCGTCTACCGATCTTGTTCGTTTTTGACCACCCAATCATGCTATTATTGTCAGGAGACATCATGCTGTGGGATCGGGTTTTGGACCGTCTATCTCAGTTTGGTTGTGGAGCAGCTGTAAAAGACACTACCCAACTTCTAGGGGTGACCATAAATCCATACACCCTTTCGCAGCTGGATAACGGCAAGTTTGTGGCAGGTCAGGTTGATCCGAAAGAGTTTCTCGAAAACGTAAGGAATAGAGCGAAGGTCCCATGTACGGACATAGTGCTTGAGGGGCCTAGTGTACTTTATTCGTGGCTAGAGCAGTATGTATGAAGGTATTGGAGAGTTGATGCCCTATGTATGAAGAAAAAGATGCCCCTACTCCAATACGCTTATCCAGATTCTTGGCTCAATCCGGAATGTGTTCGCGGCGTCATGCAGATGAACTAATTGAGCAGGGTAAAGTACTGGTAAACGGTAGAACCGCTGTTTTAGGGGAAAAGGTTATACCCAGTAAAGATGACGTACGAGTCGAAGGTTTGAAAGTTCTTGGGAAAGAGCCTTGCATATATATAATGCTCAACAAACCGAGTGGCTATTTGTCATCTTGTTCGGATCCTCAAGGCAGGCCAACGGTGCTATCATTAGTTCCTGGGGTAAAGGAACGTGTGTTCCCTGTGGGCCGTCTGGACCAGGACGCAGACGGATTGGTTCTTTTGACCAATGATGGTACCTTAGCTTACCTGCTCACACACCCTAGATATGGAGTAACGAAGGAGTACATAGTTGAGTTTACTGGGGTGCCCAAAAAGGGTGATTTGAATCGTTTGCTATCGGGTATACTCATTGGAGGCAGAATGGTATACCCTGATTATGCCAGGTTTCTGAAGCCACAGGGAGAGAGCAGACGAATTCTGATAGCAGTGCACGAGGGGCAGAAGCATCTCGTAAAAGAATTGTGTTTAGCTCTAGGTTATGATGTTAGACGGCTTACAAGAACCAGGATAGGTCCACTTAGCCTTGCCGGTTTAGACCAGGGTAAGTGGCGCTATTTGCATCCCAAAGAAGTGCATGATTTGTACAAAACCGCGAGAGCAGGGCAGGAAGGGGAACACCATGTCAGAAAACGAAAAGATCAAGTTCCACACAGTAGATGATGTAAGGGAATTTGTCCCTGAGAAGAATAGGTTGTTTTCTGCTACTCATGAGGAGATCATATCTGGCGCAACTGCAGACGTGTATTTCGTCCGCACTAATGAGATACTCAGCAAAGAGGGCAAATCGGATACTAACGTAACCGCTGAGATATTCCCTAGTAGACCAGGGGTTCTTGCGGGTATGGAAGAGTGTCTGTACTTGCTCAAGGGATTGCCTGTCGAAGTATGGGGGATCGAAGAGGGCGAAACTTTTCTGGCCAAGGAGCCGGTTTTGAGGATTAGAGGCCCTTATGCGGTTTTTGGTCCATATGAGACTGCACTCTTGGGGATTTTGGCCAGTTCATCTGCATGGGCCTCACGGGCTAGGGAGTGCAAAGAGGCAGCTTGTGGCAAGCCGTTTTTCTGTTTTGGTGCAAGGCATATACATCCTGCAGTAGCTCCGGTGATGGAACGAGCCGCTGTTGTGGGCGGAGCCAATGGAGCAGCGTGCATTCTGGGAGCCAAGTTCTTGGATTTGGAACCTGTGGGCACCATCCCACATTCTCTGGTCCTCATCATGGGTGATACGGTCAAGGCTGCAGTAGCGTACGATACTCACATGCCAAAGGATGCACCTCGAACGATCCTCGTGGATACTTTCAAAGATGAATGTGAAGAAGCTCTTAGAGTTGCAGAAGTCCTCGGAGACGCTATGGGCGCTATCCGACTCGATACTCCTTCAGAACGTGGAGGGGTAACAGATGATCTCGTAAAAGAGGCAAGAGCCCGGCTCAATTTGGCAGGCTTCGGACACGTACAGATCTTTGTTTCAGGCGGGCTTGATCCTGAGCGGATCTCCCAATTATCCCAAGTTGGTGCCGATTCATTTGGAGTCGGAAGTTACATTTCCTCAGCCAGGCCCATTGATATGACTATGGATATAAAGGAGATAGAAGGTAGACCTGTAGCAAAACGCGGTCGGATTCCGGGCATCATAGATAACCCAAAACTGAAGCGTTTTCTATAGGTCCATAGATGCGCGCTATGGGTTTGGAATCAGTCTGAATCTCACCTTGTTTCCTGGTCTGAGCTGAGAGGCTATGGGTAGGTCGGCAGTTAACAATGTTGCTGCTCTCATGTAGCCTCCTGTGGTCTGGCTATCACAAAGGAGAAGCATAGGTCTGCCATCCGAAGATATTTGTATTGTTCCTATTACACAAGGAGCAGATATTATATCTGCTCCTCCTTCTAACAACCGGGGTCCATCTAGCCTCGCCCCCATGCGGTCGGAATCTGGCCTAATCTCGTAAGTAGTGCTTGTTAGCTTTGATAATATGGGCTTAGAACTCTCGGGACCGGGATGTATGTGCAAGAAAACACACGGTGCATCTAGGATTCGAAAATCCAGAGGCTTGGTTATCTTCTGCTTGTTTTTCTGGCTCTCTAAGATTGATCTATAGGATGGAGCGGGTCCAATCTGTAGAGTGTCCCCATACTTCAATTGCCTTCCCAAATACCCACCAAAGCCGCTTGCCAAATAAGTTGATTTTGAGCCGAGAACTATCGGAACCTGTATTCCTCCTGATACTGCAATATATCCACGCAATCCGGCACTTGCTTCTCCAACATCCAAGGTTTGCCCTTCTCTGAGCAAGAGAAGAGTGTCTGAAGGTACGCGCTGTCCATCTATTCTGACCGGGGCTGGGGCTCCGGTTACAGCCACGGTCAATTCCGTTTGGGCAACTAATGTAGGGCCTCTTAAAGTGAATTCGAGGCATGCTTCATTTGAATTGTTGCCGCACAAGGTGTTCGCAAAGGCATAGGATCGCAAGTCGGCTGCTCCTCCGGTCGGCACACCAAATCTGCGGTAACCGAATCTGCCCCTATCTACTACGAGAGTCAGGATACCTGGATTATCGACAAAAAGTCCGTCTATTGCCCAGTTCATTTTGCTATCCGAGCCGGATGGTTCTGTCTGAGAGCCGGTCCCCCCAGTTACCTGAGAAGAATTTAGTATGTTGGCCGGCGTCGTATCTTCGTCTCTGAAAAAATGTTCAGCGGGGACAAACCTTACGTAATCTCCCGGTTTGAGCAAAGAAGGTGGGTCCTTGTCAAGGGAAAACAAATCGCAGTCTGTGCGGCCTATGATTCGCCACCCGCCCGGAGTATCCCACGGATATATGCCGGTTTGATTGCCGGCTATTCCGACTGATCCTCTCGGCACTCGTTTTCTTGGTTCAGGTAGTCTCGGAAGGGAAATGCTCTCGTCCATTCCTCCGAGGTATGGAAACCCTGGGGTAAAACCTATCATATAGACTCTATAGAGTCGGGAGCAGTGCTTTTTTATTATCTCTTCCTCGGGCAAATTGAGGTATTCTGAGGCCCAGGCAAGATCTGGTCCTGCGTCGCCTCCATAGCGAACAGGTATCTCTATCACGTTCGGTTTTCGCTGTGATGATATGCATTTTTCGGCGTTTAGGCACAAAGAGACGACCACTTTTTTGATGTACGCTGCTGAAATCGTGCCTTGGTCAAAATGAACCGCTAAAGACGAATAGGCAGGTTGAATCTCAATGATACCGGGCAGTCCGATTTTGTCTAGGCGGTCACATAGATCGAGGACCGCATCGTTTGTCTCTTCAGAAATGTCATCGCTCAGTTTGACTGATAATGCACCGTCTCCAAGCTGTGCGAATTCAAGTAACTGATCGTCCATACTATTACCTCCCTAGTATTTGCCATAAGGGAGCAACTTTGCAATTGTTTTCAATGAGACTACTCCTCACGGCTTTCGCTATAGCTGTGGCTCCGGGAGTGTCTCCATGTATGCATATGGTATCTATCTTCAGGTGAATCTCTTGTCCTGAAGAGGTGAGGACCACCTCGTCTTTTACCATCTGCACTGCTCGCCTCGCTATTTCACTTATATCTTCAATTACTGCGCCAGGCATGCCCCTTGAGGCGAGCGTACCATCGGGGTTGTACGAACGATCCGCAAACCCCTCGCTTGCCCCCGGGATCCCTACTTTTTTGGCGGCGTCTAACATAAGGGAACCAGCCAAACCTACCATTATCAAATCCGGGCCGGATCTGGCTATAGCCCGAGCTACCGAAAGGGCAACATCGGAGTCGATTGCAGCCATATTGTATAGGGCTCCGTGGGGTTTGACGTGAGTTAGTTTCATTCCTTTGCTTTGAGCAAAACCGTTTAGCGAGCCGATCTGATAGAGAACGTAGCACTCAATCTCTTTGGGTGACATGTTCATATTCCTGCGTCCGAAACCTTGAAGGTCAGGGAAGCCTGGGTGAGCACCCACGCAGACTGATGCTTCGCGACATTTCTCAACAGTATGGTCCATGATAAGAGGATCTCCGGCGTGAATACCACATGCTATGTTGGCTGAAGTTATGTGTGCAAGAATTCCTTCATCATCGCCCAACTTCCATCGTCCGAATCCTTCGCCAATATCGCTGTTTATATCAACCAGGTTCATATGACGGCCTCCCTTTGACCTTGAACAGGTAATTCAGTTGAAGGGTTATCTATGTGAGCATTTGTTTCTTTTAGCGTAATTATACCTTAACCAAACTGTCAACAGATGGTTACTCGTGTTAAACTGAGGTTGTTTTATTAGAATATATGAATGTTGATATAATCGTACTTCGGAGGGTGTTTGACGGAAATGGAATGCAAGAAACTCAATATAGCCATAGATGGCCCAGCAGGAGCCGGCAAGAGCACTGTGGCAAGAAGAGTGGCTAATTCCCTTGGATACACTTATTTTGACACCGGCGCCATGTATCGAGCGTTGGCCGTTCTTGCCATGGAACGGAACGTGTCACTAGATGATTTTGAGTCCCTCGGTGCTCTTGCTTCAGAAGTGAAAATTGAGGGGCGCGAAGATAATGGAGTATTCCGCGTGTGGATTGATGGGAAGGAAATCACCGACAAGCTTAGAGAACCTGAAACCGATCGAGCGGTGGCTTTGCTTTCAAAGGCCACTCCTGTGAGAAAGGTCTTGGTTTCGATGCAACAGCAAATTGCAAAGTGTGGCGGTGTGGTGATGGAGGGACGAGACATCACTAGTGTGGTGATGCCAGATGCCGAAGTAAAGGTCTTTTTGACTGCAGATGTAAATGAAAGGGCCAGACGCAGGTGGCAAGAACAGGTGAATAAAGGAATAGACGTTTCGTTTGAGGACGTTCTCGACGACCTGGTGAAGCGAGACGCAATAGATCTAGAGAGAGAATGGGGCAAACTCATAAAGGTCGATGATGCAGAAGTAATCGATAGTACCGATCTGAGTATTGAAGAAGTATGCGCCCTGATAATCAATCTTTGCAAGGAGAAACAGAAGTGTTCTACACGATTGTAAGATGGGTAGTCAATATAGTGATGAGAATCTTGTTTAATATCCAAAGTGAAGGATTTGAGAACTTCCCTGAATCCGGTCCGGTGGTAGTATGCAGTAATCATACATCGTGGTGGGACCCATGCGTCATTGGCTGTTTGGCTCCTAGGCCTGTATATTTCATGGCAAAGGAAGAATTGTTCAGCAATCCGATTTTTGCCTGGGTGTTGAGAAATCTACACGCATTTCCGGTAAACAGGGAAAAAGCTGATATAGGAACTGTTAGGCGATCGCTAAGAGTTCTTGAAAATGGAGAAGTCCTGGGGATTTTTCCGGAAGGAACGCGCAAGTCGCATCCTGAAGTCACCGATGCCCACGCGGGTGCCGCACTTTTGGCCATGAAGGGTAAGGCTCCTGTGATCCCTATTGCCATAAGAGGTACTTACAGGTTTAGGAGAACAGTTCGCGTAGCGTGCGGCAAACCATTTCATATAGTTTCGAGCACAGGCAAGAGATCTTCTGACCTAAAGCGGGGTTCAGAAGATATAATGAAGGCCATAGTTGAACTGTGGAACCATCTCGGATCGGATGAGGGAACATCATGCAAATAAAACTAGCCAGACATATGGGTTATTGCTTCGGTGTGAAACGGGCAATAGAAATGGTAGAAAGAGCTTTGGAGGAAGGTCCTTATCCTATATGGACACTAGGACCCATAATTCATAACCCTGTAGTCGTAGATTTGCTACGCGACAGGGGTGTCAAGGTGGCGACAGACTCCTCTCAAGTCTCCTCCGGTACATTAATCTTGCGAACTCATGGCACAGGGGCTGATGAGAGAGCAACGTTTTCTCCGAGCATCGGAAAGATAGTCGACGCAACGTGCCCATTTGTACAGAAAGCGCAAAACAAGGCTAGACAGCTTGCTGAACAAGGTAAGAGCATAATCGTTTTCGGAGACAAGAACCACCCTGAAGTTAAAGCGATATTGTCGTATGCAGGCAAGGGCGCATTGTGCATTGGGAATGTGTCTGATTTGGATGCGATTTGCCTCGATGACACGACAGGCGAGCTCGAAGTCATAGCTCAGACTACATCAAGGCGACAAGACATTGATGAAATCCTGAAAGCCCTTGAGGAAAAGGGTATACAGGCAAACCTATCGAATACGGTATGTACCGCTACGGAGTTGAGGCAAGAAGCTGCTAGGGAATTGGCGCAAGAATGCGATCTTGTTCTCGTGATTGGCGGCAAGACAAGTGCCAACACAGGACAGCTAGTTAGAATAGTAGAGGAATTTGGTGTAGAATGTTATTTAGTAGAGTCGGAGAACGATGTTTGGCCCCAGTGGTTTGAGGGAAAACATATTGTAGGCGTAACTGCCGGTGCGTCTACTCCCGACTGGGTGATAAAGGAGGTTGTAGGCAAGGTGGAAGAACTAGAAAAAACCAACTTGGAAACGAAGCCAGAGGAACTACATGAGGGACATGAACAAGAAGAGATAGGTACAAAAGAATCAAACGAACAAGTTCCCGAGACTTCTCCCGAAGCTCCGCAAAGTGATGTTGTCATAGAGAGTGCTGAGGAAATGGTTGAGGATAAAGCAACTGCCGAACTATATGATGAGACATTTAAGACATTGCGTGAAGGCGACATCGTCGAGGGGAAAGTAATGTCTGTGGATGAAAATGGAGCTTTGGTGGACGTCGGGTACAAGTCTGAAGGGATCATTTCGCCTCAGGAGCTCGAACGCCGTGATGAGATTGGGGATTACGACATCTCTCCTGGAGATGAAATAATGGTCTATGTCCTAAACGTAGATTCAGTTGATGGGAGCCTACGACTTTCTAAGAGAAAAGCTGATGAGGAATTAGCGTGGAAAGACCTTGAACAGGCCTACAGAGAACAGAGCGTCATCGAGGCCCCTGTTGTTCAAGAAGTAAAAGGTGGGCTCGTGGTTGACGTAGGCGTTAGGGCGTTTGTCCCAGCATCACAGGTGGAGCGCGGCTATGTAAATGACCTTTCTAAGTATGTTGGTCAGACTCTTAGGCTAAAAGTTCTTGAATTAGACAGGTCGAAGAACCGAGTGATCTTGTCGCAAAGGGTCGTTCTCGAAGAGGACCATGAAAGACTGTGCAAGGAAACGTGGGATACCATTGCTGAGGGTCAGGTAAGGACAGGTACTGTAAAGGGGATAACGGACTTTGGGGTATTCGTCGATCTAGGCGGCGTGGACGGTCTCTTGCACATATCGGAGCTTTCGTGGGGAAGAGTCAACCATCCATCGGAAGTAGTCAAGGAAGGTCAAGAAATACAGGTCAAGGTTCTCAAAGTGGACAAAGAGCGAGGCAGGATCTCACTTGGGAGAAAACAAGTTCTTCCGGATCCCTGGGACGATGTAGAGGCGAAGTATCCTGTAGGAATCGAGATCAAGGGTGAAGTAACACGGACTGCACCTTTCGGAGCGTTTGTTCAAATTGAACCTGGTGTAGAAGGGCTTGTTCACATATCGGAAATTTCTCAACAGCATATTGCGAAACCTGAGGAAGTAGTAAATTCCGGCGACCAGGTTATGGTCAGGGTATTGAGGACCAGACCTGATGAAAGGAAGATTAGCCTCAGCATTAAGCAAGCAGACCAGACTCTCTTGGAAAGTCATGGGGAAGAATCTCCAGAGACACTTCCTAAGGAAGCGGCAGAAGAAGTCTTGCAGGAGGCAGTAGAAGAGTCTGTGGAACCAAAGGAAGCGCCGGTGGAAGAAGAGATACTCGAAGAGCCAATCGCTGAAGCGGTTGAAGAAGCGAAAGAAGAAGTATCTGAAGAGGAACCGGTGCAAGAAGGGGATTCCGACGGATCTTGCTCTGCCGATAGGGAGGTTCAACAAGACTCCGCGGACGTGAAGGAACCTGAACCCGACAACAAGGAGACAGGAACCGTTTCTCAAGAGGAGTAGTGCTTCAAACCAAATAAGAGCTAATTGTAGGTGTTTTTAAGTAGCAAACTCGCAGGCTTCTCATACCTGCGGGTTTACTTCTTCTTGACCTAATCGAATGGGGGAAGGATAATTAGAAGCACATTGACATATGGGGGTTTTGCTCGTTGATTTGTATGCATGGCGGAGGTTTGGTAAGAAGTGTTGAACCTGGCAGCTTAGCTGAGTACATAAATATTTGTCCGGGAGATAGGATCCTATCTGTTAACGGGCACGTTCTGAGGGATGAAATCGACTTCAAGTTCTACGCTACAGAAGATGACATAACCCTGGAAGTCCTCAAATGCGATTCTAGTACAGAGGTTTTTCAAATAGAAAAAGAGCCCGATGATCTTATAGGTGTAACTTTTGATACACCGATTTTCGACGGTATAAGGACCTGTGTTAACAATTGCAGTTTTTGTTTCATATCCCAACTTCCACAAGGTATGCGCAGAAGCCTTTACCTTAGAGACGATGATTACAGACTCTCGTTTCTTTCCGGAAATTTCATATCGCTGACCAATCTATCTGAAGCAGATTGGGGGCGTTTAAATGAACAGAAACTATCCCCCCTTAGGGTTTCACTGCACACGTCTAATCCAGAGGCCAGGGCTTTACTTATGGGTAACCCCAAAGCCTCTTCAGGGATGGAAGATCTACAACATCTAGGTGATATAGGCATCTCTACCCACATTCAGATCGTACTGCTAAAGGGCGTAAATGACGGAGAGATGCTGTTGTCAACCCTCAAAGATCTTGATTCGTTGGGAGAATGCATTCTTTCAGTTGGAGTAGTGCCTGCAGTTTACACAAAGTATAGGCAGGTGCTACCATCTCCTTTAGGAGATCGGAGATGGGCCCTTGACACTTTGACCATGCTCGAAGGATATGCGCGAGAGGTTTATGATAGACGTGGGTTTCACTGGGTCTATGGGGCTGATGAGTTTTACTTTTTGTCGGGAAAAGAGTTCCCGGAGTACGAATTCTATGACGATTTCCCTCAGTTTGAAAACGGCATAGGACTTGTGGCGAATTTTAGGCGGGAACTCAATGAAACAATTTCAAGCATAGACGGCAATGTTGGCGAATCGGGGGATTTGTGTACCTATAAGCGTTCTAGGCGAACGATGTCCGGTACAAGCAGGGTGCTTACAGTAACCGGGACAATGGCATATCCTGAGATAATTGCTGCAGTGAAGACCCTTGGGCTTGAAGACAGGGTTTCTGTATTGCCCGTGGAGAACAAGTTCTTTGGGAATTCGGTTACTTGTTCCGGTCTCCTTACAGGCGCCGACATTTCGTCAGCCATTTTGGATTGGAAAACCTCACACGGAGAATGTGACGTAGTGCTCATACCTTCTTATTCAGTGTTTGAAGATAAGTTCTTGGATGATATGACAGTAAAAGAGTTGTCGGAGATTTCACATAGTGCTGTAAGGGTTGTTAGTCCTCTGCCCTATGCCTTACTTGATTCCGAAAGGGAGTAGAAAGATGGATTTTTCTGTAGCGATCGTTGGCAGGCCGAATGTAGGCAAGTCAGCTCTCTTCAATAGAATAGCCGGAACCAGTTCTTCAATCGTGCACAAAGAAAGCGGTGTTACGAGAGATAGGCTATATTCGTGCTGTGAGTGGCAGGGACAAGAGTTCACTTTGATAGACACGGGCGGTTTGGATCTGTTGTCCTCGGGTGAGATGGTAAAAGCTATTATCTCTCAGGTCGAGCAAGCAATTGAAGAAGCGGATATCCTTGTTTTCGTGGTTGACGCGCGGGCAGGGATTACACCAGAGGATTTGGAAGTCGCACAGATACTAAGAAAAACGCGAAAACCGATCCTTGTAGCGGCGAACAAATGCGATGCGCTCGGCCAAGAGCAAAGAGCGGTAGAGTTCTATTCTCTCGGGTTTCCCGCTGTGTTTCCCATATCAGCTTCACACGGGCTAGGGATAGGTGATTTGCTTGATGCAATAGTCGAGCAAGCACAGAAACTAGAGGGAGCAGCTCAGAAAGACACTGAAGAGGTTTACGATCAGGCTACACAAGCTATAAGGGTGGCCATTGCAGGCAAGCCTAACGTGGGGAAATCGTCATTGGTAAATCAGATTCTGGGTCAGGACAGAATGACCGTTTCATCAACCCCTGGGACTACTGTAGATTCCGTAGACGTAGAATTCTCCTATGATGGTAGAGATCTCGTGCTTGTGGATACAGCTGGTCTTAGGAGACCTGCCCGGATCGATGAAAAGCTGGAGGAACTTGCAGTCGGAAGGGCGCTCAGAGCAATCAAAAGGTCCGATGTAGTTTTGCTTCTTATCGACGGAACAGACTACCCTACGTCGCAAGATCGTAGAATCGCCGGCTATATAAGGCGTAATGCAAAGGCGTCCATAATCTTGGTAAATAAAGTCGATCTAGGGCTTGCATATAATATGAGCCAAGAAGAGTACCGCCGCCGCGTTTTGCACGAATGCAGGCCTATTTCATACTCAAATGTGTTTTTCATTTCATGCCTTACAGGCAAGGGAATCAACATGGTTTTGCCTGAGGTCATCTGGACCTATGAAGAGTACCACAAGCGAATTGAAACGTCTGTGCTAAATCGAGCGTTATCCGAGATAACTGATTTCAACCCGCCTCCAAGGGAAGGCAAGTTGTTTTACTGCTCTCAAGTTGAGAAAGGGCCGCCTAAAATAGTCTTTTTTGTAAAAGATCCATCTGCGATTCCGGATTCGTACACCAGGTATTTGGAGGCCGAAATCAGAAGGAGATTTGGATTCCGGGGAGTACCAATAATAATGGAATTTCGTCCTAGAAGGTAAGAAGGGATGTTAAAATGATAGATAACTGGGAGTTACTGCTGCAGTTATGCATTTTTGGGTACTTTTTGGGATCGTTTCCGTCAGGGGTAATAGTCTCTCGGCACGCAGGTGTAGATGATATAATGTCTCGCGGCAGTGGCAACATAGGCGCGACGAACGTCTTTCGCGTATTGGGAGCCAAGTATGGGGCAATTGTTCTTGCTCTAGACATGCTTAAAGGCATTATACCTGCTTACCTAGGTTCGAGATACTTTGGGACTTTGGGCGCGTTAGTAGTGGGAATTTGTGTTATTTTAGGGCATAATTGGTCAATATTTCTGAAATTCAAGGGCGGAAAAGGAATTGCAACAACAGCAGGGGTTGCTCTTGTCGCTTTTCCTAAGACCGTAGCCATAAGCGTAGTTGTGTTTTTGGTGACGATTGCTGTGACGAAGTATGTGTCGCTCGGGAGTCTCTTGGCGGTCTGGGTTGGGTTTTTCTATACGCTTTTCACACCGGCTGCTGTTTCCGAAAAAATACTCGTATTTTGTCTTGCGGCCATTGTTACTTACAAACATAAAAGTAACATAACGAGACTTATTTCTGGTAAAGAACTGAAACTAGGAGACAAAGAACGAAAGGATTGAATCGATGCAATTGAACAGTAAAGCTTGCATTTTGGGTTCAGGGGCTTGGGCGGGAGCTCTGGCTGTTGTTCTATCGGACAATGGTTTCAGAGTCTTGCTTTGGGCACGTAACTCGGACACAGTGGACTGTTTCCAAGCTACTCGCACTTTGCCCAGGCTACCAGGTATTATCTTGCCTTCTACTGTAAGCGTTACTGACAGTGTTGAAGAGGCCCTGTCTGAATCTTCTGTTATAGTTGCCGCCATACCTTCTTCTGCAGTTGCCTCCCTCGCACATAAGGTTGCGTCTAATCTGCCGTCGGAATCCTTGTTGGTTTCAGCTACTAAGGGGTTTGACTATGCGACCTTGCAGAGGCCATCTGAAGTTTGGGCTGAAGCAAATCCCGATCTCAAAGGCAGGATATGTGTTTTGTCGGGTCCGAATTTTGCGGCTGAGATAGGGCGTAGGTTGCCTGCAGCTACAGTAGTAGCTGGGGAAGAAGAGACCGCAAGGCTTATGGCTCAACGGTCGTTTATGACCTCGTACTTCAGGGTGTACACCCACGATGATGTAGCGGGAGTAGAGATGGGTGGCGCGCTTAAGAACGTGATTGCTTTGGCGTGCGGCATGGTTGAAGGCATGGGGCTAGGCGACAATGCGAGAGCTGCCCTTATATCCAGGGGAATAGCGGAAATGGTGCGATTAGGGGTACGTATGGGGGCGGATCCTCTTACTTTCTCAGGCCTTTCGGGGTTAGGCGATTTGGTGCTTACAAGCACAGGGGATCTTTCTCGGAACCGGCAAGCAGGTATCGCTGTAGGGAAAGGCCAATCGATCGATGAGTTCATTGAAGAAACAGGATACACCGTAGAAGGTCTTGAGACGGTTAAGGCCGCAAGAAAGCTCTCAGTCATCTACGATGTCCAGATGCCAATAACGTGGGTTGTCTACAAAATCTTGTACGAGGGATTGCAGGTTTCCGAAGGAGTGTGCGAAATCATGAGGCGAGAAGGGAAACCAGAATCTGAGAAGTACTTCAAGTAGCACATTGAATCCAGTTATCTTATCCTTTGTGCTCCTCTCCTAGTTATATCTTACACTCGAGATTAATCGAAAAAGAAGGATTCTGACTTACCTCTTGTAGAAATCCCTAAGCGGGCAAGGCTTTCTTTCGGGAAGATCTTGCATAAGAACCCTCCTGCTTGGGAGGAGAAGAAGGAGCACAGGGTATGATATACGATTTTGATAAGGTCTACGACAGGAAGAAGTATTTGAGTAGCAAGTGGGCTGTAGAGCAAGTTTTTGGCAGAGGGGACATCATTCCTCTATGGGTTGCCGATATGGATTTTCCAGTAGCGGAGCCTATCGTGAGCGCAATAAAGGAACGCGCAGAACACCCTATCTTTGGCTATACCATGACGAGTCCAGGGCTATATGAGTCCATTATTGACCGACTCAACGACAAGTTCGGATGGAAAGTGGAAAAGGACTGGATAATCATTACACCAGGAGTTATGCCTGCAGTCAATGCGTCGGTAATTGCGGTGACGGGCCCAAACGATCCAGTTGCACTTCAGAGCCCGGTTTATCCCCCATTTTGGTCCGCGATAAACAACAATGGCCGTAGACAGTCTGTTAATCTACTCAAGATTGTTGACGGCCGATTTGAAATTGACTTTGATGATCTCAGACAACGTTTTGAGGTGGACGGAGCAAAGGCTATGATCCTCTGCAATCCCCATAATCCTGGCGGTAGGGTATGGTCCAAGGATGAACTCGTTGAGATGGGGAACATTGTGGTAGGTGCCGGCGGAGTCGTGATTTCCGATGAGATCCATTGTGAGCTCCTCTTAAGCGGCAACAAGCACATCCCTTTTGCTTCCCTAAATGAAGAATTTGCGATGAATTCTATCACCTGTTTTGCGCCAAGCAAGACCTTCAACATTCCGGGATTCCATACATCTGTGGCGATCATACCCAGCGAGAAATTGCGCGAGAAGTTCAACAGAGCGCGGGGTGGCATAATGGGTTCGCCCGGCATTTTCGGACTGATATCTATGGAAACTGCTTTCAGATACGGCGACGAGTGGCTTGAACAGGTTCTTAGCTATATCGAAGGAAATGTCGATTTTGCTTGTTCATATTTTGAATCGAAGATTCCGGAAATAGTACCCATGCGACCTGAGGGCACATATCTTATATGGTTAGATTGCACCGGATTAGGACTTGGCCACGAGGAGTTGGTGAAGTTCTTTGTCGATGACGCAAGAGTTGGGCTTAATGATGGTGCAACTTTTGGTCCTGGAGGAGATGGGTTCATGCGCCTCAACGTAGCGTGTCCTAGATCTATCCTGCAAGAAGGTCTTGAAAGGATAGAACAAGCAGTTGCCGAAAGGCGCGCATAGCTCGTCGGCAAGGTGTCCTCGCATCGCGTCGGCAGCCCCCGCTTTTTCACGGATAACGACTGAGGATGCTGCAACATAGGGAGTAGGCTCGAGATTCACGATCCCTATCTTTTCCCCAAGGGAGGGAAGGTAAGAGACTGGGGCAACTTGAAGACTCGAGCCTATCACCAGCATGAAGTCGGATTTTTGTGCCTCTTTCGGTGGAGATACCCTCTCTTGTAAGTTCTACAGCGTACTTCGCTTCTGGCAGATATTGTGCCAACTGATTGATCGCTGTTTTTGTCTGCATAGTTGACTAGTTAACCATGTGAGGTTAACATTTAGTTAACATATTAACCAATGCAACAGATATTGGATGTAGTCAAAATGTTGCAAAGAGGAGAAGAGGTAAATGATACTGGTAACTGGTGCTCCCGGGCATCTAGGCAATAACCTGGTTAGGGCTCTGCTTGAAAACGGCGAAACGGTCAGATGCTTGGTTTTGCCCGGAGAAAAGCTGGATTCTCTCAAAGGACTGGATATTGAGATTGTAGAAGGCGACGTGCGCGACATAGATTCTCTGTATAGGGCTTTCGACGGTGCCGAAATAGTGTATCATCTAGCTTCGGTGATAAGCTTGCTGCCTGGGTATTCAGAGATTCTTGAAGAAGTGAACGTAAAAGGCGCGAGAAATGTCGCTGAAGCATGCCTTAGGACAGGCGTCAGACGACTAGTCTATACCAGTTCGATTCATGTTTTGGTTGAGTCTTCTAGCGATGAGGTCATAGACGAGTCGTCGCCATGCGATCCCAAACGCGTAAGCATGGCATATAGCAAGAGCAAAGCTAGAGGCACTCTTGAGGTTCTTGAGGTTATTTCCAAAGGGCTAGATGGGGTGGTGACCCTTCCTACAGGAATCATAGGTCCCTACGATTACAAACCTTCTGAGACGGGGCGTATGATCATAGACTATGTGGCAGGGAAGATTCCGGTTCGTATCAGCGGCGGGTACGATTTTGTGGATGTGAGAGACGTGGCTAAAGGGCATATCCTTGCGGCAGAAAAAGGAAAAACCGGGGACAAATACATCCTTTCGGGTGAGTGGATATCCATGGATGATGTTATGAAAGAAATTTCGGCAATAACTAATGTACCTGTACCGCGGTTTCAGCTGCCGGCAGGGTTGGCTTCTGCAGTAGCCTATGCTCTCACCTTATATAGCGTTGTTACGGGCGCGAAGGTTCTTATGAATCTGGATTCAATATCTACTCTTAGGAGCAATTCTTTAGTCTCATGTGACAAGGCAAAGCGAGAACTTGGCTATTCGCCACGGCCCATACGAGAGACTATACGCGATACGGTGAGATGGTTCCAGGAGACAGGAGTTTTGTAATTTTGGAAGAATGAGGAGGGTGAAGGGCAGGTGTACGATTTTCAGGTCATCGTTGGGTATGCAAGCAAGATGATTCAAATAGGTAAGACATGCATCAACAAAGCCCTGAAGAGCATAGGGCTAAGCAGTTCAGAGGCGGACGTACTCATGTTCCTATATGCTAACGGTGACGGTATCAGACAAGATCAGATCGCCGAAGGCGTAGAGGTGAGCAAACCTGCGATTTCGAGAACCATCCGTTCTCTAGAGAAAAAAGGATACATAATACGCGAACAAAGTCCAAAGGACCGCAGGGAATATTACGTACATTTGTCAGCCAAAGCCCTTCAACATAAGCAGTTCATACAAAAGCAGTATGCTGATATTGTAGAGGCTGCTTGTCGCGGTATTTCAGAAGAAAAGGTGACGGAGATCGTAGGGCTATTTAGGAAAGTTATTGAGAACATGGAGGATTACAGGATTGAGCATGGCGCTTGAACACTTACTCTGAGACGGTATTTGTGATGTGAGTATTTGATGGAGGCTTGAATGATGATTACAGGAGAATTGCTAGAACTTGTCTACGAAGCTGCAAGTATTCAGCGGTGGAATGACCATATGCGGCCGGCTCAGGGTTTTACCGAACTCGACAAGCAAGCCCAGAAAATGGTTTATATGTACGTATTAGGGAGATTCGAAGAGACTGAGGGTGAACTTGATTTCAACTGGCAGCGACTCATAGAAGGCGGCCTGTTTGAGTTTTTGCATAGGATAAAGCTCACAGACATAAAGCCACCGGTGTTCCACAAAATGATGGAGGAAAAGGGTACCGAGATCAATGAATGGGTCCTGAGTCAATACGAGCCGGTGTTTGAGAATATCGAGCCCCCGATATATGCACGATTCGAAGACTACCTGCTTGATAAAGATTACGCTGAGAATGAGAAAAGGATCCTAAGTGCATCTCACTATCTTGCAACAAATTGGGAATTTGAGCACATATACAGATTGAATACAGGCCTTTATGGGCTAGACGAGGAAAAAGAGAGTATAGAAGCCCGTTTAAGCGGATACCGTTCTCTAGTCGGAGTGGTTAATCTGTCTTTTGATAGGCCCATTCAACACTTCATGGACCTAGTAGGTCAACTCCGCTTTCAGCAAAGGTGGGCGCAGTCACCTAGGATACCTCAGACATCGGTGCTGGGGCACATGTTAGTCGTTGCCATAATCGCTTACTTTGCTTCCCTTGATATAAATGCATGTCCAAAGCGCGTGTATAATAACTATTTCTGCGGGCTTTTTCACGATTTGCCGGAGGTGCTGACGAGAGATATCATTGCCCCGGTGAAGCGTTCTATACCGAATCTGGATGCCATAATCAAGGACATAGAGTCTTCTTGGGTTGAAGAAAGAATATATCCGTTGCTACCGAAATCTTGGCATAGCGAGATTAGATATCTTATAGAAGACGAATTCGCCAATCGCATCGTCAAAGACGGAAAAAGGATGAATACTGAGGTCACATCCGAGTATAACGATGACATCTACAACCCTCTGGACGGGGCAATAGTTAGAGCATGCGACCGATTGGCAGCATACACAGAAGCATCTCTTTCGATAAGGCACGGTATCAAGTCCAAACACCTAAATGACGGGCTATCCATTTACAAGGAATATGAAGGAGATAAGGGTGTAGTGTCAGGAGCAGACTTTAGACCGGTTTTTGACCACTTTCATTCGTAGACCTTGAAGATGGGTGAAGAACTCGCGATGATTCTGCGTATGGGTAGAGCCAGGTCTAGACAATCCCACCTGCAAAGGTTAAAATAAGCACATGAGTCGGGCTGTGGCGCAGTTTGGTAGCGCGCTTGAATGGGGTTCAAGAGGCCGCAGGTTCAAATCCTGTCAGCCCGACCACTGTGACTTCATCTATTTCACTTCCTAATACTTCGTTGACTTTAAGCATAGTTTCTTATCATTGCATTTGGGACTGGGGCGTCAGTGGAGTCGCGTTGTGCGGAATCGGCTCCTTGGTGCATAGATTCACGGGTATTGTCATACTAGTTCAGCAATTGTATTATAATGACAGAATAGCCTAGGGTGATTATTTGTATAGGTGATCTGTTGGACGGTTGTCGGGACGTAAATCCAATAGAGAGCTTCCACTCAGAGCCCGAGACCTAGTCCAAGCAGGTATCATTGTGTGGAGGGGATCGCGCACGAAACTGTGCCGGCGAGATTATAACCATAAGATACTTTTTAGCGCCGGGCATGTTGTGGAGATGGAGGTTTCTTTGGCTATTTGAGGGGGTGAGACCCTGTAACCAGCACTTCTTAGAATAAGCATAGCACTCTTCTGGGCATTAAGGTGTTTTAGGAAATGCAGCCCAAAGAGATTGTTGTTTGTTTGATGGTCACAGAGGGAATTTGTTGCGAATATCAAAATTGTTTGAAAGGGGCGTGTATGTAGATGAAGAGAATTCTGTCGGTTGTTCTTGTAGTTGTATTTGGCCTTGTGCTTTTTGCTGGCTGTGGTCCCAAAGAACCTGAAGCGCCGCAAGAGCCGGTTATTACAAAGATAGGGCTTGGCCATAAGACGACGATTGCCAAGTCAACTGAGATGACCGTCAAGGATGACCAGATAGTACCCCCGGTTGCCCAAGTGGACACTGTTTTTGCGGCGGTAGCTTTTGATAAGGATGGCAAAGTAGTTAAAGTCCAGATCGATACTGCGCAGACCAAAGTGGCCTTCGACTCAAAACTTCAGGTGACTTCGGATCTATCTGCTCTAGGCAAGACCAAGAAAGAATTAGGCGAAGAGTACGGGATGAAGAAGGTTTCGGAGATCGGGAAAGAATGGTATGAACAGATTGAAGAACTCGAAAAATGGATGGTTGGCAAGACTGTAGAAGAGATCAAATCTATGAAGACCAAAGAACGCGACGAGAGTCACAAGGCAGTTCCGGACGTGCCTGAATTGACTTCGCTGGTAACCATCACGGTGGAGGATTACCTGGCGGTAGTTGAGGAAGCATACCAAAAGGCTGTCGAGGTTCCCGAAGGTGTCAAAAAACTGGGGCTCGGTCACGTCATATCGATTGCTAACTCGGTAGGTTACTCGGTGATAGAAGGCAAGGAGACTTTGCCGGCGGCACAAGTAGATCTTACCATGGCGGCTACGGGCTTTGATGAGAGCGACAAGGTAGTATCTACCATCATAGACGTGTCGCAAGCAAAGGTGAAGTATGACAAAGATGGAAAGCTGCTTAGCGATATCACTGCGGAAGTAAAGACCAAGAAAGAGCTTGGCGACGAGTACGGGATGAAGAAAGTATCCGAAATCGGTAAAGAATGGCATGAACAAATTGCCGAACTAGAGAAGTGGATGGTAGGCAAGACTGTTGAAGAGATCAAAGGGCTGAAAGTTAAAGAACGCGATGAGAACCATAAAGCGGTTCCCGATGTGCCTGAACTGACCTCTTTGGTGACCATCACAGTGGAAGACTACCTTGCAGCTGTGGCGAAGGCGTATGATAATGCAAAGTAGTCGGATGGTTCGTTAAGGTAAATCGGGTTCTGATTTGGGCTGGAACCAAGATTATACAGAACTCTCCCACCGTACGGTGGGAGAGTTCTGTGCAACGCCCTGAATCGTGATTGCGGAGGAAACCTTATTATGGGTAAGAGCGAATCTATTTTGAGGCACTTGTCACTACTTGTAATCATTTCGCTGGTTGGTGTAGCAATTAGCGGATGTCAGGTGTTAAGCGGCGATAACCTTGAAGATCAAAGGGTACGTTACAGCAACAGTTTTTTTGATACGTTTGATACAGTTGTAACTGTTGTAGGATACACGAAGACCGAGAGTGAATTTGAAGGCTATTACGAGGAGATTTACGAGAGGTTTGTTGAACTTCATCGCATGTACGATATCTACAACAATTACGATGGGGTTAACAACATAAAGACCATAAACGATAACGCTGGCAAACAGCCGGTCAAAGTTAGCCAAGAGATCATCGACCTGATTCTTTTTGCCAAAAAATGGCATGAACTGACAGGAGGAAAAGTCAATATCGCTATGGGTTCTGTTCTTAAGTTATGGCATGAGTACAGGCAAGAAGGGTGGGACGATCCGGAAAATGCCAAACTACCTCCGAAAGACGACCTAGTTGAAGCTGCCAAACATACGGACATTGAAAAAGTGATCGTTGATGAGGAGGAAAGTACAGTCTACCTGTCAGACACTAAAATGAGCCTTGACGTGGGTGCAGTGGCAAAAGGTTTTGCCACTGAATTGGTTGCTCGGGAGATCGCAGAGAAAGGCTTTGACTCCGGGATGATAAGCTCCGGTGGTAACATACGAGCAATCGGCAAACCTCTTGACGGCGTGCGCGAAAGATGGGGTGTGGGCATACAGGATCCAAGCAAATCTATTGTTTCTGAGGATAACCTTCTCGACGTAATCTACATAACTGATTCAGCGGTGGCAAGCAGCGGAGATTATCAGAGGTATTACGTGGTAGATGGTATGAAATACCATCATATCATAGACCCCGAGACTCTTATGCCCGCAGATTACTATCGCGCTGTCACGGTGATGGCCGAAGATGCGGGAATTGCCGATTTCATGTCGACTGCGTTATTCTTGCTTCCCTATGAAGATAGTTTGTCCTTGGCGAAAAGCGTACATGTGGAAGCAATATGGGTGTTTCCGGATGGCGAGGTCAAAGCAACCGA
>JAGPNG010000017.1 GCA_018052475.1 Candidatus Fermentithermobacillaceae bacterium
CGGAACTGTTTCCAAAATCTTCTTGCAGGATTTTCCCTTTCTGCCGCTGTTCGTCCATCTGTGCCGCAAATGGCGCTTCCGCCCGTGTTTTCCGGGTGTCTCCCGTTCCTTTATGATATAAGCCTTTAGGAGGTATCTTGGGAACTAAGACTGTTACCGATTGCGTATTGGTCCTCGAAGAGCAAGGTAGATCGGCGCTTCAAGGCACAGAAACAGAACCCGAATTGGCTGAGCATGAGAAGTTTCTTTTGGAGTACCTCTTCCTAACAGTATCAACTGACAAAACCACTTTACCACTCAAACAATTGGAGTCTGTCGGCAAGAACAACCCAGTGTCAATTAATAACTTTCTACAAGGATTCAAAGAAAGAGTGGGGTCTACTCCGGCGACACTTCAAATGTTCGATAAAAAAACCGAACGAATGAGGATTCGTGAGATCGTCTGTGGCGCGATTGTTCTTGCAATAGGCCTGGTTACCCTATCAATTGCAGGGTCTGTAGTCCTTCCGTCGCTTATAATCTGTGCAGGCGGATTAACGCTTATCCTCTCCGGAGCCTTCCTTAGACGGCGCAGTCAGATGGGGAGTACACATTTAGAGATGTGGAAAGCATTCCGCAGATTCTTAGAAGACTTCTCTGCCCTAGATACGGCGGAGATCCCGAGCCTCATCATATGGGAACACTATCTGGTCTACGCCACAGTATTGGGAGTTGCTGACAAAGTCATTGAGCAACTATCTGTTGTCTATCCCGAAACCAACCAGCCCGGAGCGCCACTATTCATGCACTGGGCTGTGGCAGGAGGCAGCTCCGGTGGCGGAGCATCGCTTGCAGAAGCGATCAGCACGATTACTCATAGTGTTCAAGCCTCTGTGGCAGTTGCCATGACAAGCTCCGGCGCCGGAACAGGCGGCGGATTTTCAGGTGGCGGAGGCGGCGGAGGTGGCGGAGGTGGCGGAAGAGCAGGCTAAATTCGTCACATGATTTCCAAGTATACCGGCCCGCCCGCTATTGAAGGAAGCTGCTAGGTTCGAGTAGAATTATCGATGTGAACCTAGCAGCTTTCATACTTTCTAAGATACGAGATAAAAGGATGATGATTGCGTATGCCGCTGAAGGTTATGGTGATGGAAGATTCCGAACAAGTAAGTGATTTTGCTGCAACCCAAGTTTTGCGAATGGTCAATTCGAACCCAAAGGCGGTTCTGGGGCTGCCTACGGGAAGCACCCCACTTGGAATGTACAAAACCCTTGTCGACATGCATAAACAGGGTTTGATCTCGTTTCGAGATGTGACTACCTTCAATCTTGACGAATATGTAGGTTTGAATCCACAAGATACAAACAGTTACCATTACTACATGTACGAGAACTTTTTCAGGCACGTAGACATAAGCGAAATGAACATCCACATTCCCGATGGCAATGCGCCGGATTTGGAAGGCGAATGCCGATGCTACGAACACGAAATCGAAAACAAGGGGGGAATCGATCTGATGCTATTAGGCCTTGGGGTGAATGGGCACATCGGCTTCAACGAGCCTGGTCCCTCCTTTTCTTCAATAACCCACAAGGTAGACTTGGATAAGAGCACCATTGAAGCAAATGCAAGGTTCTTCAAATCAATATCGGAGGTCCCCACTAGTGCGCTAACCATGGGTATAGGGAGCATAATGCGTTCGCGAAGAATAATACTCTTAGCCACCGGCGATACAAAAAGATTGGCGGTACGAAACTCCATTGAGTGTCCAGTGACACCGCAGGTTCCTGCGTCAATCCTCAAGTTACATCCCAACGCAACTTTTGTGCTAGATAAGGATGCAGCCTCGCTTTTGGATTTGCGCACACTTAGTTGAAGTTTCAAAAAAGATCTAACTGGAGTTTATGGAGGTATGAACAATTGAAAATACTGGCAATCAACGGAAGTCCGCGTGTCAATAGAAATACGGCATCACTTATGAAACTTGTGATCGATGAAGCAAAAACCTACAGCTCAGAGGTAGACGTAATGTGGTGCAATCTGAATGATATGACCTACGCCGGGTGTCAATCTTGCCTAACCTGCAAGACCTCGGATGTCAAAGGATGTGTACGCAAAGACGCACTGTCTTTTGTCCTAGACGTCATGCTCGCAAGTCAAGCGTGGATTATCGGGACTCCAATTTACATGGGTCAGGCAAGTGGGCAACTGAAACTGCTGTTAGATAGGATGTATGGCTTTACCGGTCCAAACAAAGAAAAGCGTATACCTCCTGGGAAAAAAGCGATTGTTGCCATAACACAAGGCGCTTCTGAAGGGTCCCATGATGAAGTGCCCACACAAATGAAGAACTTTTTCATTCGAAGGGGCCTTGACACCGAAGTTATCCGGGCATGCAATATGCCTGCAGCCGCGCCTTCACCCCACTTCGGTTCGGAGATCTATGAGGAAGCCAGAAGGCTCGGAAAATGGTTAACTGAGTTGCAGGGATACTAAACGCCTTAGCCAACAACGAAGATCCCGTATGCCTCCTTGAAAGAAGGCGATGTTTTATTGGCACGCATCACCGTGAATAGTCCAGTCGGCCCCTTGAGTATCACATGCGAAAACGGGGCTATAGTAGGCCTTTCGTTCAACAAAGTTCCAGGTACAGGCCTTTACCATACGGATAGGGATAATCCCTATCCGCAGCAGGATCTTTTGCTTCTGGATCTGGTTTCCGATCAACTTGAAGAATACTTTTCAGGAAAACTGCGCCGATTTAGTTTACCAATACTCCTTTTGGGTACTGACTTTCAGCGTCAAGTATGGCAGAAAATCAGTGAGATACCGTATGGGTGCACGTACACCTACACTCAAATCGCTACCGCCATAGGCTCCCCTACCGCAAGGCGAGCGGTAGGTAGAGCTTGCGCTGCTAATCCGATAGCTATTGTGGTGCCATGCCATCGGGTCGTGGGGACAAACTCTCTAGGAGGATACGGCGGAGGCTTGCCAGCAAAGAAATGGCTCCTGACCCTCGAAAGAATAGGATCGCCCCCGCCTTAAGTCACTTAACTATCGGAAGAACCTGTCTAACGGAAACTCTTCGCCTTTCGGAAATGGGCACTGATACTGAGAGCCTTCGGTTTTCTTCGTGAATTCATCCCACGCAGATTCCACTAGATTTGGATTCTCTATAAGCTCCATACCGCACAATGCCATGGCCTTGGCTGCAACCAACATTCCCTTATGTCCAATAGAGCTGCCTGATGAGGCACAATTCTGCCATGAGTGTCCTGGTGTACCAATAGGTGATGTAGCAGCAGACATTTGCACTGTAGGCACTATCCAACTTACGTCTCCCACATCAGTTGAGCCTCCACCAGACTTTCCTTTTCCCCGCGGAGGAACAAGTGTGGTATTTAGTATCTGCTCCTTTAGTTCAGGACAATCCTCAAACTCAGCACTCTTCCTCAATCCTTCAACCATAGACTTATCGAAACTCTCAGCCAGTTTCTTGGCAAACTCAAAGTCCGTGTCATCAAATTGAGGTGCTCCCACTTTTTGCATACATTCCCACATAACATCAGCGAGAGCATCGTTTATAAGGACTTCATAGCAACCCGTAAGAAAATCTATCTTGAAGGTAGTTCCGGTCATAAGTGCCGCACCTTTAGCCACATCGGTAAGCCTTTCGTATATTTCTTCCACTTGGTCTCGCCTAGGAGCCCTTACAAAATACCAGACTTCTGCAAAAGCAGGAACTACGTTGGGTTGGTCCCCTCCCGACGTTATCACATAGTGAATAGACGCGTCTTTGATGATATGTTCCCTCAAATAGTTGGCTCCTACGTTCATAAGTTCAACCGCATCAAGCGCCGAACGCCCATGGTGAGGGTCCCCGGCGGCGTGTGCGGTTTTTCCGAAGAACTGGAACTTTGCCGAATTCAATGCAGTTCCGCTGCCCAATCTAACCGAGTTCAAAGAACCAGGATGCCACGAGATAGCTATGTCTAGGTCGTCGAACAGCCCTTCCCGCGCCATATATACCTTGCCTGCCAAAAGTTCTTCAGCAGGACATCCGTAATATCTTATTGTTGCCGACTCCGACCTCTCGCCCAAAGCGTCTTTCAAAGCTACTGCAGCCCCCAACGAGGCGGTCCCGAGCAGGTTGTGTCCGCAACCATGTCCCGGCCCGCCTTCTACGCGAGCCCTCCTTACCGGCAACACTTCTTGGGACACTCCTGCCAGAGCATCATATTCTCCCAAAAAGCCGATGATCGGTCTGCCGTTCCCCCACTCAGCCACAATGGCGGTAGGGATCCCACCTGCTCCCCGGGTAACCTTGAAACCTTGTCTCTCAAGATAGTCCCCTTGGATTTTGGAAGATCTTATCTCTTTGAACCCTACCTCTGAAAAATCCCATACTGCATCTGCGATTTCTATAAGTTCTTCCGCTCTTTTATCGACGTACTTATCAACATCTTTCACACATGCTCCCCCCAAAATATGTTTTGGCCCCGGGCATCCACCCTGTTTCCAACAGACCATTGATGTTGATTTCGACACCAAAACCGGTTTTCCTACATAATTCTGAACGCGAAACACTTTTGTTCAAATTGCATTCAAATACCTTTGCCCTTCAACTCAATTTCAGGAGACTACATGCAACCTTGAAGTATATGAGCAATCCGGTTGCATCAACTACTGTTGTAATTAGGGGAGCCGAGAATACAGCAGGGTCCAATCCGAACTTTGCGCCTATGAGAGGCAACGCTGCTCCTACCGTCGAACTCACGATCAAAACTGCGATCAAGGTGATCGCAACAGTAACGGCTATTGCGATAGAACCGCCTATCAACCAGCTAAAAACGAAACCTACCGTGCCCATTGCGAGCCCTAGGATTGCCCCTACCTGAATTTCCTTAAGTATGATTGTCGCAAAGTCACGTATAGTGACTTCTCCTAGCGCCATCGCTCTTATAACAAGTGTAGATGCTTGCGATCCGGAATTTCCGCCGGTATCAGTTAGAAGAGGTATGAAGAAGGTAAGCGCGACAACCTGGCTTAACACCGCCTCATAAGTCTTTAGAATATTGCCTGTCAAGGCTTCTGCGACAAACAGGACCAACAGCCACCCGATTCGCTTCCGAAACACTGTAGTAACACTGCTGCTCATATACGGGTCATCCAAAGGACGGCTTCCGCCTATCTTGTGTATATCTTCGGTATCCTCCTCTTCGATGACATCTATTATGTCATCTACTGTGATGACTCCGACAAGCCGTCCACCGCCATTTACTACCGGAAGGGCGAAAAAATCATAATCGCTGAACATTTTAGCCACATCTTCTTGATCCATGTTGACATCAACGCACACTACTTTAGGATGCATTATTTCCGACACTAAAGTCTGAGGTTCGCTCAGCAGAACTTCCTTGAGAGAAACTACCCCTACCAGTTTTCCCTGGCGGTCAACCACGTATAGGTAATTTGTGACGCTTGCAGTTGCCCCGACCTTCCTGAAGTGGTCTATCACGTCAGAAACAGTCCAATGCTGTCTGACCGCAATATAGTCAAGAGTCATTATTCCCCCTGCAGAGTTATCAGGGTATGTCATCAAATACTGGATACTTGCAAGATCCTTTTCAGGCACCATGGACAATATCCGTTTAGCCTGCAGTGGGTGAATAGCCATAATCAAGTCGGCTACCGAATCCTCGCTCATTTGGGCAATAATCGCCTTTGCGCACTCGTCGTTCATGTGGTCCAAAAGTCTGTATTGCCCTTCATAGTCCATATGTTCCAAAACGTCTGCAGCGGTTTCAGCAGGTAATAACGACAAAACTGCCAACTGTTCTGTTTCTGACAAGTCTTGAACGAGCACAGAAATGTCAAAAGGCTGCAGCCCAGAAAGGAATTCACGGAGTCTGTCATGCCCCGAAGAATCTAGACACTTCCGCACATATTCGGTCATGGAGTCCCGGTTCAGTTCCTTCACAAAAATCACCTCCAAGAATTCTCGCTACTATCTTAAGCACAAGAGTGCACGGACTAGTCTGTCGAGACCCTAACATGCGAGGTTCCAGGAGATGATGGGCAGCACCGGCAATTGCCAGACATCTACACGCTCAGTTGAAATTGAGATGATAGTGCAGATGTCTCTAGAACCCAAATTCCCAAAACAGCCGCATCGGCTGTTTTGTAGCGAACCTCACGTCTCAACGAATATCGTTTGCTACTAGGCCCAGTATCCAATCTGCACCACCACCTTTATGTATAGATTTCAGTGGATAAATCTTATGAAGGCATACCTTTTAAAGTATACATTAATAAACACACAAATGGAAATCCTCGAGAACAGTTGGCAGTAAAATCGTCATCAAAAGACTCACTCCATCGCAGTTGAGGTCTAAGAGTTAGACATCTTCCATCCCTTTACAATCTCTACATTCGCCTCGTGTATGGCAGTGTAAGTCCTTATGGTATCTTGCTCACAGACGCCCAAGCCGCAGTCGAAAATGCCGCCGATATCAGGCACCTTATCATTCCAATCCCGATCGACCAAAGACTCGAGATACTCTGCGTTTCTTGCAAGGATCCCCGGTCCCTGAGGGTTTCCATGAGACGGAATAACCAGTTTCACCCGGTTTGCCGCAACTTTTAGAAAATGAATCCAGCAGCCCAGTCCCGATGGGTCACCGACAGACGGTATCGGCTCCTCGACAAGGTCACCGGCTATAAGGATCTCATATTCTGGTATATAACACGCAATAGAATCCCGCGTGTGCCCACCTATATGAGAAAGTTCCAATGTAATAATGTGGCTCTCGTTTTGAGATTGGGGCAGTTCTCCTATATAAAGGTTCATCCGTTCGCTAAAAGTGATATCAGGCATTCGAATTCTCGCGTCTTCAACCACATGCGGGCATGACTCCCGCACCTTCTCCACATCGAGGAGGGTGCGGGATCTCAAGTAATCTCTCGCAATCTGATGAGAGATAATGGTAATATCGTGTGAATCGCCAAATTGGTCAAAAAGAGCGGACGTTCCCAAACAATGATCCCAATCACTGTGAGTATAAATAACCGAGATGTCTTTGATTTCTCTGATAGAAGCAGAAAGATCCCCAGATGGACTGTCGGGCCGGGAGACATTGTGTCTATGTTGCTCCAGATCTTTGAGCAGACCCACAAAAGGTTCCATATAACGAGGAGCTGAAAAGGTATCAACGATAATGGCATGACCGGAAATAACGACTAAGGTGCTCGAGACACTAATGCCCCAACCCTCTAACGGCCAAGTCAAGCAATACACACCTTCGTAGACCTGTTTTATATCACCCACCCAAAAACCCCCGGCTCCATGAGAGATCACTATGCCTATGACCTTTGTTATGCGCCAAATACGTTTCTAAGAGTCAAAGAATCACCTCTGCCTCTGCCTAGCGAAACAATGCAGATATCGACGCCTATTTTTTCCGACACAAATCTCAAATAGTCTTGTACGTTCGGGTGCAGCTCCGAGAAACTGCGAGTCTTGGGATCTATTTCAGGCCAGCCCGGGAACTCTTCGTAGAGAGGCTTACATCTGGCAAGTTCCTTTAAACTAGCTGGGAAGGTGTCTATTACCTGCCCATCACATTCATATGCATATGCCACCTTGACATGATCGAGACCTGACAAAATATCTAGTCTGGTTAATGCAATCCCGGTAAATCCATTTATGACCGAAGCGTACTTTAGCATAACCAGGTCGAGCCAACCAATCCTTCTTGGTCTACCGGTAGTCACACCATATTCATGACCGTTTTCCCTAATCCATTGCCCTGTCTTGTCAAAAAGTTCTGTCGGAAACGGTCCATCGCCCACGCGCGACGTATAGGCCTTTACTACCCCTATTACCTCACTAATCTTCGTAGGGCCTACTCCGGAACCAATACACGAACCACCCGCTACTGGATGACTAGACGTTACGTAAGGGTACGTCCCATGGTCCAGATCAAGCAACGTGCCTTGTGCACCCTCGAAAAGCACCTTCTGACCGGCATCAACAGCGCTATTGATCAAAACTGCAGTATCTGTGATGTAAGGAGCTAGATACTCGCCTGCTTCTAGGTACGACTCTAGAATCGGAGCCGCATCTAGCGTCTCCTTCCCATAGACGTATTTCAGCACCCTGTTCTTGTCGTTTAGGTTTGACTCCAACCGCTCCTTGAAAAGCTCGGGGTCTCTAAGGTCGCCAACCCTGATTCCTACTCTTGCAGCTTTATCCATGTACGCAGGGCCCACACCTTTAAGTGTTGTGCCGATCTTACCCGCTCCCATGCTCTCTTCTTGAAGCGCATCTAGGATCTTATGGTATGGCATGATGAGATGTGCTCTATTGCTCACACGAAGCCCACGAGTATCCCTTCCCCTAGCGCGCATTGCTTCAAGTTCTTCTACCAATATCAGAGGGTCCACAACAACGCCGTTACCGATCACAGAGAATTTCTCCGGATACAAAATGCCGGAAGGAAGCAAGTGAAGCTGAAACTCATCTCCGTCCACGACCACTGTGTGACCAGCATTAGGGCCTCCTTGATATCTAACTACGACGTCCGCTTCAAGAGCCAGGTAATCTGTCACTTTTCCCTTGCCTTCGTCTCCCCACTGGCTCCCGACCACAACTACTACTGGCATATTCCCGGGTATATTACACCCGCTCCCTCCTTGTGAATAAGCAATGTTAATGCTCTTGTCTGTCCGATTCTATGCTTCTTATTGCCGATTCAACAGCAACCCTAATGGCCATGTTACACCGCGTTTTCTTCAGATTACTTTTCGCGTACCGCTCCGGACCGTCCTCCGAACCAAGGGTAAATCCCAATATATCATGGCATGTAAGAGCACCCATCTTGTCGATGAACTCTCTTACGATCTCCTGACCCATAGCATTGCATTTAGCCTTGCTCTCTTCTTCTTCAGGTTGAGTTCTTCCTATGTACATGCCTAGACCGGAGATGGCTCCGGAAAGAGCTCCACATACAGAACCTGTCCGGGCTACCCCGCCACCAAAACCAGTCATACAAGAAACCGGCATTTCAAGCCCGAGATATCTACAAACCCCATAAAAAGCCGACTCGGCACAATTGTATCCTTCTGAATGCTTGACAGAGACTTCATCCAAGAACTGAGTTATTAGGTCTGTGTCCAACTTTTCCGCCTCCCAATTAGCAATTCTAACCTATAACGCGAAAGGTTTCACCTTTTTGTAAAGGCTTGCCCTACGTCGGGACCCCATAGATCAACTACTGCAAAACTAATATACTTTGATTAGGTAAGCGTGAAAAATAGAGGTGGTGGCAAACATGGCAACATACTACATAGTAAGGCATGGCCAAACTCTCGCAAACAAGGAAGGGATACTCCAAGGACATCTCGACGTACCCCTTTCTGAGCATGGCAAAAAACAGGCTGAACTAGTCGGAAAAGCACTCTCAACAGCTGATATTGATGCTGTCTATTCCAGCGATCTGGAACGGGCTCGCGCAACGGCTGAGGCTATAGGAAAATACCACAACCTTGAACCAATCCTTGACCCGCGCTTAAGGGAAATCCATTGCGGTAGCTTACAGGGAAGGACGATGGAGGATAGTAGGAAACTCTTTCCCGAGTTCTTCACGGCATTCCGAAAAGATCCTATAAACACAGCACGACCCGGGGGCGGTGAGTCATTTGCTGATCTGTACCATCGCTCGGTGAGCTTCTTCGAAGAGATCTTGCACAGACATCCCGATTCCGACGTAGTTATCGTGACACACGGCGGGGTCATAAGATGTCTTTTGGCTTATGCGAATGGGATAGAACCAGACCCAAGCTCCCCTACCCCTGCCAATGCGTCGATTAGCATTATATCCAAGGAAAACGGCAAGCTGCAGGTAAAGCAAGTAAGCGACACTACTCATCTTGCCGACTTAGAAGAGAACGTCCAGAGTTCCAACAACGCTGACACTTACAGGTGGCTGAATTAGAATATTAAAAGAGGCCGTCGCATAAGACGGCCTCTTTTAATATTGAATGTCTGCCCCAATACTAAACCTAGCAGGCTTTTCTCTCGTACACCAGTTCCCCTTCAATGAACACTTTCTCGGCAACTGATAGAGTGTTAAACGGATGCCCGTTCCAAATAACAACGTCGGCATCCTTGCCCACTTCAATACTGCCAACCCTATCTGCAATTCCCAATATCTCTGCCGGAATTATGGTAATTGCCTTGATGGCCAGATCTTCTGGCATCCCTTCGCGAACTGCAATGCCTGTATGGCATGCAAGCCAGCGAGTATTTGAGGTTGTGTCACACTGAATAGCAACGGTCACACCGGCCTTGGCCAAGATACCTGGGTTAGCTAGGGATACGTCTAGAAGCTCCATCTTCGAGCGGCTCATCAACAAAGGACCTACCGTAGCCCTTACCTTCTTCGCAGCCAGAATATCGGCGATCTTGTACCCCTCGGTACAGTGTTCGATAATATAGTCGAGGTTGAATTCTTCTGCAATGCGTATGGCTGTCATTATGTCGTCTGCTCTATGAGCATGTATTCTGGCCTTTATCTCGCGTCTTAGCACTCTTCCTAGCGCTTCCATCTTGAGATCTCTCTCGGGAGGCGCACCATTCTCATCAGTCTTCTCTTTGGCCTTTTCCATTTTAGTCATATAGTTTTGCGCCTTCACCAGTGCCTCGCGCAAGACTGCTGCGTTGCCCATACGGGTGTGTGGTGCTCGTTTCTGCCCCTCTCCGTAGACACGCTTCGGGTTCTCACCCAAGGCCATTTTCATCGCTTCAGTTCCCGGGATGACCATTTCATCAACTGTCCTGCCCCTAAGTTTCATTGCAAACCCGGTACCTCCAATAAGGTTTGCACTGCCGGGTCCCGTATACACGGTGGTAACTCCACCGGTAACAACGTCACGGATGGCGGGATCTCTAGGGTTCAACGCGTCGATGCCTCTAAGTTGCGGGGTTATTGGATCAGTCACTTCGTTACCGTCAGCATTTGCCCAGACAGAAGGCTCTCCAAACACCGCGAGATGGCTGTGTGAATCGATTAGCCCTGGAGTAATCAGTTTTCCCTTAGCATCCAAGACTTCTGCACCTTCAGGAATCGGAACATCTCGTCCTACGGCTTTTATCTTGCCTCCCTCGATTAGAACTACACCTTCATCAATAGTTCCCTTTGTAATTGTCATCACTTTCCCATTTGTGATTGCTAGCATAACGTCCAATGCCCTCCTTTTATTTTAAAAACTCACAACAGACTGAACCTATCTCAGCACCACTTGTCTCTAGGCGAACAAGCAGTTAAACAGGAGTTTGAAGGTGCCATGGGTCTGAGCCCTGAAAAGAGGCCTAAACCCAAAAAGAACTACTTCACCATCTCCACATTTGGCCGTCATAACGCACGGTTTGCCTGAAATGATCTCTTCGCCTATAAGCCATCCGCTTTGCAGAAGATCTTTCTTTGGATACTGACACACCACACAGTACCTATCCGATGCAAAGGTGTCCCTTACCTCAAACGCTTGACCTCCCCAGACAAGAGCGTAGCAGTTATGAGGCATTCCGTACCCAACCTTATTGTTTTCATCCACCTCGACGTGCAAAGTAGACCCATGGCAGTAATAGTCCTTGAAGGTAAGGTTCTCAAGCACATTGGCGATTTTGAGCTCGCACGTGTCTATTGCGAATTTGCATGATGAGTCGAAAGCCACCAAACGCCCGCCCTTGGTCACGAAATCCTTTAAAGCGCGAGCCCCTTCCTTACCAATACCGCTGCGGTATTCCGGGGGCATCGGCGGCATAGGATACGGCGTCTTCTTGGTTTCTACGGAATCCGGTCCCAATATCATCTCGGGTCTATCAGATGGGAGAATTATCACGTCCACCTTGTCATTGAGATTACCTTCTCTAAAATCTGCGTCCGTCAAGGTCACGTATGGGAACCCGAACTTTTCCAAAACCAGCCTACTCCAGCCTTCGTCTGCATTTCCTCCCCAATACCTCTGATACATGCCTACCCTCTGCTTTTGCACCTTGTGCCGAGGAACGTCAATTTGTACCTTAGCTGGGTATATTGGAACACCCCGCTCATGGCATAAAACTTTGAGCCTCTCCACCGCATCGCCCTGGTCCTCCACATAGAAAGCTCCTGCGGGCATATACGGGCAATTGGGGTAGTCTCCTTCGCAGATAGGTGCATCGAACCTGAACACAGCATGACCTTCCTGAACAAGCCCTGAAACGACTGCGAAAGTATCATTTAGTCTTGGATCTAGCACATATCCTTCCACTTGATAGTAAATGCACTTGAGAGTCTCTTCTGCTTCACAGACCCTTATGTCCGTATCAGCTACTATCTCAAGGTCGCCTGGTATTTCGGTATCTACTGGCTCCACTGAAACACCCATGAATTCTCCTATAGTGTCTGTAGCTGTATCGTACATAATAGGTGAACCGTCAGGATTCCGCGTCCAGTAATTGTCAGGGTAAAATGTTCTCCCTAAGAGATTTCGGATAACGCCCATCTTCGGTTGAGCTAGAGAGATCACGAAAGAACCGACTGGGTATACTTTGCCGTCGGCCACAAAACTCTCTTTTGAACGCTTAACTTCAATTCCTTGGCGCAGAAGAATCTCTACGAGTTTCAACGCAGTAAGTGGGTCGTGCTGTTCCATGGATATGACATAGTTTTTGGGGGAACCTTTCGCACCTCTTTCGGTCTGCCGTGAACCTTTAAGGTAAGCGTTCCACAGTATCCTTTCCCTGAATTCCGCACAAATCTCCAGAAGGGCCCATGCAGCGATTTTCTGTTGCTCAACTATGTCACGCAATCTCCACCAACCACCTGGCCACGGGTTTGGGAAATTGGTCTGCGCCTCGTACTTGGGCATAGTCTTCGGACAAGCTCCTTCAAGCTGATGCGGATGAATATACATTGGAGTAGCCAGCTTCGCCGAAGCGGATTCAGTTAGCATCCCTGCAATGTTATGGTGAGTTGCAATCCAATGGAAACCAAAATGCCCCCACCCAGGGAATTGCGCATCATTCAATATGCCTGTTTTCCCTTCCTGTTCTAGGGCGTACGCCATGTGTGCCCCATACCAAGAATCCTCACGCCATACCAACGGATCTGCATATGGCCTAATGGAATTGCAGTAAGGAGCCAGATACAGACGTGCCCCTGTGCTGCCCATGTGGTGATGGTCCTGGTAAGCCTGAGGATGCCACTCTGAAAACAAGATCCCGCCCACGTACCGCGATTCTATTAAGTTCATAGCGAAAGCATCTCTGTTGTTATCATGGCCAGCATACTTGTGATACAGATAAGGAAGCATGGTACCTTCGTATTCTGTTCCAAGATATTTCTTGTACCAATCTGTAACCATTATCTGACCGTCGGGGTTGAAACAGGGCACCATCAGAAAGATCACATTATCCAGTATTTTTCTGGTTGACTCAGAATCATCCGATAAAAGGTCGTACGCTAATTCAGGAGCCATCTGAGTTCCACCTATCTCACTTGCGTGAAGGCTCATCGTTTGGCACACGACTACTTTACCCTCATCTACCAGATCCTTGATGGTTTCCGGTTCTAAGCCTCTAGGATCCGATATTTTGGCATTGATATCTTTATAGTAATCGAGGCGCCCAAGATTGTCCGGAGACGAAATGATGGCCAACAAAAAGTCATTGCCTTCGGTGGTCCTTCCCATGTTTATGACTTTGACCCTGTCAGATTCCGATTCGATTTTGTAGAAATAGCGAACGATGTCATCCCAACGAGCCATCTTGCGGTCGCTACCGAGTCTAAACCCAAAAAACTCTTCCGGAGAAGTCACGTTGCCTATCTGCCGAACCTCTTTTCCCATGTTCTGCCTGGTTCCCTACTTGCAGGACGTTCTGCACTAAGGACTACCAGGAATCAGCTCCCTTCAGATAAGATTTGTGGAGAATTTCTAAAACACCCGGGCCTACTAGACGGAATTCGATACGAGTGTCGAAATTTCCTTTACGTTCAGTCCACAAATCTTTCTCGTCGACACAAAAGATCTGTCCGGAACGATACACATCATTTGGTTTCAAAATTTGCCCTCTAAGCCACCTTTGTAATATGATACTTCTGATTTCTATTTTGTGTTCCGTAATAGTTTTGTCGACAACGCAATCCATCTATTCGGATCCCAGCACTCAAAACAAAGTATAGAAATAATAGACAAGGTGACATAATTGAGAGACCGGAAAAGGGCAACTACTGATAATAACGGGCGCTCTTTGCGCCAAAGAGCAAGAGAATTGCCTCGCTATCTCGATTTAGAAAATCACACAATCGAACAAAATATCTGGATTCTAGCATTGCCTCTTATCGCCGAACGTTTGCTGCAATCGGTTGTAGACGCCGCCGATATGATCATGGTAGGGCGAGTCGGTGCTGCTTCCGTTGCCGCCGTCGGGCTCTCCAATCAGATCACTTTTATCGCCACGAGTTTCTACGATGCGATCCGAGTCGGAACTACAACCGTAGTTGCCCGCCGGATAGGCGCACAGGAATACGACAAGGCCCAGGCTACCTTAAGACAATCGCTTATACTGGCCCTTTTGCTCGGGTTAGTAGCTTTCGTGCTAATTTCTGGTTTCGCCGGTCCTAGCCTCGAATTGCTGGGAGCCGAAAGAGACGTCATAGAGCAAGGCGTCCCCTACTCATACTGGAAGGGCTTGTCTTTGCTTTTTGAATTCATTACCATGACTTTTACTGCCGCTTTAAGGGGATATGGCAACACCCGCCTTCCCATGTACGTCGGTATGCTTGTCAATGGTACAAACCTATTGGGCAACTATGCCTTGATATCCGGACAGTGGGGGTTCCCTGCCCTTGGAACAGAAGGCGCCGGGATTGCCACCGCGTTTGCGCGTTTCTTAGGGATGGTTTTCATAATCTTCCTTACTGTGACACAAGAAAGCCCTATAAGGTCCTTTTACAGAGGCTCATTCCGCCCGGACAAATCAGTCGTAACTCCAGTACTTTCTATCGGGTTACCCGCGTCAGGCGAGAGACTTATACTTAGAGTAGCACAATTATTCTACGTAAGGGCAATTGCGGGTCTTGGCACTAATGCTTACGCAGCACACCAAATAGCGCTACGTATAGAGTCTATGTCCCTTGTTATTGGCTTTAGTTTCGGCGCAGCAACTACCACATTGGTTAGTCAATACCTTGGTTTTGGCGATCCTAAGAAAGCTGAAGAAGTAGTCTTCAAGTGTGAGAAACTTGCAGCAATAGCAATGGGATGCGCAGGAGTAGTTCTCTTTGTAGCAGCACCTAACATAGTGCGTCTTTTCATACCGGATAACCCAGAGGTCACAGAACTAGGCACCATAGTCCTGAGAATTGTCGCAGTTGCTCAACCGATAGCAGGTCTAAACCATGTCTTATCCGGAGGGCTGCGCGGAGCAGGTGACACAGCCTGGGTTATGTACATAACCGGCGGTAGTGCCTGGCTGGTCAGGCTCGTGCTTACTTATGTACTGGTAAACAATCTGGGCCTTCATCTGCCCGGCGCATGGTATGCAATGGTGGCAGACCTAACCGTTAGGTCGATCCTATTCAGCAGGCGCTTCAAAAGTGAACATTGGAAGGATATTCAAGTATAGGTGCTAAGTCTGTCACTTTACAATCGCTCCCGCTTGTAACATCTGCGAGACGGCTATGTCGCCATCTTTCGGGTTCACGTTCACAGCGCGAATTCCCTCTCTTATGACCACAACTTGATAACCCTTTTCTAGTGCATCCAAGACAGTAGATTTAACGCAGTAGTCAGTAGCCAGACCGCCTACGTACAGAACTCGAACGCCATGGGCCTTTAGCCACATATCGAGAGGTTGCCCTTTTTGGTCACCGATTGTCCCATCAAAAGCTGAGTATGCCTCTATCTCAGGATAGTACCCCTTCCTACAGATTTCACCGTCTATGACAAGATCTCGGTGCAGCTGCGCCCCCCATGTGTTCTGAACACAGTGAGGAGGCCATATTCCTCCTTGTTGTGTGAACGAACTGTGATCCATAGGATGCCAGTCCTGTGTGAATACAATCGGCAGATGCTGTCTTTTGAATTCCTGGATCCAACGGTTTAGCACCGGAATGATTTTATCCCCATCCTTAACGCCCAAAGCACCTCCCGGACAAAAATCGTTCTGAACATCAACCACAATAAGACACGAGTCTTTAGTCATGCATGACATACTTCGACCACCGCCTTTCAAGTTCAGACTACTTATTCCCTGTGAGCTTCCGGGTCACCTGCCTATGCGCAAGGTTTGTATTGACACCACTCTTGGCCAACAATTATACTGTCATGAGATAATCAAGCTATTTAACCTTTCGTATAGCGAAATAGTATACATCACACATGGAATTGAGGTGAAAACATGCATAGACTTGAGTCTGCCTCGGCTGACAATACCGACCGTAAAGTAGTCATCGCCCAAATGATAAAACTCATCCATTCCATAAGTCGCAAGTTCGGCAACGAAATGACTAGGATCATGAAGGGTAGAGTTTCTGCTTCTCAGTTCATCATGCTCAGGTTTTTGAAACAGTGCGGCCCTGCCAAAGTATCCCAGATTTCCAGAAAAATGCAGCTAACTCCAAGCGCAATCACTTTCATGACCAAAGATCTCCTTGAAAGAGATCTGATTGAGCGGCAAAGAGACACTAAAGACAGAAGGGTTGTGTATATCAGTATAACGCAAGAAGGTTTAGAGGTTGTCGAGGAAATCGAAGCATCGATACGTCAGTCTACCGAGATTCTGTTGAGCAACTTGACGAATCTGGATCTGTCCAACATCGTATATATACTCGAGAAGTTGGACACGAGCTTGGCCATGGCTTGACTCACTCAACAGATGGAACTAGAAGATACAGCTAACCTGATTGGCTCATTTCCTGAAGAACGATGACAATTTCGAAGTATGAGGGGGAACGGTAGATGAATCTTGCAAGAACCTCCATTAGACGGCCTGTCGGTATTCTAATGGTGATGTTTATGGTAATACTCCTGGGTGTGGTATCCGTCGTGAATCTGAATCTGGATCTCTTACCAAACATTACTCCACCCGTTGCAGCCGTTATTACCAGTTACCGGGGCGCATCAGCTAACGAGGTCGCAGAACTTGTAACGCAGCGTGTCGAAGCAGCAGTCGTTACCACTTCCGGCATCAAAGACATCATGTCGATTTCGCAGGAAGGGGTGTCGATTGTTGTCCTGACATTTGACTGGAACCAGGACATGACCGAAGCGCGTACGGATATAAACCAGAAGATTGAGATGGTCCCGCTTCCTGAAGGGACATCCAAACCCACGGTTATGAAATTTGATCCGACTATGCTCCCAGTCATGGAGATCTCGATCACCCATAGCAAGAATTCAGACCTGTCAGAACTAACTGTCTTTACTGAGAATACTATCAAACCAAGGATCGAAGGAATCGAGGGTGTCGCATCAGTAGACGTGTTGGGCGGGTTAGAAGAACAAATCCAGGTACGTCTTGATCCATCGAAACTGAACGCATTTGGACTTACTCAGGACACAGTAGCTGGAATCATCTCAGCATCTAATCTCAACTATCCTGTAGGCAAATTGGATAAGGACGGACTACTCCTTGACGTTAGACTAGAAGGAAAGTTCAAATCACTCGAAGATCTCAAAGAACTAGTTGTTGGATATGCTCCCGCGGCGCTTCTACAAGGAGACGCCTCATCTATCCCAAGTGAGATAGGCGCCGCACCTAAGACAGGTAATCTTTCACAAAGTCCTATGGTACCTCTTCGTCTGAAAGACATCGCAGGAGTTGAGCAGGCTTTTTCGGAAATTACTTCAATAGCCAGGATCAACGGTAAGCCTAGCATCCTTCTTTCCATCAAAAAAGAAGGCAGTGCAAATACCGTAACCGTCGCGCGCAAAGTACGAGAAGAAGTCGACGCTCTTAAAGAAGAAATCTCTGGCTTTGACGCGGTGGTCAGTTTCGACCAGGCAAAATTCATCGAAGATACTATCAGTTCCGTAGCCAAGAACCTGGTCATGGGCGCAATACTAGCGATAGTAGTGCTGATACTGTTCTTAAAAGACTTTAGGACCACCCTGGTGATCGCGATAAGCATACCGTTTTCAGTTATATCTACGTTCGTGCTTATGTACTTTGGCAAATTGACTTTGAACATAATGACTCTAGGCGGGTTAACACTTGGGGTTGGAATGCTAGTTGACAACTCAATAGTTGTAATTGAGAACATCTACAGGCACATTGAGATGGGCACCGAGCCAAAGGAAGCTGCTGCCAGAGGCACTGGAGAAGTCGCAATGGCAATTACAGCTTCGACACTTACTACCCTAGTAGTGTTTCTGCCAATAGTTTTCGTTGGCGGAGTCAGCGGAATCATCTTCAAGGAATTAGCGCTAACCGTGACTTTCTCGTTGCTCGCATCTCTTTTGGTCGCACTGACTGTCGTGCCAATGCTCGCATCCGTATGGTTTGTAAGGAAGAAAAAACGGTCGACCGACTATGCTTCCCAGACCGAGAGCAGCCGTCAATCCGGAGCGCAAAAAGACAAAGGCAAGTACTACAACATGGTCAAGTGGGCTCTCCAAAACCGGTTACTCGTTCTTGTAATTGTCGCGGCACTGGTTGCAGGTTCAGTGTACCTAGGTTCCAAGATAGGTACCGAGTTCATACCGACTGCAGATGAAGGCGGGTTTACCATCGCAGTAACCATGCCGGAAGGCACACCCATAGAGAAACTCGACAGCCTGGTATCGGAAATCGAACAGATACTCGATAAAAACCGTTCTATCGAATTATATACTGTCTCCATAAGTACAGGTGCAGGAAGCTTGACCTCCCTCACCACTTCAGAAGGCGGTACGACAGCGAACATTACAGCTGTGGTCACCCAAGAGGTACTTGATAAGAAAGAGACCACAAAGGTAATGGAGGAAATTGAAAAAGAGGTAGACGAGATCCGCGATAGCGCAAAGGTCTCATTCACTCCCCAATCTTCCATAGCGTTGATGGCCGGAGGCATGTCGGGTTCGGTCCAAGTGTCGGTAACCGGTCCAGACATAGTCGAAGTATCCAGACTCAACGATGAGGTCATTGAGAAAATCAAAGATCTAGATAATGTGAAGGAAGTCACGTCTACGCTCACAGAACGGAAACCTGAGATTCACATCGTGGTCGATAAAGACAAAGCAATTGCCTATGGCCTTACACCTGCGCAGATAGGAACTGCATTGTCCAGAGCAGTCACGGGACAGACAGTTTCAAGATTAGAAAAAGGCACCACTACCTTCGATATCGTCGTCAGCTACGACAAAAGCGCCGTTGAGACAGTTGAAGATATTGAGTCTCTACGCCTAACCGGCGCTCTTGGGACCGTTGCTCTCAAAGACATTGCACAGGTCGTAGAAGGCGAGGGACCAATAACCATAAACCGCCTCAACCAGAGACTTAGTGCGAGAATAAACGCAAAATATTCAGATATCACTCTGGGAGAAATAACCGCAAAGATCAACGATGCGGTTTCTGAAATCGACATCCCTGACGGCTACAAGATAAGCATGGGTGGTATGTCAGAACTAATGGAAGAGGGTTTCGACGCCCTCAAACTTGCGCTCATCCTTTCGATTATCCTAGTATACATGGTAATGGCCGCTTCGTTTGAGTCCTTGTCTTCACCCTTTGTTATCCTGTTTACGATGCCACTCGGGGCAATAGGAGTTGTAATAGCTCTTTATATCTCCGGCTACGCTTTTGGCATAACAGCATTCATGGGAGCTATCGTGCTGGCTGGAGTAGTTGTGAACAACAGTATAGTGATGGTTGATTTCATCAATCAAGAACGCGTAGCCGGCATGCCGTTGGGCGAAGCGATATGTGATGGTTCGTCGAAGCGTTTACGACCCATCCTTATGACAAGCCTTACAACTATCCTCGGCCTTGTACCTATGGCTCTCGGAATTGGCGAAGGCGGAGAGTTGGCCGCGCCCATGGCATTGAGCATAATGGGCGGCCTCAGTTCAGGTACATTTTTTACTCTCTTTGTAATTCCTGTAGTATACAGCATATTTGCCGGATATAAACCGGTCAAAAGCGCACCTGTATCCGTGGAATTAGAAACACGCGAGACCAAACAGGTACCTCAACCCACCGTAGACGCTGAGGCAACAGGAATGACTGAGGCAACTCCAAGCAAAGAAGGCATCCAAAAGGTCGACATAGATCAAGAAGATCTAGAACAACTAATAGATCTGTTAACGAAACTTGCATCATCGGGTAAAAAGAAAGAGGATATCGAGGAGTAAGACAATTTAAAAGGCTGGGCGGTAATAGACCACCCAGCCTTTTTCTCCCAACTAGGCTTTCAAAAACTCCGGTCTCCAGGCCTAGATGTTCATCCAGTTCCAACGCTTACTCTCTTCCACGTCAAACCACATACCACTCTTTGTTAGATATGCCAAAACATTTGCCAAAGAGGTTATATGCTCGTACTCTTCTTTACGAAGTATATCAAAGTACTCTTTTTCTTTGGGATCGCTAGACCGTCGGAACAGGTCGTTATATATTCGATAGCTTTCTTGCTCCAACTCCAAGGCCGCTTTTAGGGCATCAATATACGGTTCGCCTTCCTCATGTACAGAAACTTCACCTATCTTCTCAAACATGTCTTTCATGCGTTCCTCAATCGGGGGAAGTTCTTCATAGGAGAACTGTAGTTCTCCTGAGTCTTCGAGGGTCTTTAGAAGGCTGCGGAACTTTTCTGCATGGATCATTTCATCTGAAGCCAGTTCTTCGAAAAGCCCCTTAACCAAGGGATTCTTAGCTTTTTGGGCTTCCCGGGCATAGAGTTGATATCCCTTTTCTTCCATGTCCACCGCTTTACGCAAGACTTCTTGCACTAGCATATGACACACCTCCCACAAGATTGATAGACAAGGTCGCTATATGAAACGCCTTCACTATCAAGCCTATATCAAAAAGGGACAAAATCCAACTATAAAGAGGCCCAACGATGGAACATGCTTTGGATGGAAAGCAGGAAAAACGTAACAACGTAGAATATACTCATATTGAGGAGCGTGAGGACATGAGTGATGTGTCATTGCTAGAGGAGTTTTTGAACATAAAGTACCTAGGAAAATACGAATGGAGCCCAAATGGCGAGTTCATAGCCTTCATATGGGACGATGGCGGCACAAACGATCTATGGCTGGTTGCGCCGGGAGTGTCCCTTCCTCAGAAACTCACCTCAGCTCAAAAGGGAGTGTCCGATCTGGAGTGGTTGCCAAAAACCTCGGAGATGTTTTTCGTTATGGACAACGCGATATACAAGATGGGTGTCTCACCCATTAGCGAACCCAGTCTGATCTACCGAGCTACAGACCAGATAACAGGCATTTCGTGTTCTCCTTTGGGTACCACGCTGGCATTTGGCCTGGGTGGCAAGATTCATCTTTATGATGTGGCATCCTGTGCTGTCAAGCAGTTGGAAATGCCCGGTCTTTTGAGCCAGACCAGCCATTTGGGGATTGTACTTTGGTCGCCCGACGGAACAAAGCTCGCCTTTTCGTTTAAAGATGGTGATACTTATCATCAAATAGCAGTTATGGGAAAAGACGGTGATCTTATTTGGAAATCCCACTACCAAGCATCTTCAAGAGACTTTTCATGGTTTGATGAAAACAGTCTTTATTTTGCAAAGCACCGGGAATACGGCAAAGAAGCCGACCTCATGTTGCTTGACATCTCCGACGCTCACACCGATATCAAAACCATTATGCATCTCAAAGGTTCGGGCAAAGGTCCTTTGCTTTCCACGACCTCCATACCTTCACCTGATGGAACAAAGGTTCTCTTCCTTCTGGAAGACACCGGTTTCGCTCATTACTACATGTTTAATAGGAGAAACGGAGAAGTAGAGCAAGTAACCTTCGGAGAATGCGAAGATTTTGCCCATGCTGATGACTACGCAGTATGGCGTGAGGATTCCTCGAGCTTTGTGTATTCTTCTAACCGACGATCGCAAGGAGAAAGACAAATATACGAGCATTGCTTGGCGAACGGAACAGACATAGAGATCATTGCGCTTCCAGGAACTAACTCGAGAGTCAAGTTCTCTTCAACCGGCAGGATGGCGTTTGTGCACTGTGATGTCTACCGAAACATGGATATCTGGGTATGCGATTCAGACGGCGAAAATCCCACTCAAATCACATTTTCTATGCCCAAAGCGCTAACCGAAGAGCGTCAGTTTGTACCGGAAGAAGTATCGTTTAAGAGCGCTGGAGGGTTGACCATCTACGGATATCTGATGAAACCCAGGGATATTCCCCAAGGAGCCAAAGTACCTGGCCTGGTATGGGTACATGGTGGACCTGTGAGACAGATGCGACCGGGTTGGCATCCTCTACAGAGCTACGCTCTCTTCCATGGACTGAACCAGTACTTCGTCCATAGAGGATACGTGGTTCTATCGGTGAACTTCCGGGGCGGAATAGGTTACGGACGGGATTTCCGAGAATCTCTTCACCGCAAGATGGGAGTAGACGACGTAGCAGACGTGGTAAACGCCGGAAGGTTCCTCAAAACACTTCCCTACGTCGATCCTAATCGAATTGCAGTATGGGGTCTTAGCTACGGAGGTTACATGACGTTACACAGCCTGACCCAATACCCCGGCGAGTTCAAGGCAGGAGTAAACATTGCCGGTATCTGGGACTTTGCTCAATACACCAAGTGGGCCGAGAAGCGATATGGAAAAGGGATGTGGTTTTTTGAAGCGTTTTTGGAAGGGGAACCTGAGGATTCAACAGATCTGTATTCGCAAGCCTCTCCCGCAACCTTCGCCGATCATCTCAAAGATCCTCTCATGAGTCTCCATGGAACTCAAGACGCGAACGTCGATTTCGCACAGCTCGACAGAATCGTCAAAGACTGTTTGCAGCGTAGGAAACGTCATGAGGCTATCTACTATCCCGACGAGAAACATGTTTTTCGCCATCGGAACACATGGTTAGACGCAATTCCCAAAATCGAGGAGTTCTTGGCCAAAAACGTCTGAGCCGTTGCGCGACTTGCTTTAAGAGTCCGTACCGCAACCTACGAAGCGTACACGCGGCACTCAGGGAACCTGTTGAACATGATATAACAGGTCAGGGCTTCTGCCCCGCTCCCTGCTGCCATTGCTAGGGTACCAATCGCACCACCCATGCCGGGAAATAATCGAGCCCCCGCCATCGCCAAAGCCGCGGTGATGACTACATTAGCGCATTTTGCTACAGTTACCCACGAAGTATGTCGCTTCATGATGAGCATTCCGCCATAAAACTCTGCAAAACAAGCCATAAGTGGCATGAAAGATACGAACGCTAATGTCTTAAGGGTTTCAGGTAAAGTATCCAAAGGAGCACCGATCATAGTACCAAAGACCCAATTCCCAATAAACGGCAAACTGCTTAGAAGCAAGCACACTAAACCGACTATCCCAAGAGCACTTGAGAAACGCTTGGCTTGTTTGAAAGAGGCCTTACCTTTTACAAAAATAATAACAAGATGATATATGTTGTAAGTAAGAGCGGTAAAGATAAAAGAATAACTCAACGCCACTTGGTATCCTGCCAGTGAGACATCAGGATTTACAGTTCGAGACAACGCCGCTGCAATAATGGGCCTACCCAAAGTCTGAACTACCGAAGCAAAGACAAGTGGCAAAGCAAAGCGAAGTATTTCCGCATGACCTATGATTGGTTCATTAGGGTCTTCGTCTTCTAAAGGCGGAATGAACCTTTTCGAGACAACAAATGCTAAAACCGCTTCCGTAGATAATCCAAGCATGAGTATGGACGCGCCTACCGGACCGTTAGGCCAAATCGTAGGCAAGACCGCAGCGGCAACAAACATTAAAAGCACGCGTATAAGCATGTTTATCGTCATGAAGTGAGTCTGTTTCTTTACGACGATAGGAGTCTGAAATATAGACCGCAGAGCAGAAGATATGGGCCACAATATAAGCACTTTCAGCGAGGCCAAGGCCACGTGGTAAACTTCGTCTGAGACTCCCAGAAGATTCATGAAAACATATCTGGAAAGCGGTGTCCAGGTAACCAACGACTGCAGAAAAACTAAAGCCCCAAGTATTATCAAAGTTACCTGAGCAGCTTTTCGAAAAGTTCTTTTCCCGGTAGTAAATGTAAGACATATACGCTGCATTGCGTAACAGGGGGACTCAAATACCTGCCCAACGCTGTAAGAGACAGAGTACGCAGCCAAGGCAATGGTAGGGTACATAGTCCTGGCTATTGCGCCCGATACTACAGAATGGGTCACCATCATCAATACAGAGGTCGCTGCCAAAGGCAGGTAGAACCGAAGAAGGTCAGCCAAGGGATATTTCAAGTGGGCAGTGAGGAGCACATCGCTATCCTCTGCCGTGGTCAAACCATTACTCAAATCGTCAGTCCTTTCCATCCGGCGGCTCTCTCCCTAACAAAGACACTTCCGAACCATATTATCACTAAAGTAGCAAATACAAAACTGACTTCAATCTCCTGCGTTAATCTTCATAGATGCGCCTTATGTCGAACTCCCCCAAAACAAAGGAGGCACACCTTCATACCCCTTTTCGAAGGTAGGCCTCCCCATAACTTCAACTAACGTGCGATTTTAGAATTCAGTTGTACCTGTAAAAGAAAAAGCAGGCACTCTAATCGCGGGGACAACTGCTCTTCCTGTCCTAACCAGGTCTTGGCTTACCATATCCATGCTACCAAAAACCCTAAGAGCACTTTCGGTAAACCTCATGTTCTTGATAGGTTTCACTATCTCTCCATCTTCGATCAAAAATGTCCCATCCCGAGTCATACCCGTGATCAACATCTTCATGGGATGAGCCAGATTAGTATAATGGAATCGCGTTACCAAAACTCCTCTGCGAGTGCCTTTGATCATGTCGCCTAAAGAGCTAAGGCCTCCAGCCATGAAGAGATTTGTAGGCATGGGCCCCCATCCACCAAACCCGCCATGCCCAGTTGATTTCTTGCCTTCTTTCTTGGCATTTTTGAAGTCATACACCAATTCCTTTGCGACACCATTTTCGACCATGATCACCTTTGATTTGGGTACGCCCTCCAGATCGAAAGGCATAGGAAACCCTCTTCTATCAAGCCCATCGTCCCACATAGTGAACAAGTCGCTAAAGAGCTTCTGACCAAGTTTCCCGGTCAGAAAGCTCCTCCCTTCCCTTACTGCCTGCGCAGAAAACCCCATGGCTGCAAGATAGCCGAGCATATCCGCAACAGCCAAAGGTTCTAAAATAACCTCGTACTCGCCCGGTTCTATGGCAACTGGATTTTCTCCCATAGCACACTTTTCAGCAGCTGTGCGTCCTAATTCGGCAGCCGAGATATCATCAACATCTATGGCCCTGGCCTGTGCATACCCAGAACTGGTCTCAGATGTAACCACCGTGTTCAAAGAAGCTGACGTAGACGCGTGATATGCACGAACACCCAGTGAATTGGCCACGCATAATTCTCTGCCGCCTGTAGAAAAAGCGCCGGCAGCTCTGAAGCCTCTCCGATCGGCTTCGTCAACAACCTCCTTGACGGCTTTCGCTCTTTCGATTGCGGAAAAGTTGTAGGTTCTCTCTGAAAAAGTATCTACTTCCTGAATGGGCTCTGGCCCAGGAATACCTTCGAAGTCCTCGTTTGGTTTCTGCAGCTTCGCTATTTCCGCAGCTGCCCGCACAACTTCTTTTAGAGAGTCTTCTTCTAGAGAATTTGTTGACGCTACCCCAATCCTTTTTCCGAAGATAACTTTGACAGAAATATTGCGGTCCACTTCAGCCACGTTTTGATGAATGTAATTCTCGGTAAACCTAGTCAAACGAGACGCTCCGGTAGTCAGAAGTACCTGAGTCAAATCACCAGGAGACTGCCTTATAACGTTTTCTGCAATATCAAGGATTCTATCTTTGCCTAAAAGAGACCGTCTGAGATCTCCACCTTTAGAGACGTTCATCTCCATTCTCCGACACCTACCTTCACATTTCTGAATCTTGCCGGAGCAGCTCCATGTCCAACATGGGCAACTTGGCCTGGCTCCCCCTTACCGCAGTTGGCAAGGCCCCACAGACGCCATTCATCCTTATTTCCTACTGCGTCACACGAACGCCAGAATTCATAAGTTATTCCTGTGTAATTTGGATTCTTGAGCATGGCGCCCAAAGAACCGTCTTTTATCTCATACGCTACTTCAGTTCCAAATTGGAAGTTTAGACGTTTGTCGTCTATGGACCACGACTTGTTTGTCTCCATATAGATGCCTTCATCAGTATCTTTGATCATCTCATCTAGAGTCCAATCGCCGGGCTCCAAGTTAACGTTAGTCATGCGTATAATTGGTATCCTGTTCCATCCGTCAGCTCTCATAGCCCCTGTCGATAGTTGCCCCAATTCGGAAGCGGTCTCCCTTGAAGACAGGTAATTTTTAAATATCCCCTCGTCTATTACGGAAATCCGTTGACCGGGGACGCCCTCATCATCATAACCGAAAGAACCTAACCCTCCGGGTAAGGTAGCATCCGCGACTATATTAACCTGCTCTGAGCCGTACCTAAATGTCCCCTGCTTTTCAGGAGTCAAAAAACTAGTACCGGCATAACTAGCTTCTTGTCCAAAGACGCGGTCCAGTTCAATTGGATGCCCGCATGATTCGTGCACTTGCAGCGTTAATTGTGAACTATCCAAGATAAGAGTTGTGTCTAGGCTCGGGCATTGCTTTGCCGAAAGAAGGGCGCAAGCCTCAGAAGCTATGCGTTCAGCGTGGTCTGCAAGGTCTAGATCCAAAACCAACTCGTACCCAAGCGAACCACAATCTCCCCCCGCTGAATTTGGATATGAGCGCCTTTGCATCTCTCTGCCATCGGTGGCCATCGCCTCTATTCCTGCTCCCGTTTCAGTTTTGACCTGTTCTATGTAGCTGCCCTCAGTTGATGCGAAAACCTTATCCTCACGCATACACCACATGCTTCCTGACGCAATCCTTACTTGAGGATTCTTCCGCATAAGAGCATCTGCCTCTAGAAGAAGGGAAATTTTATCTTCTGCCTTTACGTCAAACGGATCGATCTTAAACTTCGATTCCCATCGCGCAGTAACGGGCTCCACTGGGGCCAACTCGACACCTTTGCCTCTTTTCAGAGTAGCTGAAGCCTTGGCTATAGATACCGCCTCTTCGGTTATTGCACCCACTTCTTCCTCATTTACCAGCGAACTAGACGCAAACCCCCAGGCACCGTCGTATAGAACTCTCACGCCAAATCCTTTGCTTACCGAAGAACCCATCGAATCAACATTGCCGTTCTTGGTCCTTATGGATTCCCCTTTGTTCGTAACTATCCTGATATCCGCATAACTAGCTCCCAGATCTCTCGCCTTATCCAGAGCCATATTGCTTAGTTCCTTCAAAAATAACTGCACCTCCTGACTCTTTTCCTTTTTGGTCACAGGCGCCTTTTCTTCGCGAATCGCAAAGCACGAAGATCACCAAGGCGCACACAACTCAATACACCATTTTGTGATGACTATCTAGTAATGCCTTTCCCCCTTTCGCACCAGTGAGAACTCCGTTCTCCACTGAGACTTTGCCGTTAACGACAACATAGCCGATACCTTCAGGCAGGCTTGCCGGATTCTCAACCGTTGCAGTATCGCGAATCGTGTTGGGGTCAAATATGACGATATCTGCCCAGTAGCCCCTGGAGATACGCCCCCGATCAAGGATATTACACCTTCTTGCAGGCATAGAAGTCATTTTCATAATTGCCTGCTCTAACGTAAGTATCCTTTCTTGCCTTACGTACTTTCCCAATACTCGTGGGTGCGTTCCATACTGTCTTGGATGCAAAGATCCATATCTCTTCGCATCCTCCATGTCCTTGGCAGGATTGCCTGAGCTTGAATCGGTTCCTATCATGACAAGCGGGTGTGCAACTATCTTCCTGACGTCGCTCTCGCTCATAATACCCGCAATTTTGACTTGGAGGTCATTGTCAAGAAGAAGTTTTACCACTGCCGCAGGTATATCGAGCCCCATGGCATCAGCTGCTTCGCCAATATCCATCCACTCAAATTCTTTGGTTTTGCCACAGTGTACTATCCCGTACTGGTATAGTCTTGAAGAAGTGTATCCCGCGCTTTCAGCAAAGTAAGATCTGAATCGTTCAACAAACTCAGGGGACCTTAGAGTCTTTATCAGTTCACTGTCTTCTAACCGTCGAATATCCCTAGGGAGTTCGCTTCTCAAAAGCATGACCTGGGAATAGGTATAGGGATATACATCAGCCATTATATCAATGCCAAGATCGCGGGCTTCTTCTAGTATCGAGAGAACTTCATCTGCCCTTCCCCAGTTATCCTTTCCTACAACCTTCTGATGTGCGACTTGTCCTTTGACCCCTGAACGAGCGCTCACGTCAACTATCTCTTTAGTTGCCCAGTCCACATTCGACCACTGATCCTGGATGTGGCTAGAATGCAATCCGTCATATTCAGCTACCACCGCACAGATGTCTGTTATCTCCTTGATGGAAGCATAACAGCCGGGAACATAGGCCCGACCCGTAGTTATGCCGAATGCTCCTTCCTCCAGACCCTGTCTGACCATATCACTCATCGCAATGAGTTCTTCTTCGGTAGGGTATCTAGACTCGCGACCCATCACATTGCTCCGAACTGTTCCTTGGCCGATCATCAAACACTGATTTGTACCCGGTCCCAGTTGATTCACATAATCAAGGTACTGCCCCACGCTACGCCATGGAATGTCGACTTCAGTATCACTGTATTCCCTTGCCATATGCTTATACGATTCAGCGGCCTTGTCTGAAATGGGAGCAGAAGAGCCCCCGCACATACCGGTTATCTCTGTAGTAATCCCCTGAACAAGGGATGATCCCGACCCAGGATCCCTTACCACGGATCTGTCGCTATGCGAGTGGATATCAATAAAGCCAGGACATACCACCATGCCCTTTGCATCAATGACTTTTTGTGCTTCAGCATTGAGATTCCCGCTGCGATCAATGACGGCGATCTTCCCGCTTTCGATGCCGATGTCAGCCAGATATCCAGCCTGGCCCGTTCCATCAATGACCAATCCGCCTTTTATGAGTAATTCCAACATTTGGGGATACTCCTTTCATAACAAAAATGTCTTATCACCCGTCGTCTACAAAGCACCATTCGCTTCGATCGACGAAATATCCTTGTTCGAGGAGTCAAAATTACTGTTATATCCAGACGTTTCAACCAGATAGACAGCCGCTCACACCTCCTGTCTTTATAGAACCAGAAAAATGCCCTAGCATAAAAGGATTTTGTGGAATCCTGTCGAATACTCAGTGTAAAGTATACGGAAAACCGAACACACAGTTTTTACCAGTGAGGTTTGTACGCTTAGCCGCAAGTATAGGAAACAATAGGGGGTGGTTTTGGGCGTCAGCCGAACGCTCAAGCACCAGGGATGAAGTCGGGCACTTCCAGTCAGGTTGCGATATCAAGATCGAGCCTCACAGATTTTCATGTGCCTTGAATCAACTGAGGTGCAAATATGCTGCGTTGATTTTCTACACTATCTTATTAGTAAGGAAGGTGTCTCTAAAAACATGAAAGCGATTAAAAGAATGCTTCCTGTTTTACTTGTCGCTCTGATGCTCTTTGCAGGATGCACAAAACCTGTTGAACAACCACCCGAAGCCAAAGAATCGGAAGACTATTACAGCGTCTATTCGGGCGAACTAACCACGATAAACTACCTGACAACAGCCAGTACAGCGGAATTTGAGATAGCAGCAAATACCGTGGACTGCCTCGTAGAATACGATAACCTCGGTATTGTTAGACCAGCCATGGCTACTGAGTGGGAAGTATCCCCTGACGGCCTGGTGTGGACCTTTAAAATCA
>JAGPNG010000018.1 GCA_018052475.1 Candidatus Fermentithermobacillaceae bacterium
CCGGGATTGTTGCCTATTTCTGCTATGCATACGTTCTGGAAGAAATTCCGAGCGTCAGGAGAAGTCACATCAGTTATATGCCTGATAACTTCGTCGCTCGTCAACCCACCTTCAGCTAAGAATGGCCTGCCTAGTCTAATGAGACTCTCAATAATCAACCTTTCCCCTCCTTTCTTTGTTATATGTAAACTTCCTTAGCCGGCACTGGTGCATCCGGCACTATGCAGCCAAATCCCTGGCTGTTTTTGGCGCCTAGCCCCGCATCAAGCGCTACCTGAAGCATCGCCTCGGGACCTTTGAGTCTAAGGAAACACATATACCCTTTTATGACAGTCCCTTTGTAATTGAGAACGCTCAACCGCGGATTGCTTTTCACCTCGACCTCGTATCGAGGAGAGAAAGGCGGTTCCATCTGGGTCAATATCTCATACTTCCTGCACAAATTCTGCCAAGTCAGATCTTCAAAATCCTTCTCTCCCGGTGAGAAATAGCAGGTATACTTCCGCCCGTCATATCTTGTCATAGTGCTGTATACTACTGTAGGAGAGAGCATTTTGATGTCTATGGACTCGCCGCATACTTTTGGCTCCGATACTTGAATAGAGGTTACATGAAGCTGTGCTTGATCTATCCTCACTGTCCCTAGCTTTAGTAACCCGGTAGCCAATGACGAACAAAACTGGGCAATTGGTGATGAAACAACCAAAGTTGCAGGTCCTTCGAACTTAAGTACCATGTTCCTTTTGTCGAGAGCGCTCTTGCCGAAGATGCGGGAAAAAGTAAACATCTTGAAACTCCGCCCATCGTGGTCAAAGCCTACGTCATGAAAGAATCCGCCAACATCCTTCGTCAACGCTTGATAAATGGCTGACTGAACGGCGTAGTTGTACTGAACCGGGACTTCAAACGTTCCGGATTCAGACTCTAATACGATACTCAAATGCACAGAATATCACCTCTAAAATAGATACTAGACACTTGGGTTAGACAGAAAGATAGGATCTTTATTCTTGGAAGCTCCGAGCAGTGTTTGTTCTATGATGCCGGGATGATATCTCACCATATCACGTTGGTCTTCCTCGCTTCATCATTGATTCTTATGGTGATTGCCGAACATGCGCGATGTCCATGATGTATTCGCCCTGTTGGTCTATATTTCCTTCACAAGCGCCGGGAGAATGCAAGTGCTCTCTTTGTAGCCATCTGCCTAGCCAAAAGGGAGGTATCTGTTCACGCGCCTGGTCGGTTTTTACCCACATTCTCCAGATGAAAAACTTGCACACTTCGCTTGATCGTAGGCGGTGAAATGGTGTATACATTAGTAGGCTCATCAATCTACCGCTAAACAAAGTTTCCGCTATGAAGAAGGAGTGAGTGCTTTAGTGTTGCGCTGCATCTGATGTGACTAAACTATGAATCTCTCCTTTCGAAGATATGTATATCTCTGGTGCGTGAGTGCACACCGGCCTGTTCTCAAACCAAACAATATCTCGCTATGTAATGACTGATGAGTTGTCCGTAGCGCCAAGACACAAAAACACATATGGGAGGCAAAACATTGGGAAAAGTCATTCAACTTCCAGGCACTGTAAGTCATAAGTCAATCCTTACAAAAGAAATCGGCCTCGTGTGTCCGTCTTGCGGGAATACAGACTCGTTTTTGTTTCGAATCTACGCTTTCCCACTAGCCATAGTCGGGAAAAAGGAAAACAGTGACGACTACGAAATCAAAGAGATGACATGTGGGCGCAGTGAAACAACAGGACAAGAGATTCTGTGTTGCATGAAGTGTGGGTGCGCTCAAGTACAGGTTGTGGACAAAAAGGACATGCCTGAAATATACGCTGCTTTCGAAGAAAGAATGAAGAAGTTCGACGAATAAAACAGGTTCATAAGTACCAGCTTACAAGAGATTGCCAAACAACAATATAGGAGCGAACGCGGACCTTAGGTGAGTCAGACGGCTTCAAGTATGGTGGTGGTAAATGAAATGCCGGTGTTGTCAGAGATTGAAACTCAGTTAGCATCATGGATTCTTATGGACTTTCTAAGTCAGATAGAGCGCGCTAGCAAGGAAGACATTCTAGAGATCTGCTATGCGTGTCCATGTCAAAAAGACTGTGATATTTCTTTCCCGCTCTGTAAACAACTCTTCTATCGCTTGTTAGGGATAGATGTACATGATGAAGTTCAGTAAAGATAGATCGCGCACATCTATCCCTGGTTTCTAATAATGGGCACAACCTACCCTTTGAACAGTAAAGACATGGGTCACACACAATCTCACTTAGCGAAGAGGCCAAGGGCATAACCCAGTTAGTCTTAGGCGGAGGTAACCCTACCAGCATCAACCCCTAACTCATACGAAGACACCCATACAACATGAGGGAAGTAACCTTTGGGCAGTTGGCCCAACACCTTCATATTCTCTTCCGATTTTATGAGTATGCATGGAATTTGAAGGTTTGACCTGTTTGGATCAGGTACTGCTGCCACAATCCAGCCGTATGGATTCTTTGTTTCCGAATACCTGCTCTCTCCCCACCACTTAAGTACCCTGACTCCGGAGGGATCTATCGCCACACTTCGCGCTTCTCGACCGAGGTATCCGTTCCATAAACACACTCGGTTCTGCGCCCGCTCTTGAGCGGACCTATTTCGGGCACCCGAAAGGGGCTTGAACTCCTTAACCTTGAAATCAAGAGATCTCAAAGATTCGATGAGCGGAACAACCTCAGGTGTCCTCAAAGATATAATGACATCGGCCTCAATGGCTTGCGCCTTTGCACACTTCAGCTGCACACCTGCTGTAGGCCTAACCAGCCCACAAGTATCGACTAGTATGACATCTGCCCCCTGATCCTTGGCTGCCTTCACGCAAGATTGCACCCCAACCAGCACAGAAAGCTCCCGCCCATATGGGGACGTCTTCCCAACCATGTATGAGCCCTGCCTCTTTACGGATTTGAGCGACAAAATGGGCCCTTCGGCAAACCCATAAGAAACAAAGCCGGGTGGACCAATGTCTGATTGCCCTATATCTGAATCGACAACAGCTACCTTCTTTCCTCTTTCCCAAAACCATGCCGCCATAACGGCAACCAAAGTGCTCTTCCCTGTATCAATCTCTCCGATGACCATGATCACGGGTCTCTCGGGGAGTATGGAAATCTCCTTCTCAAGTGCCCTACTTACTTTGAGCAACCTTCGCACCTCCTGAGTCGAATCGTCGTCCTCATTGAGACAATAATACCTCACCGGTTTGGATATATGAAAACATGAAAAGCCGAGATGGTTCTGGAGCAAGTAGCGAAACTTTTCCATAGTAAAGGAAACAGAGCTTTTCCTGTAGAATGAAAACCTAGATGCTTCACATGAAGGACTGGTACCATGGATGTTTCTCACCTGTTTGCCCATTTCTATATAGGTCAAGTCTATATTCGAAAAGAAATCCATAACATGCTCGGAGGTCAAGAGCAAGGAGGCATATCTACTCCACGCTCAGCTCCCTGCGTGCTCCTTTTCCGAAGAAAAGCCGCATCGGGATACATGCAAGGAGACGGCTGGCAACCGGACGGATTCTACCACTTCACAGGCCAGGGTCAGTCTTTTGACATGCAGATGAAAAGAGGGAACAGATCTGTACGTAACCACCTAGAAGCAGGCAAGGTCCTCATGGTCTTTGAAAGCGCAAAGCCTACTGAGGGGCTTTATCGTTTCGAGGGATTCATGAACTACGTGGATCACTACCACAAGGACATAGACTCCTCCGGAGAAAAGAGACGCGTAATTGTGTTTCGTTTGTCACCCGTAAGAGACTATCCTTCATCGGAGCTTCCAAAACAGAACAATATTGCAACGACTTTTCTAGACCTACGCAAGCCAGCTTTATCTGCATACGATTCCTTACCGAAAGATGAGTACATGAATTTCACGAACTCACCTTACAGGACGACCGATCTCAGGCATCTTTGCAATGAACGAGATGAATACGATAGGCGCACCAGAATGCTGATGCAATATGTTCTTCAAAGAGCTAACGGATTCTGCGAATGTTGCGGCTACCCTGCCCCTTTTTCTTGTGAGAACACAAATCCGTATTTGGAGATCCATTACCTAAACGGTGTGGGCGACTACGGCATAGATAACCCTTCTAACTTAATTGCCGTATGCCCTGTATGCCACGCAAAAGCCCACTCCGCCCGGGATCGAAAGAACATATTGGCACAGCTAGATGCTACAGCAGCCAACGTTGAGAACGCGATAGACAAGGACATTCTCAAGCTCGTGACTGCAGCGATCATAAGGGATGGTGCCGGAAGGATACTGGCCGCCCAAAGAGATACAGGAGACCTCAAAGGACTTTGGGAATTCCCAGGCGGTCAGGTAAAACCAGGTGAAACTTTGGAGCAATGCCTATCCCGAGAGATTCTAGAAGAGCTATCAGTACGCATTGCAGGTGTAACTCCTTTCTTAAAGGTAGATTACGATTACGGATCTTTTTTCATGAGGCTATTTTCTTTCGAATGCAGCGCACAAGGAATTCCCGTTCTGCGAAACCACACCCAGATAAACTGGATAGAACCGTCCAATCTCAACGATTTGGATTGGGTGCCTGCCGACAGAGTTATAGCCCGAACTTTACGAGACAATTCCTAAGCGGAGACGATATACTCTTACCTGGAGGTGCGATGCATATGTACTGCCCATTCTGCCATCCGGACCAGATAGTGTTTTCCAATGAACTGGCACTCGCTATCTACGATAAATACCCGGTCTCTCCGGGCCACATGCTCATCATCCCCATTCGGCATACGGCCGATATCTTCAGCACTACGCCTGAAGAAAGGCAAGCTATGTATGACATACTTGAAAAATGCAAGTCAATGCTGGATGAAAAAATGTCTCCGGATGGCTACAATATTGGTATTAACTGCGGTGAATCTGCAGGTCAAACCATTTTTCATGTCCACCTTCACCTCATACCCAGGTACAAAGGAGACACAGACAACCCTAGAGGCGGGATCAGAGGAGTCGTTCCACATACAAGAATGATATGATTTTGGGAAATAGGATGAATCTCAACAAGAAAGGAAGCAACCACATGACGCAAGATAATCTATCTCAAGTACTGTACCTCCCTGACCTTACTTGGCCGGAGGTAAAGGAAGCTCTTCCCAACATAAAAGTAGCTATTATTCCCGTAGGTTCAACTGAGCAGCACGGGCCCCATGGTAGGTTTCAAACCGACTATGCCGCTGCCAGAGAGTTTTCCCTAAAACTGGGCAAAGAACTGTACCCTAATGCGTTGGTTACTACGCCTGTCCCAATAGGAATTTCCGAGCATCATATACACTTCCCAGGAACCCTATCTCTAAGAGCAACTACATTAATAGATGTGCTCATTGACATTGCCGGATCCTTAGAGAAGCATGGCATCAAGAGATTCTTTTTTGTAAATGGCCATGGAGGGAATACTCCTGCCCTTACGATCGTTACCAATCGTATTAGACACGAAATGAACTGCAAAGCGGCTTGGAGTACTCTGCCTTGGGATTTGATCGGTGATCTCGCCAAAGACTTCGTTCAGTCGCCAATGACAGGCCATTCGTGCGAGATGGAAATGAGCATTATGATGTATCTCTGGCCTCAAGGAGTAAAAACCGACGCTCTTACACCGGGCAAGATCCGGCAAGAGGCTTTGGATGCGCAAGGACGGAAACTTGGAATCCACGAAGCTCATTTCTTCGACGAAATAACTGAAAATGGGGCCCTAGGCGACGCAACTAAGGCGGACCCAGAATGGGGCAAAAAAGCAGTTGAAGTAGGTTTGACGCGGCTTTTGCCATACATTAGAGAATTCATGAAATCCTAAGCAGCCCTATGCTATGACTATGCTTGTATTACCAAGTTAGTAGCTAGGATTTCTTCGAAAAAGTTGACACGAGACTCCTAGGGCTTTATACTGCAATTGTACGTGAGCAACAAGAACCTATGGTTCGGCGCTGAATCTCTCGTAAGAGAGAACGGAGGAACCGATATTTTGGGGCTAATCGCAAATTTGCGTAGGGTTACGCCCTTTCGACCCGAGCCCGTCAGCTAACTTCGTAAGCGTAGAAAAGGGAGGCCGCGTTTTCTGGCACCTTTTAGGTGCCGCTTAGCATTGTCAGTTAGCCTCCATCGTATTCACTATCTCACGTTCAATTATGGGCGAAGTTCGCGCTATGCACGCGACCTAAGCGAGGGCCTTTTTCTGCCGCAAAGAGCACAACGGTATAGGACTTTATCCGTTTGTCTGGATGCAGTGCCATTTCATCGCTAAGGTCTTCTGCGTGTCTTTCTACTTATGTGCCCATAACGAGACAATGCGGATTTCATAGCTACTACGGCAAAGGAGGTAGTGCACCATGCGAATTGCGGTCATAACCGACCCTATCCGAAGCAGGATTACGCAGTTTGATCCCCATTCAAGACGGCGTAATGAGCTTACACGCAAAGCAGTCTCAAAAGCCTTGTTGGATCTAGGCCATAGCGTCCACACGATAGAAGTTGGGCCGAACATCTTATATGAAATTGAAGCAGTTCATCCCGACGTGATGTTCAACATAGCAAACGGGTATAATTCGAAGAAACAGCAGGCAAATGTAGCCGCAATGCTCGAGTTAACCGACATACCATTCACCGGCTCCGAAGCAAGAACACATGTGTTTGCGCTATACAAAGACATAACCAAAATACTACTTCAGCACAGGCATGTCCCGACTCCCGAATTCATCGTCGTGCATAGCCCTGAAGAACTGGATTCATTTCCTTCGGAAGGAAGACTGCCCGGTCCAGTAATAGTAAAGCCATCAGCGGAAGGATCGAGTGTAGGTATCCATGCCAATAGCGTAGCCCATCGTTTCGAAGAAGTCAGACGACTGGTTTTCAACCTGATAGAAACTGTAGGACCACCTATCATGATAGAACGATTCATACCCGGCCGTGAGTTTACTGTTGCGTTAGTCGGGTATCCCGAACCTACAGTCCTTCCCATAAAAGAGATACTTCTAGATGAAGAGGTCCTTTACACATATGAGGTGAAAACTGCCGACAAAGTCCTTTCTGTATGCCCTGCAGAAATCTCTTCTGAGTTAACACAGGAGATTCAAGATCTAGCGCTTGAGTCCTTTGTAGCCATCGGCTGCAGAGATATTGCGCGAGTAGACTTTAGAGTCTCTGAAGACTGTGTCCCCTATGTACTCGAGATAAACACACTTCCTGGTCTAACGCCTGGTTACAGCGAAGTGCCACGAATCGCAGAAAAAGCAGGCATTGGGTATACAAAACTCATTGGATTGATCCTCGAGGGAGCTCTTAGACGCTTCAAAAAACATACGACCAAACACTTCCATAGTGCGACACAGGCTTAACATTCACTATCAATGAGGAGTTGATGATAAAGTGGCAAAAGTGCCTATACTAACTGACACAATTACCGCATCATCGTTTGCGGTTATAGGAGCGGGAAACGGCGGCCAGGCAATGGCAGGTTTTCTTGCATTGAGGAACTTTGGCGTTAATCTCTGGAACAGATCTGAAGACAAAATAGCCGCCCTCAATGAAATCGGAGGCATTATCCTTGAGGGCGAAATAAGCGGGTTTGCTCAACCTAACATAATGACCCATGATATGGGTGAAGCGGTCAGCGGCGTTCAAATAATCATGGTTGTTGTACCTGCTTCAGGACACCGGGATATAGCAAAGCAAATGGCCCCTTGGCTAACTGACGGTCAGGTAGTTGTCCTTAACCCCGGACGCACAGGCGGAGCTCTTGAATTTAGGAAAGTGCTGAGAGAACATGGGTGCTGTGCAGATGTTACTATTGCAGAAGCAGGCACGTTCATATATGCAAGCAGAACAATTGAACCGGGAAGGTCTCACATCTACGGTGTTAAGCATCAAGTACCATTGTCGGCACTCCCGGCAATTCGAACAATTGATGTAGTAAGACAGCTTCGATTGGCATATCCCCAATTTGTGCCCGTAGAAAGCGTTTTGGTTACTAGTTTTGATAACATTGGAGCCATATTCCATCCTCTGCCCACCATACTTAATACAGGGCGCATCGAAAGCGGCCTCGAATACCAGCATTACAAAGATGGGATCACGCCTTCGGTAGCAAAGGCATTAGAGAAGCTAGACCAGGAACGTCTCTCAGTGGCAAACGCTTTCGGTGTTTCTGTCAGATCGGTACTGGACTGGATGGAAGAAACCTATGAAGTAAAGGCGTCTTCGATATACGAGGCGGTCCAAGCTAATCCGGGTTACGAGGGAATCTTGGCTCCCCACACCCTTAACACCCGATATATATTCGAAGACATTCCTTTTAGTCTTGTTCCTCTGGCATCCCTAGCTCAGATCGCTGGCATAGAAGTCCCTCTCATAGAGTCGGCAATAACTATGGCAAGCGCTCTTCATGGCATAGATTATCGAGCAAATGGGAGAACTGCAGAAATGATGGGCATATGCGGCATGACCCCAGATGAGATCACTCATTTTGTCTTGAATGGGGCTGATGAGCAATGAAAGAAATGGCCAAAAGAAGCGAAGCAACCCCAAAAACGATGGCTGCGGCTTCCATAGGCGATTGCATACATGTGGCTGGGATTTTCAACTTCTTCAAACTCGCAGAATCTGCCGGTTGGGAAACCCAGTTCATAGGCTCAGCCAAGTCCCCGGAAGAAATCGCCATCTGGACCCGGGAAAATCGTCCTCATGTCCTTGCCATAGGTTACAGGCTCGACCCGTCTGCAGCAAGCCGCCTCATCCAAAGGCTTGTCAAGGCTCTAGACGAATATGGAGTAAACCCAAAGCCCAGGCTTATATTCGGAGGTACTCCTCCGGTTGCGGAGGTAGCTAGAGCATCCGGGGTCTTCGAAAAAGTCTTTTCAGGCGAAGAAGATATTAGCGAAACTATGGCTTACTTAAGAGGTGAGTCCGGAACAGTTTTAGAAGAAACAACTTATCCGAGCTCCCTCATAGATAGAATCAAGTGGAAATCTCCATATCCCATAATAAGGCACCATTTCGGACTTCCCTCCCTCGATGAAACGATATCCGGGATCGAAACACTTGCCGACTCTGAGGTGCTGGATGTGATTTCCATTGGCCCTGACCAAAACGCGCAAGAGAACTTCTTTCATCCGGAAGAAATGGATCCGGACCAGCAAGGTTCCGGAGGAGTGCCGGTAAGAAGCGCAAAAGATTTTGAGAGACTATACCAGGCTTCGCGGAGGGGGAATTACCCTCTTATGAGGTGCTACAGCGGAACCAGGGACGTAATTCCTTTTGCCAGAGTACTCCTAGACACGATAAACAATGCGTGGGCCGCGATCCCTCTTTCATGGTACAACGTCTTGGACAAAAGAGGTCCAAGAGAAATTGAAGATTCTATGAAAGAAGCTCAACAAGCGATCAAATGGCACGCTGACCAGGGCATCCCAGTAGAGGTTAACGAATCGCATCAGTGGAGTCTGAGATGGGCTCCTGACGTAATTGCTGTTGCAACTGCCTATTTAGCAGCTCTAACCGCTAAGAAGATGGGTGTTAAAGACTACGTATCTCAATTCATGTTCAACACTCCGCCTGAGACGTCCGCTACAATGGACCTCGGCAAAATGTTGGCAAAATTGGAGCTCATAGAACAGCTAGCAGACTGCGATTTTAGGGTATGGCGCGAGGTAAGAGCTGGATTAGCAAGTTTTCCAGTAGATCTTGATATGGCTAAAGGCCATTTGGCGACCTCAACTTTGGTGAGTATGAACATGAAGCCACACATATTGCACGTTGTAAGTTATTGCGAGGCCAATCACGCTGCTACCCCAGGGGAAATCATAGAAAGCTGCAAGATAGCAGAAGGGGTCATAGCCAATTGCATTCCAAACATGCCTGACATGACTTTGGATCCGCGGGTGCAGGCAAGGAAACTACATCTTATCCAAGAAGCAAAAGTGCTTCTTGGGGCCATAGAAAAACTCCCCCAGATGGTTCCGGAGCTTTCGAGTTCTAAAGATCCACTTACCGACCCAAAGGTGCTGGCCTTTGCCATAAAGTTGGGACTCCTCGACGCTCCACATCTAGCTGGTAATCCTGCAGCATGCGGTAAGATCTGCACCGCCATTTTGGACGGAGGGTGCGAAGCAATTGATCCAGTATCCGGCGAGGTTCTCTCAGAATCTCAACGGGTAAGCAGAATTCTCGATGATTTAAAGAATACGACCGTAGGTGGTTGACCCAGGCAAAGTGCACGTAAAACTGATATGCTCTACTATTGCACTGCTTTTAGTGCAATAGTAGAGTATGCGGATAACTCATTCAGTTATACACATGTTTTACACAACATGTGTAAGGTTTCTAACAACTTGTCAACAGCCTTACTCTTCTTTCACTTCGATGATCCACAACCATATTGACGCATGATCGCACAGTTCATCTAATAACTCCCGTTCCTCATTGAGAGCCGCTATCAACTCATCCAACCGAAGCAACTCTTCTTGAGCCAGAGAAACATCTTGCGCATCCACCGCATTAATAATCGCCTGAGCCAGATTGTCTCGGTGCATCTGGTTGGTTTCAACCAGAGAATCCAGTACATTGCGGTAAGCAGTCACATCATATGCAATCACATCAGACTGAACAACTGAACCCAACGCAGATATATCATCTGAAACCTGTTCCACGCCGGAAGAAGGTACCAGCGCAGTCACGCAAAAAGCTGAAGCTCCGGTTGGAGCATACACAGATTCAAAACACAGATGTACTGAGCCGCCTGATTCACCAATCATTGCGCACGCCTTATCTGAGACATCGCCCAAAACGCCTTGCGGCACTTCAATGGCAATATTGGCGCTCTTTATCTGCTTCGCTATATTAGCCGCGGTTCGTTTTGTCGCCATAAAGAACTCAGTTGCCTCGTCTCCTTCGGAGATTTCTTCCTCGGGAACGCCCGACGTCGCATCCGACGCCAATAATTCATTGTCTTCAGAGCTTGCGGTTACATCAGATGGGGACTTCTCGCTCGGCGGTTGCACATCTTCTTGTTTTTGACCATTGCCTACGGACGGTTCGGGTTGCTGGGGTTGGGACCCAAATACCAAAGTGCCCTCTTCCTCAGTTTCTGTGTTGTCAGCAGTTATCGTCTCTTCCTGTTCCTGGCCGATTTCCGGCGTAACATCTCTTGGGAGCTGCTGGGAGCCAAAGAAAGTGGACTTAACCGCAGGAGAAACTACCAATATGATCAGACATGCCGCCAAAGCAATCGAAAGACGCCTGAGCCACATAGACCTTTTCGCTGACCTCTCAGCTCTCAAAGCATCCTCTCGCCTAATAGCTTCTTCGTTCACAGCTTCCATTATCGAAAAGTGAAGTGAGTCTGGCGGCTCGATTTCAGTCACAGAACCCAGGAGTTCTTTTATATGCCTCAATTCCTCATACATAGCCTTACAATCAGGGCACACCTTTAGGTGCTCTTCTAATTGAGCAGATGCCTGAGGATCCAGTTCGCCGTCTATATAAGACGATATGAGTTCTGAGAAATTACAGTGCTTCAATCTCCACCCCTCTTCTCAGAACCTTTGACGAAAGAATGAAGGTTTTGTTCCTCGCCATACAATTTCCGAACAAGATTGCGTGCCCTGTGAATGCGGGATTTGACAGTTCCTAAAGATATACCCAATATCTCTGATATTTCCTTGTACGAATAGTCATGAACATCGCACAAGATGAGAGGCGCACGGTAATGCGGATCGAGGTCCTTCACTATATTTAGAATTTCTTCACCAGTTGACTTAAATTCAACAGCATCCTCTATGCTTGTGGCAGTGTCCTCAACCTGTCTTTGTACTTCCGAGTCGCCGAAATCCATAGGTGCATCGAGAGAATAAACAGTCGCTTTTCTATCTTTCCTGAGGTAGTCAAGACAAGTATTCACACACACTCTATATAACCAGGTTGAAAATTGACTGTCGCCTCGGAAATCCGGAAGAGCTTGATATACCTTAAGAAAAACATCCTGAACAATGTCCAGAGCCTCTTCTCTGTCGGATACTAGACGATAAGCTACATTGTACAGCTTCTTTTCATAAGCTGTTACAAGTGCCTCAAAGGCTTTCATATCACCTTTGGCCGCCTTTTCGACAATGGCCCTGTCATCTTGACATGACACTAAGTTTACCCTCCGAAAATCATTTCGATTTCGTTCCTTCTGTCTCCGTATCGACTTGAGGCGATCTATCTCTCAGCCGGCACAAGCCAAGCTCCCGCAATTGTTCCGGCGATACCTCAGCCGGCGCGTGGGTTAAAAGACAACTCCCTTTAGTTGTTTTGGGAAAAGCTATGACATCTCGAATAGTGTCAGCGCCTACTACCAGCATGACAAATCTATCCAATCCAAAAGCTATTCCTCCATGCGGAGGCGCCCCGTATTCAAAAGCATCAAGCAAAAATCCAAACTTTTCTCTAGCTTCGGAAAAAGACAGACCCAAAAGTTCAAAAACCTTCTCTTGAACGTCTCTTCTATGTATACGTATGGAACCGGAAGCAAGTTCGACTCCATTGAGTACTAGGTCGTATGCCCTAGCCCTAATTCGTTTCTTCGATGAATCATCTTTCCTTTCCAAGAGATCGAAATCTCTTGTGCAAGGGCTCGTGAACGGATGATGCGCCGCCTGCCATTGCCCTGACTCCTGGTTTATCTCAAGAAGAGGGAACTCGGTAATCCAAAGGAAGTTTGCTAACCCTTCTGGGATCAAATCGAGACGCCGAGCAAGGTTTTTCCTCATTTTACCCAAAACTCCCACGGCTACTTCAAATTCGTCCGCTACTATAAGTGCAAGATCTCCTTCTTCTGCCCCAAGAGCCTGAGATATGAGTTCAATCTCATTTTGACTCAGGTGTTTTTTGATCGGTGACTTTATCTGTCCGTTAGGCAAATATGCTATGGTTACAAGCCCTTTCGCGCCAAATTCCTTTGCCTCATCTGTAATCTTCTCAATCTCCTGACGTGAGAGTCCCGCACACCCAGGAACACATATAGCCTCTACTACTCCGCCTTGGCAAACTGTATCCTTAAAGACAGAGAACTGACTCTCCTTCAGAACATCTGTAAGGTCATGGATTTCCATACCAAATCGGGTATCGGGTTTGTCCGAGCCGTAGCGCGCCATAGCCTCATCCCAAGTCATCCTAGGGAAAGGAACCGGAAGATCGGATTTCAGAACTTCCTTCCAGACATGCCGGATCATTCCTTCAACAAGCTCAAATACTTGTTCTTCCTCGACAAAAGACATCTCGATATCTACCTGAGTAAACTCGGGTTGTCTATCTGCTCGCAAATCTTCGTCCCTAAAACACCTAGCCATTTGAAAATACTTGTCTACGCAAGCAACCATGAGCATCTGCTTGAAAAGTTGGGGTGATTGCGCCAATGCATAGAAACATCCGGGTTCCACACGTGATGGCACTAAATAGTCCCTGGCGCCCTCTGGCGTGCTCCGCGTCATAGCAGGAGTTTCAATCTCCCAAAATCCTTTTTCGGAAAGGAAGTTCCTCATAGACAAGACTACCTCGTGCCTAAGTCTAAGGTTTTCGAGCATAGGAAGTCTTCTAAGATCTATGTATCTATACTTCATGCGTATCGCTTCATCAGGTTCTGCTTCGTCACGTATGACAAAAGGTGGGGTCTTTGCGGCGTTGAATATCCCTATACTTTCCGCAAGAACTTCTACCTTTCCAGTCAAGATGTTAGGGTTCTCCCTGCCTTCGGCCCTTCTCACCACTTGACCACAGACACACACAACATACTCTGAACGCAGAGATTTCGCCGTTTCAAAACTCTTTGGAGATCGAATAGGATCGCAGACTACCTGCACTATACCTGTTCTATCCCTGAGATCAATGAATGTAAGATCCCCAAGATCCCTTTGCTTATTCACCCAACCCATTAACACCACTTCGGAGCCTGCGCGCTCCTCGGTGACTTCACCGCAGTAGCACGTCCTCTCTAGCCCTTGAATATCTGTCATTAGGTCTAGCAGTTTCTGGTTGTTCTGTTGGCTGTCAATTTGTGCCACCTAAGATTTCCCCCTTCACAAAGGCTAACACCTGATCGAGCGCGACCTCTTTTTGCCATCCGTCCTTCATCGATCTTATGGAGGCTTCGGACTTTTCAAATTCTTCTTCTCCCAATATGATAACGTATTGAGCATTAACCCGATTGGCTTGCTTCATCTGCGCTTTGACGCTTCTCATCAGTGGATCAAAATCGCACGATAAGCCCATACGCCTCAAACTATCGAGCAGTTTGAATCCCCAGGAAGAGATCTCACGACAAATGGCCTCATCATCGCTACTTGCTATCACCACAAAACAATCGATTGACGGACTCGCGTCAATCGGCTTTTCTCCTTTGTCTGATGCCAAAAGCAATCTTTCCAGTCCCAATGCAAAACCTACGCCGGGAGTAGGTTTTCCGCCCAGTTCTTCAACCAGCCTGTCATAGCGTCCTCCTCCTATGATCGTATCCTGAGCACCAAGCGGAGGCCATTTTATCTCGAACACTGTCCTAGTGTAATAGTCAAGTCCCCTCACCAAGGTAGGATCAACTGTGTATTCCATACCCATGGAAGCAAGAATAGACCTAAGCATATCCCAATGCTCACGGCATTCGGGGCAAAGGTAATCATGCATCCGAGGCGCCCCGCGAGTTACTTCACGACATGAATGGTTTTTGCAGTCTAGGACCCTTAGAGGATTCACATCAAGACGGCTCTGGCAATCCGGGCATAAGCTCGACGCTCTTTGTGAAAGGTACTTCACAAGATCCTCCCTGTATCTATTGCGGCATAAAGGACATCCGATAGTATTTATGAATAATGTTGTGCCAAGAAGCCCAAGCTCCTCTGCTATCCTAACCCCTACTTGTATCACTTCGACATCAGAGAATGGGGAGCCTGAGCCTAAGATCTCTATTCCAAATTGCATAAACTCTCTATATCTTCCGGCTTGCGGTTTCTCGTAGCGAAACATCGGACCGAGATAGAAAAACTTCACCGGAAGAGCCCCGCCGTCTAAGCCATGTTCCAGAAAAGCCCGCACCACAGGCGCAGTGCCTTCAGGCCTCAGGGTAAGCGATCTTCCGCCTTTATCCTCAAAAGTATACATCTCTTTTTGGACGATGTCTGTGCTTTCGCCAACTGTCCGTGTAAACAACTCGGTGTGTTCAAAAATAGGGGTCCTTATCTCCTGAAAGTTATACATACTCGAAAGGGTTCTTAGAAGAGATTCCACTTTCGACCATTTGCCGGATTCAGGGGGCAAAATGTCATTTGTCCCTCGTGGCGCCTTTATCATACTTACCACTCCCTGTTAAGTCACGATATCTTTGTAATCCACCACCAACCTGTTTCTATAAGATAACACAGTTTAGGCTAGAAAGGGATTCTCTTCTCTTTCCTTGCCTACGGTGGTAACCCAGTTATGTCCCGGGTAGATAACCGTTTCGTCGGGAAGGGTTAGTACTTTGGTGCGAATACTTTGAAGTAAGGTATCCATGTCTCCACCGGGAAAATCAGTGCGCCCTACGCTGAGGCGAAAAATAAGATCGCCTGAAAACAGCGCCCCTTGAGAACCTGCATCTGAATCTGAGCTTTCCAATGCACCGGCATAGTATAAAGATATGCTGCCGGGCGTATGGCCAGGAGTCTCAAGAACTCTAAGACATGCATTACCGATGCGGATAGAATCACCTTCCTTAAGGGTGAGGCATTCCTCAACTCTCACCATGCCGGAGGTATCCATAATTGCTCTCATCCACCCGGGGTCGTCAAGAAGGGTTCTGTCTTTTTCACCTATCAGCACAGGCCTTCCTGATCGCTTCTGTATGAGCCCTGCGTCATAGATGTGGTCAAGATGCCCGTGTGTACATACTATGTATTCAATAACCAAACCCTTTTCGCGAACTGCGTCAAGGATCTTTTCACCTTCTGCACCTGGATCTATAACCGCGCATTTGCCGGTCTCTTCATCGAATATAATATAGCAATTGGTCATAAGAGAGCCAACTACCAATCTGTGGACTTTCACCATAAACCCCACCCTTTCTATCTGACTTAGAAAAGAATCAGTTCAAAACTCCTTGGAGCTTGAGATAAGGATGGTGACAGGACCATCGTTTGTGAGGCGAACTTCCATGTGTTCACCGAATACACCTGTCTTTACCGTAAGACCCATGGACCGAATGGCGTTTACGACTTTCATGTAGAATTCCTCACCCTTTTCAGGCAAAGCAGCAGCATCAAATCCAGGGCGCTTTCCCTTCTTAACATCGCCATACAGCGTAAACTGGGGCACTACCAATACTTCGCCTGATATGTCTACCAAAGACAGGTTCATTCTGTCTTGATCATCCGGAAACACTCTGAGGCCGGCGATTTTCTCAGCCATATAGAAAACATCTTTATCAGTATCGTTTTTCCCTACTCCTAGAAAAACAAGGCTGCCTACGCCGATGGACGCTATCTCACAAGAACCAACGGATACGCTGGCCTCTTTGACTCTTTGAAAGACTGCTCGCACCTTTACCTCCTGTTTCCAAAAACACGGTCGACCGAGATAATCCCTTTGATCTTCCTTATTTCAGAAGCTACTCTCTTGAGTTCATCGAGATCGTGTATATCGAATAACGCAGTAATTCTAGCAATTCCGTCCATGTCGCCTTTTGCCGTCGCCTTTGCGATATTGGAGCCAATATCCGCTATCACTGACATAACTTCAGCGAAAAGACCGGGCCTATCATAACCTTCCACAACTATCTCCACAGGATAAGATGCCCTAACCTCCGGGCCCCATGAAGCTTCGATGAATCGCTCATTGTCATCTAAAGATTGAATCATAGGACAATCGAGGCGGTGAATCGTAACTCCGCGACCTCTCGTAATATATCCGATGATAGGATCACCGGGCACAGGCGCGCAACACTTGGCCAAACGAACAAGGAAATCGCTCATCCCTTTTACGACTATAGCCTCTTCAGGTCCCCTTGCTTTTTTGGAAGCAACTTTCGGAATCTCGTCCTTCTGAGGTAAAAGCGAAGGGGCCGTCTTAGGAACCTCATCTTTGATCTTGGTCACAACGTGAACAGGACTTATTCCTCCATATGAGATGGCAGCAAATAAGCTCTGCATGTCAGGATATTTCAGTTTCTGTAAGACCTTCTCAAAAATGCCTGCATCGTCGAGTTCGGCCCACTTGAAGCCGGCCTTTTGAAGCTCTTTCTCTAGGTTAGCCTTGCCTCTTGCAAGATCCTCTTCACGAACTTGCTTCTTGAAAAACGCCTTTATCTTGGACCTTGCCTGTGGGGTTTTTACTATGTCCAGCCAATCTCGGCTTGGACCCGTAGAATGGCGAGAAGTTAGGATCTCTACAATATCGCCGGTGTTCAATTTGTACGACAGAGGAACCAGTTTCCCGTTTACCTTGGCTCCTGTACACTTGTGCCCAATGTCTGTGTGAATCCTGTATGCAAAATCCAATGGTGTAGATCCGACCGGTAGATCTATGACGTCGCCTCTGGGGGTGAAAACGAAAACTTCGTCGTTGAACACATCGATTTTTAGAGCTTCCATAAACTCTGCCGCATCCGTCATCTCTCTCTGCCAATCCAAAAGTTGGCGTAACCAAGCCATTTTTTCGTCAAATGATCTGTCTGCCTTACCTTCTTTATATAGCCAGTGAGCAGCGCTCCCATATTCGGCAGTTCGATCCATTTCCTTTGTCCTTATCTGAATCTCAAAAGGCTCCCCTAACGGACCTAGCACCGTAGTATGGAGCGACTGATATCCGTTTGGCTTAGGCATCGCAATATAGTCTTTAAACCTGCCAGGCATTGGCTTCCATAGCGTATGAACTATCCCCAATGCTTCATAGCAATCGGTTACTGTATCTACTATAGCTCTTACCGCAAGGAGGTCATATATTTCGGCAAGCTGCCTGCCCTGGGTCTTCATCTTTCGGTATATACTGTAAAGATTCTTCGCCCTTCCTTGAACATCGGCATGTATGCCGGCTTCTAGGAGACTAGAACGCAACCGATCTATTACCATGGCAGCTTCTGCTTCCCTTTGACCCTGCTCTACGGCAATTTCCTGTTCGAGCAAATGGTATTCCTCAGGGTAAAGGTACATAAAACCCAGATCCTCAAGTTCCCACTTAAACCGCCAGATCCCAAGGCGATGAGCCAGCGGCGCGTAAATTTCCAAAGTTTCTTCGGCGATCTTCTTTTGTTTTTCTCTTGGCAAAGCATCAAGGGTTCTGAGGTTATGCAACCTATCTGCAAGCCTTATCACTACAACCCGCCAGTCCTCCGCCATGGCCAAGAACATTTTTCTAAGGTTGGATACCTGTTCTTCCTCTCGAGAATGAAATTGTATTTTGCTTAGCTTAGTAACACCGTCTACAAGCCTTGCCACCTCCGTCCCAAACTCCCGTCTTATATCTTCGAGAGTCACCGGAGTATCCTCAACTACATCGTGGAGTAGGGCGGCGGCCAAAGTCTCGGCATCGCCTTCAAGTTCAGATAAGATCTTCGCTACTGACAGAGGGTGTTCTATGAATTCTTCTCCGGAGGCACGGAATTGGCCAGAATGAGCTGTGGCTGCGAACGCATAAGCTCTCTCAACCAGTTGTTTCTCCTGGTCTGTTAGATAAGAACCAATATCGCCGGTAATATCCGTAATGACCACAGCTCAGATACTCACTCCTTAGTATTGCTTTCACAAAGGCGACATTTTCGGCCCCTACCCGCTGAACCCAATGTCGCCCTATAGACCTGCTATCGTATAAGTCAACGAACATTTATTATCTAATTATACCACCAATGAAATATTTTACGAATCGCGATCCCGCTCATTAAGCCGCGTTATGCAGTTTCGGTTCTCGGACTTCAAGACAACACCTATTCATCCAGCTTGACCACGGAGATTATGTTGTATCCCTTTTTTGATAGGCTATCCCTACCGGGTATGTAAGTCAACTCAATCAGGAATGCAATTGCTATGATATTGCCTCCTAGATCTTCGACCAAATCCACAGTGGCGCCGATAGTTCCGCCTGTAGCCAAAAGATCGTCAAGTACAAGGACCTTTTGCCCCGGTTCTATGGCGTCTTGATGTATTTCAACTACGTCAGTCCCATACTCAAGATCGTAGGTTCCTTTTATTGTCCGCCACGGCAGTTTGCCTTTCTTCCTAACCGGAACAAATCCTTTCTCCATAGCATATGCAAGGGCACTTCCAACTATGAAACCACGCGCTTCGGGTGCGACTATTACATCGAAGTCGAGACCACTCAGAGCATCTTTGAGAGCATCAATGGACTTTTTGAACATCTCACCATTTCTCAAAAGCGGTGTTATGTCTTTGAAACTAACTCCTTTTGTAGGGAAATCGGGTATTACGCGGATGTACTTTCGTACTTCAGTTTGAAAGTCCTGTTCCATTTGGTGTTCCTCCCTTACGTATCGCGTTCATGCAGAAACGCTGCAGTTGCTTTCTCAATACCTGCTTCAAACCTTAGAACCTTAGCATCATCTCAAACTCTAGCGAGATTATCTGTGCCGGTTTCGCGGATTTTGAGCCCATAGGAATAGATATCGGATCCGCTCAGACTCACTTTCCCTTTGGGCCTGTGAATTACTGCGATTGGCACTTTATCTACGCAAGCATATGATAGCATCCCCAGCTCCATCATAATAGAAATGCAGGATCTCACAAGAAGCAGCCTTTGATCGTACGCTAGTTCCCCGAGATCCTCAAGATTATCCAAATCGAGAGGATTCATCTTCCAGACCGGTATTGAGCCACCTTCGCTGATTCGGAGAAAAGCGCTCCACAATCGTTCCATATCTTCCTTACCGGGAAACCGACACTGCAACCACCTGCCGGAATCCTCAAGATATTCATCTGTATTAATCATATGGACTCGCGGCAACCTGCCCACACACTCCAACTTCTCTCGAGAGGACTGCGAGACCGGCAGATGCGCTACAACAAAGTCCAGCTCAAGGTCATCGTCTTCACCTAGCAAGTCCCAAGGATAGGTTGATATGACCAGGCCGGTCCCTTGCTTGAGCGCATACGCAGCATCATGAGCAAGACTTCGGCATTGCCCTCTTACATGAAGTTTGGCATCCATGCCCATCCGGCGAAGGGCAACATATATGCTCGAGGCTGCATCTTTGCTCCAGGTATAGATTACGCAGGGGCAACAGCCAGAGATGTGCTTGCAGATACCCCCATAGGTACTCCCGAAAAGACTCCGTGCCGGACGTACGTCCCTAACTTGTAGTGAAACGGTCTCCTGTCCATTGTACATATTCTTTGCAGGGGTGAAAGCAACATCGCATTTCCCCGGAAAACAGACATCCACTGCTCGCTCACCTGCGCCAAACCATATGAAACGTAGAGTATCTCCTGCGTCCACAAGTAATTCGAGATGACTCATGTTCTTGCCCAAAAGCCGGGCACCTTCAATCTTACAATCCTCAACTCCAAATAAAGGCACAGGATTGCCTCTGCCAAAGGGTTCAAGGCTAAGGCAAGAATGAAGAAAATCGCCCACGACCTTCTCGGCTGACAACAAGCAATCTAGCTCCATGGAATGCTCCATTGAGACGCCACAGAAACCGCTTTCACACGCTCGTTCAAAAGATTCAACAAACTCGGATATGTTCTCTCCTTCGATAGAAAACCCTGCTGCCCCCTCGTGCCCGCCAAAGGAAACGAGTAGATCTTTGCACAAAGACAAAGATTCATATACATTGAATCCTTCCACACCTCTAACCGAACCCTTGAACACGGGCCCATCGCCGCCTATGAGAGCACACGGCCTCCTGTATGCATCTCGAACCCTTGAAGCGGCAATACCGATTATTCCTTCATGCCATGATGGTTTGTAAGCAGACACAGAGTACCGGAGGTAGCCGCGGTGAGCATTCATAAACCCGCACGCATTGGTCTCATCCGAAGGCAAATCAACATCATCCCCGCAGATTTGCGAGAAAGCACCATGGGTCTCTATCTCGCCGAGACACTCTTGAACCACGATCGATTCCTTCTTCCGACGCTCTTCGTTGAGTTCTTCCAACTCCAACGCCAGAGCAAGACATGTATGTACGTCATTGCTACAAAGAAGGTCGAATGCATGAACGGGATGTCCCATCCTCCCTGCCGCGTTTATCCTAGGCACAAGGCCAAACATTATGTCACGCTCATAGTCTATGTCTTTTGCGACAAGATACGGCTTCAAATCAAGAACGTTGAGAGTGCCCTCATCGAGAATCTGGGAAAGGTACTCACGAAGCCCTTGTTCCGGTGTACGCGGAACAAAGTCAAGCCCCCGATCTGTCTTTAGTTTTGCCAGACCGGAAACCAAAAGAAGAGACAGAATCCCTTGCCTGTCACTTCTTTCTATTGATTTGAGCCCTCTTTTGACCCAGGCGCGATTGAGACCGGTGACAGGCTGTCCGTCTCCGGCTATGGATATGGTAAGAAGATCCATTGCCCAGTCAGGCTCGATTTCGTTCAGAAGATGTCTTCTTTCAAGCAATCCCCAAGCCAAAAGATAAGCTACGCCTGCACCGCTCAGATCGTCCAATTCGAAACCTTTCCATGAGGGTAACCAAGGATTGATGATGCTAAGAGCATCCGGAAGAACATCGCCAAGTTTGTGGTGGTCGGTGATTATAACATCGATACCTAATCTCTTGGCCTCGGTACACGTGTCACTTGCTACAATTCCACAGTCTGCCGTTATTATTAGGCCTATCTCTGCTTCGGAAAATTCCGTCATCAAGTGAGCATGAAAACCATAGCCATCTTCGAATCTAGACGGCAAATACACAGAGGTATGACATGCTCCGGCCAATCCCAGCGCCTCTTTGAGTATGACAGCAGAAGTAACCCCGTCTGCGTCAAAATCTGAATAAATCAATATGCCTTCATTAGCGTCTATCGCCGAGCTTATCCTGTCTATACCCTTCCCAATTCCTGGCAGATCCCTCACACACGGAAAGTCATACCGTCCTGTCCATAGGTCCTTCGCACCGTTGACCGAACCTCCGGAACGTCTTAATAGCAGCCAAGCTAGTTCAGCAGAAATTCCTAAGTCTCTCGACAGTTCCTTATGATGTCCCTCATCGCGAATCTGAGCTATTTCCCATTCGCCAATCTCTCCTTTTACGTTTATAAAGGGAGCCCTAGCGAAGGACGGACCTTCAACCTTCATTTCGCTTGTTCTCAATCTCCGACCTCTGGCTTTGTTCTATCATTCGCTTGGCCTTTTCAGTCTCAGTTTTAAGTTGGTTCTCCAAATTCTGAATCTTCATGCCGAGAGATTCGATCTCTTTTTTCAAGTCTTTCACCTCGCCCCTGGCTTTTCCGCCTTTGAACCAGCTCCAGAGGGCACCGACTACGAGACCCACACACAAAGAAACCAAAACTACTAAAGCAAGGTTAATAGATGTGCTCCATCCAAGGAAACTGATACTCACCAATTGAGAATTCTGAAGAGCAAATACAACTACGATAAGAAGCAGGATCACCATCAAGTACAGCATGCTTTAGTCACCTCCCTATAGATCTACCTAAGATTTAGGGTGTTTCTTTGAATTCATCCTTCTTTCACAATCATCTTTGGGCGGAGCCTTACTCCAATCATACTCTTTTAGCAGAGCCTCAAAATCCGATTCATCAGTTCCGAAATAATCATCCATGCTTTCCGATGTGGCAGAAGCATCGCGTGAACCCTCGTCACCTTTAGCGTAATACCTATCGGCTTCAATTTCACGCTGCCTCTTTGCCTTCAGACCTTGTTCCCTTGCCTTATCCGCAAGGTCGCGCCTAGCTTTTTCGACCTGGGTTTTTATGTATAAGTTCTCAGACCGTTCTTTTTGAGACCCGGGAGGCCCTTTCTCCAAATATCGTTTGATTCTCGCTACGCATTCTTTTAATCCTGCCTTGTACGATAGGTCCATTGCGCGGACTCGCATAACAGTAAACCCGGATCTCTCTAGAATCTCCTGCCTGCTCCGATCTTCTGCAAGGCGCGATGAGGTAACATGGCTTTCTCCATCTACCTCAATGACTAGCCAGTCATCGATCAGGAAATCGCACGTAAATTGCTTTATGGGGACTTCCCTTTCAAATTCGATTCCTGCCTTCTTGAGCCCTTTCTCCAGCTTTATCTCACTGGGGGTAGGCTCATGATAGCCCCACAACTCGCTAGCCTCATATTTCCTAGAAGACTTCTTCACGTTCTATCTTCCCTTGTATCTCACGACAGAAACTCGGGTCAAGCCAGTTTCTCCGGAAGATTTACTACTACCTCCGCTTGCCGCGCCAACGAAGTTGCATAATCACTACTTGTGGGGCCCATGTATCTATCAAACCAAGCCAAGATGTACTCGAGCCGTTCAACCCTATGCTTGGGTTTTCCGGAACGGGACAATTCGTGATTCTCGCCCGGGAATCTCACCATGACAACGGTCTTTTTTAGTTTCTTAAGAGCTACAAAAAACTCTTCTGCTTGTCCTATGGGGCATCTCAAATCTTCCTCACTGTGGACCAAAAGCAGCGGCGTCTCGACATTTCGGACATACATGATCGGTGATCTATCCAAGTATGCCATAGGGTTATCCCAAGGATTACCGTCAAACTCAAACTCGCTATTCATGTACGCGGCATCGCTCGTGCCAAATTGGCTAAAACGATTGCACGTGCTACGTTGAGAAACAGCAGCCTTGAATCTATTCGTGTGCCCTATTACCCAGTTGGTCATGTATCCTCCGTAACTTCCCCCTGTAACCCCCATACGTAAAGAGTCTACCCAAGGAACTGTGGCAGCGTAGTCTGCAAAAGACATAATATCTTCGAAGTCCTTACCGCCCCAATCATGGTGAGTAGCAGCAACAAATTCCTGACCGTAGCCTGTACTTCCTCTTGGATTTCCGAAAATAACGCCGTATCCACGCGAAGCCAAGACCTGAAACTCATGGAAAAAGCTAAAACCAAATGAGACATGAGGACCACCGTGAATCTCAAGAACTATGGGGTACTTCTTTCCTTCTTGCATACCTATGGGTTTCATCATCCATGCCTGTAGTTTCTGACCGTCTCTGCCTAAGACCTCGACCTCTTCAGGACGGCTCAATAAGACAGACTCCACAAGTTCTTTGTTGAGGTCGGTAAGCCTTGAAAAACGTCCCAACCCACCTAGACCCATTATAACCGATGCCTCATCCCTAACCGCACCAAAACCCAAGTCGAACATCCATATGTCACCTATTACCTCTGGAGAAGTAACAGCCAGAGCAAACTTATCACAATCGCTGGCCTTGCTCCACCCGTAGATAGCGCAGTCTCCCTGCGTTAGTCTCTCGATCTCGCCGGTTTCAACGCTCACACTGTAAAGAGCACATCTTCCGTGGTCTAGTGCGCTAAAGAAGATCTTCTTCCCGTCAGGCGACCATGTTGGTCTGGAGCCAGATCCAGCGGCCATATCAGTCGACACCGAATCACCAACTCCTATCTGAGTCGGCTTTGTAAGAAAATTCAAGGGACCGCCTTGTGACGGAAGAACACCTACGCATGTAACTGTAGCTCCACTGTACTCGTTGTCATGCCCATAGCACGCTATGTACTGACCGTCCGGCGACCACATAGGCGAGTAGAGGACTGCATCGCTTGAGGTTAGTTTCTTCATTGGACCTCCGCTTGACGGAACAATCCAGAGATCTCGGATTGACGACAACTCGTTATCTTCAAACCTCGAGGATACAAACACTATGGAAGAACCATCAGGGGACCAGGCAGGCTCCTTGCAGTCATATGGCCCTTGTGTAATTTGAGTAACCTCTTTGGACTCAACGTCCAAAACAAAGATCTGAGAATTCCCTTCAGGCAAAAAGCCTTTTCCATTCGCTTTATACCTTATTTTGTTTATCACCCTCACGTCTGAAGTAGGAGCCTTTTGTTCTTCATCCGCTTCTTTCTCAGGTTCGCTGCCCACGATAGAGCAAAACGCGATCTTTCTGCTGTCGGGTGACCAAGCACAGTCGCTCACGCCGTTTTTCACAGAAGTGACTTTTTGGGCTTCCCCGCCTTCTAGAGATAGGATATACAGTTGGTTTTTGTCTTGACGATCCGAAATGAAGCTCACCTTTGTTCCGCATGGAGACCATCTTGGGCTACTGTTATTTTTGCCGCCTGACGTGAACTGACGCACTTTCCCATTCTCGAACATCCATATCTGGGTCTTGTACCCCTTTAGTTCTCCTTCAGGTACAACCTCTTTTATTTCAAACAGAACTTTCGTTCCATCGGGAGATATTTGGGGATCTCGCACCCATTTGACAGCATAAAGGTCCTCTGAAGTCATAGGTCTCATACATGAACTCCCCTTTCGTGGTAACATTTAGACTACTTCCCTTAATAGATTTGTCCGTTTGACATCAAACATCCTTCCGGTGACTTAGTTTATCTCGAAAAATGCCCCGCACGAGTACAATCTCCTCACACTCGAAAACCAAAGCTGATACAAGGTACACAAGCACCGAGCCGCCTATGACGAGAATTGCCAAGAGCAGATCTTTCTGCGCCGAACCTGTGCCTGCCATAAGCCCAGAGTAGTATGCGCCGATCCACGCAAAAGCGCCCATCAAGACTGAACAAAGAACAATCTTGAGAGAAGATCGGATGAGATCTCGCACTGAAAATCCGGATATATACTTGGTATACATCCATATACCAATCATGGCGCCCACCCAGGTTGAGATCACATTTGCAAGCGCCAAACCTATGTGCCCCAACGGCTGCACAAAGGCGAAGTTCAGGAGAATATTCAAGCCCGAGGTCGCCAAAGCCAAAAGCACTGGCCTCCATGTATCCTGAGTCGAATAGAATGCGACTCCGATCAATCTAGATAACGCCATGGAAACGATCCCAACAGAATAAACGGAAACTGCACTTGCAGTCAGCAAGGTCGCCTGAGATGTAAATGCACCTCTTTCAAAAGCCAGCCGAACCAGCGGTTGTGATAATACAATAAGACCTATCGCTGACGGAATGCACAAAAACATTGCATACCTAATGCCCGTCAGCAAGGTATCGCCCATACCCGACTTATCACGCCTAGCCCACATCTCAGACAAAGACGGATAGATTACGGTGACGACAGCTGCGATGAAAAGATCCATAGGCAATGACCTTAAGCGGTCAGCAAATCCAAGAGCAGATATGGAGCCTGACGGCAACCTTGACGCCAGATTCTTATCGACCATTAGGCACATCTGGGTCGCCAAACCTCCTAATACCAATGGCAGAGACAGGCTCAACACTTTTCGCATGCCTTCGTTGACTTCTGTTGAGAATCTCAGCTCCAGGCCTGTCTTTCTAACCGCTGGAACCTGGACCAAGACATGCGCCAAGTAACCTGCAATAGTTGCAATTGCCAAGGCAAACAACCCCATTTTGGGAGCCAAAAGGGCAACCAAAGCGACAATCGTAAGGTTCTGCACAAACGGGCCGACTCCGGGAATTGTGAATTCCTTGTGGGAGTTCAAAATAGCCTTGAGCAGTGCTGCCAAGAGAGGAAGTGCAAAGGCTGGGAAAAACAGTCTTGTCAGGGCAACGGCGCTTCCAAACAGTTCTGAAGAAAAGCCGGGCGCATAGATTCGCACCAATGCCGGAGCAAATGGTATAGATACAACGCCGATGATGAAGAACGTACCCACTGACAGAGTGATAACCGACGAAGCTACCCTCGACGCATTCTTTCGATCTCCGGAATTAAGGTAAGAAGTGAACACAGGTACAAACGTTGTAGAAATTGGGTTGGAAATCAGCCCCACAAGCACGGTAGGTATAGCCAGCGCGACCATATATGCGTCGGTGGGACCCGTAGCGCCAAAAAACCATGCTATTAGCTGCTCGCGGACAAAGCCCATGATTTTAGAGATGATGCCTAAAACCATCACAATCGTTGTAGCACGAGCCATACTTTTTTTGGACACGATCCCATCCCTTTCAGCGCGCAGTTTGCCCCGCAGTAGAATCAGATAATCCTTAAAAACTAATCTGCCAGTCATACTTAGGTATAATACCCCATTCATCCATGACCTGCGAGACAACGCCATGAAACAAGGGCTCTTGTATATGATACATCAATGGTTTGACATTAAGACACCTTTTCCACCAAACACCTAACAAGCGATGGTTCCGCGATGACCGGTGAGTCCTCCAAAGGTGTTCGAAAAAGAGGATTCTTGCTGTATTATATAGAAGGGAGTTTTGATACTGGTGGTGTTCATGCCAATATCGTTTTTGGTATTGAGAGAACATCGCCACACAAAAATTACGGTCCCAAAAATAGGTTTATATAATTTCAAGGAGGTTATGGTTATGCAGTTCAAGGGTTTGACCTTCGGAGTGCCGAAAGAGATTATGCACGGAGAAAGACGTGTTGCAGCAACTCCGGAGACAGTCTCCAAGATGGTCCAAGAAGGTGCTCGAGTACTAGTCGAAAAAGGTGCCGGCGAAGGAGCATACTTCACTGACGAAGAATATACAAAGGCCGGAGCCGAGATCATCGAGGACACCGAGGAACTTTTCAAACTGTCAGATGTGATCCTCAAAGTTAAAGAGCCCCTGTTCAATCCCGCAAAAAACAAGCACGAGGTCGACATGATGCACGCAGGTCAAGTGATTGTCACATTCTTGCACCCAGCTGCACCTGCAAACCACGAAATGATCAAGAAACTGGCAGCTAAGGGCGTCATAGGACTTACTTTGGACGGTATTCCAAGAATCTCCCGAGCCCAGTCAATGGATGCTCTCACATCTATGAGCACTGTTGCAGGTTACAAATCTGTGCTCATGGCGGCAGATCGTCTTCCGAAATTCGTACCGATGATCGCCTCAGCAGTAGGTACAGTTCCTCCTGCCAATGTGACAGTTCTTGGCACGGGTGTCGCAGGCCTTCAGGCTGTAGCAACAGCTAAGAGATTGGGTGCCGTCGTACACGCCGTAGATATACGGCCTGACGCTGCGGAACACGCCAAGAGTTTGGGCGCTAAGGTTGTCGACACAGGAGTACCGGCACAGATAGCCATAGGCGAGGGCGGCTATGCAAAACACCTTCCGGAAGAATGGCTTCTCAAAGAAAGGGAAGCAATTAAAGAGACTATTATAAAGTCAGATATCGTAATAGCTACTGCTCTTGTACCCGGACGACTTGCCCCTGTACTTATAACCGAAGAAATGGTCAAAGAGATGCAACCCGGCTCCGCCATAGTAGACGTTGCCATCGATCAAGGCGGAAACTGTGAACTCACAGTAGGCGGAGAGATCATTGAAAAGTATGGTGTGAGCATAGATGGCACCAAGAACATCCCAGGTATGGTTCCTGTCAGCTCAACTATGATGTTTTCCAGGAATATCCTAAACTACGTTATTTCCTTCATCAAAGACGGCAAAGTAGTCATAGATTTGAAAGACGAGATAATAGCGTCTTCGCTGGTCTGCAAGGACGGCGAGCTGGTCCACGCCGGAGCTAGAGAGGCGATGGGTCTTAACTAAGGATTAAAGGAGTGGGCGATATGGAGGCCCTTTTGAATGTGGCAGTATTCGCGGTCGCATCCTGGCTTGGGTATATAGTTATAAGCGAAGTCCCGTCTTTGCTTCATACGCCTTTAATGTCGGGTACTAATGCTATTTCGGGAGTAACCATTCTAGGCTCGCTGGTTTCTGCTGCCTTCGCTGCACATTTGGGAAGCAAAATCTTAGCATTTACTGCCATTGTTCTCGCCTGCATCAATCTCGTGGGTGGATTTTTGGTTACGGACCGCATGCTAAGAATGTTTAAGAATTAGGTAAACGAGGTGTCGAGATGGATCCCGTATACGTAGGAATTTCGGTAGTTCTAGCAGGATTGGTCCTCCTTGGCATTAAGTGGATGAGTTCACCAAAGACCGCCGTGCGAGGCAACAGACTGAGTGCTTTTAGTATGCTAGCCGCTATTGTCATGGTTTTGTGGAAAAACGAGATACTATCTGTACCATTGCTATGGGTAGCGATGGCCATTGGCGGGATTATAGGTTACATCATGTCAGTTAGGGCAACCATGATACAAATGCCTCAAATGGTTGCCCTTCTAAATGGACTGGGGGGAGGAGCTTCAGCACTGGTGGCTTTGGCGGAAGTCATAGACAGCTACAGTGTCCTCCCTGCTTTCAATAAGATCGCAGGACAACTGGGTCTAATCGTTGGAGGGTTGACGTTTAGCGGCAGTTTGATAGCCGCCGCAAAACTAGACCGACGTATGACCCAAAGACCGATTGTGCTCAAAAACCACAATCTCCTTTTGAATGGCTGCATTGTGGTAATGCTTATTCTCTCCGCCCTCACTTTAGGGATTGAGTCGGCCGCATTGCCCATTTCGATACTTGTTGTGCTGTTGTCCCTAACGTATGGCGTACTCTTCGCCATCCGGGTTGGCGGTGCGGATATGCCAATTACCATATCCTTGCTTAACTCGTTTTCTGGTCTGGCCGGCTCTATAGTCGGCTTTACGATTTCAGAACCGCTGCTGGTAGCGGTAGGTGCCATTGTAGGTGCATCTGGGTTGATCTTGACGCAGATTATGTGCAAGGCGATGAATCGCTCTTTGGCCAGCGTTTTGAGTGGAGCAGTGGCTTCGCCTCCAAAGGCGGCAAAAGAAAAAGCACCTGCAGCTGAAAAACCTCAAGCCGCAGATTCCGAGCCTGCAAAGCCTGAGAAAAAGACCCCGGGTGAGATCTTGGCTGAAGCCAAGAAAGTAATCATCGT
>JAGPNG010000005.1 GCA_018052475.1 Candidatus Fermentithermobacillaceae bacterium
AAGTTCGATATCATACCGCCGGGGATCTGATATCTAAGAACGTTGGGATCCGGAACCGGCGAAGCCTTGTCAAACTCGGCGTATTTCGCCCTAACTCCCTTAAAGTACTCAGCTATCTCCGACATGAGATCAAGATCAAGACCCGTGTCGTACTGAGTGCCTTTAAGAGCTGCAACAAAGGTGTCTCCCGGAGGTTGAGAAGTAGACATAGACAAAGAAGAAATGGCACAGTTTATGACATCTGCCCCTGCTTCTATGGCTTTGAGATATGCCATCGAGGCCATGCCGGAAGTGTAATGAGAATGCACCTCAACCGGCAGACCGATGTCATCTTTCCATCGTTTAACGATTTCATACGCATCTTTTGGACCCAATATGCCTGCCATATCTTTTAGACAAAGAGAATCCGCGCCTAGGTCTTTCAGTTCTTTCCCAGCCCTGGCGTAATATTCGATGTCGTGCACGGGACTTATGGTATAGCAAACTGTAGCCTGAACATGAGCTCCTACTTCCTTGGTTACCTCTATAGCTTTTTCCATGTTTCTCGGATCGTTGAGTGCATCAAATATCCGCATTACATCTATTCCGTTTTTGACTGCAGCCTTTACAAACGCCTCTACCACGTCATCGGGATAATGCCTGTATCCAAGCAAGTTTTGCCCCCTCAAAAGCATAAGGAGAGGGGTCTTCTTGAAGTGCTGCTTCAGAATCCTCAATCTGTCCCAAGGATCCTCGTTGAGAAACCTTAAGCAGGTGTCGAAAGTAGCCCCACCCCAACACTCCACAGAGCTAAAACCTACTGCTTCCATTTTATCTAGGATAGGAACCATGTCTTCTGTTTTCATTCTGGTTGCCAAAAGCGACTGGTGAGCATCACGCAAAGTAGTATCGGTGATGCCGACCTTCCGTGTTGCAGTAGATACGGTCATTGACAAGACATTCACCCCTTAAGTTTGATCTAAGCCCGGTTGCCCAAATATGAGGTTTTTTGCGCCACATCGAAAGTTCTGATACTTTACTAGCTTCTCCTTCTATAATACCTGAGTTACAAAGAATTATGTCAGCCTTATGAGGGCTTAAACATCTAGCATGGTTTTTCGGAAAACTCCAGCGCCGCTCCTATAAAGTCCTTAAAGATCGGATGAGGTCTGTTAGGCCTGGATAAAAACTCGGGATGAAATTGGGTCCCCACGAACCAGGGGTGATCTTTGTGTTCCATTATCTCAACTAGCCCTCTGGTAGGCCATACACCAACGGGAATAAGGCCCGATTCAGAAAGCTTTTGTACATACCTGGGATTTATCTCAAATCTATGCCTGTGGCGCTCCCATATCGAATCCTTCCGGTATGCATTCCAAACCAGAGAGTCTTTCTTGAGCGCGCACTCATAGAGTCCCTTTCTCATTGTGCCGCCCTTGTCGTGAATCGCTTTTTGCTCCGGCATTAGATCCACAACCGGGTTTAGGGTATCGGGATCAAATTCGGTAGAGTTTGCATCCAAAAGGCCCATAACATTTCTGGCCGTTTCAATCACAGCGCATTGGAGGCCTAAACATATCCCCAAAAACGGAACTCGGCTTTCCCTGGCCCACCTTATAGCTTTGAGTTTGCCCTCAATGCCTCTTCCGCCAAAGCCTCCGGGCACCAAAACTCCGGCTACACCGCTAAAAAGCTCATTTACCGCTAAATCCGATATCTCTTTGAGATCGTCCGAATCCAGCCACAGGATGTCTATGCTTGCATCGTGGGCCAATCCTCCGTGATAAAGAGCCTCGATTACGCTTTTATAAGCGTCGTGAAGAGATACGTATTTACCGACGATCGCAATTTGGCACTTCTTTTGGGGATGTGCAATCTTGTAAGAAATATCTTGCCACTCTTTGAGATCCGGTTCGCAAGGATCGAGTCTGAGCCTTTCTTCTGCGATCCTGCCCAGCCCTTCTTTCTCGAGCATAACCGGTACCTCGTATATGCTGTTACAGTCGAGATTTTGTATTACCGCATCTTCATCCACGTTGCAGAAAAGCCCTATTTTCGCCTTCATATCCGCCGAAATCGGGAAACTCGATCTGCATACGATAACATCAGGCTGAATTCCAATAGATCTCAGCTCAGCTACACTATGCTGCGTAGGCTTTGTCTTCAGCTCTCCCGAGCTAGGTAGGTGCGGGATGAGAGTCACATGTACGTACATAGTGTTATTGGGTCCAACATCCGCCTTAAACTGCCTTATCGCCTCAAGAAAAGGAAGCCCTTCAATGTCGCCTACGGTCCCGCCGACTTCTACTATTACAACATCTGCCCCTGATTCATTTGCGACTTTCTTGATTCTTTCTTTTATCTCATTCGTTACATGAGGGATCACTTGCACGGTGCTCCCCAGAAACTCGCCTCTGCGTTCTTTCGCAATAACCTCGCCATAAACCTGGCCCGTGGTAATGTTGTTTGCCCCGCTTAGGGATTTATCTATGAATCTCTCATAATGTCCAATATCAAGATCGGTCTCTGCCCCATCGTCGGTTATGAACACTTCACCGTGTTGAAGAGGGCTTATGGTCCCTGCATCGACATTTACGTAAGGATCCATCTTCATTATAGTGACCGAATGCCCTCTGGCTTTTAACAAGGTCCCTAGCGACGCTGCGGTAATACCTTTTCCAAGCCCGGATACTACTCCTCCGGTCACAAATACATATTTAGGCATGTTGAAAACCTCCAAAGACTTAAACAGTTTCTCAAAAAACTACGTCTGATAAAGAAGAAGGAGCCTCTCGCTACTCCTCTTCAGGCTCCTCTGGCTCTTCTGCGATAAGCGCTTCGTCCTCTTCCTCTTCGTCGTCTAAGACAAGATCGTCTGCGACATCCGCTACTTCAAAAACCTCTTCGATGGTTTCGGTCTCAAGTTCCTTTCGTAACCTCTCTACCAGTTTGGGTTTGTCTCCGGTATGAGGTTCAATCACTTTATAAGGAGGAGGTTTCACTACCCATTCTCTTAATCCCCACAGACCGCCTGGCTGAGATTTGAACCTGCCATCAACGCTTATCTCCGTATGAATCTTGGCTCTTACCTTTGCCAAATCCTGGCTTGGGTTCACTCCCTTTATATAAATGACCTGCTCTACCAAATCCTTGTATCCCATTGGCTCTTTGCGATCTTTCAGTATTTGATAAGCTATGTCTGCTACTGAAAGGTCAGGCCGAAGGTTCTGAGGTTGGTCCGCTTCCGGCATCCTTTCTCACCCCCAACCAGCTAGATGTTCTCAGTAATTCTACTCATCTGAGACACATCACGCAACGTCAATACAAAGATTTTCTCTTCAAGACTTCTTGCGCCAAATAAGAAGCTACGTCTTGCGGTTTTGTACCTGCTCCAAATCCGGCGTCATAGCCAAGTTCAAGGGCCAGGGCATGAGTTATGCGCGGCCCGCCTGCAATCAATATCACTTTGTCTCTTAAACCCTCTGCTTCTAGTAGTTCCACCAAATTGGTCAAGTTTGAAATGTGAACGTTTCTTTGGGTCACTACCTGAGACACCAAAATGGCGTCTGCCCTTACTTCTCTTGCTTTGGCAACAAGAACCTCATTTGGCACTTGACTGCCCATATTGATTACCCTGAAGGATGAGTACGCTTCAAGCCCATGGTCTCCCGCAAATCCTTTGTAATTCAAGATAGCATCGAGTCCCACCGTGTGAGCATCGTTTCCCGTGGCCGCTCCAACAACTATAAGGGGACGGCCAAGTCTTTCCTTTATCATCTTGTCGACCTCGGTAGGCTCAAGTAAATCCCACATGGGCCTGGCTACTTTGAGTTTTGATATTTGGATGGGTCTTTTGAGTTTCCCGTAGCCCACAAAAAAAGTGAACCCCTCGCTAAGATATGAAGATTCAGAAACTACCGGCTCTTCAAGACCCATGGTACGCATGATTTGTCTCGCAGCTTCTTCAGCAAGCGCTCCTTTTTCTACAGGCAGAGTGAAACTAACCTGCACAATTCCGTCGTTTTCGTGATCTCCGTAGGGCAAGACAAAATCAGAACTATCATGCTGCTTATCTTTGTACTGCGCGTTGTTTGGACCGTCTGTCACAGTAAAATCATTAGGATCTCCCTCGATGTTACGTGCCATGCATCATACCTCCCTACTCCAAGGCAAAACCCCTACCATGTGCCGGGGCACAAAATGGTATGTTTCTGCCTAGAACAATTCTTCTAATAGCGCTTCTTCAACAGGGTTGAAATACGAAAGACTTTTCATGAAGACGCCTTCTCTGCCCCTTCCGCCTGTCCTGTACCGTTTTACGCCGGCAAACGCCCCTTCGCCTATGGCCGCAAACAGCCCTTTTTCATCTACATGCTCCAAGAAGTCGCAGGTTTCATCAAGGATGCTAGCCGCGCGTTTTTGGACTAGCCCGTCTGAGGTGATTTCAAGATTCTGACCCAAGTTCTTGGCAGCGTTCCGCATGTAACATGCTGAAGATATAGAAATGTACCTATCCTGTATCAAAGGCGTATGTATGGCTTCTGTCAACATGCCGACCAGGTGAATGGTCTGCCCGGTCAAATTGGACACCAGGTTGAAACTGCTGTCTAAAACATGAGAGAAGAATATGTCGCCTTTTTTGTGCACAGTAGGCGGCATATACTTGATGGGACAATCAGGAAATATCTGCCGCACCATAAGAGCCATTGATAGTTCATAAGAAATGCTATCTTGAATGAAGGGATCTATCTCGAATGCATGCCCTAGGCCTATGAGTCCGTCATTTAGGCCTGCATTCCTGGCAAAATGGTAATTCATGAATTGAGACGCGAGAACCGAAGGACCGGCATCAAAAGCATCGGCTGTAGTAAGATAGTTATCTTCACCTGTATTTATGATAATTCCGGCGTAAGCATTTATCATACGTGAAAAGTTCTGGTCTACTAAGGTCCTTTCCATGTTTATGTCTCTAAACAATATGCCGTACATGGCATCGTTTAGCATCATGTCGAGTCTTTCTACCGCTCCCATGAATGCTATCTCAGGCATGCACAATCCTGAGCAGTAATTCACTAACCTCACATACCGGCCGAGTTTCTCGGACTCCTCATCAAGGGCAGCGCGCATGAGTTTGAAATTCTCCCGCGTGGCGTATGTGCCGCCAAAACCTTCTGTCGTTATCCCGTGAGGTACATAGTCCAGAAGGCTCTGACCCGTAGAGCGTATAACTGCTATCACATCGGCTCCTTGTGCTGCCGCCATTTTCGCTTGGACCGCATCTTCAAGAGCATTGCCTGTAGCACATATGACGTAAAGCCACGGAGTTTCGGTGACAGGCATATCTTCTAACATAGATTCTCTCTTTTTCCTATTCGCTTTTACCAAAGCCAAAGACTCTTCGCACAGTTCCCTTGCTTTGGCACGCACCACATCAGCCCCGTGCCAGGGCAGATTGGTTATATCAAGACTCCTTGCGGCAACCATCTCGCATATTTGCTGAGGAGTCATTCCAAGCTCCACACAAGCATTTGCCAGATAAAGCGCTGCACCGTCGTTCACCTTACCTCGATTCGCAAGCTCGTTTACAAATACGTTAGGTAAAGGTACTCCTTCCTCATCTACGCCGTCTACACCCATGAATCGGGTCACCGTTCTTTCTATCGCGACCGTACCATAGGGGACAAGCTCTTGATTCACCTTTGAAGTGATACTTTGAGCAAGCTCGTGACATCTGTTTATTTTGTCAGTATCAAGGTTGAGTTTTAACATTAGATTTTCACCTCGCCGTTACGTTGACTCGCCTTGTAAAAAAACTCAGCTTTTTCAATAATCTCCTTGTTGATTCCGAGGACCCTAGCTATTAAGAGGGCATCGTGGGGAGTAGGCGTATCGGGTCCTACTTTTTGTAGGCTGTAGTCCATATGACGATACAGCCACTGTATTCCGTCGGTGCCATTTGCCCACGTATCGCTAATCTCGGCAAATTCCTTCTGCGGGCTATCCAAAGATAGATCTGTGGTTAAACCTCTAACTTGCCAATGAGGTACTTGCAGCATATCTGCTAGCCCGTGATAATGGGTGGTAACTATCACATGAGAAGAAGTCCTGTCGTTCTCGAGATAAAAAGAAAGAAGCGCCGCACACAAGGAAAGCCCCTGAGACGGATTGGTTCCCCTGCCTACCTCGTCAAGAAGGATCAGGCCTCTTTCATCTAGACGTGAAAGAGGCTGTTTGAGACTTACGATCTCCGCGGCAAAACTAGAGAGCCCCGGCGTTTCTTCTTCCTGAGCCTGAAAGTGTATGAAATCGTAAAGACCCATTTCAATATATCCGCACGGCGCCATGAGTCCCCACTGGACCATAGTTGCACACAATCCTATGGTTGCAAGAGCTACGGTCTTGCCCCCCATGTTTGGCCCTGTTATCACAGAGACAGTCGAATCTACCTCCATGCTTATGGGTTGGTATTTGCCACCGCGGGCTTCGACTTCTTCTTTAACCAGAGGATGAACTGCTTCACAGACTTTGAGCGGAACGGAAGTTTTGGAACTCTCGCCATCTTGATCTCGTTTTCCAGCAAGAGGCTCCCATGCTATGCGAACTATCCGAGGTCTCACCCCATTCATCGTCTTTGCAAGTTCCGCTTTGCAGATAAGAAAATCCAGCTCACCTATTGCCTTAGCTGCTCTTTGTATTTCAGGTAGGTGTTCAGCCACTTTCTTGGAAAGATCGATAAGAACCTGCTCCTCAAGTTCGCTTTCTTTCTGCCTTAGTCTGTTTATCTCTCTTTCGATCTTAACGGCGTCGCGGGTAGGTTTTAGCTTAAAGTGCACATGCGTCAAGGTTTCCCTGGTTTCTGCAAGCTCAGGCATGAGTCTTGCTTTTTCTATGGTATCGTAGTCTCGCCTTCGAATAGCGATCTCTTCCCTCAACCCAGGTCTTCTGCCAATGAGTTCCTCTGCTTTAGCCGCTTCTTTAGCCATTTCTTCTCTTAGTTCTTTTTCTTTCTGTTTGCGCTCTTTTCTCACAAAAGCGAGCTGCTCGGAATACCCATCGCTTACGTAAAAGGTAGGCTGGCCCTGTGAGCCTAGGAGAAGGTGTTTTTCCACCTCATAAAGCGAAGGCGGAACCACTTTCTCAGGCCACAAAACCGCAGTTTGGCCTATCAACTTTTCGTCAGTCATAAGTGCCAATACCCTGTTTACCGTAAAACAAAGGTGAGCGACTATGAACATCTCCGCATGGGGCAAAGGTTTTCCATCGTTAAGAAGCGTTATCGCGTAGAAAGGGTCTTTGGAGTTACTAAGTATTCCCATAAACTCGGTAAAAATCTGAGGCGATTCACTCCACAATCCCACGATCGTTTCAAGAGCATCGAACTCCTTATCCAAATCGTCTTCCATACCAGGAAGAAAGGGTTTCGCCCTGAATTTGACCCTGCGCCCCATCGCAGAACGAGGCGTAACTCTGTCCCAAACGGCTGCAAAACCTAGCTTCTCTCTCGCGCTCGGCGGGGTAAGTACCGCTCTTTCTTTTCTGGTAGTCTTCGCTACCCTAGCAATCCTTGCTTCGGACTCTTCGTTCACTTTCTCATAATCAAAATCATCAGTTACCCCATGACCAACCCGCTCACCCCCTTGAAACTCTTTTCTCCTGAGACCACATCAAAAACAGGCAGGGGATGCCCCCACCTAGAGATCTCCTCTGCGATTTCACGAACCAGTTCTTCGGAATCATGCTGCACATCTGCGAAACTGCTGGGGTTCACAGTCGCTGCCAACACCCTCATGGGATAGACGACATAAAGGGAGATTCCGGGTATTTTGTCCACAAATATGCTAACCGCGTCTCTTGCGATAACGCAGAACTCTTCATCCTCTACCCATGACCAAACTGCCTCGACAAACTCTTGAGTAACAGCCCCGGGTACTACAACCGCAACCGCATCATCCGCTAGTTCAAGAATGTCATCCTCATTGCCTAGCACAGTCACGTATGGAGTAGGATCTAGGGTAAACCCATCGGCGCTGCGTCGTATCAGGCATACGGTTTCTTTCTCAACTGCTTTCCTCGCCAGCGCCCTTATTTTTTCATCATCATGCTGCGGCCGCGACAAAAGCCAAACCCAAAACCCCATCTCTTCTGCAATTGCTCTTATGTTTCTGCCAGCCACAGCGCCGGTAGATAGGATCGCCGCATCGGTTACTTGCGGACTAGCGGCAGATTTTCGGTCCAAAGCGCCATCAACAAGTACGATGTCCGCGCCAAAGGCAAGCAAGTTCTTTACTATGAGGGATAGTTCTTTAGCGGTCGGGGGACCTACAAGTTCGATAGGGACAGACTCTACCATTCTCCCTATGATTATTCGGCCGAAAATTCCGGTGCGCTCAAAGACGTCCGCTATTTCGATGTTCATTGCCGCTTCTCCAAGCACCCCTTCGGCCGTAGCGATCCATGTTCCCGCAGGCGGAGTCACACTAGGCTTAGGCTCCCCTGTCAGAACATCTATGATCTCTCCATCCCGTCCTGAAGATATGAGCCCTAATGTCATCCCCCTTGACGATAGTTCTGACACGAGGTAATTCATGGTAACAGTCTTTCCCACGTTCTTTGCGGTGCCTATAACTGCTAACGACCTGGCGCCGCTTTCGATCACCAAATCAGAAAGATCCTTGCTTTTGTCTTGATGCTTCTTTTCTGCGGGCTTTCTGTTTTTTTCACCGCACGCACGCGATTTTTCCTGTGTCACATGAATCACCTCGCCTACACAAACCCTCTTGAGTTACGGATTCTCACTCGTCGTTTAGAACGCAACCACAAGAATTGCCCTTTTTATAGCCTTTTCTTCTTTCTAATCTTTCGGTGCCAAAAGGCACCAAACTCACTTTGTTGCCAGCAAGAAGACCCGCCACGCCCGTAGCGTCTTTGTGATCTCCTCCACACAAACGGCATTTCCCGTCTGAAGTCCAATTATCCCCATGGTCATATTCCGGCTCGTGATAGGCTGAAATCACGCCTTCGTAGTTGCGAACAACGACTGAATGCTCTCCCATAGACAAAATGTAGTTCGGACCGAGAGGGATCTTGCCGCCGCCACCCGGGGCGTCTACAACGTAGGTAGGCACTGCCAAGCCCGAAGTATGCCCTCGCAAATATTCCATTATCTCCAGACCTTCGGCGATTGTAGTCCGAAAGTGATCAAGGCCCCAGGTAAGATCGCATTGGTAGATGTAGTATGGTTTCACTCTTATCTTCAAAAGACCGTGTACCAACTCTTTCATGATGTTAGGGCAATTGTTGACGCCGCGCAAAAGCACGCTTTGATTGCCCAGGCACACACCGGCATTGGCAAGAATTGCACATGCTCTTTCTGTCTCAGGAGTTATCTCTTTTGGATGGTTAAAATGAGTATTTAGGTACAAGGGGTGGTATTTTGCCAGCATCGAGGCAAGTTCCTCAGTAACCCTTTGCGGCATCACCACAGGTGCTCTCGAACCAATCCTTATTATCTCGACGTGTGGGATCTCTCTTATCCTTCTTATTATCGACTCTAGCTTGTCATCCGATAAAGTCAAGGGATCTCCGCCTGAAATGAGAACGTCTCTTATCTCCTTGTGGCTTTTTATATACTCGATCCCCAAGTCGATTTGATCGGCCGCCGCTACTCTATCTGTAACGCCAACAACTCTGCGCCTGGTGCAGTGTCGGCAGTACATGGAACATTGCTCAGTAACGAGAAACAGCACTCTGTCAGGATAACGGTGAGTAAGCCCCGGAACCGGAGCATCTTCGTCTTCAGATAAAGGATCAAAAAACTCCCACGGAAGCTGTCGGGCTTCTTGAGCTCTCGGAACTGCCTGAAGCCTTATTGGGCAGGTTTCATCGACCGGATCTATAAGGCTTGCGTAGTAAGGCGTTATAGCCATCTTAACTCGGGAGAGAGCTGTTTCAACGCCCTGCTTTGCTTCGGGGGTAAGCTGTATCACTTTGGACAATGTTTCAACGTCTTCGATCCTGTTCTTCCATTGCCAATGCCAATCGTTCCATTGCTCATCTTGCACATCTTTAAAAAGGGGAATCTCCTTGTAATGGCGCAATTTACTGTAACCTCCCTGCTAATCTAGATAACTTTGGGCCTGCATATACTAACTTTCAAACATTTCTTCTAGGATCTCTCTGAGCTTTTTGTTCTCTCTAACCAGCTCGAGAGCGTATTTCGCATGACCTTTTGCATAGCCATTACCTATTATTAGTTCCACGTCTGCGCCCACACCTTCGGCGCCCAAAGCGGCAGCCGTGAAGCTAGTGGCCATTGAGAAGAAATAGACCTTGCCGCCGTCTTTCGTGCTCAGTATAGAACTCATCTCTGTCCCCGGAATGTTAACGCAGTTTATGGTGATGTCTGCCTTATGTCCGTCGTTTGCGGCCATGAGCTTTTGCATCGTGGATATGGCGTTTCCTGCATCTCCTTGCAAAACGACATCGCAGCACCCAAGGCGCTCAAGACGTTCCTTAGATCTGTTGCTGTGGGCAAGGCCTATTACTTTGCCGTTGGGACCGGCTTTTTTCTTAGCAACGCTGCAACACATGATCCCTGACTTGCCGCCTGCGCCTAAGACAAATACAGTATCTCCTTCCCTGACCAATCTGTCTGTTTGGATTGGGGCACCGGCGACATCCAAGACAGCCAATGATAATTTATCTCCCAAATCGGACGGGATGACGGAAAACACTCCTGTCTCAAACAATACAGCGGTACCTTCTACGTCAACCTGGTCTTTATCCAGATGAACCTTTTTCACTTTGTGTATTTTCAGTGGGGTAAGAGAAAGAGATACCAGCGTGCATATTCTATCCCCCACTCGAGCACCATCTTTGCCCTGTATCTTAGGACCGAACTCTAGGATCTTCCCCAGAAGCATCCCGCCTGACCCGGTTACCGGGTTATGCATTTTGCCCCGCTTATTAACAATGTCCATAACCTGCGAAGCAACGTACGCCTCCTTGGCGGCATCGTCCATATCTTCTGTGCATCCGGACACTATTTGTTTGAAGCTTGCTGCATCGATGTTAAGAGTTTCCACATCTATCAACATCTCGTTGTCCCTTATTTCAGGGCTATTATCTATTCGCCACGCAGCCTGGGGTAGTACTCCTTCGGGCTCCAATACTCGGTGTGTTCCATACGGGCATCCTGGCTTATACTCTTTTTTCATGGCATAACCTCCACTTTTCAGCATTAATTTGTTCTTGGGTGCTTCTCTTGAGAAGTACCGCATCTCTAATCTTGCCGGACTCCTCGTAATTTTATTATCCCACATCTTCAGTTATTAATATGCAAATACCGTGCCACTGTCCGCCGCGCCCTGAATGCGGGCAGGTTAGAGCTTGTCCTCACTTGCGGGATTACCCGAGCCAAAGGCAAGGGCTTGAGAAAGGCGTTGCCGAAAATTCATCACAATCTGTCATTTATCGCCATATATTCGGCACCTATCCGTTCTTTTGCGCCGAACTTTTGGCATACGGCAGGCGCTTGGTTTATAATATAAGCATTGACGAAGGGGGGTTGGGGCTTTGGATTTGCGTGCTGCTCTCCTACAAATCGTAGAGGTAGCCAGTGAAGGCATTCACTTGGTTGACGAAAATGGCGTCACTCTCATATACAACAAAGCTGCCTCAGAATTCGACGGCCTATCACCTGATGAAGTAATAGGTAGACACCTTCTAGATGTGTTTCCTTCTCTCACACATGATTCAAGCACCCTTTTGAGAGTGCTCAAAACAGGGGTGCCCGAGATAGCAAGGCAACAGACTTTTTCGAATTTCAAAGGGAAGAAGATTACGACGATAAACTCAACTCACCCAATCATGTCTGAAGGCAAGATTATAGGAGCGTGCGAGATATCTGCTGATATAACAAGGCTTAAAGACATGGCAGAAAAAATATCTGATCTGAGAGAGGAGTTAAGGAGCAAAGAGCCAAGTCAGACCCTGGCATCTTTCCGGGAGAAAGAACGAGACTCTATCCTCTCCCATAGACTCTTCACCATAGACGACATTGTTGGAGAATCCACCGCCATAAGAAATGTAAAGAGGAAGATAGTGCAGGTAGCCCGCACAAATTCTAGCGTGATAGTATGGGGTGAAACAGGTACCGGCAAAGAACTCGCAGTCCAATCTATCCACTCCGCTTCAAATAGGGCCGATTTCCCGTTTGTGCCACAAAACTGCGCGGCGTTGCCCGAGACTCTCCTCGAGAGCCTAGTCTTCGGCACTTCAAAGGGCGGCTTTACGGGCGCTCAAGACCGTCCCGGACTTTTGGAGCTTGCATCCGGAGGCACATTGTACCTAGACGAAATCGACTCGATGCCCCTTGGCCTTCAGGTGAAGCTGCTCCGAGTGATTCAAGAAAAAAGAGTCCGCCGTCTGGGAGACGTAAAAGAACGCCCTGTAGATGTAAGGATAGTCGGCTCTACAAGCATTCCGCCAAGAGATGCCGTACAAAAAGGATTGTTGAGATCTGATCTTTACTTCAGACTGGCAGTTGTAGAAATAGGAGTCCCGCCGCTTAGGGAAAGAAGAGAAGATATCCCGCTTTTGTGCTCTCATTTTGTCCACAAACATGCAAGATACCCGGAGAGGATTTCCATCTCCCCCGAGGTTATGTCAGCTTTCCTCTCTTACGATTGGCCGGGTAACGTAAGAGAGCTGGAGCATGCCATAGAAGGGAGCCTCGCCTTGGCAAAAGACAACGTCATAGATCTTGAGGACATACCTGCAACAGTAAGGGGTGTTACAGCAGCAACCTACTTTTTCAAGGCAAGAACTAGCCAACCCATAGTTGAACCTGGGCAAGACTCGGAATCTCTAGCCTACAGGCGAGACAGCGGTGCAAGAGGTAACTCAGACTCAGAAAATACCTGGCCTAACTCTATAAAGGACGACCTTAGGGCTGCCGAGAGGTCCGCCATCGAAAGAGCTTTGTCAGAGGGCGGTTCGGTATCTCAGGCAGCAAATCTCTTGGGGATTCCGAGGCAAACTCTTCAGTACAGGATGAAAATACTGTCTATCCCCAGCCCTCGAAAAAAGAGGGCCCCTTAGGGGTAACCTCAGTAAATGGGCGTCTTCAACCCTGCACAAATCTACACAAAGATCGAACCTAGCGCTTACATAGAATCAGGCGCTGATATGCCTGCCAATTTGAGTCCATTGGCCAGCACTATCTGGCATAAACGAGATAGATATAGCCTTGCGGAGCTCAGTTCTTTGTCTTCGCCTAGTACTCTGCACCTTGTGTAGAAAGAATGAAATGCTGAAGCCAGATTTGTAAGATACGTAATAAGTCTATTTGGTTCTCTGGCGCTTGCTATATCCCAAATCTCTTCAGGGAAAATCGCCAAGAGTTTCATGAGTTCTATCTCGGAAGGATCTCTTAACAATGAGAACTTTATCTCGTTTGGGCCCGAGGCAGGAATGAAACCTTCTTGCTTCGCTTGCCTGTGGATGCTAGCGATCCTAGCGTGTGCATACTGTACATAGTAGACTGGGTTCTCATTAGATTGGAGTCTCGCAATATCCAAATCGAAATCAAGGTGGCTAGACGGAGATCTCATCAGGAAGAAAAACCGAGCAGCATCTTTTCCTACTTCCTCCAAGAGTTCGTCCATAGATATGAATTCGCCGCCGCGCTTGGACATCTTGACAACCTCTTCGCCTCTTACAAGCCTCACTGTCTGAACGATGATGACCTCAAGGACATTTTCCGGATAACCCAGAGCCATCACACCTGCTTTAAGCCTGTTTACGTAGCCGTGATGATCCGGGCCTAAGATATCTATGAGATGATCAAAACCTCTGTCCAGTTTGTTCTTGTGGTAGGCGATGTCAGGTACCAGATAGGTCATCTCACCATCTGACTTTACCAATACCCTATCCTTGTCATCTCCGAACTGAGTGGACTTGAACCATAGCGCCCCATCTTTCTCATAGATTAGATCCTTTTGTTTTAGGTCTTCGATGATCTGTTCGTGAGCTCCCGAATCCCTCAGCGCCTTCTCAGAAAACCAAGTGTCGTATTTAAGGCCGTAGTTTTTCAAAGTCTGCTTTTGCCTCTCTACCATGTATGAAACGGCATAGTCTCTGAACCATTGGTGCCTCTCTTCGTCGGGCATTTCAAGAAGCGAGGATCCATGTTTGGAGACCAGCTCCCGAGCCATGTCCACAAGGTAATCACCGTGGTATCCGCCATCCGGTATGGGAGCCTCTTCGCCGAGAACCTGCCTATACCTCGCCTCCAATGACGCAGACAGAAGTTCAACCTGACGTCCGGCATCGTTTACGTAAAACTCTCGGGAGACTTCGTGTCCGCAAGCGCTGAGAAGGGAAGCAAGGCAGTCGCCTACCGCTGCTGCCCTGGCGTTAACCACATTGAGTGGCCCCGTGGGATTTGCGCTCACGAATTCAACCAGGATCTTCTTGCCTTGACCGTAATCGGTGTGCCCATAAAGCGGTCCTTTCTTCCAGATATCCGCCATAGCTTTCTCTAGCCAAGCAGTGCTGAGGAAGAAATTGATGAATCCCGGTCCCGCAATATCTACCCTTTGAATATATGAACCTTCTAAGGACAAGTGACGCACTATCGCGCCTGCAGCTGCGCGTCCGTCAACTTGGGCGTCCCGCGCTACCGACATGGCGACACCGGTAGCAAAATCTCCGAGTTCCGGCCTCTTAGGAGTTTCGATTTTTATCTCCGCTTCCACATATTCAGGTAGATCCCCTGCTTCCTTGGCTTTTTCGATAGCCTTTGCTATTCTTTTAACCAGGTCTTCCTTAACCTGACCTATTATGCTCATACCGGCATCCATCAGGGCACATCTCCTTTTGGAACTTGTATTGATCTCACTTTATCTTTCATCAGGAGCAAGCAGCAACAGACTTTCTCTCACAAGCGCCGCCGCCAAAAGACCGGTCTCACCTGAGCAGTCGTAGGCTGGCGCCACTTCTACAAGATCGACTCCTACGATATTCATTCCGGAAAGATATGTAAGCGCATCAAGAAGCTCGCGTGAGGTAATTCCGCCGGGTTCCGGCACACCTGTTCCCGGTGCAAAAGCCGGATCGACCACATCAATGTCTATACTCAGGTAAACAGGCTTGCCTCGCAACTCCGGAACGATCTTCTTGAGGGGCTCAAATACTTCGTAGAAGAAAACCTGAGATTGGCCTCTTGTTTCTTCTATCTCCTTTTCATCGGCTGAACGAATACCGAGTTGGTACAATCTACCCGGTCCAAGTAATTCAATTACCCGGCGCATGACCGTGCCATGAGAAAACTCTGTACCTGTGAACCGGGACCTCAAATCGGCATGCGCGTCAAACTGAATTACGACCAAATCAGGATACTTTTGAAGCATGGCCTTCACTAACGGATAGGTTATTAGGTGTTCTCCACCGATGGCCATGAATTTCTGGCCTTTGTCGAGCACATCGGTTGCCGCGCTCTCTATAACCTTAAGAGCGTCTTCGACGTTCCCCATAGGCAATACTAGATCCCCTGCATCATAGTATCTGTCCGGGACCAGAGTTCTGCGCTGCCTCAGCGAAAACAGTTCAAGAGCCATCGATGATTCTCTTGCAGATGAAGGCCCGAATCGGGTCCCCGGACGAAACGATGTGGTTTCGTCAAGGGGTATTCCAAGCACCACATAAGGTGCCAAAGGATCTCGAGAACACCAAAGGAACTTATCAGAACGTACCCACTCGGTATCTAGGTTTTGCGTCAATGTGTGTCCCTCCAAGACGAAGCTAATCTGAAATACCCAAGTCTTTCTTGAGCTTTGGATTCAGAACGAATACCCTTTCATGGATCTCAGGCGAATAGAATTTGAGATCCCAAGACTCCTCGGGGTGGCGCAAAGGTTTGGAAGGATCTGTTCCTAAAGACGCGCAAGTGAAGCTCCACCAGCCGCCGGGATAGCAAGCCATAGGCACTGTAAAGAGTTTGCACACAGGGAAAACGGAAGATATTCTCTGGAATATGTCTCTTACCATCTCGGGCGTAGCTATTGGGCTTTCGGTCTGGGCGCACAACATTCCGCCGGGTTGGAGAATGTTGGATATAGACTTGTAGAACTCGGGGGCAAACAGTGCCTCGCCGGGACCCTCAGGATCTGTGGAATCTACTATAACCACGTCGAATTTTTCTTCGGTATCCGACACAAATTTGAGCCCATCTTGGATCAGAAGAGTCAGCCTTGGATCGTAAAAGCCCTCATTCCATCCGGGAAGGTACTTCTTTGACGCCTCAATCACTTCTCCGTCGATATCTACCATGGTAATTGCCTCGACGTTTTTGTGACGTGTTACCTCGCGCAAAGTCCCTCCATCTCCCCCACCGATTATAAGGACGCGCCGCGGATCCGGGTGGCTGCACAAAGGCACGTGAACGATACTCTCATGATACAGGTATTCATCCTTCTCGGTAGTCTGAATCACATTATCAAGCGTCAGCATGCGCCCAAACTCCGCAGTATCGAAGATCGCCAACTCCTGAAACTTCGTCCGCTTCGTATACACCACCGAATCAACCTTCACCGACAGATACAACCCGTCAGTCCAATCCTCCACAAACCATACCTGCACTAAATTCCCCTCCAACACACATATTCCCAAACCGCCACCTAACATCGAAACGAATTATATCATGAAGCAAGGGGGACGGCACTTTTTGCTTCACTCTTCCCCCGAAGCAAAGGGCGAAGCAGGGGGGACGGCACTTTCTGCTTCACCTTCATTTTCATTGGCGGCCTTCATTCTCCCCAAACTTACCCGATGCACTTGATTTGTACTGATCCCCATTAATCCCGCAATCCGCCGATGGGTAAGACCAGGGACTTCGAGCAGCCTGCCTATTAGCTCCCTAGCGCTGTTTCTATCCAAGGAAGCCAACCTCTCCGCTTGGCAGTCGCCAATTGCCGCCGCTCCGATTTCCTTCTCTCGAAGATAGTCTAGTATGACGCTTTGCGCTCTCCTTGTCCTGTCCCTCTCGATCTCTTCGGGCACATCCATATACTCGTCATTATCAGTTTCTCTGTGAAATTTGACAAACTCGCTGATTCCGTGGAAAAATCCTAGGACGAATTGCTTTTGGTGTTCGCCTATTATATGCGGGAATTCGAGGTATTCATTGTAACTGCTCCAAGCATACTCATCCGGAAAGCGAACTAAGTTTGCGTTAACCGGGTTTCTGTGCACGTACCTTATAACACGAAGCAAATGATGTTCGCTAAAGATCGCTTTGCTTTTATACCGATCTTGAAATACATGGCCTATTCTGCCCATGTCCCTATTGAATCGCATTGCGTATTGTATGTTTATGCTCGACATTGCGTTGGCCAGACTGACAAGATCGCAGTGAACCACCATGTGCGCGTGGTTACTCATCACACAATAGGCTGCCAGATCAATCGCGCCTTCATTAACTTTATTTTCTAGTAGTCCCATGAAGAAGGACCTTTCGTCTGGCCCCAAGAATACTGTTTCCCGGTTGTTGCCTCTCACTATCACGTGATAGTAATCGAAGGCACTCTCCTGCCTGGCTTGTCTCCCCATGCATATCACCCCTGTAACCAGAGTACTTCGAACCGACGGGCGCATGTCTCCCCTTCTACGCTCCCAACCCGGCACTGTCGCCGACATTATACCACCATTTCCCATTTCAATCATTATATGCCACCCCTTGTGCCCGGCTCGCGCAAAAGACCTTTCGACCGCGCTTGAACTCACTTGCTCGTGGGCAATAAGGCGAGAGAAGGGCAACCGATGGGCCGGCAAATTGCCGAGATGCACAGCCGTTACGCCTGTCCAAATGAAGTGACGCCGAGCGAGAGAACGGAGAGCACTATGAATGGGAACGTAATGATAATGACTTCAGTGTGACTTCAAGAGCAAAGAAGCAGAAAGTACCGTCCCCCTTGCTTCAGCTTGCACCTGGCGTTGAAGACTGGTAAGCTTTCTGATCTGGAAAGGAGTCATGAGATATGTCGAAGACTCATAGCGGACCTGAGGCTACTTCTGGTGCTGACAAGTATACTCAGGTTAAGCGTGTTTTGTTTATGCTACTGAAAATTGCGCTTGCTCTGGCTCTAATAGGAGTGATTGCGTTTGGTGTGGTTTTTGCGTTCGTAGACTTGCCTGAGCTGACAGTTCCTGAGTCTACTCGCATTTACGATGTAAACGGCAAGACAATTTCCTCTCTGTTTGTCGAAAACCGTGTGGTGGTGCCTCTGGAAGAAATCCCGGAGTCGTTGAAACAAGCAGTACTTGCAGTAGAGGACAAAAGGTTTTATTCCCACAACGGCATCGACCCTCGCGCTATCGGAAGAGCTCTACTCAGAAACATTGCAGCATTAAGGATCGTAGAAGGCGGAAGCACCATTACTCAACAACTCTCTTGGAATTTGTTCCTCAGTCACGAACAGACGCTCAAGCGCAAAGCTATGGAAGCAGTCTATGCTCTCAAACTTGAACAGGAATACACGAAAGACGAAATTCTCGAAATGTACCTAAACGTTATTTACCTTGGACATGGGACCTACGGATGTGAGACAGCAGCGCGCCTTTACTTTGGCAAGTCAGTAAGAGATTTGACTCTCGGTGAATCTGCTACTCTTGCCGGGATAATAAAAGGTCCCGAATACTATTCGCCTTACAACAATATGGAATTAGCCATCCAAAGGCGAAATTTGGTACTCGATCTCATGGCTGAGCAGGGGATCATCGATGAGGAAGTCGCGGAAAGTACGAAAGCCGAACCTATAAACCTGGCAGGAATGCCTAAAAATACTGCCGCCTATTTCACGGATTTTGTTATAGCTCAAATAAGGGAAATCAATCCCGAAATATCCTCCAATATTTACAAAGGCGGCTACGAGATTTACACCACGCTAGATCTAGATATGCAGCTTGCTGCCGAAAAGGCTTTTGCTAATTACATCCCAGAAGGAGAAAAAGACGGAGATGGTATCACGCAGCCACAGGGCGCGCTGGTTGCTATAGAGCCCGGAACCGGCTACATCAAGGCCCTTATCGGAGGCAGGGATTGGACGGAAACCCAGTTCAATCGAGCTTACCAAACGAGACGTCAATCCGGTTCCGCCTTCAAGATGTTTGTATATGCGGCAGTATTGGATCTAGGCCACCCAATCTGCGAAGAAAAAGTGTGCGAACCAATCGAGTTTCCGGGCGGTTCTCCCGGTGAAGTCTACACGCCAAAAGACTTCGGTTGGCCTCCTTACCATAATAGACCGCTAGATATACGCGAAGCGGTAGCCATCTCCGACAACGTAGTAGCAGCTAGGTGGGCTGACGAGATAGGTCCACGGACCATAATCAAGTATGCAAGGGAACTGGGCGTGAAAAGCCCAATGCAGCCAAACATACCTCTTGCATTAGGCGCTTCCGAAGTGAGTCCCATGGAAATGGCCGCTGCGGGTGCTGCATTATCAGCACAAGGAGTCTACGCCGAGCCTATAGCAGTGCTCAAAGTCGTTGATGCCGCGGGAAGAGTAGTCATAGACAACAAGACCAGTACACGTCAAGCGCTAAATCCCGTAACGTCATACATGCTTACCAACGTCCTAAGTTCAGTGCTAGAGCCGGGTGGAACAGGCGCCGGGCTAAGAAACTACATAGGTGGAAGACCTGCAGCAGGCAAAACCGGCACCTCAGACGGACAGTTGGAAGCATGGTTTGTGGGGTATACGAAGGAAATCTCTTGCGCAGTCTACGTAGGCTGGGACAACAGAGAAAAAGCGCTTTCCGGAACGGGTGGTTCCGTTGCGGGTCCTATTTGGGCAAGTTTCATAAGTAACGCCCTTGCCGGGAGGCCCTATAGAACCTGGGATATGCCCGAGGGCCTCGCATGGAAAGCGGTATGCAACGAAACCGGGCTTCTCGCAGGTGAGACCTGTACAGACGTGCGGCAAGAACTTTTCAGGACCGATATTGAGTGGCCCGTTTGCACAGGCGAACACGAAAAAGAGCCTGGGGAAGAGGAACAACTCCCGAACGACGAAACTGGCGAAAACCAGGAAGAAGGCCCAATGCCCGAAGGCGATCTACCTGAGGGTGATACAACCCAAGATGAACTTCCAAATGAAAATCCAGACAACGAAGAGAGCCAAAGCGATGGCAAGGGACATGAGAACGATGCCCCCTCTAAGGAGCCGGGCACAGAAGATACCGAACCTGAGGGCGATGACTCAAAGGACGAGATAACTGATAACGAGGGAAAGAAGGGCTCTCCCTGAGACGATAGACCAACTCCGCCTTCACTAGGGCAAAACGAAAGCGGCCCAATCTGGTTCCGGGCCGCTTTGGCATTGTCGAATCGCAAAGCAAGTGCTCCTATTACGAGGTCGGAGCTTCTCCCAAAACAACCTCAACTTCTCGAGTCTGGCCCTGGCGTTGGAATTTCACTACGACCGTTGCTCCCGGAGACTTTTCGGCCAGATAAGCGATTAGAGACCCTGCGTCATTTACCTTGCGCCCGTCAAACTCTATGATAACGTCGCCTTCGCGGATGCCGGCTTTCGCAGCGGGACCACCTGAAACAACTTCGTAGACATATACACCTTGGTCGATTTTCACATTGGGTAGATACAGGCTGACTTCACTTTTATCCAAGAAACTTATGCCCAGATAAGCTCTTCTTACTTTGCCGGTTTCTATCAATTCTTCCACAATTCTTTTGACTTGGTTCGAAGGGATTGCAAAACCCATGCCCTCAACGGCAGTTACGTTGAGTTTGACCGAGTTAAGCCCAATTACCTCGCCATTTCCGTTGATCAACGGCCCGCCGCTGTTACCCGGGTTTATCACCGCATCAGTCTGAATCAGCCTCATATAGCTGTCTCCAACGCTAAGCACTCTATCTAGCCCTGAGATAACACCCGCCGTAACCGACCTGTTAAATTCAATTCCCAGAGGGTTACCTATAGCTATTGCCAACTGCCCGGGCCTGAGAGCATCTGAGTCGCCAAACACAGCCGTAGGAAGATTGGCCCCTTCTATCTTTATAACGGCTAGATCTGTAGCTGGGTCAGTTCCGACTATTTGAGCGGACTTGCTGGTTCCGTCCGACAAAAAGACTGTCAGTTTTCTGGATGTTCCTGATACAACATGATTGTTGGTAACGATGTAACCGTCCTCTGTCAGGATCACGCCTGATCCCGAAGTATCCCTTAGATATTCTCTACCGAAAAAGTCATACGCAGTCTGCGTGTTCACTATGCACACGACCGACGGACTGACTTTTTCCGCTGCATCTACAACAATTTGCCAAGGATCGACGTTCGACCCGGAAACCAAAGGCAGTACCGTAGACCCGTTCTGACCCGTAGAGGTGCCCGAGCCCGGTACTGAAAGCTGCAAAGACTCCATTTTGCTCAGTATTACCTGTGGCATCACAGCTACAACCACTAGCCCTCCAATAATCGCGCCCACCAGCCCTACCAAGAGAAACCACAGGATTTGCGGCGTCCTGGACTTCTTTCCACCCTGCGGAGCAGGAACCTCATTACCTTCGATAACCATCGATAACACCCCCAACCCTTGAATTATCATTATGTGCAGTCAGACGTCTCTTTAAGACTATGCTTTCAGTCATATTATCTAGTGTGTGATGCCAGGCTTTGCCAATGATAGTCTCCCTGCATTAATAATATTTTACGAGAAAACATGCGGCAAGTAACGATCTTTGTTCAGCGTTTGGTCTTTCATTTAGGGACTTTCCGAATGAAAAAAGCCAACTTTGTCTGTCAGTAAAAAAAGAGCCCTAACAGTAGGTACAGGGCTCTTTTTGTGGTTCTACGTGCCTCACAATCAGTGATATAGGAACGGCACCCAAAAGGTTTGCTAAGCTGAAGCAGAAAGTGCCGTCCCCGCTGCTTCATATGTCTGGCGTGTCTTCGACTTTTCCTGAGACCGCGGTCCTGGGCTTGCTTTTCCATGCGTGCATTGCCAAAGATACAGCTATGACTCCATAGGCTACGAATACTCTGAAATACTCGCCTAGTTGAGGATTCCTGAAAAGACGAGTGCCAGCCTGAGGTGCGACTATAAATAGGGTATGGAATAGTATTACTCCTATTATAGCCTGGCTATTCGTAGCTTTTTGGATCGATGCGCCGCCTACCAGCAGAGCCGCTATGGCGAACAAACTCACCTGTGTGTGAGCAGCATATGTTGCGAAAGTGCCTATGTTCTGAAGGTATATTAGCTGCCCCCAACATGCCAGGACCGTTGACAGAACCATAGCTATTATCCTGGTCCTATCGACGTTAATGCCGGCTACGTTCGCAACTACACGGCTATGGCCGACAGTGCGCATGTTCTGACCTAGCCTCGTCCCGAGAAGCATATTGTTGAATACACATAGAAGAACGATGCTCAGATAAGTAGCAACGGGAATGTCAACATAGACCAAGATCTCTCTCACAGGCTGCACGTAGGTAAGCAAGAAACCTGCTCCGCACAGCACGATTATCGCCAGAGGCATCCATACACTGAAGTCCTCATTGCGCTTTATGATCTTATTGTCCACGATCTTCCACAGCTGAAATCCTGCAAGTGCTACAAGAGCGATAATGACGCCGTCTAGCAACAAAAGCCTGTCTGTCCCCATGAAACCCTTTATCGCAGGTACGTTCGTAAGTCCGTAAATCAATAGGGCTCCGACCGCCAGAGCCGCGTCGTGAGCAATTGGCCCCTCCAACTTCCCCATGACCCTAAGAACCACTCGAATGCCTACAATTGCTACGAGGACCCACATGGCAACTTTGGCCAAAGAGAGCATGGAGACTGTATCCAGCGCATATTTTAGATTGCCCGTCAGGTCTATTGTGTTTTTTACTCCGACTCCGCCCTTGATTATCAAGGTTTCATTCTGAACTGGAATAACGCCGCCTATAATGAATAGAAAGAAGAGCTGATACAGGCCGTCGGCGAAATAACCTAAGATCATGCCGGCGATCATCTCTGCCCCTTTCATTGTGTTGAATAGCTTGCCTACCAGCCATCCAAAAAACATCGCTATGGGAGTAGCAATGACTACCGTCAGCAGGAATCCGCTTATGCCCCCAAAACCCCAATAGACCACCCAGAACATAGCGATCTGGGCCGCTATCGCGCCTATAGTTATTCCAAAGTTAAGACCCATGCCTGCCAAAATGGGGATAAGAAGGGAAAGAACCATGAACCCGTTTCTGCCAATACGGGTGAACAGCTCACGGGCAACAAAAGTAAGGGGATCGCCTGAAATATATATGGCGCCAATGCACAGGACAATAAACAAAACCACAACCTTATTATTGCTGAGTACATCCAGCGCTTTACGTCCGAAGTTGTCCATGTCAGTTACCTTCTTTCGTCTTCGACAGAGCATAGAGTATTATGCCGTTTGAGATTATGATTCTCATGACGTCGGCGAGGTTTGTACCGGGTAGGAGCTTATTGGCTACCGGCAATGCTACTGCTAATATCCCTTGGAACAGGAATGTCCCGATAATGGCGTGTGATATTCTTGCCCTCTTCACAGTAGCGCCCCCTATAAGTACAGCTGCTACGCAGTGAAACCCCATCATTAAGGGAGCGTTGTAAAGCTGGAGAAAACCATAGCTCTGAGAGTATGTAACGATGCCGATAGCGCCCAGTACGGTAGATATTGTCGTACCGAGAATCCTCATCTTATCCACTTCAATCCCCGACGCACGTGCGAACACAGGATTGGCGCCTGCGGCGCTCATAGCGATGCCTGTCCTACTTCTCATAAACAGCCACAGCAAAACACACATTAGCATGAAGAAGAGTATTAACCCTGTTGGGATAAAGGCACCGTGTACCGGATCGCCAATCCTTGTGCTCAGGAAATTGTTTAAAACTCCTCCGAAACTGTCTGCCAGACTAATCGTGTTTCTAAGACCTTGTCCCCCCAGCGGCCATATTAGGGTGCCGCTTTTGAACGGAAGCGAAAGCCACACCAGATTCATGAAAGCGACTATGGAAAAACCCACATACGTAGACACGGTCATCTCAGAACCTTTTACCCTATTCAAGAGAAACCCGTATCCAATGCCTAAGGGCGTAGCTACTAAGGCCCCAACCAACATAGCCATACCCAAACTCAGCCAGGGGTTGGGTATGGCCATTTCAATGGCTACCGTAGAACCCAAGAGTCCGGCAACTATACCTATGCTGACCCCGAAATTGAGGTTTATGCCGCACTCTACGCCGGGCACCATTGCAAGGACTAGTACTCCATACATAGCCCAACGGCGAACAGCGTCGCTCAAAAGGCCACCGACATTAAGGCCGAGAGGTACAGCGGTGACCAGCAGCACCACAAAAAAGGCGATGATTATGAGGCGCGGAAGGCCTAGGTTTTCATATATCGCACTTAGCTTTTCACGCAATATTCGCACCCTCTTTCCTCAAACCGGCCATTGCAAGACCAAACTGTGCGTCTGGAGCATCAGGTTCTAGTATCGCCGCTACTTTCCCGCCAGATACTATGGCTATTCGATCGCATAGAGAACGCAGTTCAACCAATTCCGAGCTCACCATGACTATAGTCAGTCCTTCCTCGCGGTTGAGTTTTAGAAGGTGCTCAAGCACCAGTCTTTTTGCGCCAATATCTATGCCTCGCGTAGGCTCTGAGACGATGAGTAGGTCAGGTCGCATGGTAAGGGCCCGGGCTAAGCACACCTTCTGCTGATTCCCTCCCGAGAGGCTTCCTACCGCCTGCTTTGGGCCGGTACAACGGATGTCTAGGACCTTTATCATTTCAAGGGCATGTTCCCTCGCCTTTCTCCAGTCAAAAAGACTGATGGGTCCAAGTTTGATGAGGAAGTCGCCTTTTATCTGCATAGCGGAAAACGCAATATTGAATTCGATAGATTCATCCAAGAGCAATCCCACACCTCTTCTGTCTTCCGATACAAATGCGATCCCGCTGCGAAGTGCCTCGCCAAGCTTGGTCAAATCAAGTATCTTGCCAAACACTTCGACAGTGCCCGTTGATTTGTAAAGACCCATGATGCCATTGGGAATTCCCAATTTTCCTTGACCCGCAAGGCCGCCAATGCCAAAAATCTCTCCATTTCGAACATCCAAACTAAGTCCGTTTACCCTCTCGCCCGGCATCTCAACATAAAAATCTCTGATCGAAAGAGCTATATCGGTGTCGCTGAGAGTCCTATGGTCGGAAGGAGCTTCTACCAGTTTTTCAATCTTGCGGCCTATCATGAGTTCTGCAACTCGCTCTACGGTTGTCTCCTTTGAGTTCAACGTGGCAACAACTTCTCCGTCTCGCAATATCGTAAGCCTATCGGACACCGCCATAACTTCGTCGAGTCTGTGGGTTATGAACACGATCCCTATGCCTTTTGCCGCAATCAACCGCATTATCTCAAGCAAGTGATCTGCTTCGGATTCGGTAAGCACGGCAGTAGGTTCGTCAAATACCAATAGTTTGCTGCCAGTCTTATCAATTTCCCTTGCGATCTCTATGAACTGAAGGTATCCAATTGGTAGACCCGCAATTCTCACATATTCTTCGATGTTTAGTCCGATGGTGTCGAGAGCGACTCTGGCATCCTTCCTCATCTTCTCGACATCGAGAACCTCTAGGTCTTGCCCAAATATCTTGCTTAAGAAAGTAGGGTTAGATATCTCTCTGCCGACCTTGATGTTCTCGGTAACAGTAAACCCTGGAATGAGCATAAACTCCTGATGAACCATTCCTATGCCATAATCCATAGCTTTGTGAGGGCCATCAATCATTGCAGGTTGACCGTCGATCTTGATTTCTCCTTCGTAGCCACCGGTTGCATATATAACTGGCATGCCGAACAGGATGTTCATTAGAGTGGATTTCCCAGCACCGTTTTCGCCAACCAAAGCATGGATTTCTCCAGGTTCTACCTGCAAGTTAACGTTTTTGAGAACGCGGTTACCATAATACTCCTTCGATATGTTGCTCATTTCTAATACATATCTGCTTCCCAATTGCAGCCCTCCTGACCATGCAAAGTAGACTGACCTGCCGAAAGGTATAACAAAATCGCCAGCTACCGAACAAGCCGGCGATTTTGTACCCTCCTAGCTGCAATCACTAGCTGCTAAAATCATAGTAGTCGCATAGTATGAGGAAGAAGTTCTCGAGCGGCTCACCGCCTACCTCATATTTGCTAAGTTTGGCTTTGCCTTCCCCTCCTGCGATCCTGCTGATGATTTCATTCAGGACCTTCTCGTCAAGTCTGCCTTCTGTCCTGCCTTCTAGAAACTCTATCGCATAGTCTACGCCGGCTTCTACCATCAACATGTTTACCGGAACCGGCCAGGTTGACATGCGCTTTTCCTGACCCTTTTCCTTCAGTTTCGCAGCTATGGCGTCGAGGATGTACTGAATGTCGCCCTCATGCCCTGTCACATCGATATTCAAGGCTGCCGGGTACCCATGGTATGGGCTCGGACAACACTGCTGAACCAATATGGCTCCTTGTTCCCACACTGAACGGATCAATGGCTCCTGCATGCCGCAGTTCGTGGAGAAGAAGCATGTATCCTTACCATATTCTGCTATCTGCCTCGGGACATCTTCAAGAATGAACTGCTGAGCACCGGACAACCCTGCATCACCGGTCGGATCGGGGGCTGTTACATCGACAAACTTTATGCCCAGTTTCTCACACTCTTCTATCATTATCTGCCGACGGGCCGCTATAGTCTCCATGGACAGGTGCCGCGGGAAAGAATAGTGGATTAGTGTCGTAGCTCCCATTTCTTTCGCCTTTTGCGGGATTGTATAGCCCATGGAAATCTCGTCACTATTTAGTACTATATCTGCTTTACTTGCCACCGTTGCCGGATCTTCATGTGCCACACCGAAGATAAACAGCATGTCAGGTCGAGTTTCTCTGACTTTGTCTACAGCCGCACAGGCTCCCGGCACTGCCTGAATAAACACTATAGCCTTAACATCAGGGTCCGATGCCATTGAGATTACGTTAGCGATGGTTGTTTCCGTTTCAGATGAGAAGTTGTCCGGATAGGTTGCGGTCACGATTTTGTCGCCATACTTCTCCGCCATGTTCTGGGCTGCTCTGAACTCCTCTTCCCCTTGGGAAACAGTTCCGGTCATTATGCCGATCTTGTAGGTTTCTTCAGCTTCGGGCGGCGCTTCAGGCTCTTTAGGCCCGCAACCTGCAAGTCCGAGCATCATAACAAAAGCCAAGCACAGACAAATTGCTTTCTTACCCATTAAGTTTTCCTCCTTGCAGTACAAAATTAGTGTTGTAGACGGCCTCTGGCAATATAAGTAATTTGTTACGGTGATACGCAAAAATACCTGCGTTCGGGTCATGCAATACGGGTGCAAATAACAATTCACGAAAGACGAAAAGCAACATGTGTGATGACTGTTTAAGGTAGGTGGCTAGTAGTGGCTGCAATTGTTTCTCGATTCAAAAAACCATTTGTTTCTTATGATGCCCTAATTATTGGTATCGATCACACTCCTTTCAATTAATAGTACGGCCTAGATCATTTTACCAATTTGAAGTACTGTGTCTACCGACAGTATACAGGCAGAATTGTGTTGCTTCAACTTTAACTTTGTCCAAACCCCAACACTGACTGTCGCCTTTGAATCTCGTCTACGGAGCGACCTCAACCTCGGCTCCTAGCGATCTCAGTTTGTCTATGATTGAGTCATATCCTCGTTCTATTATCTCGAGCCCATGGATTTCAGTGGTGCCTTCAGCTGAAAGACCCGCAATCACAAGACTGGCACCGGCTCTAAGGTCACTGACAGTTACCGGAGCCCCTGTAAGTTTCTCAACACCCTCGATAATTGCTGTCCTTCCCTGGACTCTAGCTTTGGCTCCCATCTTGACCAGCTCGTTTATGTGCCCCAACCTATTGTCATACATGGATTCATGGACTATGCTGACACCTGTGGCACGTGCAAGAACCGCCGTAAGAGGTTGCTGCGCATCAGTAGGAAATCCGGGGTACGGCATGGTTCTCACATTAACAGACTTAGGCCTCTCGGGTCCTGATACTTCTATGAAGTCCCCATTTTGCTCAATGTGCGCATCGGCTTCTTTTAGCTTAGCTACAATAGGCTCTAAGTGTTTTGTAATCACGCCTTTGATCTCTATGTCGCCTCCTGTGGCTACTGCCATCATCATATATGTAGCGCTCTCCATGTCATCGGGGATTATTGAGTGCCCGGTTCCTCGTAATTCCTTGGTGCCTTTAACCCTTATCACATCAGTACCTGCCCCGTGAACGCTGGCGCCCATAGCGTTTAGAAAGTTCGCGAGGTCGACCACGTGCGGCTCTTTTGCCGCGTTCTCAATTGTTGTGGTGCCCTCTGCCATAGAAGCAGCTAGCATGATGTTGATCGTCGCGCCAACGCTCGGCATATCCAAATACACAGGCGCACCTCGCAGATGGTCAGCTTTGAGTCTGACTATTCCGCCCTCAACAACCACATCCGCACCTAAGGCTCGAAAACCCTTGAGATGTTGGTCAATTGGCCTTGGGCCAATGTCGCATCCCCCTGGAAGCCCAACCTCCGCCCTGCCAAATTTGGCCAAAAGCACCCCCATCAGATAATACGATGCTCTGAGTTTGCGAACTAGTTCATAATCAGTCACGTACGTCGAAAATCCGTTAGGAGAAATGGTCATGACGCCTTGTTCCATACTAACGTCTACTCCCAAGGCCCTAATAATCTGGGCAAACACCTGCACATCACGTATAGCAGGAACGTTTTCAAGTACTGTAGTACCTTCTCCAAGAAGTGCAGCCGGAATAATTGCGACAGAAGAGTTTTTCGAACCGCTTATGTTAACTTCGCCTGCAAGAGGCCGCCTTCCTGTAATTAAAAGCTTCGACATATATACCTTCTCCCGGATATTCGATTTTTGCCATGCACAAATCGGCAGTCGGATGTGGCCTCATAGATCCAGGTTTACTTATCTTCACGTTGCGGGTAACAAGCGTGCCACCGGTATCAGATACCCGTGGCACGCCATGACTACAATCAGTCGTCTCTGGCAAGGCCCTGCCGACTTCTTTATTCATGTATCAAAACGTCTAGGTCAACTTTCAGCTATTTGTAGAAGTCCAAGGGATTCTGAGCAACTCCGTCTACATGAACTTCGAAATGAAGATGCGGGCCTGTCGCAGATCCTGTCATCCCCACGTAACCGATTACGTCACCTTTTGAAACCTTATCCCCAGTGCTCACTGCGAACTTAGACATGTGAGCATACCACGTCACCATTCCGCCGTGGTCTATTTTCACCAGATTACCGTAGCCGCCGCTATATCCCACAAAAGTTACGACCCCTGCATCAGCAGCCTTGATAGACGTACCCGAAGAAGCTCCGATGTCGATTCCTCGATGGAAAGCGCCCCAGCGCCAGCCATAGTAGGAGGTAATCGAACCCTGGCAGGGCCAAGCAAGTGTTCCTGACCCCATGGCCGGAACCTCTTTGCTACCCCTTACGATCTTCTTCGCAACAGGGTAAGAAACTATTGTCTCGGATATTTTGGTTCTTGAGACCTCTTTGCCATTCTCCCTTACGATCTGCTCCACAATCTCCTTCTGGCCGCTTTTGCCCTCCTGCGTGACTGTCTCTTGCCACGGCCACATCGAAGAGTCGTAAGAAACCTCAACCGAAAAAGGAATAGATTCAGTATACGTCAGGGTTTCCCGGCTGGTCAAAGTAACGTAAGGATCCGGTACCACTAAATTCAGGGCATCCCCTTCATGTATCAAATCACCGCTCACCGTCGGATTTGCCCTCTTCAGGTCGTCCACGGTAAGGTTGTTAGCATTGGCTATGGCCCAAAGACTATCTCCGCGCTGCACTGTGTAGCTGAGTATTTTGTCAGTCCCGCGTGTGAGGATCTGCTCAGCTTCTGCTCTGGTTCTGAATATGGCAGTTGACACTTCTTTCTGAACTATGTCTATCTTTTCTTTTATGAGCACTTCGTCACAAGTTGCGTGGCCCGGCTCAATGATGTTCTTTATGTAGTTCTCTCTAAGGTCAGAAAGAGTTCCTCTTGCTTCTTCTTCGGAAGACAAAGCGACGACGTCCTTGCCGTCAACACAAATGACATAACTCATTGCCTGAAACGAAATCTTGTCTTTTATGGTCTGACCAAGTTCTTCAGGATCGCTAAGTTCTATCTCCTTGTCTCCCTTAGCGACTTCAGTAGTTATATCGGTAGCGACCTTTGCTTCTGCACCAACCCTAAAAGATTCTTCTTCTGCTAATCTGTCAACGATCTGGTTGACAAGGTCTACTTCCTCTACATAGCCAACTGTTTCGCCATCCATCATGACAGCGTAAATCTTTGGACGCGACAACATTACGCCGGCTGTAACTGCTATTATCAGCGCTACAGCTACGCTTAGTGCTATGTAGGGGTTTTTTGTGTATTTTAGGTTCTTAAATCTACCGGTAATCTCACTAAAAATGTCCGACTTCCCGGTGCGAGCCACTTTCTTTCGCCGCCTCGGGCGCGATTTCTTCGGGCTCACACCTTCGGAACACAAGATGTTTTCTTCCATGAATTTCGCCGCACTTAGAAACTGTACAATTCCCAAATCGGCTCAAACAACGCCTCTAAACCTCAAAATGCATATAAGTGCAGCCTAGCCCTCCTTTCACAACGTAATCTCTTGTTTTATTGGTAGAATAGTCTTGTTCTGTCATGGGTATTGTGATGGAACATATTCATTGGTGTCTTGCGTTTCTGATCCCGGTCAGCCACATCTGTAGGGCATTTTCGGCAATCCCCCGTCGCGACCAATGGAACATATTCTATCCCCCATTCAAAACTCCTGCATAACTTTTAGATATTGTATATACAATGCAAACTCCAGTCTTAGTTTCATGATCGAGCACGACAAAGGAACAGGATCAAGGGTGCTTCCCGTAGCCCCAAGTGAACCCGCGTGACAGCCGCCTCCGCATAGATACCTTGCCCAGCAGTCCATGCATTTCGGCTTGTTGGGCACGCGAGAAAGGAAAAACCTCCTTGCCAGTTCTTCCCTTTTGCCGCTCTCTTCGACTTTGCCTCTACCCCACGGCTCGTGTATGTAACCCATTGCAAACTCTTCTTGTCCAACCAATTGGTGACACGGGTATATTTCTCCGGTAGGCGTAACCGCCAAATACTCATATCCTGCGCCGCAGCCTGTGATCCGTCGCTCTTTGCACACTCCATGCGTAAGACCTATCTCAAAGTGATAGAAGTCTAGAGGGTCTTTGCTTCTGTAGCATTCTTCCCAGAAATCAGTAAGCCGCAAATACGATTCTTCCAAAGCGGGAAGATCGCTTTCTGAGATAGCCCAATCCGTATCGACTCCTATGGCAGGTTCTAATGATATTTTCCTAAACCCTATATCATATAGATACTTCACGTCGTTGTAGAAATCCAGGTTGTACTTTGTGTAAGTACCTCTCACGTAGTAGTCGGAACCGCCCCTAGACTCAACAAGGGAAAGAGCGTTTTTCAATGCGTCATCGTGGCTCGTTCCACCATCTCGATATCTTCTCATCCTGTTGTGAGTCTCGGGTCTGCCGTCAAGGCTGAGGATGGCACTTATGCGCCACTCATTGAGGAAGTCTATAATGTCTCTGGTCAGAAGGGTGCAGTTGGTAGTGATGGTAAACCGGAATACCTTATCATGCTTCTTGGCCTTCTCGGCGGCGTAAAGCACAGTCTGTTTTACTGTATCGAAGCATAGAAGCGGTTCTCCGCCGAAAAAGTCTACGTCGAGGTATCGTCTGTTACCTGATGCATCCACCAGAAAGTCTATGGCTTTTTTGGATGTCTCAGGAGACATTAACATGGGATTTCCCCCAAAACGCCCTTGAGATGCAAAACAGTACCGACACACGAGGTTACAGTCATGAGCAACATTAAGGCACATTGCTTTAGGGGTAGGCAGATGTAAAAGCGTATCATCGCTACCGGGTTTTAGCACCCCGTGTTCCCCGAAGACGTCATCACGTCCCCATATGGTCTTGCCCGACTGTGAGCGTATCTCATCCCAAGCATCCTGTATGTCATTAGGCGAGAATTCCGGAGACAGCAAACACACAGCCCTATCCATCTCGGCCCGTTCTTCTTCCGCACTTGAGAATGAAAGAAGATCCAGTTCTTGTTCGATACAATAGTCAACCAGAGCTCTTCCAACCCGATCAAGTTTCAGCAAAGAACCTGTAGCCGAATCATAGGCAAAATCCGAACCACTAATGCTAAAGACATGGACCTGATTCGGCCTCATGCTTACTTTTCGGGACATGGCTGATTAGAGACAGTACACGAAGTTTTGCACGCCGACTGACAAGAAGCCTGGCATGACTCACAATTAGGAGTTTTCCTACTCCAATCAGGCACTATAACCGGAACAACGTGATTGCCTTTGCGTATCTTCTTATCCATATTCAAAATCCCCCTCCATATTCACGACACTAATTCTACAAGGAATACACGCCAGCTATCAAGGCGAACAGGTTTTCGCGTGTTCTTCTGCCTGATCTGGCCACAGTTTGATTGAGATAGGAACAGGTATTCCTACTCATAATATCGAATAATTACATACGTTATGGAATCTGCCGTTGATAACAGGATTTGTTTTTGAAAAGTCTGTTTCTTTAATCGCGTTGTTCTATGGTTCGGGCACGACGGGAAATATCAAGATTGAAGGTAGGTGGTATAGGGACTCAATTTCTGCAGTGATGCAGCTAACCTCTAGGGATGCAAGACGCACTCAGATTGATAATCAGGGAGGTGTTTCCATGATAGCCGCCGGAAAACAATTTTCATTTTCGGTTCTAGTTCTGCTCTTCGTTCTGTTCGTCTATTGCATAGACTCATCTAGAAAAGGCAAAGTGCCGTCTATTAGAAAGCTGCCCGCTCTCGACGCTATTGAAGAAGCCGTAGGCAGGGCCACAGAGATGGGAAGACCGGTTCACTTTAGCCCAGGTATTGTGGAGTTGACCCATGAACGAGCCCCTCAGACCTTGGCTGGTCTGTCAATCCTTTCTTACGTAGCCGGGCTTTGCGCAAAGTACGATACAGACCTAATAACCACGATTATGATGCCCGATGTGTACGTTGTCGCCGAAGACGTGGTCAAACAACGATTTCTTGCAGAAGGCAAAGCTAGCCAATACAAACCGGAAATGGTCCGGTTCATCGGCGCAGAACAGTTTGCCTACGCTGCAGCCGCAGTCGGAATAATGTACAGGGAACAAGTGGCAGCGAACATAATGATTGGAGCATGGTACGCCGAGTCGCTGCTCTTAACCGAAGCTGGAGCCCAAACCGGAGGCATTCAGATTACAGGTTCAGCAACGGTAGCTCAGCTTCCATTCTTGGTCGTTGCTTCTGACTATTGCTTAATAGGCGAAGAGATATACGCAGCTAGCGCCTATCTTTCTAGGGATCCGGTTGAGCTGGGGGTCATCCTTGGCCAGGATATCGCGAAAGCCGTGACTATAGGGTTGATGATAGCGGGAGCCTTATTCCTTGCGTTCGGAAACGAGACAATTGTAAATCTCGTTACGATGTAGGCCTTTAGAGCATACGGAGGTGAATTACAATTGAAGGACACGATACCTGTAGCAATAATGACGGTGATCGCTCTTGTAATGATATTGGATTTCTTCATAGGCGACAGTACCGCCCTTGATTGGATCAACAACACAGCTGTAATTACCAGGTCATGGGGAATCGTCATTTCTGCGTTTGCGATGGGGCTCGGTGCTATTAACCTATTGCGGAGGCACTCTAGGTCCATAGTAAGGCGTGATGACAATGCATTTTACAGTTTCCTGCTGGTAGCCTCAATGCTGGTTATGATCGTTCTCGGCGTAGCCTCCGGCACTGAAAGCCCAGGCTACGACTTTATGTTTTCAAACATCTTGTCTCCGGCCTCAAGCACCATGTATGCGTCAATAGCCTTTTACATCGTGACAGCAGCTTATAGATCCTTTTCGGCGCGAAACCTAGAAGGATGGCTACTTCTAATCACCGCGGTAATCGTTATGCTTGGCAAAGCCCCTATTGGCAGCGTCATTTCAGACTTTTTCCCAGTAGCCAGTAACTGGATTGAATCAGTACCGAATACTGCAGGTATGCGCGCTATCATGATGGGAGCTGCTCTAGGAGTCATCTCTAGCGCAGTTAAGATGTTTCTGGGTCTGGACAAAAGTTATCTGGGACAACGCTAGGAAAGGAGGAAACGCACAGTGGCACAAAAATTGCAGTCGATACCAAAAACGTGGATGTATGTACTTCTTTTGGCGGTACTAATCGGTCCTCTTTTGAAGCCGATTGGCATTCCTATAAAGATCAGCGAGGGCACACAGTCTGCTTACGACGTAATCGACAGTCTTGAGCCTGGATCGAAAGTAGTCTTTGGATTTGACTACTCTCCAGGCAACGCGGCAGAAATGGAGCCTCAAGCTATTGCAATTCTTAAGCATCTTCTTTTAAAAGATGTAAAAGTGATTGGTATCTCTTTTCAGGCTCAAGGGCCCATGCTGGCTGTCAAAGCCTTTGAGGCAGCAGGGTGGACCGAAAAGGAATATGGCACAGACTATGTGAATCTAGGCTACAGAGCCGGAGGTCAAGGAGCAGTGGCAGCATTTGCCTCTGATGTTCCCGGGACGTTTAACACTGACTATCAGGGAAAGAGCGTTTCGTCCTTTCCCATTATGCAAGGAGTAAAAACTGCAGCCGACGTCGACATGATAATAACTATAGCTCCAGGTACGCCCGGTCCGGAAGACTATGTGCGACAGGTCTACAGCACCTACAAGACGCCTTTGGTGTGCGGAGTGCCTGCGGTTGCTATTACCCAAGTAGCTCCATATGTTCAAGCCCAGCAAATCAAAGGTATTCTTGGAGGACTCCCTGGAGCCGCTGAATATGAGCTTCTTATGAATCAACCGGGCAAGGCAGTTGCAGCTATGGACGCACAATCCCTGGCTCACCTGCTAATAGTGGCGCTCATCATCTTGCGAAACGCAGCTAATATCTTCAGCAAATCGTCGCCCAAGTCGCAAACTACTGCAAGCGCTGGTAGCAGCGCAGGAAGGGATGTGTGATATATGAGTCTCAACTTTGGCACATGGGTAGCGGGGTTGATTACCATCGCCATAATGAGTCTTGTGTGGAAAGAAAACCCCTTCTATCGGTCTGCCGAACACCTTTATGTTGGAGTAAGTGCGGGTCATGCTGTGGTTATGGCCTATAACAACATAAAAGACATGGCATTTCAACCGCTCGCTGCAGGGCAGTTTGTCTGGATTATCCCAATAATACTGGGCATTCTCCTTTATGCAAGATACACAAAACAGGCCTGGCTTGCCAGATATCCTGTATCGGTAATAGTAGGCATAGGTACAGGGGTTGCGGTGCGCGGGGCAATTCATGGAGACTTTACTCAGCAGGTCGCAGCGACCATGAAAGTCGGCAGCGCGAACGAGATACTCTTGCTGGTCTTCGTGGTGATGTCTTTGAGTTATTTCTTTTTCTCAAGAGAATTTCAAGGGCCGATTAGCATCATCCCGAAAGCAGGTAGATTGGTTTTGATGGTAGCCTTTGGCGCCGCCTTTGGCACAACCGTAATGGGTAGAATGGCACTGCTCATAGGACGAATTCAATTTGTACTCGGCGATTGGTTAGGTATACTCAGATAGCAAAAAGGGGAGCACACGATTAGATCTTGTGCTCCCCCTTTCTTTGGTTCAAACGAAGTGAAACCGGACACCCTTATCTAGGGCTTTCACATCTCACGGCGCCCTTCCAGTGACCTGGCAAGGGTTACTTCATCCGCATAGTCCAAGTCAGCGCCAAAAGGTAAGCCTCTAGCAAGGCGCGTGACTTTTATGTCCATCTGCTTTAGGAGTCTCGCTATGTACAAAGCGGTAGTTTCACCGTCTATGTTAGGATTTGTGGCAAGTATGACCTCTTTTACCTTTTCTTTGCTATCTTTTACACGCTTTATAAGTTCTTTGATCCTTATGTCTTCTGGGCCGATACCTTTTAGTGGTTCGATGTAGCCGTGCAGCACATGATACAGTCCTTGGTAGCCGCCAACTCGTTCTATTGCCAGAACATCTTTAGGATAACCTACCACGCAAATGATCCCCTGGTCCCTCTTGGGATCTCTACAGATGCTACATGGGTCGGCATCGGTTAAGTTACCGCATATTGTACAATAACCTATCTCATCTCTGACTTGCTGAAGGCTTGATACCAGCCGGTCGATTTCCGATTTCCCTGAAACCACTAGGTGAAATGCCAAGCGTTGGGCTGTTTTCGGCCCTATACCGGGAAGTTTTCTGAGTTCATCTATCAACTCGGCAATCGGTTTTGGGTAATCATACATGACATCTTACCACTTTGTCGGCATATTCAGCCCGCCGGTTACTTTGGCCATCTCTTGTTGACTTACTTCCTTAGCGGTTGTCATAGCGGCATTCAAAGCTGCGACGATCAAATCCTGAAGCATCTCTATATCTTCTGGATCAACCACTTCAGGTGATATCTCTATGGATTTGATCTCAAAAGAACAGGTAACCTCTGCTTTGACCATCCCGCCACCGGATGTTCCTTCCACCGTTTTGTTGGCTAACTCTTCTTCTACTCTTTCTATCTCAGCTTGCATTTTCTGTGCTTCTTTCATGATACGCTGCATATCAAATCCGCCTGGCCCGGGGAATTTAGGCATTTACATTCTCCTCCTATACATCTGACTTTTCTTCATCTAAAATCTAACTTACGATCTTCCCGTCAAGTATGTTTATCGCAGCTTCTACGAGCGGATGCAAATCATCGCCGTTGCCATTTGTGCCTGAACTGGTGTTTGCATCAGGTCTATCAACTTCGACTGATAAGTCAAGTCGGATTTGTAGGATCTTTTCCAGGTACTCCTGCACTACTCGCTTATGACTATCAGAAAGGATTTGCTCCATGTGCGTAGCATACCCTTCTGGATACGCAAGCACCAATGTCTTTCCATCAATAACTCTAGATGGCCTCGCCGGAAGAAGATACGCCCTAGCCTGGATTCTTCGCTTTTTCTGTAACTCATCGAGCAGCGTTGGCCAGGCCTGCTTCACGGCTTCCAATATGCTATCAGGTGTACTAAAGTCTTTTGGACCTGTATAATGGCTCTCTAATGCTGTGTCTTGTGAGATACCGCTATCTGCATCGGTCGGAACCGTAAACGATTCTGAGGGTAAAGGCGATGAATCTGAGTCGTCGCCAACCTTCTTTCTTGAGGCTTTGCTCGTGCTATAGGTGTAGGGTTTCTCGAAGAAAACGTCCTTTCCATTTGCATCGGAACCCGCAAACAGGCCCAACAGCGCAATATCAACGACAAGTCTCTGATTGTCAGTGTTTCTCATCTGCGCTATCGCATTGGATGTTGCTTCAAGCACCTTTATTAGCAGGTCCCTAGAAAGCCGTCCTGACAATTGCAACATGTCTCCAATCTCATCTTCAGTTCTTCCAAGGTCAGTTCCAACGCCCCCTGAACTCAGGAATAAGAGATCTCTGGCAAAAGCGCCTATCTCCTGACAGAATTCACCCATATCCTTGCCGCGTTCAGATACCTCCTTGGTGACATCCATGACACCCTTTAGGTCTTCCGTTGAAAGGGCGCTAAAGAGACGCACCATAACCTCGCCCGCAGTTTCCCCAAGGACTTCGCGCACGTCTTTCTCCAAGATCTTGTTCTCTCCATATGTCAGGCAAAGGTCAAGTACGGACAGAGCATCGCGCATGGACCCCAGAGCCGCCCTTGCGATTAGCCTCAAAGCACCCGGTTCCCACTTAACATCTGATGAAACAAGGATTTTCTCCAGTTGACCCTCTATGTCGTTGATAGATAGCCTGCGGAACTCAAGTCGTTGGCATCTGGATGCAATGGTAACCGGGATTTTATGTGCAGCTGTAGTGGCGAGTATGAATATGACATGTTCAGGGGGTTCTTCAAGCGTCTTCAAAAGCGCATTGAACGCCTCTTGTGTAAGCATATGGACTTCATCTATTATATAGACCTTGTACTTGCCCATTACCGGCAGGTACCTCACGCTCTCCCTTAGGCTTCTTATCTCATCTATACCTCTATTCGAAGCGGCATCAATCTCAATAACATCCACCGAGGTACCCTGAGCGATAGCGCTGCAGGTATCACATTCATTGCACGGTTCAGCGCCTTGCCTGTAGGGACAGTTAACAGCCTTGGCTAGGAGCCTTGCAACAGTGGTTTTCCCGGTTCCCCGTGGACCCGAAAAGAGGTATGCATGAGACACTTTGTTCTCTACAAGCGCATTTTCAAGAATCCTAATTACCGGCTTCTGATTAACCACGTCTTCCCACCTGGCAGGACGCCAGACCCGGTATAGAGCAGTATAAGACAAGCCTCATTCCTCCGAAATCGAAGTGCCTGCAGACGATCAAACATTGCGGAAATCACTGTGTAACCTATATATGTCCGGTATACAAAAATTGGCCGTGCACTTATCTCCGAACGTCCTCCCCAGGCGGTACCGGCGTAGCCGGCTCCAGTCAGGAATCCCTGCGGCACATGAGAAAATCCGCTTACCGCTGCTTCCTCCCGGACCTGACGGGGTTCACGGGCTCTCATTGCGCAGGACCCAACCTTCAACGCTACCCGCGCCAGCCAGACCCTAAAGAGGAGCGCCCTCGGATAAGCTTCAACCCCGCTATAGCGGATTGCGGGTTACAGGGCACCGCTATCTCCCCGTCTAGCACGGCCAAACTTCAAACCCAAAGCGAGTTTCAAAAGACACTGATATGGCGGAGGGAGTGGGATTTGAACCCACGAGACGCTTACGCGTCTACACGCTCTCCAGGCGTGCTCCTTCAGCCGCTCGGACATCCCTCCATGTACACATGAACCTCGCCTTATTATACCAACTGCTCTGGCGGAGGGGGTGGGATTCGAACCCACGAGGCGCTCACACGCCTACCCGCTTTCGAGGCGGGCTCGTTCAACCGCTCCGACACCCCTCCCCTTAAGGAGTGGACAGCTAAAACCTAAGGCCGCGAAAAAACGACTCTAGGAGTTCTCGACACTCTCTTTCCATCACACCGAACTTTATCTCAACTTGGTGGTTTAGTCTCGGATCCGAGACTATGTTCCACAAAGAGCCGCAAGCCCCTGTTTTAGGATCTTTAGTCCCTATAACCAATCTGGGGATCCTCGCCATAACGATGGCGCCTGCGCACATGGGACACGGCTCCAATGTAACGTACATAGTAGACTCCAATACTCGCCAACCTGTAACGTTCCGCGCAGCTTCGCGTATGGCCATCATTTCAGCATGTGCTGTCGGATCGCCCAACGTCTCCTTCAGATTGTGCCCTCTGCCTACAACCGTGCCTTCTTTTAGGATTACTGCGCCAACCGGCACCTCGCCTAGGCAATACGCTTTGCGGGCTTCAACAAGGGCCATCTCCATCCCGTAGAGATCGTAGCAATCTGCCCTCGAAAATTCGTCCAACTCGATAAACCACCATTCAAACCCGTCTATCAAAATCTGGTGCGCCCGGGAGGACTCGAACCTCCGGCTGACGGGGATTAGGAATCCCCCGCTCTGTCCACCTGAGCTACGGGCGCATCGTCAGAAACCTATAATCACCAGTGTGTCTTCCCACCACCGAAAACAAGTGGTGCGCCTGGCGGGATTTGAACCCACAACCTACAGATCCGTAGTCTGTCGCTCTATCCAATTGAGCTACAGGCGCGAGATAAAATCCGTGGCGTTGGTCCTTAGGTGGCGGAGAGGGAGGGATTCGAACCCTCGAAGGGGGTTACCCCTTAACGGTTTAGCAAACCGTCGCCCTCGGCCTCTAGGCGACCTCTCCGCAGAATAAAGGGCCTCGCCCTTTAGATATTATCACGTCTTCCTATGGGATGCTAGTGGCGGAGGGGGTGGGATTCGAACCCACGGAGGGCTATGAACCCTCAACGGTTTTCAAGACCGCCGCATTCAACCGCTCTGCCACCCCTCCACAGATCCCCGCCTTTATCCGCTCTTTTCGCTCCCGAATCCAAATATTATCACACGAGATTTGGGAAAGCAACGAACGTTGGCTATGCCTCTCCGAGGCGAAAAACTCAGGTCACTCCCGCGATGCGATTCCCCGAGCCGCGATAACGCCTGAAACTGATGCTTGGGCAAGGCTCCGTGTTATTCCTGCTCCGTCTCCAATGGCATAAAGTCCCTCTATTTCTGAGCACATGTCCTTGTCAACCTTTACTCTAGCAGAATAGTACTTAACTTCAACCCCGTACAAAAGGGTGTGTCTGGCCCATACCCCCGGCATAAAACTGTTCAAAGCCTCCAACATCTCCAAAATGTTCTTTATGTATCGATAGGGTAATACCAAGGTGAGGTCTCCTGGGGTAGCATCTTTTAGCGTGGGTTCTACCATGCTCTTCGCAAGACGGCTGTAGGTTGATCTACGCCCTTCCCAAAGGTCCCCGAGTCTTTGAACTATTACTCCTCCTCCGAGCATATTAGCAAGGCTAGCGATGTACTTTCCGTATGTTATAGGCTCCTTAAAGGGCTCAGTAAATGTCTTGGAAACTAAAAGAGCGAAATTGGTATTGTCGGTCGTCCGATGTGACCAAGAGTGACCATTGACGGTAACAACTCCGTCTGTATTTTCTACGACCACTTCGCCCCTTGGACACATACAGAAGGTCCTTACAAGGTCATCAAAGGAATTGGAGTAATAATGGATCTTTGATTCCCAGACTTTTTCTGTGATGGGGTCTGCAACTACCGCCGGAACCTCCACTCTAACCCCTATATCTACAGGGTTTATCGCTTGAGTAAGCCCCAGTCGTCTTGCCTCGTCAGAAAACCATGAGGAACCTTCCCTTCCGGGTGCTACAATGAGATAGCGGCACCTTTCCTCCTCGCCGCCTTTCAAAGTTACACCCTCTACCTTGCCATCGTGAACCAAAATGCTTTCTACCTCTGTTCTTGTACGTATCTCTACCTTAGGTTTCAGGTAAAGATACATATTGTTCAGGATCCTAGGACAGTTGTCACTTCCCAAATGGCGAATCTGAGCAGGGATAAGTTCTAAGCCACAAGCCGCTGCTTTTCGCACCAACTCATCTGTTGCCGCTTGATCTGTTCCGAAGACACGATCTGTCGCGCCGAACTCTAGCCACTTACCGTCGATATACTTTACGAGCGACATAAGTTCATCTTTTGAAACATATTCATCCAGGAAGCCACCAAACTTGTTGGTAAGAGTAAGCTTACCGTCGCTAAAGGCACCGGCTCCTCCCCACCCGGAAGTAATGGCACATGGAGAGCAATTGAGGCATCCTCTAATTACTCCCTGTCTCGGACACTTCCTCGCATCCAAATCTGATCCTTTTTCCAAGATTAGTACTGACAGTTGTGGGGCTTCTTTAACGAGTTCTAAAGCCGCAAAAATGCCTGCCGGTCCTGAACCTACTATGATCACATCCCACTTGCTCAATCCCAAACCTCCTAGCGCACAATATGCACCAACATGATAAGACCAATCCGCTAGACTAGCCTACGCGGAACCATCTCCCGGGACATGTATTACGTCGAGATCCCCAAACCTACAAATCTCCCGTGAGAAAAACAACTTGAGATTACCGGTAGGACCGTTACGCTGTTTTGCGACAATGAGCTCTATCAGATTGTTCTGCTCAAGTTCCGGTTCAGTGTACAAAAACATGACCACGTCTGCGTCTTGTTCTATGGCACCCGATTCTCTGAGATCCGACAACACGGGCCTTCTATCTTGCCTCTGCTCTACCGCCCTAGACAACTGCGACATGGCGATAATAGGAACATCAAGTTCCCTCGCCAGACCTTTGAGCGATCTGGAGATTTCTGAGATCTCTTGCTGCCGGTTCTCCTGTTTCCGGGTCCGCATAAGCTGCAGATAGTCTACAACCACGAGCCCCAAGCCGTGTTCGGCTTTGATCCGTCTCGCTTTCGCCCGAAGTTCCATAACCGATATACCCGGAGTATCGTCTATGAATATCTTGGCCTCTCCGAGCCGCCCCAGGCCGATAGACAGTCTACGCCACTCGTCATCGCTTAGAAAACCATTTCTGAGTTTCTGACTGTTTATAGCAGACTCAGAGCATAGCAGTCTCTGCGCCACTTGCTCACGCGACATCTCAAGGCTGAAAACCGCTACCGAGCAGTCTTCTCGTATCGCTATGTTTCTGGCTATATTGAGTCCAAGAGAAGTCTTGCCCACAGAAGGACGAGCAGCAAGGATTATAAGGTCCGATGGCTGAAACCCTGAGGTAATAGAATCTAAATCAGAAAAACCGCTTGAGAGCCCGACCACATTTCCTTTGTGGGAGGCAAGATACTCCAGCTTCTCCATGGTTTCCACAAGGACATCTTTGAGATGGACGTATCCTTGAGTTGTCCTACCCTGGGATATCTGGAATATGGTCTCTTCGGCTTTGTCTAGAATTTCATCGACCTCGTATTGAGAATCATATGCGCTGGCAGCTATTTCAGTAGATGCAGCGATTAGGCGCCTAAGGACGGATTTCTCCGCTACGATCCTAGCATAGTACTCAACGTTTGCAGCAGTCGGTACGAAGTTTGCAAGCCTGGCTAGTTCTGCAGCCCCACCAATTTTTTCTAGGTACCCTGCGTTTTTCAAGTTTTCAGCCAGGGTAACAAGATCAACCGCCTCAAGTTTATCGGCCATTTCAGCGATTTGCCTAAATATTATCCTGTGGTTTTCCTTATAAAAGTCTTCAGGCTTGAGAATTTCAAGTGCTGATATTACAGCGTTTTGCTCGATGAGCATCGAGCCTATAACCGCTTCCTCTGCCTCAATGTTCTGCGGCGGTACTCTCTCACGCACCTGAGACAACTCAATTCCCCCTCATTTTATGCGCCAATCGCCGACTCACGCCAGGTAGGACAAATACAGTCAAGAGCATCTTTCAGATCACTTACGTATTTTACCTCGATGCCCCGAATTTCCTTTAGGCCCTTTTGATTCTCGGAAGGTACTAAAATAGTTTTCATCCCTGCCTGCTTTGCGCCATAAATCTTTTCATATATTCCGCCTATGGCTTTAACTTCACCGGTTAACGATACCTCTCCCGTAACTGCTACATCCTGTCTCAGCGGCAAGCCCGTAATGGCCGAAAACACCGCGAGAGTTATGGCCAAACCAGCTGAAGGACCATCTATCTGTCCGCCTCCAATTATGTTTACGTGTATGTCCCAACTGTAGAGATCGATATCGAACGTCTTACGAAGGGCAGATCCTGCATTGAACATAGAATCTTTCACCATAGATCCTGCTGTATCATTGACACGCAAAGCTCCCTTACCGGTTTCTCTTGCGGGGAAACTTACGGTTTCTATCTCGATTACCGACCCGAGATAACCCAGAACCCCAAGGCCAAAAGCCTTGCCAATCTCTGGGGTGTCCTTGGCCTTGGCTATGACGCTAGGAAGAATCCTGCCAGTTTCTATAGCCAACTTTACGTCTTGCGCAGAAATCGGCAAGAAACCTTTCTCCGGAAATCTGCCGGCATTGTGAAGGGCAATCGCATACGCATCTGCCAGAAGGCCTACCGCCTTGCGCCCTTCGATAGTATGTTCTGCGATCAGCTCGCATACCTCTTTTGAAACTTTGGCTCTAAGTCTTCTAGCTGCGCCCTTTACGATTTTTACAACGTCATCAGGCGTCAGGGCGTCAAAGAATACTTCCGCACATCTAGACCTAAGCGCAGGACTTATTTCGGAAGGGTCCCTAGTAGTTGCGCCGACCAACACAAAATCTGCCGGTGCTCCGTGGCTAAAAAGACGCCTAACGTATTCGGGAACTCTGGGGTCATCAGGATCGTAATACGAAGAATCGAAATAGACCCTCTTATCTTCCAAGACCTTAAGGAGTTTGTTCTGAAGAAGTGGATCCATCTCTCCTATCTCATCTATGAAAAGGACTCCTCCGGTTGCCGAGGTTACAAGTCCTAACTTCGGTTCCGGAACTCCCCCGTCAGCTAGGTCACGCCTTGCTCCTTGATATATAGGATCGTGGACCGATCCCAAAAGAGGATTGGTTATTTCCCTGGGGTCCCATCGCAAAGTCGAACCATCTGTCTCAACAAACGGGGCTTCTTTGCTAAAGGGCGAAAAGGGTAATCTCTTTGCTTCTTCTAGGACCAGTCGTGCCGCAGACGTCTTGCCTATACCCGGCGGCCCGTAGAGGATAACATGTTGCGGATACGGGCTTGCGATCTTGGCCAATAACGCTTGTATTGCCCTATCTTGTCCCACAATGTCTTTGAGTTGTCTTGGTTTGACAATGGCAAGAGCCGAGTGAGACAAAGACCTACTTTCTAGTTTCAGTATAGACTGTAGTTTCTTGAGGGTCTCTTGGGTTTCGGGACCATCGTTTTCGGTCAGTATCTCTCTTTTTATGTCGGACAGGTACTCCTCATGCTTGTCTTGCATTTTCTGGGCAACCAAATCTTCAATCTCTTGTTCAATTGCTTGTCTGGCTATTCTTTCTGCGATCTCCTCCTGACAGTCCTCCAAAATACCCGGTATTTCATGGGGTAAGGGAACAGTGTCAATCGTGGGATCATCGAAAACCACTTGTTGTAGCGCGACTATTTGCTCAAGCACATCCTGGGACTTCATTCCTTTGAGCGCTCCTAGCTTGCCTGCCTTTAGAACCAGTTTCTCCGGTCCGTATATATCTGCGAGGTAGCCAAACATGGCGCCTACCCGCTCCTTGATCATATCCTCGTTTTCTGCACTCTCAGTTTCAGGTATTTTGCGTCCCAAGACTACTTGCCTCCTTCCGGCCGTATATCGACGATAACCTCTGCTTTTACTCCCGGATGGAGCTGAATCTGAACCCTATGCTGCCCAAGTTCTTTTAAGTTCTCTTGAAGAAGTACCTTCCTTTTGTCCACGGGTATCTTAAAAGAAGAACGGATCTTTTCCGCTATGTCCGAAGAAGTGACAGAACCGAATATTCGATCGGGCCCCGCCTTTGCATGAAAAACGATAGTCTTGCCGTCTATCTTGGCGGCCGACTTCTTAGCCTCGAAAAGAAGCCTTTCTTCTTTTTCCTCCTGAGCTTCAGACAGGTTCTTCTGCTCACGCAGCGCACTTGGTGTCGCAACTACTGCAAGACCTTTTGGAATTAGATAGTTCCTAGCGTACCCATCTTTGACTTTAACTACGTCGCCCGCACGTCCCAACCCGGCAACCTCTTTTTTCAGTATGACTTGCATTTCTAACCCCCCTTAAGGAACAAATCGCCGATCTCACATATACTCGAGATATTGTATAAGTTATGTATAATGCCGACATGAAGTAATTTCATATGACTTGTGTTGCCATCGCACGGACCATTCTTCTTGGCACCGGAATCTCAAATCCTATATCTCGTCTAACCAACCATACCTCAAATGCCTCAAATCGAAAAGTATGTCTGTAAGGCCCACTAACATCACTATCGTGTTGATACCCTGGGCAAAGTACAGGTAGACGATCAAAGCGCCAACTAAAAGCCGAGGAAAACGCGCGCGCAGAAGATAGTAAGATATAAGCGAAGCTCCCTGGATAAACAGAATCAAAGAGAACATAAAAAAGGCGTTCTCGCCAATTCGAGACAAAACATCGACGGCGTATTGTTGCCCTAAGACCAATGCGACGAAAGACATGATTGCCCCAAATCCCACATACTCGGGAAATATCCATTGTGAAAAAGGCGGAAGCGGTTCAAGATCGTACCCTACCTTCACCAAAACTCGTCTTCCTACCTCGAAATTCAAGTAAGATTGGAACAAGGCAGAAACCAAGACCGCTCCAGGCATAATACGAAGAAGCTGCTGTTTTATGTCTTCAAAGTCTCCAAATTGATTCTCTATTGCACCTGGTCCAAGTACCTTCTCACTCATCTCCGAGGCAGATTTGATGGCGTTTATGTAATTGTCCAACAGATCAGACGGAGTAAAACCTGCCATGACGTAAAGTGACAGAAACGATACAAGCACACCTACAAGAAAAGCCACGCTTGTTAGGAGTATCACTGTAAGTGAGGAATATCCCTTTCTGATTGCATATCCAAACGTTATTCCCGTAAGCGCGAAAAGGACCCAAAGCCCAAGGGCAGTAAACCAATCCATGAAAAGAAGGAGCGCCAACCCTGTAACAATAGAGGATAAGAGTCCCCATCTGGGCCCATGCCTTAAGACAGCTATGGCAGATGGGAGCGGCCACAGAAACATGGCTATGGTACCGAGAATTGGCGCATAGTAACCGATTAACACCAAAACTACGCCTATTGCAGCCAATAGTGCACTTTCCACTAAAGCCCTAGTCATTTGTCCCTGCAATGATTTACCTCCAAAATAGTAGAGTATACCGGACCAGAGCCAATGGATGCATAGTCTCCAGTCCGGTATTATTCCCTATTCTATAGTATACGGCATGAGTGCCATCACGCGTGCCTTTTTAATTGCATTAGTAAGAAGGCGCTGATGTTTTGCACAGTTGCCCGTTATTCTTCGAGGCAGTATCTTACCACGTTCCGTAATATATCTACGCAACTTTGCAGTATCTTTGTAGTCGATATAAGTCGCGCCGTCTACGCAGAAAGAACACATGCGTTTCTTCGACTTTCGTCCATGCTCTCGCCTCAAACAAAACCCTCCTTTGAACCCTCATCCGAAACACGTTCTCATTCGGTAAACGTAGAATCTTGTTCGCTATATTCCTCTTCGGAGTTTGCAGTCTGATCCTGAGACTTAGGCTTACCGTCGAGAAACTGTATGGAATCAGCTATAACTTCCCAAGACTTTCGCTTCTGCCCGTCTTTGGTCTCCCAGCTCCTGCTCTGCAGTCTACCTTCTACAGCAACCAAACGCCCTTTGTCCATGTATTGACATGTTACGTCAGCCAGCCTGCCAAAAAGCACGACATCTATGAAGTCGGTCTCCTTCTGACCGCCCTGGCTTGGACGCCTATCTACTGCAAGCGTGATAGTAGTTACTGAGGTCCCGCCGGGAGTAATCCTCAGCTCGGGTTGCCTGGTCAATCTACCTATCAATATAACGCGGTTGAGCACGTTCTCCCCTCCAAGATTTAACTATATCGTGGTTCTTTGTTAAACTTCCTTAGGTTGTACTATTGTCTCTTCTTCGGGCTCCGATTCCTCAACGACTTCAGCCTCCGGTCTTGCCTGGCTCTTAGTGCCTTTCTCAGACCTTGCTCCTTCAGATGCCGCTCTTCCCTTTTGGGATCTGGCAGCTTGCTTGGGGATGTTATCGATGCGGGAAATCATATGCCTTATCACTTGTTGATCGATCTTCATCAGTCTGTCTAGTTCCGTAACGATCTCCGGAGTCCCTTCAAAGGTTAATATTAGGTAATTACCCTCTTGGAATCCCGCGATTTCGTAGGCAAGCCTGCGCTTTGCCCACTTTTCGGCTGTTAAAACTACTCCCCCATCATTTACGATAACATCTTTGTATTTCTGGAGCATCGCAGCAATTTGCTCTTCGTCAAAATCGGGGCGTACAATAAATAAAATCTCGTAAGTGCGCAATACTCTATACCTCCTCCCATGGACTCAAATGGCCCCTTATTGGGGCGGGAGTAATCGGAAGCATCCCTCCGCGTCGCTCAACCGGCGCAGGACAATTATAAACTTATGGCAAAAGAAACTCAAGACGCCGGAAAGCTAAATACCATTATTTGCTATTTTCACCCGCGATTTGAACTTCGCGGAGAACTCCCGCCTGTCTAAAAGGATTACTCTGCCGCATTGAGTGCACTTTAGCCGGACATCGGAGCCGGCGAAAAGCACCTGCCATAGATCGTTACCACATGCATGCCTCTTTTTGAGTTTTACAATATCGCCTGGCCTAAGAGGCGGATCTAGCAGCATCGTGATAATCTCCTTTCACATCTATAGCCCGGGTCTACTTCTTCACGCCTGGTGCGATCCGTGCCAGAGCGGGCGGAATCATCGCGCGATATATCGCTATGAGAATCGGTACGAAATGGGACGTAGACAACATATCTCTTATTGGCTCGAGAATTCCGAGCCCTACAAGCGGATAGATGATTCCTACCACAAGAGACAACCACATGGCAGACAGGCACAGCTGGAGTATCCCGCCAAGTATTCTATTTGCGAGAGACATGGCCGCAATGCCTGAAAAGGTCCTTGCCAATAACGACCACACCAGCCTCAATATGATTATAAGGGCAAAGAATGCTATGCTAGCGACTAAGATCTGTGCTATAAGAAGTGGTAGTATCTCTCCCCACGTGGCGCCCGGACCGGCAATAGCCTCAACTTCCAAAAAATGATCTTTTATCAGAGCAGAAATGGGTTTTAGCCATTCAATTGAGTCTATCCCTTGGAAAAACTCGGCTACCGAATTCGGATCGTAAGGTTTGGCGTAATTGGGTAAAAACACAAATGCCCCATCCCACCACGCCGCAACCTTACTTACAACTCCCCATGTTTTCTGCAAATAACCTACTAAGGGCGCTGTAAGGAAATAGGCACCAATTAGACCGATCACCGTCCCGGCCAGTGCCAAAACAGACGCCCAAAACCCCTTCAGAAAGCCTTTGACAAAACCGACTATGAGAATTGCCAAGATCACTATATCCACGTAGTTCACGATTATCACCTTCTAGCGCAGGACATTAGGATTGAGCATTGTCAACAAACTCGTCGATCAGCGCAAACACCACTGCAGGCACACCCGGCCCTCCGGTCTTGCCTGAATACAAGGAGATCTGTCCGTCAAAATACCATGCCAAACATGCAATCCCAATACATAACACAAATCCCAGCAAAACATCCTCAAGATACGCAGTGGCCAGCTTACGTTTATGCGAAAAGAGGATCTTTCCTGTTAAGTAAACCGCAACGAACACCGATATATACCAGCCAATCTCGCTAATCCCAGACAGCAATCTCTGGACAATAAGAGCCACCATTAATAGTGCAACTATACGTAGCATGGTCTTTGAGCCCAAAATGGACCTCCTTGCGGCTGCACTTTACGGATATGCGCCTCTCTTAATCTAAAGGCTATCACACCGTTAGCGGTGATCGCAATTATGACATCCATTACAAAAGGTGCTGTTTGCTGCGATCGGCGTGAACGGTCAATCGGCAAATCTCAAATACAGGAACAATACCAGAAGTATAGCTATCGCCACGAAGAAGATGAATTTCCCGTTGGCAGAAAGATGGCAGAGGGTCTCGTAGTTTTTGAAAGCCAAAAGCGCCTTCTCAAATTGTCCTAATTGCAGGTAAGCAAGACACATATTGTACCTTGGTTCGGGAGAAAACGGATCTCGTAGACAAGCTTTGCGGTACATTTTCAGTGCAAGATCGGGGTCCCCTAACAGTAATTCGACGTTGCCGAGGTTGTTTGCTATTCTGGGATCCCTAGGACTTTCTGACAGGGCCACCCACAATAAGTCCCTGGCTGCTTCCAAGTCCCCTAGTTTTGCCTTGCAAATGGCTAGGTAGTTCGCATGTGAAGGGGACATCGTCGGGCTCTCTAGAGCCTTCCTTTCAAGTTCGTCAACTGCACTTCGTATGTCATTGCACTTTATCATATGAACAACTCTACGCTCAAATCGCACCAGGCACCACCCCATACAAGAAAGCCCCGTTGGAACCGGTTCACTGGGACATAAAAGGAGATAGTATGTCTTTTACTTCGTCGTCGGATGTTTGGCCAAATTCAACATAACACTGACCCACAGCGTAAAAATACAAGGGGACAAGAGGACAAACCTCAACATCCACGTAGTCCGCTAAAAAGTCTAGTGTGGCTTGCGGAGCGCAAGGAACTGCAAGGATAATCCGGTTGGGGCGATGCCTACGCAAATACTTTATCGCAGCCAGGGCGGTCAAGCCTGTAGCCAATCCATCGTCTACAAGAATGACATCTCTCCCCAATATGTCACGGGGAGAATTGCCGTTCCTGTAATAATCCAGTTTCCTCTCGATCTCACGTTGTAACGCTTCGGCTTCGGCTCTGATATAGTCCAGATAAGGAAAGTGCTGCTCTTCTTCGAGGAGTGTAATGTTACCTTCAACATCTACAGCGGCAATTGCGAATTCTGGATTGAACGGGGCACCCACTTTCTTAGCCATCACCACATCCAGATCTGCCCCCAGCCCGGCGGCTACTTCTCCGGCAACCACTACGCCTCCCCTGGGTATCCCAAGTACCAGCGGATTCTGAAAATCCATATGTTCTAAGTGCCTAAGAAGATGCCTCCCGGCGTCTTTTCTATCCTTGTACACCAGGACCATCCGCCTTTCATCCTGGACGCACTATTGTCTAGGCCCCTGTGGAATTTTCGATTGCCTCTCGGTATCAACCATGTGAAACGAGCCGGTGAATTTAGCCCCTTCCGACACCACTAGACCACTCGAATAAACTTCGCCTTTTAGATTTCCGGTAGAGAGGAGATCAAGTTTCCCCGAAGCTTTCACATTGCCGACGACGGTACCGGCTATGATGACGTTTTTCGCTTCAATGTCTGACTCGACGGACGCCGTTTCTCCTATCATTACGTCTCCCAAAGATTCGATTTTCCCCTTGACTTCGCCATCGATCCTAATGCTGCCTTTAGTTCGTATCGTACCTTCTGATTGGGTCTCTTTACTCAAAACGCTGTCAAAGACCCCCGGGCGTTGATTACTCTCTTTAGACATAAACATCCTTGCGACCTCCGTATACTACCTGGAAAGAAAATCTACCGGGTTCTGAGTCAAACCGTTCTTATGGACCTCGTAATGAAGGTGGGGACCAGTGGTAATACCGGAAGTACCAACGTAGCCTATTACGTCCCCGCGCTCCACGTTTTGCCCGACCTTCACCTTAGTTGAGCTACAATGGCTATACAACGTCTCATAGCCATATCCATGGCTGATTACTATGGTGCGCCCATACCCAAATTTATAACCTACAAAGGTCACCCTGCCGTAGGCCGATGCCTTTATTGAGGTACCATAAGAAGCTGATATATCTATGCCTGAATGAAAGTCAGTTCTTCTTGTGATGGGATGTCTTCGCCATCCATATCCAGAAGTAATGCTCCCACTTACAGGCCATGTGTTCGGCACAGCACGCGCATAAGAAACAACTTCCGTAGCTTGTTCCTGCAATGATTCAACCCGCTGCTCTACACTACTTACCTGTTCGGCCAACTCAGTAGCTGACTCTTCAAGTGCCGCAAGCAGGGGCGAGACCCCCTGAAGAGAAATAGGTCGTAACCTGCTTACGCCGTCTCTCGACGCGACCATCGCAACACTCTGTCTTGAGGCGATGGAAGCCTGTATGGTCTCCTCCGGTGTTGTCTCTTCAATAAGGCCTTCTTGCTGAAGCATCGCCCTTGTTTGGCTTTCATTTAGCTCAGTTTGAGCGAGCCTTTCCGAAACCTCTGCCAACAAGTCTTGTATATCTTGAATCTTCTGTTGCTGGATATCAGCAACTTCATATAAATACGATAGTTCCTGGTTCTCCGCTTTTATGTTCTTGTAGGAATTCACAAAAAGCCCCAAACCCGTAAGTGCAACACACACAACACATAGACCTGCGATAAGCGAATTGAGACTGAAGGTTGACGTATAAGTTTTCCCATGTGAATAAACTATCAAAAAAGTAAACCTTCGTTCTCGGTTACTGTGTGGCTTCTTCAGCCTGTGCGCCTTGTTCCCATAAGTAATCAAAAGCACAACCTCACAATCCCTTTGAACTCAGACTAGCAATTACACATTATTCAGTTCGGTCTGGCTACGTTCTTCGCAGCGATTCTCGATATGTATTCGACGCCCGAAGAAAAACTCCTCCCCTAAGTATGCCGATAAGTGCGTTAGATAGCAACCCCTTCCGGTAAGGTCTAGCCTCATTTCAAATAGACCCGAGGAACGCGTGCGGTTATACCCGTGAGTATCTCATGGGTAATTGTCCCTACCAAACCAGCCACTTCGTCCAAAGTGATTTCCTCTGTTCCGTCTACGCCTATAAGTGTCACAATATCGCCGAGAGTCACACTCGATGCACGGCCGATATCTACCATAAGCTGATCCATACAGATTCTTCCAACAACTGGGTATCTACAGCCTTTTATGAGTACCGAACCTATGTTCGATAGTTTTCTGGGATAACCGTCTGCATAACCTATCGGAACTGTTGCGATAGCGGTATCCTCATGGGTCTCATATGTAAGCCCATAACCCACTTTGGTTCCAGCGGACACCTCCTTGACGTGAGAAACACGCGCCTTCAGCGAAAAAACGGGGTACAGAGGCGCCCTATCTGCCAACGCTTCATTGGGATAACAGCCATACAGCATGATCCCGGGTCTAACCAGGTCATAATGAGATTCTGGCCATGCCAGTATGCCCGCAGAATTTGCGGTGTGGAGGTAGCGTGGTCGGATACCTCTTCGTGAAAGGCAGATAACTGCATCTTTGAATCTTGCGAGCTGCATTTCTGTATACTTCGAATCCACGTCGGCTGCCGCAAAGTGAGTAAAAGCCCCTTCGAGCTCAACATAGCAAGACCCCGCTATCTGGTCTAGGGCACTCTCAAGTTCTGCGCCAGGACGAAATCCAATGCGCCCCATTCCGGTATCAATCTTAAGATGCACTTTCGCTTTCTTGTTAAAGCGCTTTGCTGCATTCTCAGCATCAGCAAATCCTTGCACTGACGTGACGGTAAGTGAGACCCCTAGGTTGACTAGTACTTCAGCAGCCTCACTAGTTACTGCTCCAAGAACCAGTATGTTCGCCTCAGGCAGCGCCTCTCTGAGTTCTACGGCTTCGTCTGGCGTAGCTACTGCCAACCACGAAGCGCCAGCCTCAAGCGCTGCTTTGGATGCAGGGACTGCTCCAATCCCATATGCATTTGCCTTGACTACTGCCATTATCTCCGAGGTTTTCGGAATCAAGTCTCGTACAACGCCTATATTCTTTTTGAAGTTTGATAGGTCTATCTCAGCCCATACCGGCCTCAATGTCTTGGCATTTGGCATTCTTTAATATCCCCCTAGACTGCAAACATATTGCGAATGTTTCACGTGAAACATTCGCAAAGTATATCCAATTCGTCGCTCCAGCCTGGCCCTCTATCCCTCTAGGTTGCCCTGGATCAATTCTACCACTCGCTCTAGGTCTTCCATCCCGTAGAACGAGATGGTGATAGAACCCTTCTCTCCTTGCTTCTTGACAACAACAGGGCTCCCGAGCAACGACGAAAGAACCTCTTCAGCTTCCTTCAGTCGGATTGCTGACTGAACCTTCTTGTCTCCCTTGCGCCCCTTTGCCGAAACTGCTTCCTCAACGCTTCTAACCGAAAGCCCCTTCGTAACTATTCTCTTTGCAAGCCTGAGCTGTTCCTCCCTCTCAAGCCCTATAAGCGCCCTTCCATGGCTTCCGCTTATTTTCCCTTGGTTGATAAGTTCTTTGACCTCATCCTCCAGCTTTAACAACCGCAATGTGTTGGTCACGTCAGGCCGACTCTTGCCAACTCTCTTAGCGATCTGCTCCTGTGTCAAACCAAATTCATCAGACAAGCGCTGATAGGCCTCGGCCTCCTCGATGGGGCCGAGATCTTCTCTCTGCAGGTTTTCAACCAAAGATATCTCCATCGCTTCCCTGTCAGTCATGTCCCTTACGACCACGGGCACTTTCTCAAGGCCCGCCATCATGGCTGCCCTCAAGCGTCGTTCTCCTGCCACCAATTGATAACGAGAACCCAACCTTCTTACTATCAATGGTTGAATAACTCCATGTTCCTTCATTGACGCCGCCAGATCCTGAATTTTCTCATCATCAAAAATCTGTCTAGGCTGATAGGGGTTCGCTTCAATTTCTTGCGGCAAGACCTCAATAATCTCTTCGTTATCTCCAATAGCAGCTCCCGGGATAAGCGCATCAATACCTTTACCTAGTCCCCTCTTGGCCACGACGCAGCACCTCCTCTGCAAGTTCCCTATACACCTCTGCACCTTTCGACCTATTATCATAGATAGTGATCGGCTTCCCATAAGAGGGAGCCTCGGAAAGCCTCACATTTCTAGGTATAATCGTGGAGTAAACTTTCTCTTTGAAAAACCTCTTGACCTCATCTGCGACCTGAATCGATAGGTTAGTGCGCCCATCAAACATCGTCAATAAGACCCCTTCAATTTCCAGATTCGCATTTAGCCTGCCCCTCACTAGTTTTATGGTACTAAGCAACTGAGTGAGTCCCTCTAATGCGTAGTACTCGCACTGGATGGGGATGAGAACAGAGTCCGCCGCCACAAGGGCATTGACCGTGAGCAAGCCGAGAGACGGAGGACAATCTATGAAGACGTAATCGTAGTCATCTCTGACTTTTCCCACTATGCGTCGGAGCCTATGTTCCCGTTTATCTAAACCTACGAGTTCTACTTCTGCTCCGGCTAAATGAATTGAGGATGGTAAAACCCAGACCCCCTCAAATTCTGTCTCCACTACAGCACTATTTGTGTCCACATCATTTATGAGGCAGTCGTAGACAGACACATTAATGTCGTTCCAATCAATCCCCAAACCGCTGGTTGCGTTCCCTTGTGGGTCCGCATCAACAATCAGAACCCTGCACCCAAGCTCCCCTAGGCAAGCCCCAAGGTTCACAGCCGTGGTAGTCTTACCCACTCCACCTTTTTGATTGGCTACAGCAATGACTTTTGACATATCCCTACCCTCTCAAACGCTCCGGACTACCCTCTTCTTGGCCGATTACAATGTTCGTCCTTTGCTCTCTCAAATCCTGCTCTATTCATTGTATCCCATATCTCCGAATAAGGCCCTTTCATGAAGATAACTCATGATACAAAACGAGAAAAACTAATGCCTTGCCCAAATGGGTACTTAAAGCGCAGAAACCATGGCAGGCACAAGGTGCAGTTCTACTTCAACAATCTATTGCAGACTCTTACGTGAAGCCCTCTTTATGCTTGCGTAACTACGGGGTATGTCTTCCTCTACGAAAGACTCTTTCAAATATAGTATCAATAACCGATCACCCATACCGTGCGGCAGGCAATATCCATGAGTAAAAAGATGTCGCAACCCAAACTTGACTAGGTAATCCGCTTCCTTTGGGAATTTCTGTCCCGGGCCAACCCACAACGCAACTTGGCCTCCCTGCTTCAAAAATCCTGTTGAAAGTTCGAGGCAAACAGGCGGATCTGCCACAGCCCGACTAGTAACAAGACTATACTGCTCACGCTGGGAAGATACATGGGCAACCTCTTCAGCCCTCGCCTCAAGAACCTCAACTCCAGAAAGTCCGGCCGTTTCTATGTATCCTTTCATGAAATCACACGATCCCTTCCGCGAGTCCAAAAGCGTAACGTGTGCATCAGGAAATAGCGCCTTAACCGCCAAACCTGGCCATCCATTCCCGCTTCCGATGTCAAGAGCCCGTAATGGACAAATATCTCCGGCAGCATAGGAAATGGCGAAAGAGTCAGCGAGCAACTTAACAGCGATGTCCTCAGGGTTCTCAAAACCTACCACTCTTCTGCCCTTCCACCTCACAAAATACCGAATCCAGGACTCTATGATGAGGTCCGCAGTCTGAGGGGCATCGATCTCCATGAGATCCAAAGCCTCGCGAAACGCCTTGCATACTTTTCTTATGAACTCCTCAGTTTGGGGAGCTTCGCCACTAATCATTCAAATCTCTCCCTGACACCCTACTAACGAGAAACAAATCGCCTTACTCAGCCTCGACCTTCGGCTCCAAAAAGCCCAGTTTGCCTGCTCTTAACCATGCAAGGATCACCAATACATCAGATGGGGACACACCAACATCCAACGCTCTACCAACAGAATCCGGCTTGAACCTAATCAGTTTATCTACTGTCTCACGAGACAATCCCTGAACACCGCGCCAATCCACGTCACGAGGCAGTCTTCTTCCAAGATCCTTTTGAAGTCTTCTGGCCTCACGATTCTGCCTATCGATAAATCCTTTATATCTGGCCTCAATCTCGATTTCGGACAGAATCTCCTCCGGCAGACTATCTAGTCCTTCTATCACCCCTAAAAACTCCTCTATGTGACACGATGGCCTTCGCAGCAAATCCTTAACTGGAGTTCCGGACACTTTTTCTTCGAGCAATCTTCTACCCTTTGCAAGAAGAGCCTCGCGTAGACAATATGCTTCCCATCGCGCGTCGGATACCAACCCAACCCTGCGCCCTAAGGGAGTAAGCCTCGAAGGCGCATTGGAATGTCTCAATATCAGCCGGTACTCAGCTCTGGATGTAAGCATTCTGTACGGTTCCATAATCGTAGTGCTAGTAAGATCATCGACCAAAACTCCAATGTATGCCTCTTTGCGTCCAAGAATCAAAGGCTCCTCTCCTCTTATTGCCATCGCCGCATTAATACCAGCCAAAAGCCCTTGAGCTGCAGCCTCTTCGTAGCCCGATGTACCGTTTATCTGCCCCGCCGTGTAAAGGCCATATATGCCTTGCGTTTCAAGAGTCGGCATCACTTGAGCAGGTACAAGGTAGTCGTATTCGATTGCATAACCGGGTCGCGTTATCTCTGCTCTAGAAAGCCCCGGAAGCGTATGGACCATCTCGCACTGAATGTCTTCCGGAAGACTCGTAGATAGACCAAGAATATACACGTCTGTGCTCTCCTCGGACTCGATCTCTAGGTATACCTGATGACGACTTCTATCAGGAAATCTCATTACTTTATCCTCGATGGAGGGACAGTATCTCGGTCCTACCCCCTTTATAGTGCCGTCGAAAAGAGGCGCCCTGTGTATGTTGCTCCTTATTACCTTATGCGTGGCTTCATTTGTGTACGTCGAATAGCAAACATCCTTGTTCCACATCTTAGGCTCTGACATGAACGAGAACCTAACGGGCCTATCTATGCTCTGTTCAGGGGTAAGCTCATCCCAGTCTACGCTATCTTTATGAATCCTAGGAGAAGTGCCTGTCTTAAACCTCCTCATCTCAAATCCCAAAGAAGCAAGGCAACCCGACAATCCTCTAGCGTTGCTCTCCCCCATAGGCCCTGATTCCACGATCTTTTCTCCTATGATAATGCGACTCTCGAGGTAGACACCGGTGCACAGAATGACGCACTGAGCATAGATCTCGCTTCCATCCTCTAGCTGCACTCCATCTACCCTATCTCCGGACACAGATACCGCAGTAACCATGCCTTGAATAAGAGTAATACCGGCGGCTAAAATACGCTCTTTCATGTATCGAGAGTATGCCGCCTTGTCTATTTGTGCTCTCAAAGATTGGACCGCAGGCCCCTTAGACGCGTTAAGAAGCCTCATCTCTATCGCACAATTATCTGCAGCCAAGGCCATCTCTCCGCCGAGGGCATCAATCTCTGCAACGATCTGAGCCTTGCCCGGCCCCCCAATCGCTGGGTTACATGGCATACCGGCGATGTTCTCTGTATCCAGTGTTATGATTGCGGTTTGCATTCCAAGTCGCCGGGCAGCCAAAGCGGCCTCACAACCTGCATGACCACTCCCAACTACCACAACATCGAACTTCCTCACGCTTAGATCCTTTGCTCCTTTCACATACCAATTCCACAAAGCCTCTCAATGAGACGACAGAATCCCAGACAAAGTATTTTCTATTTCCCCACACAAAACTGAGCGAATATCCTATCCAAGGTCGCCTCATTAACCTTCTTACCTGTGAGTTCCATTAGCGCATCTGTAGCCTCTTCCACACACAGCACGATCACATCGTCAGTCCAACCCTCGTCCATGTATTTCAGCGCTTCCTTGACAGACTCATATGACCGCCTGAGACAGTCGACCTGACGCGCTGACCCTGGCAGAATTGCTTCAGGATCGGCTAGAGATGTGAACATCCCTTGGACCATCATCTTAAGGTCCTCTATTCCCTCTCCGGTTACGGATGATACTTTCACCCACCTAGATCCAACTTTCTTTTCCAACAGCCCGGTATCGATCCGGTGGTGCCCTAAGTCAGCCTTTGTCACCACTGCTATGCAGAATCTGTCTTTCCAGCTTTCTAGCCATGCAAGATCTTCATCCAAGATCTCCTCGGTATCGTCAAGAATATACAAAATCACATTTGCCTCCTGGGCGGCGCTCTTGGCTCTCTCTACACCCATTGCTTCAACTACCTCTTCTGTGGGCCTAAGCCCTGCTGTATCGAGGAGGACAACGGGCAACCCGTACCACTCGGTTCTTTCGCTTATCACGTCCCTAGTTGTACCCGGCATATCTGTAACTATAGCCCTATCTCTCGAAAGAAGAGCGTTGAACAAAGAGGATTTTCCGACATTAGGCCGACCCACAAGGCACACATCCAAGCCTCCTGAAAGCGCAAGCCCCAGAGGCGCTTTGTTCAGAGTTGCATCCATTTCTTGCGCCGCTCGATTCAGGATCGTCTTCACCCGTTCGCGTTCACCCTCTGAATCTATGCTCTCCGGGAAATCAATTGGCCCTTCAAGCAAAGCCAGGGCGTCTACCAGCGAGTTCTCCCATGTTTCAATCAAAGCGCCAAATTCGCCCTTTAATCGGCGCCCGGCCTGATAAAGAGAAGCTTCACTAGCAGAAGTAACTACGTCGAGTACTGCTTCGGCTTCATCCAAAGTTATTCTGCCATTTAAGAATGCCCTCTTCGTGAACTCGCCTGGCTCAGCAGGCCTAGCGCCCAATTGATAAGCAATGCTTAGGACCTTTTGGGCTACAAGCATCCCACCGTGACACTGGATTTCCACTACGTCTTCGCCGGTATAAGACCGCGGGGCTTTCATCACGAGGACAATTGCCTCGTCTACAACCAAACCGGTTTTCGGCTCTACTATGTCGCCAAGACCCATAAACCACTTGCGCATGCGGTTGACTCGCTTACCGCTCCTTAGCCTCACCATCTGATCGCAGATGTCTAGAGACTTTCCGCCACTGATCCTACAGATCGCAATGCCACCGGTTCCCATAGGCGTAGCGACCGCTGCTATGGTCTCAGCATACATATCTTGTGGATCCTCTATCGGGTTACACATACATCCACTCTCCAAAATCAACTCTTGCCTGGCCAAGCTGAATGCCTATACTCATTAAATTATACACGTAAGCGATAGGTCGCACCAAAAAAAACGGACCTCTACTAGGTCCACATACTTATTTAGTCGCCTACAGTTTCAGACACTTATGGTAGGTTCTTACTTTAGATTAACTATCGTTGCCTTGATACCTGGTTCGTCCCTCCCCGAGGTGAGATAACGACTCTCCTAAATGGCTCATCTCCTTGGCTTTGTGTAACCACCCTGGCGTTTCTCTGAAGGGTCATATGTATGATGCGTCTGTCTCTTGCATCCATAGGGCGCAATGCGGTGCTTCTTCCGGTTCTTTCAACCTTCCTTGCTGCATTTCTCGCCATATCTTCTAAGTCCCTTTCTCTACGCTTCCTGTATCCATTGGCATCTACTAGGATCCTTCTCGCATCGCCTGCTCCTTTTGCAGAAACTACGTTTGTAAGAAACTCAAGGCTCCTCAAAGTCTCTCCGTGTCTACCGATAAGAAGACCAAGATCGTCACCGCTTATTTCCACTACCCTCGCATCTCCGTCTTCTAATACCTGGATCTCTCCTTCAATACCCATATATTGCAGCAAGTTTTCGATGAACTCACATGCGAGTTCAACCTTATCTTGCTTTCGGGTTACTCTCACTCTTGCATCGCGGCCACCTATGATTCCCAAGAATCCCTTGGTCGGTTCGTCAAGTATTTCAATATCAGCTTCTTCTTCTGAAATGCCTAAGTCGCTAAGAGCGCTTTCGACAGCTTCTTCGATGGTGCGTCCGGTTCTTTCTATGCTTCTCACTTAGACTTAGCTCCTTCCTTAGCTGGGCTTACAGGTGGTACGACTAACCGTTCAACTAAGCCCATAAGGTTAGCAGTTATTATATATATTGACACAGACCAGGAAAACTTGATCGAAAAGTAGCTTAGAACTACAAACATGACAGCCATCATAATCTTCTGACTCGTCTGCTGTTGTGTATCGGCGCTCATCGAAGGGGAGAATCGCATCGACAAGTATGAGCTCAGAAGTGTAAGGATTATTACAATAACTCCATAGACGGTACCCTGCGACATGGCGGGTTCGCCAAGTTTCAAGCCTAAGAACAATCCGTCCTTTAGGGCAGGATGGCTTTCCAGAGACCTGAACATTGCCAGAAGTATAGGTAACTGGATAATAGGCAGAATGCAGCTAGTGGCTGGATTAGCATTGTAACGGCTGTACAAATCCATCATCTCAAGATTAAGCCTCTCAGGATCGTCTTTGTACTTCTTTTGTATTTTCTCAAGCTCAGGTTGCATAGCCGTAATCGCCTGAGTAGAACGTGCAGATTTTATGGTCAAAGGCAATAGTATAAGCCGGATGAGCACAGTCAATCCTACGATAGTAATGCCCCAGCTGCCGGTTATCCCGTAGATAAAGTCCAGTATCTGGACCATTATATTAATTATATACGACAATTATCGAACCTCCTTGACTTTGGGCAAGCCTGACTGCGGAACAGGATCGTAGCCGCCATGAGAAAATGGATTACACCGCAGTAATCTCCACGCTGCAAGAATGACACCCTTAAAAGGGCCATGAATCAATATGGCTTGCCGAGCATACTCGGAACACGTGGGATAATATTTACAAGTCGGGTACCGCTTCAAAGGAGAAATGTACTCCTGATAGCACTCGATTAGGTACAAAAGCGCTTTAGTAAGCATCTAAATTAATTCCATCCTCTTAAGAAGTTCTTCGACTGCTCTCGATATCTCGTCGTAGGAACACGAAGCGGCTCTGGGTCGGGCAACAATAACAAATTCTCCTGTCAATTCCAAACCATCCACATGATGCCTAAAACTCTCCTTAATGAGCCTTTTAACCCTGTTGCGCGAAACCGCCTTGCCGACCCGTTTCGAGGCAACTACCCCCAACCTTACCGGCAAACGATCCTCAAGATGATACATCACCAGATATCTATTGGCTACTGATCGACCTTCCTCGTACACCCTTCGGTAGGATGGAGCAGGGAACTTTCCAGATACCAAATAACCTGCCTCGCTTCTAATATTACTCCAACTCTTGGCCCAAGGAAAACCTAGAACTAGTAAACCGGACGAAAGACCAAACGTCTTCCGCGGCGGTTACACAGCCAACCGCTCTCTCTTTTTCTTGCGTCTTCTTTTTATGACTTTCTGCCCACTCTTGCTACTCATTCTAGTCAAAAAGCCGTGAGTCTTCTGCCTCTTTCTACGCTTTGGTTGATATGTCCTCTTCATTGCCCCGTTCCTCCTAACCGTGCTGCTAAAAATAGCCCTTGCGATCTACCGAATTATATCTTAGCAATTAGAAAAGTGTCAATAAACCCCGTTCTTACTGGTATTTCTCTAGCATCAACAGTATATTTCCTCCTAATCCAGACAGATTTCACCACAGTTTTGCCGTTGCGACTTCTGATTTCCCTTGATATAGTCCTATTGAAATGTCATTTCGCTTTTGACAATCGCTCTTACCGCCGTAAAACATATCCACACCTGTGGATATGTATGTGCATAACTTGTGAGCTTGTTATACGAATGACACGAGCACGAGTTTTGGACGCGAAAGGGTTGTTCATACTAACAAAGCCGCAGTCTTCCTAGTTCGGAACATATTCGTTGATGTATAAGGCCGATTACCGTGGGGTTTTGTTAGATATACTCATCTTTACGCTGTGGTAGGTTAGATGAGTTTGCAGTGTTGCAGTTTCAAAAAAGGCTTAGAATAAAGAAGAACCGAAAAAATGGTAGGTGAGTTGTAGCATGAGCAAAGATCTTGACGAGCTCTGGGATGACACACTTTCCAGAGCTTCTCTGAATTTCTCAAATCCAGGGTTCATCCAAAGTTGGCTTAAAGATACGAAGCCTACCGAGCTAACCGAAAACATTCTTACCATTGCCGTTCCGAGCGAATTTGCGAAAAACTGGATTGAAACCCGATATAAAGAGGAACTATATAAAGCATGGGAAGAAGTATATGGGGCGGCATTGGAGATCCAATTCACAGTTGCTCAGCCCGCTAGACTTGTTCCGGAGACTCTGTTCCCACAAGATGGCAGTAACTCCTTTTCGCAGAAGAAACGTCCTCAAGAGGATAGGGTAGCCCAGATCAGGCACCTCAACCCAAGATATGTGTTTGAAAACTTCATCGTAGGAACCTCGAATAGGTTTGCACATGCTGCGTCATTGGCTGTAGCCGAAAGCCCTTCTAAGGCATACAATCCGCTTTTTCTCTATGGAGGAGTAGGACTTGGTAAGACACACTTAATGCAAGCTATCGCTCAGTATGTATTTATGCATCACAACAACCTAAAAATCTGTTACGTTTCTTCTGAGGCTTTTACTAACGAACTTATTCTTGCAATCCAGGAAGGTAGAACACCAGAATTCAGAAACAGATATCGAAGTGCCGATGTACTCTTAGTAGACGACATTCAGTTTGTGGCCGGTAAGGACGCCACACAGGAAGAATTCTTCCACACGTTCGATGCACTTCACCAATCATCCAAGCAGATAGTAATCTCTTCAGATAGACCGCCGAAAGAAATCGCCACTTTGGAAGAAAGACTACGCACTCGATTCGAATGGGGGCTTATCTGTGACATACAACCGCCTGACCTTGAAACACGTATAGCCATTCTCCGCAAAAAAGCCGAGTTAGAAGGAAGAGAAGTTCCTCTTGAAGTGTGTGAATACATAGCAGAAAACATCACCACGAACATCAGAGAGTTAGAAGGGGCCCTAATTCGCGTGTTGGCCTATACATCTCTAAACAGCAAAGAGGTAACCTTAGCTACCACTCAGGAAGTTTTGCGAGACCTACTTCCAGAAAAAAAAGTGACACCTGTGACTCTCAGAGGAATACAAGAAGCGGTAGCTGCTCACTACAAAATAGGGCTCAGTGATTTTTCAAGTAAGAAACGCACGCGTAGCATCGCATTTCCAAGGCAGGTAGCGATGTATCTTTGCAGAAAACTCACAGACCTTTCCCTTCCTCAGATAGGTACAGCGTTTGGTGGCAGAGATCATACCACTGTATTACACGCTTGTTCGAAAATCGAATCGGAAATGGGCTCCAGCCCAGACCTTGCGCGTACAATAGAGGAATTAACCAAGACAATCAGAGAAGGTTAAAAACGTCTCTGTGCAGAATTATGTGGATAGACATAGGATTACTTGTGGAGGAGTTGTGTACAAGATGACCAGCGCCGGATTTTCTTCTTCTTATCCAGATCTCTTCACAATCCGTACACATCTCCATCCACAGAGAAGATCCACAAGTTTCATAGGAGAGAGATACATCTTCCACAAATTCACACCCTCTATTACTACTACTGTTTTTGAGATATACACATCAATAATAGATAAGGAAGGTATTTTTCTTGTGCAAACTTCACAAGAACGAGAATTGATAACGATAGGGAGGCCTATATATGCATTTCACCATACCTAAGGAAAAACTAGCATGGCTTCTTCAAACAGCATCACGTCCCATACCGGCACGTAGTACCTTACCGTCTCTAAAGGGTTGCCTTATTGAAGCCCTTTCAGACAGAGTAATCTTCTCCGGTACAAACCTCGATTGGGGAGTAAAGGTGTCGTCAGAGGCAGACGTACTTTCTTCGGGATCGCTTGTGGTGTCCTCCAAGATCTTGGAGGACATAGTAAGGACTATTTCGTTGCCTGAGGTTACTCTTTCGCTAGATGAATCAGCGTGGGCTCTTACTGTGAAAGCGGGCAATTCAGAAATAGTCCTCAACGCAGTGCCGGCGGAAGATTTTCCAAAGTGGCCGGAACCTCCTGGCAAGGAAAGCATATCTCTGAAAGATAAGATCTTCAAAGAACTGGTAAGAGTTGGTTCAACCTGCGCAGTCACTAATCCGGCAAGACCCCTTTGGGGTGCATGCCTTATAGATCTGCTGGGTGATAGAATTGTCCTTGTGAGTACGGACCAGTTTGCCCTGTCTCAAGCTCAGATACGAGCCAATGTTCCGAAGGCACGCGCTATTGTTCCCGCAAACGTGCTTCAAGATATTTCAAGGCTTAAAGATGTGGATGATGGCGATGAAATCTCATTGGAGCTTGCAGGAGGTTATCTCTACCTCTCAGGAAAGAACTTTTCTAGTTTTAGCAGATTGATTGAAGGACAGTACTACGCATATGATCAAGTTATTCCAAAATCATGTGCCTCTAGCGCTAAGGTGACAACCAGCGAGATAGCGGGTGCGGCTTCTCGGGCTGCGATCGTCGCTAGTGAAGAGGATAGAGCGATGAGGATTATTCTTGATAAAACTAATCAGACAGTGACAGTGAAAGCAGCTTCACCCGAAAAAGGGAAAATGGAAGAAGTGCTGCCGGCTTCGGTGACTGGGGAAGACGTAGAGATTTGGGTGCAGCACAAGTATGTTATTCAAGCATTAAGCAGGATCAGTGACGAAGAAGTGTCTCTTGGAATGACTGGGCAAGTTAGCCCAATGGTTATTGAGCCGGTGAGGAAGGAAACACCCTCCCAAGACTCGGTTCTATCTACGTTTGTGATTATGCCTATGAGTCCTAAAGGAGCCTTTTAGATAGTGCGGTTTTCTTTTGTCTATTTGAACAATTTCCGCAACTATCGGAAATTGGAACTTGAGATACCCAAGGGTGCGTCACTTTTTATAGGGAAAAACGCCCAGGGCAAGACAAACTTGCTTGAGGCTTTTTATTATCTTTCTTCCCTCAGTTCACCAAGATCTGAGAAAGAATCAGACCTAGCATATTGGGGAGAAACGTCTTTTTCCGTAGGTGCCAGACTCGAAGAGGCTGGAGCCACCAACACGATTGAAGTAGAAACGCGGGTTATCCCATCAGTTCGGCGAACCATCCGCATAAACGACCGAGCTGCGAAGAGACAGGAGCTTCTGTCGATATGTCCATGTGTTTACTTCTCACCTGACGATCTTTACATAGCAAAAGGCAGTTCGAGTGTGAGACGCTCCTTTATGGATTCCCTTCTTTCAAGACAAGATCCTGTTTATTCACGGCAGTTGTCACGGTATAATAGCACGGTCTCGCGGCGTAATATGGTTCTAAAGAGAGCGAATCAAGATCCTTCGTGGGCGAAGAGTCTCGATAGTATAGATGAGCTTTTGATAAATATTGGGTCTGAGATCATCGAGAAGCGTTCGATATTGGCCGAGAAGTTAGATACACTGGTTAAGGAAAGCTACAGACTTATGTCTATGGATGGTTGCGAGATACGATATATATCTACCATAGGTGATATCCCAGACGGTATAACTGGTATTCGCGAGGAGTTCTCAACCAAACTAAAAAGCGTTTCCAAGGAAGAGCGTGCTCGGGGTATAACTTTAATGGGTCCTCATAGAGACGAGTTACTTCTATCGTTCCACGGCAAGACTTTCCGCTACTTCGGTTCTCAGGGTCAGCAACGAAGCGTTGTGCTTGGGCTCAAAATGGCAGAGGCGCATATTCTAGAAGAAACTTTTAACACGAAGCCTGTTCTCTTATTGGACGATGTGCTTTCTGAGCTTGACTCTGACAGAAGGACAAAAGTCGTCTCTTTGTGTGACATGGGGTATCAGATCCTTATGACTTCGACTGAGGCTTCCGGAGTAGACCAGTCTAGATTCTCTAGGTTCGTAGTGGAAAACGGTACTTTATACACCGAGGTACTATAAAGATTGGAGCCATTACATGCGGCCACCTGAACCAGTTGATTCTGTAATAGAAAAAGTTCTGAGCGGCATGGATCTTCTGACCCAGACTAGAAGGTATCAGATATTCTATTACTGGCCGAAGATAATGGGGGATATCAGCGATCACGCTAAACCGCGGCGCATCGATGGTGACGTCTTGTATGTAGCGACGTCATCGTCTACATGGGCGCAAGAACTAACCATGATGAAAAGGGATATCATTAAAAAAATAGAGAGCACTTTAGGCGGAAAGTACATAAATGACATCTATTTCTCGGAGCATCTTTGGGGCACGACGGAAACTGAGAACAGCTTATCTGCCCAGAACGGGGCTTTGGAAAGAGATTTCTATTATAAAGAGTACAAAGCATTCAAATCGAAGAACGTCTCTCGCGTAAAGAAAGAATTGGCGCAATTGCAGGCATCAGAAGTCCTCCAAAATGATCCAAGATTGTCCTTGACTTTCCAGAAGTTTACTGTTACTATGAATATTAGGCAAGAGTATCTTTTGCAGCAGGGTTATAAGAAATGCCCTGTCTGCGGATATTTATATAATCCTAAAAAGGTGTGTCCCCACTGCAGAAATGCCCGGGAATACGAGAACCATCAGCGAATATTATCTATCCTTAAGCACCATCCTGAGATATCGGATGACGGTCTGTCCAAAGCTACAGGGATCGCTGATAGACTTCAATTTGAGAGAGCTCGCGGAGAATTCGACTCCAAGTTGCAGGATATGGTGACAAATGGGGTGTTCAAAGCAATATCCGGGTCCTTGTCTAAGGAGGAAAAAGATCAGCTCCGAGATTCGGTGCAAGACCTACTAAAGCTTCGTACTGGCAAGACCGTGCAGAACTTGACCGAAGGAGAGATAAAAGAAGCCATCGGGAAGAGGCTTTTTCAGCTGATCAAAAGAGCCGGGGTGAATATTAATAATCATTAAATGATAACAATCCTGCAATTCCAAGCGATCATTTGATGTCAGCCTGCATTTTAGCGAACATGGATTCCCGGCGTGAACTGTGCTAACATCTAGAAGTGAGGTGGTTTGAGTTTGAAGAGTACCGATAGACCAATCATTCAAAACGACAATTCATACACGGCTCAACAGATTCAGGTACTTGAAGGTCTCGAAGCTGTACGAAAGCGACCGAGCATGTATATTGGTTCTACGTCAGAAAGAGGTCTTCATCATATTTTGTATGAAGTCATTGATAACAGCGTAGATGAAGCGCTCAACGGGTTTTGCACGAAAATTGATGTAGTCTTGAAAGAAGATGGGTCTGTATCATGTGAGGATAATGGGAGAGGGATACCGGTAGGCATTCACCCTAAGTTTGGTATCTCGGCCGCAGAAGTGGCTCTTACCAAACTGCATGCAGGCTCCAAGTTCGGTACCGGTGGGTACAAGGTATCGGGCGGCCTCCATGGGGTAGGGGTATCTGTTGTAAACGCCCTGTCCGAATGGTTAGAGGTCCGGATCAAGCAAGATGGTGGTGTTTTCTATGCTAGATTCGAACGAGGGCAGACTGTCGTCCCTCTCAAACGCATAGGTGATGCTTCAGAAACAGGTACCTATGTAAGATTTCTGCCGGACAAAGAGATTTTCGATACTGTGGATTTTGATTTCGATACAGTCGCCCAAAGGATGAGGGAACTTGCCTATCTGAATAGTGGCCTGGAGATGAATCTTTATGAAGAGAAGACAGGCAGGCAAGTCCAGTACAAGTTCGACGGCGGATTGGTAGAGTTTGTCAAAGCGCTGAACAAGAACAAGACAGTCCTACATCCGGAACCTATCTATGGAAAGGTATCCAAAGACGAAATAGACCTGGAGTTTGCCTTTCAATACAATGACTCCTACGTGGAAAATGTACAGTCATTTGCAAACACTATACGTACAGTCGAAGGCGGAACTCACGAATCCGGATTCAAGACTGCGCTCACAAGAGTAGTCAATGATATGTCCAGAAAATGTGGAGCATTGAAAGACAACGATCCCAATCTTGCCGGAGAAGATATTCGCGAAGGAATAGTAGCTGTGCTTCATGTGAAACTTCAAGACCCGCAGTTTGAAGGCCAGACAAAAACCAAACTTGGCAACTCTGAGGTTGCCGGAATAGTTCAAACCATGGTTGCAGAGTTTCTAACCGACTACTTTGACCACAATCCTAATCTGGTCAAGACAATCGCGCAGAAGGCTGTCCTTGCTGCGAGAGCAAGAGAGGCTGCCAGGCAGGCGAGGGAACTTACGAAAAGAAAAGGCGCTCTTGATGTCACGTCTTTGCCGGGCAAGCTTACAGATTGCAGTTCAAGAAATCCTGAGGAGTGTGAACTTTTCCTTGTTGAAGGAGATTCGGCAGGCGGTTCTGCAAAACAAGCAAGAGACAGGCAGTTCCAGGCCATTTTGCCGCTAAGGGGCAAAATTCTGAACGTTGAGAAGGCAAGGCCGGATAAGGCTTTGGGCCAAGAAGAAATCAGAGCAATAATCACCGCAATTGGCACTAGTTTTGGAGATGATTTCGACATAACCAAAGCGCGCTATCACAAGATTATCATAATGACAGATGCTGACGTTGACGGTAGTCACATACGCACCCTCCTCTTAACTTTCTTTTTCAGGTACATGCCTGAACTTATTGAAGAGGGATACCTCTATATCGCTGAGCCTCCGCTTTACCTGGTTAAGAGAGGCAAATCGGAAGTGTATCTTTACTCTGATGAGGAACTTGAAGAGCATCTGGCAAAAATAGAAGGCAGCAACTATACGATTCAAAGATACAAAGGCCTAGGAGAAATGGATCCACATCAATTGTGGGAAACGACTATGGACCCTAAGACCAGGACACTCCGAAGAGTGAAAATAGTAGATGCCATGTTGAGCGATGAGATATTTACAATCCTAATGGGCAATAGGGTGGAGCCAAGGCGCCAGTTTATCGAAGAAAACGCCCATCTGGTGAAAAACCTTGACACAATAGGATAAAAGGGGAGCTTTATCGATGACAGACACTGCTCAGAAAATAGTTGTAGCACCAATAGAAGAAGAGATGAAACGCTCTTACATTGACTATTCTATGAGCGTTATCGTCTCTAGAGCTCTTCCTGATGTGCGTGATGGTCTAAAGCCTGTTCAGCGAAGGATCATCTATTCCATGAATGAGCTTGGTGTAAGACACGATAAGCCGCACAAAAAATGTGCCAGGCTTGTAGGAGAGGCCATGGGAAAATACCATCCCCATGGCGATCAAGCGATCTACGACGCTCTTGCAAGAATGGCGCAACCTTTCAACATGCGGTATCCCCTTGTAGATGGGCACGGCAACTTTGGTTCAGTTGACGGAGATCCACCGGCTGCCATGCGTTACACTGAAGCAAGACTAACAGCGATAGCAGAGGAACTTCTCGTGGATTTGGACAAAGAAACGGTTGACTTTGTGCCAAACTTCGACGATTCACTCAAGGAACCAGCGGTGCTACCTTCCCGAATTCCAAACCTACTCGTAAATGGATCAGCCGGAATTGCTGTAGGTATGGCAACAAACATACCGCCGCATAATCTAAATGAAACGATAGATGCACTGGTTGCGTTAATTGAAAATCCGGACCTGAGTTCCCTCGAGCTTATGAAGCATATTAAAGGACCCGACTTTCCCACGGGCGGTCTAATAGTTGGGCTGGAACCCGTAAGGTCCTTATATACTACAGGCCGGGGAATCATGAAGGTCCGAGCCAAGGCCCGGATCGAGAAAGAAAAAACAGGAAAGCAATTAATAATTGTAGATGAGCTTCCATATCAGGTGAACAAGGCCAAGTTGATAGAAAACATAGCCGAGCTTGTGCGGGAGAAAAAAATCCAAGGTATTGCTGATTTAAGAGATGAAAGCGACAAAAGTGGACTAAGGATAGTTGTCGAGGTAAGGAAAGATGTCGATGCCAAAGTAGTGCTGAACCAACTTTTCAAGCATACTTCCATGGAAGTTAGCTTCGGGGGTATAATGCTTGCCCTGGTGAATGGGCGGCCTGAAGTGTTAACACTCAGAGATATGCTCTTTCACTACATATCGCACAGGGAAGAGGTTGTTACCCGCCGCACTAGATACGAACTTAGGAAAGCCGAAGAAAGAGCTCATATTCTAGCCGGACTGGAGATAGCCCTCGCCAACCTCGATGAAGTGATTGCCATAATAAGGCAGTCGGCAGATGGGCAAGAGGCAAGAGAAAGACTGATGGGAAGGTTCAATCTCGACGAGATACAAGCAAAAGCTATCCTGGATATGAGGCTCGAACGGTTAACAAGCCTCGAGAGAGATAAGATCATCGAAGAACGGCGAGCATTACTTAAAGAAATTGAGTATTTAAGAGCCGTCCTGAGTTCAGAAAAAATGATACTAGGCATCGTCAAACAAGAATTGGAGGATGTCAAGGCAAAATACGGAGATCCTCGTCGTACCCGTATTTTGGCAAAAGCTGAAGAAATTCAAGACGAAGATCTCATAGTTGAACAAGAAGTATCTGTAATTTTGACCGGCATGGGATACATCAAGCGCATGCCCCTAGATGTCTATAGGAATCAACGAAGGGGTGGATTTGGCTCTACGGCTATGCAGACACGAGACGAGGATTGGGTGGAGAAAGTAGTCTCCACAACCACCCGGGATTCTCTACTCCTATTTACTTCGCACGGTAAGGCGTACTCACTCAGAGTTTTTGATATACCCGAAGCTGGTAAACAGGCCAAAGGGCACCTTTTGTCCAGGCTTGTTGCGCTAGACAAAGATGAAAAGGTGACCGCGCTCATCCCGATTCCTTCCGACCCGGAAAATGCCGGGGACTTGTTCTTTGTCACCAAATATGGCATGTGCAAAAGAACGCCGTTTGCGGAATACTCGAGGCCTAGGAAGACGGGTCTCAAAGCGATAAACCTAAAGAAAGGTGATTCCCTCATCCTAGCTCGACTTGTTGAAGACGGGGATCAAGTTCTGATTGGAACTTCTATGGGCAAAGGCCTCAGAATGCAAGTCGATGACGTTAGGCCCATGGGCAGGACCGCTACAGGAGTGATAGGGATAAGGCTTGAAGATGACGACTATGTCATAGGCGCAGACCCTGTTGCTCCGGATTCCAATGTGCTGCTCGTAAGCGAATTTGGGTACGGTAAGATAACAAAAGCTTCAGACTTCCCTCTTCAGAAACGCGGGGGGAAAGGAGTCATAGCCCTCAAAGTAACTGAAAAGAGCGGTCGGCTAGCTATAATGCGAGTAGTCTCGTCAAAGGCAGAGGAGGCTTTGCTCGTTACTGCAGAAGGGATAGCAATTCGGATCAGGCTATCGGAGGTCAAGATCAGCCGCCGAGCAAATCTAGGCGTTCGTCTGATGAAGATAGAACCGGAAGATAGGTTGAGTGCATGTAGCATTATTGAAGGAGAATGACCCCATGGGGTAGGTTTCGAGATCATAAGCCATGTCGCAGATGTCACGGTCAAAGCCTGGGGAACTTGCCTATCGGATGTGTTTGTCCAGATCTCAAAGGGTATGTGGTCACTTATACTAGGCGACCACATTGTTCCTTGTAAGAGAAAATGGATCATCGAAACATATGCCATGGATATAGAGGAACTCTTGGTTAATTTCCTCAACGAACAGATTCTACTTCTAGAAGTAAAGGGGCTAGCTGTCTCTGACATTGAGGAGATCGTCATAGAGCAAGTAGGTACATCGGAGAGCGCTTCAGGATGTGAGTTTCACCTAAGGTCAACTATGTTGGGTAGCCGTATATCTGAAGTGACTATCGAACCCGAGATCCAGGTTAAGGCAGCCACTTTTTACGAAATTGAGGTCAGCCCTACACATGCCCAAGTCACCTTTGACGTCTAGATACTATGGTGTCTGACTGTGTCTATCGGATAGAAGGATACTTTGAGGGGAGTGGTACTTGTGGGCACAGATTTGCAGTTGGTTCCCGGACAAAAGTGCCATTGGGTGATGCGTAAGCACGACGGCATGAAAGTGGATGGCATCGTCTTTGCAACCGACGAAATCATCCAAGATCTAACAGGCACCAAAGCCTTATCGCAGGTAAAAAATGTTGCATACCTGCCGGGGATCCTCAAGGCATCTCTTGCCATGCCTGATATCCACGAAGGCTACGGATTTCCAATTGGGGGCGTCGCGGCGACGGACCTTGAGGAAGGCGTGATTAGTCCCGGAGGAATAGGGTATGATATCAACTGTGGCGTCCGCCTGATGGTCTCGCATCTATCAAAGCCCAATCTAGATGGTCATATGGATGATCTGGTGGAAGAGCTTTTTTCATCAATACCATCAGGTTTAGGCAAGACTGGGGCCATAAGACTGTCCAAGGCTGAGCTTTCAAAAGTTCTAACGCAAGGGGCAAAATGGGCTGTTACTAACGGATATGGATGGCCCGAAGATTTGGAATACTGCGAAGAGAAAGGATGCATGGATGGTGCCGATCCTAAAAACGTAACTGAGCGCGCGTTTTCTCGCGGCGCAGGGGGATTGGGGACTCTGGGCTCGGGAAACCATTTCATTGAAGTAAGTTACGTTGAACGGATCTATGATGAAAACGCGGCTGAGGCATTTGGCCTTTTTGAGAATCAAGTCGTCTTCTGGGTACATTCTGGTTCTCGGGGTTTGGGCCACCAAGTCTGTACCGACTATCTAAACATAATGAGAAGAGCCGTTTCTAAGTATGGGATCTCCCTTCCCGATAGGCAATTGGATTGTGCGCCAACTATGTCTGATGAAGGGAAACGGTACTTTTCGGCCATGGCCGCAGCGGCCAATTATGCCTGGGCAAACAGGCAGGTCCTAACTCATTATGTTCGAGAAGCCACAGCTAAGACTTTGGGAAAGAGCGCTGAGGAATTGGGCATGCACTTAATGTATGATGTAGCTCACAATATTGGTAAGATAGAAGAACATAACATTGACGGAAAGAAGAAAAAGGTGCTTGTGCACCGAAAAGGGGCTACTCGAGCATTTGGCCCCAACCATCCGGATATCCCTCGCAAATACGCAGAAGTAGGTCAGCCAGTCTTGGTTCCCGGAGATATGGGCAGAGCTTCTTACGTGCTTAAGGGTTCGAAGAGAGCCATGGAGTTTTCTTTTGGGTCTGCATGCCATGGTGCCGGAAGGGCTCTTTCGAGGACACAAGCGAAAAAAGGGATTTCGGCTGACGAATTGCGGAAGGACCTTAAGCGTTCGGGTGTCATAGTTAGATCTGCCACGACGAAGGGTTTGGTTGAAGAAGCTCCGGAGGCGTACAAAGATGTTGACGTAGTTGTAGAAGCTACGGCTTGCGCAGGTTTGGCGGACAAGGTAGCCCGTCTGCGCCCCATGGGAGTGATCAAAGGATAACGGCCGGCACTTAGATACCCGGCAGAAGGAGGAGGTATATTGTGATTTGTACAGAAAAAAGAGCTGATATTGGCGTTATCGGCGGAACCGGTTTCTACACTTTTTTAGATGATGCGGAAGAAGTTCAGGTTGACACTCCGTACGGTTTCACGTCCGATGCAATCTCATTGGGAGTTTTGGCAGGAAAGAAAATTGCGTTCTTACCGCGACACGGGAAGAAGCACCAGTATCCGCCGCACATGGTAAATTACAGGGCAAATTTGTGGGCACTGAAGAAGCTGGGAGTATCTAGAGTTTTAGGTCCTTGCGCGGTCGGGAGTTTACAGCCCGACGTGCACCCGGGCGATTTTGTTTTTTGCGATCAATTTGTTGATCGAACCACCGGGAGAAAAGACACTTTCTATGACGGACCCAAGACTGTTCACTTGAGTTCGGCGGATCCTTATTGCTCCGAGCTTAGGGAGATAGGAATATGCGCTGCGGAGAAACTGGGTCTACGGTATCATCGTGATGGCACTATGGTGGTAATCCAAGGACCGAGATTCTCTACGAGGGCGGAATCTAAGTGGTTTTCATCGATGGGCTGGAAGGTAGTGAACATGACTGGGTATCCTGAGGTCATGCTGGCGCGGGAACTGGGTATGTGTTACCTGAACCTATCGCTAATAACTGACTACGACGTTGGACTTGAGGGTAGGCCTGACATAAAGCCTGTGACTGCAGAAGAAGTTACAAGAGTATTTGAGGAGCATAACGAACTTCTTAAGCGCCTTGTCGCGAAAATCATAGAAGACATTCCTGACACAGTTCATTGTTCATGTCATGATGAACTCCAAAAGATAAGAGGTTAAGGAGCGCAGAAGGATGATATCTGCAGTCAAATGGGATGATGGGGTCCTATGGTTACTGGACCAAAGAGCCATACCGTGGCGTGTAGAGTATGTTAGATGTGCAGACTTTAGGCAGACTGCAAAGGCCATAAGGGACATGGTTGTACGGGGCGCTCCTGCGATAGGAATAGCCGGAGCGTACGGTATGGCGTTAGCAGCAATCGAGGCAGCCAGTAAATTTGGATCGGAAATGTACGAAGTTAAGACTTTTCTAACGGAGGCTGCTCAATGCCTTGTTTTCGCGCGGCCTACCGCTGTGAACTTGCAATGGGCTGTTACCCGTGTACTTCAAAAGACCCTAGACGCTATGAATGCACAAGGGTTAGAAAGCATAGTAGAATGTTCAGCCCTGGAGGCAGCAGCAATACATAGTGAAGACATAGAGATGAATCATAGGATCGGCCAAAATGGCTCGGGTTTGATAAAAGATGGATCAAGAGTACTTACTCACTGTAATGCCGGTGCTCTGGCTACAGGTGGTTGGGGTACTGCGTTGGGAATAGTTAGACAGGCCTGGTGTGACGGAAAGATAGCGAAAGTCTACGCAGATGAAACCCGTCCCTTTCTTCAGGGGGCCCGACTTACAGCATGGGAACTTGAGCAAGATGGCATAGACGTGACGGTTCTTTGTGATAGCGCAGCAGGCTACCTTATGAAACTAGGTATGATAGATGCTGTTATAGTAGGTGCGGATAGAATAGCGTCAAATGGCGATGTAGCAAACAAAATAGGCACTTACTCGTTGGCGTGCTTATGCAGTCACCACCGCATTCCTATATATGTTGCCGCTCCTACTTCTACTTTCGATCTGTCTATAGCAGATGGCGACCGGATACCGATTGAGTACAGGGACGAAAAAGAAGTTTTGGAGTTTATGGGGAAGCGCGTGGCTCCTCATGGCACTACTGCTTTCAACCCATCTTTTGATGTGACTCCGAATACGATGATCTCTGCAATCGTAACCGAGATTGGAGTCATATTTCCGCCCTATAGAGAGAATATCGAAAGCGTGATCTCAGAGGCGCGTATCCATGGGGCATAGGAGGTAGCGGGACGGAGTGGATGAAACTGTTGAGGTGGCGACAAGGTTCATTGATTCAGGATGGCGCATAACGATTCCAAAGGCCATGCGCCAACGATTGGGCTGGGCAAAGGATACTTTGGTGTGCGTCCACTGGGATGGGTTCGAGATAAACGTAAAGGTTCCTTATCCCGGTTGCGGAGAATGCCCTGATGTAAGTCGAATTGGCTCATTGGGTAAAATAGTGATCCCTCCTAGAGTCAGAGAAGAGGCGATGTTGTACCCCGGGCAGATTCTTACCTTGGAACTAAAGGGCGACCAGGTCGTCATGTCTCTAGGAGATAAGCAGGTTAGGTGCAGTGCATGTGGGTCTGAGGTAGACGTGAAGCAAGTAATTCCTAACGTTCACTTATGCAAAATGTGTCGCGCCAAGCTAGAGTCTGCCGCTAATAGAGACAAAGAAGATTAGCCGTCGATTAGCATTGGCGTCTAGCGGTGAGGGGGTTGTTTGTGGATACGGTGAAGCCAGAGAAGCAATATGTTCGTACGGTTACTTCCGGTTGGCGTGTTACTCTTCCCGCACCTATACGGAAAAACAAGGGATGGGGGAGAGGTACCATGCTTTGCGCAGAGGCATCTCGCGATTGGCTATCTCTGTCGGTACCTCACGACACTTCTGCAGGTGGCGACGGTATTTGCGCGGAAACGAACTGTGAGATCTGCTACGTCGGTTCCGGAGGAAAGATCGTAATTCCGGTTGAAGTTAGGGAAAAGACTGGTTGGGTTATAGGAGAGAGGCTTTCTATTAAAGAACAGGGGCCTGAAGTAATACTGTCAACATGTTGCCAAAAGCACCGTTGTCATTCGTGTGGTAGTGTTTCGGATGTTACCGAGGTAATAGACAATCTTTTTTTGTGCAAAGACTGTTGGAATAAATATCTACAAAAAAGGCGATAGATAACCGAGTCGTGTGTCTGTTTATGGGTTCTTGCCTAGTAGGTGATTGCAGGTTATAATCAAGTAGCAGCGAGCGAGAGTAGTTTAGTGGTAGAACATCGGCTTCCCAAGCCGAGGGCCGCGGGTTCGAATCCCGTCTCTCGCTCCAAGTTTTTTGGGCCGGCGTAGCTCAACGGCAGAGCAACGGTTTCGTAAACCGTAGGTTATGGGTTCGATTCCCCTCGCCGGCTCCATTTAGTTTATGTGCTTTTCATCGCTTCAATACCATTCCCGGACGTGCTCCGGTATGAACTCCATTTTCAACAACTGTCACACCATTTACCACTACCCACGATATGCCTTGTGCATACTGGTGAGGGTCAAGGAATGTAGAAGTGTCAGATACTTTTGTTTCGTCGAACAGAACAAGGTCGGCTCGCATGTTTTCTCGTAAAATGCCCCGATCCTGAAGCCCCAGTCTCATTGCAGGCAGGGAGGTCATTTTGCGAATCGCTTCCTCAAGACGCAGATGCTTTTCCTCCCTAACGTACTTGCCCAAGATTCTCGCAAAAGCCCCATAAGCACGGGGATGAGGTTTGCCTTTAGCGGTCTCTCGGTTCAGAGAGCTTGCATCAGACCCTACCATGACCCATGGCTGTTTCATGACGGTTTTTACGTCTTCTTCGCACATGGCGAAATTTACGATTTGAACGATCCCATTGTTTCTCTCCAATAACCCAAGGCATGCTTCTTCAGGTGTGACGCCGAGTGAGTTGGCGATTTCCACGATGTTTTTCCCTATAAATACCTGGTCGCTTTCATGAGTCAAAGAGGATATAACAAGGTTCTCCCATACCTCTTGCCCGTGGATTTCGTCGAGTATCCGTTTCCTTTCAGAGGGATCCTTTATCTTCTTGAGACCTTCTTGCCGACTTCCGGCCCAAACCCATGAAGGTAGCGATGACGCCAGCCCAGTCGAAGACGCAATATACGGGTACTGGTCAGCTGTTATGTCTAGCCCTTTATCGCGTGCTTCTTCTACCATAGAGATAGCTTCATCGATTTTCCCCCAGTTACGTTTGCCCATAACCTTAAAATGTGAGATTTGAACAGGGATATGTGCGCGGAACCCAATTTCTATCGCTTCTTCAAGCGCTTCTTTCAGGCGATCTCTTTCATCCCTCATATGGGTGAAGTAAACGCCACCGTGCCTTGCTGCTACCGTCGCCAACTCTACAACCTCGTCAGTATTCGAGTATACTCCGGGAACATAAATTAGGCCGGTTGATATACCTACAGCGCCTTGTTCCATGGCATCGGCGACGAGCTTTTTCATGAGTGAGAGTTCTTCTGAAGTGGGCGCACGTCTATCTGAACCCATTACCTGCTTGCGAATGGTTCCGTGTCCGACTAAGGGAGCAACATTTATGCTTATACCCTGTTCTTCTAACAAATTGATGTAAGAAGCCATGTCGGTCCAAGTTGGATTCTCTATTCCTTCGCTAGATGTGTCTTCATCAGGTCTAAAACCTAGCCCTCTCGGTGCGGCGGAAGAACCGCACTGGCCTATGACTTCAAGCGTTACTCCCTGCATTATCTTGCTGTCCGCAGTAGGATTGGTCAGCAAAATATAATCCGAATGAGAGTGGGCATCGATGAACCCGGGTGACAGACACTTTTCTGCCGCATCTACAATCGTTTTCGCGCCTTCGGTCACGTTGCCTACCCTAACGATGTAGCCATCCTTTATGCCGACGTCAGCTCTGAACCAAGGAGAACCGGTGCCATCAAAAACCCGAGCGTTCTTGAAAACTAGGTCTAACAAGTGATCTCCTCCCTCTTTTTTGTGGTTTTGTCGCCGTTGTATCGTGCCTACTTCGACATGTTCTGCGCTAGATCCTTCAGGCCCGTCGCCGTATTCTAAATATGGCGGGAGTTCGCTTAGCCTTACGGTGGAACCGCATTTCTTGACTCAGCATTGCTTGTTTGTTAACGTAAGTATGATAAGGAGATCATTAGGATTTTAGTTTGGTAGGTTCAATAGTAATTTATGCTTCGGAGGAGGAAGGGCTCGTGTCAAAACTTTTAGAAATTCGCTGGCATGCAAGAGGGGGACAGGGAGCTAAAACCGCGTCTTCTCTACTTGCTGAGTCTGCGATGAGCGCCGGCAAATTTGTGCAAGGGTTTCCTGAGTACGGTCCTGAGCGAATGGGTGCTCCAATCCGAGCCTATAATCGGATTGGTGATGAACCCATCACAATCCATTCTAACGTTGATAACCCTGATGTAGTGATGGTTTTGGACCCATCTCTTATTGGTCCGGTCGACGTTACGGAGGGATTGAAGGACGATGGAGTCATAATAATCAACACACCTATGGCGCCTGAAGAGGTCAAGGCCAAACTTGGCGCCGGTAAATTCAAGGTCGCAACATTAGATGCAAGCAAGATATCAATGGAGTGTATAGGCCGAGATATTCCTAATACTCCAATGATGGGGGCGCTTCTTAAAGTCGTCGACATACTTCCCTTCGAGTATTTCATAGAAAGAGTGAGGGAGGATCTTTCTAAGAAGTTTGCAGGAAGGGAAAAAATCGTCGAAGGAAACATTGAGGCTATACGCCGCGCCTATCAGGAGGTGAAGGTAGGGTGAACGAACTGAAGGGATGCAAGGATATGCCTATAGGGGGCATCGTCACCGAGGCCGGGAATTCGGTCAAGTACAAGACCGGTGATTGGAGGAGCGAGAGACCCATTTGGAATGAGGAAGGGTGCGTTCACTGCCTTATCTGTTGGGCTTTTTGCCCGGATAACGCCATCGAGGTAAAAGATGGCAAGGTAATAGGTATAGATTACGACCACTGCAAGGGCTGTGGTATTTGTGCCCGGGAGTGCCCGCGCAAAGAAAAAGCCCTGCATATGGTGAAAGAATCTTAAACAGGGCAAACGCTTTGAAAAAGGGGGCATAGAAGTGGCTAGTGAACAAAAAAGAGTTGCTATGACTGGTAACGAGGCAGTAGCTAACGGCATGCGGCAGATCAACCCTGACGTAGTCGCCGCTTATCCTATCACGCCTCAAACTGATATTGTGCAGTTTTATTCTGCGTTTGCCGCAGATGGTTTGGTTCAGACAGAGATGGTTACAGTAGAAAGCGAGCATTCTGCCATGTCGGCTACGATCGGGGCTTCTGCGGCCGGCGCAAGAGCTATGACGGCTACCTCATCACAGGGGCTTGCTCTTATGTGGGAGATGCTCCACATAGCATCGGGATACAGACTTCCAATAGTGATGCCCGTAGTCAACAGGGCTCTTTCCAGCCCGATCAACATTCACTGCGACCATTCGGACACTATGGGGGCTCTTACGACAGGATGGATTCAGATCTACTCCGAAAGCGCTCAAGAAGCATATGACAATCTTATACAGGCGGTAAGGATAGCAGAGCATCCTGATGTCTTGTTGCCCGTTATGGTCTGCCAGGATGGTTTCATTACGAGCCACGGGATTGAGAATTTGTCCATACTTCCCGATGAAGTAGTGAAAGAATTTGTCGGCGAGTACAAACCGCAAATAAATCTCTTGGATATCCGCAACCCAATAGCTGTTGGGCCCCTGCAGTTGCAGGATTACTATACGGAAACCAAAGCTCAAGAAGCTCAAGCGATGATTAGAGCAAAGAAAGTTATTCTTGATGTGGCCGAAGAATATGCAAAAATCTCCGGCAGAAGATATGGCTTGTTCGAAGAATACAAGATGGATGATGCGGAAAGGGTAGTTGTAGTTCTTAACTCTACAGCGGGTACTGCAAAAGCGGTAGTTGACGAACTTAGAGCAAAAGGCGAGAAGGTAGGTCTTTTGAAACCTAGGGTTCTTAGGCCTTTCCCCGGCGACGAATTGGTAGAAGCCTTATCCTCTGCAAAAGCAGTGGCGGTTATGGATAGAGCTGAAACGTATTCAACCAGGGGCGGACAAGTATTCACTGAGATTCGCGCAGCATTCTACGAATCAGAAAAGCGTCCGTTGATAAGAGATTATATCTTTGGCCTTGGCGGAAGAGATACCACAACCCGAGAGATAAAGAAGGTCTTTTCGGATCTATCGGCTGACCTTGAAAGAGGTCAGGTCGACAAACTCGTTACGCATCTGGACGTCAGGGAATAGGAGGGGTTAATGTGGCTACTTTGAAAGAACTCTCTAACGTTCCGGAAGTGCTTGCTCCAGGCCATCGAATGTGTGCCGGGTGTGGTGCGCCGGTAGTGGTCAGGCAGATTTTGCGCGGGGCAAAGGCACCGGTAGTAGTGGCCAACGCTACAGGATGTTTGGAAGTTTCCACTACGATCTACCCATACACTTCATGGAACAGTCCATTTATTCATACAGCATTTGAGAACGCCGCCGCGAGCCTTTCGGGTGTTGAAGCAGCGTACAATTCTCTGAAGCGACAAGGAAAGATTACAGAGGAGATTAAGTTTGTAGCCTTTGGTGGAGATGGGGGCACTTATGATATCGGCCTTCAGAGTCTATCAGGCGCCATGGAACGCGGGCATAACATGGTCTATGTCTGCTACGATAATGGGGCATATATGAATACAGGCATCCAACGCTCATCTGCAACGCCCAAAGGTGCAGATACAACTACGACGCCAGTAGGCAAACTTCAGCCCGGCAAGACCGATCATAGAAAAGATCTTACGAAAATAATGATCGCTCATGGCATTCCGTATGTTGCACAGGTTGCACCGTCGCATTGGAACGATCTCTACCAAAAAAGCGAAAAGGCTTTTGCAGTAGAAGGTCCTGCCTTCATAAATGCTTTGGCACCATGTCCCAGAGGTTGGCGCTATGAATCTAAGGACACAATTGAAATGTGCAGGTTGGCGGTAGACACTTGTTTCTGGCCATTATACGAGGCAGTAGATGGCAAGATCACAGTAACTTACAAGCCAAGGAACAAAAAGCCTGTAGCTGACTTTCTCAAAGCTCAAGGCAGGTTCCGGCATCTCTTTAGGCCGGAAAACGAGCATATTCTTGAGGATATTCAGTCAGAAGTCGATAGACAGTGGGAAGAACTCCTGGCGCTAGAGCAGATGGCAGCTGAGCAAGCTTAACACCCGAACCAGGGCATGTGTTGAGGTATTATTCAGCCTGCCGGTTCATGATATAATACAGAGGGCGAAACTTAAGGGCGGGTGTTAGTCCCGCCCTTTTTACCTCATGAAATTATCATAAGGGAATATATGGGATATCAGTGTATACGAATACGAGGTGTTTTAGGTGTCTGATTTGCGTGTGAGATTTGCTCCTTCGCCAACCGGGTACTTGCACATAGGCGGAGCCCGGACCGCTCTATTCAATTATTTATATGCCCATCATAACGGGGGCAAGTTCGTTTTGCGAATTGAGGATACCGATACAGAACGAACTATCGAGGATTCCGCCGAGAAAATGATGCAAAGTCTAAGGTGGCTTGGGCTCAACTGGGATGAGGGCCCTGTAGTAGGCGGTCCGGCCGGACCTTACCAGCAGTCTCTCCGCCAAGAACTTTATCGGAAATACGCGTCTCTGCTTTTGGATAAGGGATTAGCGTACAAATGCTACTGCACTCCCGAAGAACTTGAAGCCGAAAGGGAAGCGGCGCGCGCTCAGAAAAAAGCTCCTAGATATAGCGGTAAGTGTAGGGATCTTACTCCCAAAGAGCGAGAAGAACTGGAGAAACAAGGGCGCAAATACGCGGTAAGGCTCAAGACACCGGACCAAGGTGTTACAGTTGTTGACGACCTTATTCACGGTGAGGTTACCTTCAAAAACGAGGAAATTGCGGATTTCATTATAATGAAATCCGATGGGTTCCCAACGTACAACTTTGCCTGTGTGATCGATGATTGGCTCATGGGGATAACCCATGTCTTGAGGGCCGATGAGCATCTTTCCAATACTCCAAGGCAGATGATGATATACCGTGCGCTTTCAGCACCTATGCCCAAATTTGGACATGTTCCTATGATATTGGCTCCCGACAGGTCCAAATTGTCTAAGAGGCATGGAGCTCAAACAGTCGAAGAGTTCATGGAAAAGGGATATTTGCCGGAAGCCATCGTAAACTATCTGGCCCTTCTGGGGTGGACGCCTCCGGACGCAACAAAGGAGTTCATGACCCTAGAAGAAATGGTTGAAGAGTTTGATCTGTCGAGGGTGTCATCGACGCCGGCTATCTATGACGTTCAGAAATTGACGTGGATGAACGGACAGTACATGAAACGACTCGATGTAGACGATCTTGTTTCTAGATATATTCCCTTTGCAGTTAGGTATGGGCTCGGTACTAAAGAAACTCTCTCTGAGAAGAGGGAGTTTCTGAGAGGAGTCGTAACATCATTGCGGGAAAGAGCCAAGACGTTGGAAGAACTAGCCGAGATGTCTGAGTTCTATTTCACGCCACCTAAGACTTATGATGAAAAAGGTGTAAAGAAGTTCTTCTCAAAGCCTAACGTAGCCGAGTTGCTCGATAAAGGCGCGGATGCGCTGATGAATCTTTCCGAATGGAACGAGGGAAACTGTGAGGCAGCGTACAGGGAACTAATTGACAGAGAAGGCATAAAGAGCGGGGAATTGATCCACCCTTCCAGATTGGCATTGACAGGCAAGACGGTGGGCCCAGGTTTGTTTGAGATAATGGTTGTGCTTGGCCAAGACGAGACTGTATCTCGGCTACGGTCTGCAGCACAGTTTGTAAGACAATTGGCATAAGTATAGTTCCCAGTCATGTTGTAAGGTGCATTCCTTAATGGTATAATCGTACCTGCCGTACGATTATGGGGGATCGGCTAGTGGTAGGCCAACAGACTCTGGATCTGTCTGCGGAGGTTCGAATCCTCCTCCCCCAGCCATATAGGTACTGTGGCCCCATCGTCTAGCGGTTTAGGACACCGCCCTCTCACGGCGGAGACACGGGTTCGAATCCCGTTGGGGCTGCCACAAACATCTCGACGTCCTCTTATTTGTTCTCTCGTAGCACCGAACTGATTTCTTTCATGTATTGCCGAATAGGTAGATTCTGGGGACACGCTTCCTCGCATTGACCGCACTCGATGCAATTCCCCGGGTCTCCAAATTCCTTGACCAACCTCTCAGAGCCTTTCTGTAGCTGTTCCAGCGTGCCAAAGATACAGGCTTCGTTATATGCTTCAAACAACCCTGGAATTACTATTCCTTGAGGACAAGGCATGCAATATTCACATTTGGTACAACTAATCTTCATTCGACCCCTGTAGAAGGCTTTCACCTTTTCATAGGCTGAGAGTTCCTTTTCGGTCAGTGAATTGGGGAATGCGGTACGAGCTGTTTCCAAGTTTTCCTTGACCTCACTCAGTCGTCCCATTCCACTGAGTGCAAGGGTTACTTCGGGGTGATTGAGTACCCAACGCAGGCCCCAATCGGCGGGAGACCTATCGAATCCAGATTCGGCAAAGATGCGTTTTACCTCATCGGGAACGTTTCGCACCAACATACCGCCTCTCAACGGTTCCATGATTACAACGGCCAGGTTTTTGTTTGCAGCATACCGGAGTCCTTCGGTTCCAGCCTGGTAATACTCATCCATGTAGTTATACTGAATCTGACAAAAGTCCCAATTGTATGAATCCACAATCCTTTTAAAAGTACCGACATCATCATGGAACGAAAAACCAGCGTACCGTATTCTGCCATCTTCCTTTGCCTTGTCGAAGAATGTGAAAACATCACATTTCACCAGAACCTGCCATCTATCCTTGTTGAGGCTGTGCATGAGATACATGTCGATATGATCGGTCTGGAGCTTTTCTAGCTGCATGTCGAGGTATCTGTCGAAATCGCCGTGGTCTTCGATGAGCCAGGTAGGGCATTTTGTGGCAAGGTTTACCCGCTCACGATAGCCGTCTTTGAGTACACGACCTACAACTATCTCGCTTTGTCCCCTATGATAGTTGAAAGCAGTGTCAACATAATTAACGCCGTTATCCACAGCATACCTTATCATTTCGGCCGTCTTTTCTTCGTCGATCTTGTCTTGCTGATTGTCTATAACAGGAAGACGCATACAGCCAAAACCTAATGCCGAAACGTACAAATCATGGACGCCGAATTTTCTATGTTGCATGTTGTATCTCCTCCAATTCTTTGCAACTTGTTTGCTCCGAAACTAGCGCATCCGCCGATAGATATAGTTCGTGACAGGAACAAGTTTTTCCTTTATCGAAAAAGGGATGCAGGCGGATATTGCCAGTGCATCGAGACGAATAATCCTGCGATGTAATTGCATTAGCCTTAGCCGTACTTATTCAGCTTGATTGAGCGCCGAATAGGATTGATAATGTTGTTGAAGAAGGGAATACGTGTTGATCTTTGCTTCTATACGACAAAGGCAAATCGGTTGAAAAGCCGAGACGCAAAGCTACAGGGCCTGGTGGTTTTTGACCTGGCAGCCAGCTTCCGAAGGGAGGCATGTAATTTGCCTAAATGTTTGAGTGCGGATGAACGTCTGCGAGCGATGACGTGCATACTAATGATCTTCGTCGTCGGAATTTGTGTATTGGCACAGCCTTCATTGGGACAGGGTAGCTCTTCACCACAGGAATCTGTGTTGGAGGGATTTGAGGGGGAGATCATAGGAGATACCAAAATATCGGTTGACATATCGAACCTCGACCGTGGTCTCGTGCGTGTAAAGTACAACCAACCTGAAAACCCCAAGAAACTGAAAGTCATAATCGAAAAAGATGATGTTAAGTACACTTACAACCTTAACTCCGAAGGAGAATTCGAACCTTACCCACTTCAGATGGGGGATGGTCAATATTCACTAAAAGTTTACGCAAATGTAATAGAGAATAGGTATGTAAATATCTACGCAACCGATTTTCAGGTGAAACTACAAGACGAGAAAGCGCCTTTTCTCAACTCTACGTGCCTTATCAAGTTTGATGAAGATTCCAAAAGTGCTCAACTGGCTAAAGAACTGACCAAGGATGCCCAGACAGACCAAGACAAGTTGAATTCAATTTACCAGTATATAGTCAAAAACATAACCTACGATTATGACAAAGCCAAGAACGTAAAGCCGGGTTACATCCCTGATTGTGATGCTACTCTTGAATCTGGCAAGGGTATATGTTTTGACTACTCTTCTCTTCTTGCGGCGATGCTCCGGTCGGTTAACGTCCCTAGCAAGTTGATAATGGGCTACGTTGCTCCGGATTATGTGTATCATGCCTGGAACGAAGTGTATCTTGAAGGGAAAGGTTGGGTCAGAATAGGAGAATTCTACTCAGTTTATAAAGAGGGAGAAGGTTGGATCCGTATGGATGCAACCTTTGCTGCGAATTCTCAAGATCAGGCAAGGATTTCAGAGTTCATGATAGAAGAAGGTAATTACAAGAAAAGTCTTGAGTACTGAGCCCAGAAGACACGCTGTTAACATATGCGTGTAGGAGAGTTGTTTGTATGAGCAAAATGGACAAGACGGCCCTGGGTATTCGCACCTCTAAACCTTCGAAACCGCTAACTCCAAGCCAGATGGCATGGTTTGCATACGAATTAGCTTCAATGCTCAAAGCAGGTATATCTCCTTCAGAAGGACTCGTGATGATTTCCAACGAGGACCCTTATTTCGCAGGAATTGTGCAGAGTATCACGTCAGAGGGAAATGGCAAGCTGCACCTTTACGAGGCATTGTCGCAATCCGGAGTGTTTCCCCGGCATTTTGTTACTATGGTGAAACTAGGCGAAACCACGGGAACATTGGACCGAGTTATGGAGTCACTGGCAGATTACTACGAAAAGCAAGACTATTTCAGCAAAGAGATAAAAAGTGCACTTACTTACCCTCTTGTTCTCATCCTCATGGTGGCTACGGTCATATTGATCGTGTCCTGGAAGGTATTGCCCATTTTTGAGGAAATACTGGCTTCTTTGGGTGTGACTATGCCCGCCGTAGCACGAGTAGTGATGATTGCAGGTTGTTTTGTTGGCAGAAACATAATTTGGTTTCTTCTTGGGCTGGCAGTTGTTGCCTTGTTCGCTTGGCTGTACGCTTCTACTCCGGGCGGCAAGGAAAGGACAATGCGGCGCAAAGCGCAAAGCAGCAGGTATGGACGATTGTTCCAAAAGATATACACGCAAAGAGTTGCTACCGCCTTGTCCTATGCTTTGGGGAGCGGACTGAGCATGGCAGGTGCTCTTGCGATGGCAGCCGAAACTGTTGGAAATGATTACGTATCAGAAAGGATCGAGACTTGCAGAGCAGCAGTGGAACAAGGAGAAGACCTTGTCGAAGCTCTTGCTGTTTCAGGCGTCTTTCCTGAGAGATTTGTAAATGCAGTTCGAATTGGCTTAAAGACAGGTGATTTGCCCGGCATGACGATGAAAGTTGCCGAATTGTATGAAGAAGACGTAGATAGGACGCTGCAAGATATGATATCGGCTATCGAGCCGACGCTTGTTGCAGTCTTATCTGTGCTCATAGGTATCGTGCTCGTTACGGTAATGTTGCCATTAGCCAGGATAATGGCAACCATGGGGTAAGGAGGGACGGCGATTGAAGGTCTCAAAAAGAAGACTGGGCTTTTTGCGTTGGGCTATTCTCATTGTGACCTTCGTTTATTTTGGAATTGTCCTATTTGGACTCGGAATCTACGAGGGAAACCTCGCGTCGTCGAAAGCTCGCACAATGCAAAAGGCAATTGAGAAGGCTGCGGTGCAGTGTTACGCCCTTGAGGGACAGTATCCACCCAGTCTAGACTACCTTGTAGAGAACTATGGCATCCAGATCGACTACGAGAACTTTATATACGACTACTTCGTCTTCGCATCGAATCTTAAGCCGGTAGTAAAAGTCATCGAAAAGACAAGTTCAAGGTGAGTAAGATGACTAAACGGCGAAGCATGTCATTTGTAGCGCTTATGGATATCTTGGTACTTTTTTTATTTAGCGTTGTTTCCATAGGGGTTGGGATTTCGGCGGTGAAAGGATTCCAGAGGATTGAAGAAGACCGAAGTGACATATCCGAATTGGCAGTGGCTATGTCATACCTTCACACAAGGATAAGGCAAAATGACCGGTTGGGTGCGGTGTCAGTCAGGCCAAGTCCTATGGGCGAGAGTTCTGCCTTGGTCATATCAGAACAGATCGATCAAGTAGAATATGAAACATGGATATACTGGCACCAAGGTACGTTATTAGAATCATTTATACAGGCAGGGGACAAAAGAATCGAGGAGGTCTCCTCGCCGATTGCGGAAATTGATGGGTTCGAGATTTTCTGTCATGGGTCTAGCGGTCTAAAGATCCGCATATGGTGTGATAGCCATGTGGGGACGAGGGACTTAGATTTCGAGGTAAACCTCAGGAGTTCATCGAGGTGAACTCAATTACAGGGCTCTTGGGTGACAAATGTCTAGGCGCACTTTGGTGGAGGGACCTAATTGTCAAAACGTCTTAGGAGAGACAGAGCCGGATCATTTGCTCTCTACGAAGTAGTGCTATCCGCAATTGTCCTAACCGTTCTTGGATGCTTTACGGTTAGGATGCTTATATCTGCCAAGAACACAAATGCAAAGGCCTATGACTTGTATAAGGGCCTATCGGAAGCGATAAGCGCAGTCGAGATAGTAAAGAGCCTACCTCATCCAGACGGACTTGCAGAAACCGATTTTGGACCGGGGTACGAGGTTTTGGCTATAGGGAGCGCAATAAATGTCACGGGCCGTTTCGATGAGAAATGGAATCCGATGGATTCAGACAGACCCGAGGAAGAAGTCTGCTACTATGTAAGAGTCAAAGTAGGTCCTTCAGTAGAGCCTGACGGATTCACCGAAGGGTCCCCGATGCTATACCGGATCGATGTTGAAGTAACCCGCGTTGCGCCCTATGTATTGGAGAAACATGGGGGTTACCAGGTGTTTTCACTAGAGGCAACGAAGTGCTTCACAAGTTTCGCCAAATAGGAGAGGTATTGCAATGAGAAACGGGTATTTGGGCAGGTTTACAGGAGGAGGCTCGTCAGTGCTCGTCGTATTCCTCATGTTGTTGTTGGTTACTTTAGGGGTCCTTGCTTTGTCTTCTACAACCAATAATTTGAACATGGTAACAAGAGGCGCTGACTGGGTTCGTGGTTATTATGCCCTTGAATCCCTGGGTGAGTACCTTCTGGAATTGGTTTCTCATTGTCTCTCCCAAGGCGGCACAGAACCGGATCCCTTAGCGTGGGAGCCGTCATTTTCAAACGTCAGTCTTGCTCGGCATATAGACGGAATCTTGCGCGAATTCCTTGATGAGTCTAACGCTGATGATAAGGATGATATTTTCATACAGTCTTTACTTGTAGAAGAAATGGGTTCGAGTAAGGCGCTGATAACGGTGGATATATGCCAAGAACTTGAGTCGAGCCGCCGCCATTTGTCAATCCGGATGGAGGCTGGATATCCATCAATCGGCCAGTTAAGCGAGGGCGTAATAGAGGTATTCGAATGGAAACAGTATCAGGATCCCTTTGAATACGAGTCAAGCCTGGATCTATGGAAGTAAAGAGCACATTTCTTTGCGATGGCGAGAAAACTTGTGATTAGGGGGTTAACACACTGTCATGGATATTGAGTATCTTTTGAGAACCGCCGTTACACAGAATGCTTCTGACTTACATATTACTGTTGGTGTACCTGCGACTCTCAAGGTAGGGCCCGCTTTTGAGAGAATTGGCCCGACGCTGACCCACGATGACGCAGTGAAGCTGATAAGAGCGCTATTTCCTACCGAGGCATCCTACGAGGATTTTAAGGCCTCAGGCGATAAGGATTTCTCTATTTCGGTGCGCGGTCTTAGCCGCTTTAGGGTGAATGCGTTCATGCAACGGGGTTCTCCGGCGGCAGTAATAAGGGTGGTACCGTTTTCCTTGCCCAAAGCTGATGAGTTGGGTGTTCCCAAAACCGTTCAGGAACTTAGCAAACTAACCAACGGACTGGTTCTGGTGACCGGGCCTGCAAGCAGCGGTAAATCTACAACTTTAGCCACAATCATAGATCTTATAAATGAAAGCAGAGAGTGTCACATACTAACCTTAGAAGATCCTATCGAGTATCTGCACAAGCACAAGAAGAGTATTGTGAATCAACGAGAGATTGGCGTTGATGCTCAGAACTACGAAAGAGCCTTAAGGGCTGCTGTGAGGGAGTCCCCCGATGTGATCTTGCTGGGGGAGATGCGCGACTTAGAAACCGCCGCGATCGCTCTAACGGCAGCAGAAACAGGTCAATTGGTGCTTTCGACTATGCATACTATAGGAGCAGCTAAGACCATTGACAGAATAGTCGACATCTTTCCTCCTCAACACCAGCATCAAATAAGAGTGCAGCTATCCACAGTACTTCGCGCGATAGTGTCGCAACAGCTCATACCATCATCAAATGGCTGTTATATCCCTGCCTTCGAGGTGATGCGCGCAAATGACGCGATCCGCAATCTTATCAGGGAGAACAAGACGCCGCTCATAGATGCTGTAATAGAAACTAGCGCTTCGGAAGGCATGGTGACCATGGACAGCACCTTGGCCAGATTGTACCAAGAGGGGCTAATTACCAAGAGCAACGCCCTTTTGTATGCTGTAAACAGTCAAGCTTTGAGCAGGCAGATTTCGTGATATCAATTCCATCGTGTGTTTTCCCTTCCCACATCTCTTGATATGAGATCTGCGTAGATTTCTCTGCGTACGATCGTTTTCGACGAACCTTTTGAAACCGCTACTACTTCAGGCCTGGGCAGCCCGTTGTAGTTTGAGGACATGGAATAATTGTACGCTCCGGTGCTTAGGACTGCTAGAACATCGCCGCTCTTTACAGGTGGAATGGAGCATTCTTTGATCAAAATATCACCTGATTCGCAACATTTGCCCGCAAGGCAAATCGTCTCTAGAGGCGAAGCAGAGGTTCTACTGAATTCCACAGGAACGGCAGTATATACGGACTGGTACAAAGCGGGTCTTGGATTGTCTGTCATACCTCCGTCTACGCACACATATGTCCTTATACCCGGTATCTTTTTGATCGAGCCTGCAGTATAAAGAGTAATACCTGCTTCGCCCACGATAGATCTGCCGGGTTCGAGGTAGAGTTTGGGAAGGGGAACAGCCAGCTCTTTACACGATGCCTTGACCGTTTCCGCTATAGCGGCTACGTAGGTTTCTATAGATGGTGGGTCGTCATACAGGGTGTATGATATTCCGAGGCCCCCGCCAAGGTCTAGTTCTTCTACTTCAATGTCAAGTGCCTTGCCGGCTTCAGATATCAGCCCTACCATTTGTTTTGCAGCCAGTATTGGGCCGTCCAGTCTTAGGATTTGAGAGCCTATGTGGCTGTGGAATCCCTTGAAAGACAAATGCTTGCTTCTAAGGACGGCCTCTAAAGCTCGAAGAGGCTCTTTATTGGCTATGGGAAAGCCGAATTTTGAGTCGCTGGTGCCTGTCTCGATGTATTGGTGGGTATGGGCCTCTACGCCTGGCGAAACCCTAATCAGCACATTTACCTTCTTGTCTAGTCTGTCCGCAATACTATCTAACAGTTCAATCTCGTAGTAGTTGTCGACAACGAACCTACCGACGCCCATTCGTATGCCCATCTCAACTTCATGAGGCGACTTGTTGTTGCCGTGAAAGAGGATCCTTTCGCTGGGGAACCCAGATCTAGTTGCGATATATAGTTCTCCGCCTGAAACCACGTCGAGGAACAAACCTTCATCCATTGCTACCTCGCACATCCAGGTGCACATAAAGGCTTTGCAGGCGTATGCCACGTGCGAATTAGGATACTGGGTTTTTAGGCTTTTCAAGTATCTTCGAATTTTGTCTCTTACGATATCCTCGTTCATCACATATAGAGGTGTTCCGTACCTCTTGGCTAAGGCAGCAAGTTCACATCCGCCGAATTCCAGATTACCCTGAGCATTTGCTTCTATACTCCACGGTCCATTCATCATTTCCAATCCTCCGTCAAAATAAAATACAGCCTGCGCGGCTGTATATTCAAAGAATATCCCTTTCAGATAGCATTTCTGTAAAGGGGCCGCTCAGCTCTCCTTCCCTTTGCTGCGAGATAGCTCTTCACCATACGGCCAAGGGAAAACCTTATGGTGACAGTGTTGCACCTTTTAGATGCAACCCCAGCGAGGTCAGTTGGCCCTGTGCCTCACTTCGGCAACGTTCCCTTTCTCTCGCCTTCATTGCTGCCACGCTCTGGCGGATACTATTGAACGATGCGCCTCTACCTCACCCCTTACAAAGAGAGATGAGGCGTTTTTACTGATATTCAATTTGAGTGACTGAAAACTTAAGTCATAATGGCACATGGCAAACGCACTGTCAAGTATTTCCTATCGTATGGACTCACAATGCCCGACACTGTATTGTAAGGTGGCAGGGTAAAACCGGTTCTTACGACTACCCAACTATGTATATGCATATGGAGGTACATGAGGATGCAACGGGACAATTGTTTCGGAAGGTCGGCCAAAGTGCTAATCGACACGAGAATGAAAAAGGGCTTCAAAGGCAATCTCCACGCCCATTCCACAGTATCTGACGGAGAACTTCCTCCAAAAGACGTAGCTGATCTTTACCGAGAGCATGGTTATTCGTTTTTGGCATTTAGCGAGCACCAATGTTATACATATCATGAAAACTTCGAGAGCGCTGACTTCATAATCCTTCCTGCCGTTGAGATAAATGGCAGCTTCGGTCAGCCCAAACGGTTCTTTCACGCCAATGGGATACTTGGACCTACGTCCCTGAGGGAAGATAGCGGATTACCTTATGGGCATTTAGAGCATCTGGATGTTCCGAATCTGAGCGACTACCGTTTAGGGGCGCAGCGGGCGATAGATGACCTTACAGGGTCAGGGCACCTAGTCATGTTTAACCATCCCGGATGGTCTTTTAACTCCTTTTGTGACCTCTTGATCCTTGACGGCTACTTTGCCGTAGAGATTTATAACCACGCGTCGCAAGTAGAAACCGGTATCGGCATATCTACAGCACACTGGGATGCAGTGCTCAGGAGCGGACGGAGAGTCTGGGGAGTAGCATCGGATGACAATCACAATAGAAACAAGTTCGGCGATGCCCCACAGGAATGGGACTCTTTTGGAGGTTGGGTTACGGTAGACGCTGAGGAATTATCTCACGACGCCATAGCTTCTGCTCTTTTGGATGGGCGATTCTACTCATCTATGGGGCCGGAAATACACTATTTAAGTTTTGATGGCAGCAAAATATATGTGGAGTGCTCACCTGTAGAGAGGATCCACTTCATTTCCTATTACCACCACGGATATTCTCGATGCAATAGAAATGGTAGGACGATTGAGAGTGCAGAATACGAGATCAAAGGTTCTGAGAAATATGTTAGGGTGGAATGTGTCGATGAAAAAGGACGTATTGCCTGGTCAAATCCGATTTTCCCTTAGGGCATCCGAAACTTGTCGGCATTTTGGCTATCTTGAACCGGAGAGTAGTTTGTGATATTATGATTAGTGCCTCGCAGATGGTACCAATGGTGCTAACACAAGTAAGATGTGGGGTTGGCGTTTGATACCGGATGCCAAATGATGGTCACACAACAATAGTTGAAAAACTCACTTGATGTTGTTGACAAAGGAAATCCAAACAGTTAAGATAAAGCCTGTTGCGTCGGTCTTTGAAAACTGAACAGCGTAGAGAACCTTTGAGTTAAGGACAAGGTGTAACGGAGAGTTTGATCCTGGCTCAGGATGAACGCTGGCGGCGTGCCTCAAACATGCAAGTCGAGCGAGGCTA
>JAGPNG010000006.1:0-10970 GCA_018052475.1 Candidatus Fermentithermobacillaceae bacterium
GAGCCGAGAGTTTGGCTGAACGCATAAGCCACATGTTTTCCGGCAGTGCGTCACGTGGTCCCCGGTTTGAACTATCAGAAGAATTCCAAGGTGAGCTAGACCCAGAAGGCGAGATTGAGGTTGATTTGCAGTCTGCAAATGGCGCCATAGAAGTCAGGAGTTGGGATAGGCCAGGCTACCGCCTAGAGGTTTTGAAGAAAGCAAATGCGGAAACCGAAGAAGAGGCCGAGCGGATTCTTGAAGGCTGCTTCGAGTTTAGCCACACGGGCTCCACTCTTACTGCAATCGCGAAGGAACGCCAGCGTCTCGGCAGCAGAAATCTGTCGGTAGATTTCATGCTTAGCCTGCCTGCAGATAGAAGGGCGACCGTGAATCTTCACTCGGCCAACGGGCGCATAACTGTGCAGGGGATATCAGGCTCGCGGTGTAGAGCTAAAACAGCTAACGGGCGGATTGAAGCGCTAGACACAAAGTTTGAGGTACTGGAACTAAATACCGCCAACGGGCGGATAGTCATTGAAGATGCGTCAGGCAAAAAATGTACTGCAGAGACTATGAATGGGCGCATTGAGGCGAGAGGCTGCAAATTCTGCGATGTAGAGATGACGGATATGAATGGTCGAATTGAGTACGAAGGCGAATCTCGCAACATGACCGCAAAGACGATGAACGGGCGGGTAGTTGTGGAACTCACAGGGACAGGGAATTGGAACATAAAGACAAGCAATGGACCTATTGAGGCGAAAATCCGTAAAGGCGAGACTGATTCTTATGAAGTAGATTTGGTCACCCAGAACGGAGCTATCGAGGTAGACGGGATGGGAGACGTAGACGTTCTAATCGATGAAAGAAAAAAACATCAGCGAACTAGGCACTACAGAGCTTGCAGCAAGGGGTTTGCAGAAGCAGAGTCAAAGGGTTCTTTGAAGGCATCGACTAGTTCAGGCAGGATATCAGTAGAATTTCTCTAAAAGGAGGCGCTATGGAAATCATGGATGAAGAGAGACTTCGTGTTTTGGAGATGTTAAGGGATGGAAAGATTACTGCGGATGAGGCTGTAGGATTGCTTGAGGCTATGGAATTGCCTACCGAACTGTCTGAGCCAGATGTACCCCAGACACCTGCTAGGTGGCTCAAAATTAGGGTGACCGATTTGGGGGCAAACAAGCCCAAAGTTATGGTTAATCTTCCTATGAAACTCGTCAATTGGGCGCTCAAAACCGGCAACAAGTTCTCATCTGTAAGTGGTGTAGACCTAGATGAGATGGGAGTGGATCTTAACGATCTCAGTGAAGCTCTATCTTACGGTTTTCGAGGCAAACTGATTGATGTGGTTGATGAGGACGAAGGCCAGCATGTTGAGATTATTATTGAGTAGGCTCTCTTGATTTATCTCCGTTCAGGCAAACCCTCAGGGCTATCGCTTGCCCCTCTGGGTTTTCCTTCTTTTATTGATGCTGCTCTTTTCGATATTCTACGCAACCTATGATTGACCGCAGATTTGGAAATTGGCGGGTTGAGGGTCTGCCCCAGTTCTTCTAAGGTCAAGGACGGATTCGCGAGCCTCGCCCGAGCTACTTCTTTCAGGGCGGGTGGCAATGAGCGCAAGCCAACTTCCTCGTCTATGAGTTCGATGTCGGCTATTTGACCCAACGACGATTCTACGGTTCTTGAGACATTAGCTTTATCCATATTAACTTGCCGCTGGACAGAACTCTTTAAGGCTTTCTGTACTCTAATCTCTTCATATTTGAGCACCGAACGTGATGCTCCGAGCATCGTGAGGAATTCGGATATTTCATCACCGTTTTTCATATATACGATCCACAAACCTCTGCGTTGGGCAATCCCGGTCTTAAGGCCATCAACCCTTAGAAGGTTGGAGACGACAAGCGCCATTTCTTTCTTTGGGAGAACAAACTCTAGATGATGTTGTTTTAGCGGCGATGAAAGAGAACCTTTTGCGAGAAAAACGCCTCTTAAAAAGGCTCTCCTAGCTTTCACATCGTATTTGAGTTCGGTGAGGTTTTTGGGCCGGTTGTCGTTGGGATGCTCATTGCCCGTGCTTATCACCTTATCAAGGTAGAACATCCTGCGCAAGAGATATGGCTTCACTTGGCCTTTGGCGGACTCAAAATTAAACCGGTTGTGAACCGGGAATTGATTCCTTTCATCGGGTGATGTTTCGGAGAATAATAGCAGGCTGAGAGCATAATACTCCCAGAATGCCTCGCAATAGTCTATCGTCTCAACTCTGGACAGTTCCTCTTTCACTGTCCTCGAAAAGGTGTCTTTCTCGAGTTTCACTCTCTAATCTAGACCTGCCTTGGTAATTTCGATGTTGCCATATGCGTTTCGTGGGTCGGCAAGATCCAATATAGTACGGGCGATTTTATATGAATCGTGGTGTGCTATATCGCTGCCTGCAAGGAAATCGCCTGTAATTGGCATGTAACCTTCCGCACGCAGCGCACCAATGTCGGGTAATACCATGCGTTTGTTTTCGATTGCGTATTTTTCCGACAATTCGCCGGAAGGTACACCTGTGTTTACGACTACGTAGGTGAACAATCTTCCTGCATGTTCTTCGATTGCTCTTACATGGTCACAAGCAGAGTAGCCGTCAGTTTCACCCGGTTGAGTCATAATGTTACAGACATACATTTTGTTGGCCTTGGACTTCTTGATGGCACTGGCTATTCCTTGGACGAGGAGATTCGGTATTATGGAGGTGTACAAGCTCCCGGGGCCGATTACTACTACATCCGCAGTGTCGATCGCGTACACGGCTTCGTCTAGAGCAGGTGGGTTTTCAGGTAGTAGGCTCACTCTTTTGATTTTCCCGTTAGCGGCCGGAATGTTTGTTTCCCCAATCACTTTTGTACCATCTTCCATATCTGCTACAAGAACTACGTTGGTTAAGGTCGCAGGTAAAACCTTTCCCTTTACTGCAAGAATCCTTGACATCGTCCTTATGGCTAACTGGAAATCGCCGGTCATTTCAGTCATCGCAGCTAGGAATAGGTTGCCGAAGCTATGGTCTTTCAACTCGCCTTTTTGGAATCTGTGCCCGAAGAGGGCAGTCATATCCGTCTCTGCTTCAGCGAGCGCTATGATACAGTTACGAATATCCCCCGGCGGAAGCATACCCATATCTTTTCTGAGTCGGCCCGAGCTACCTCCATCGTCTGCAACTGTGACTATAGCCGAAATTTCGCAGGGAAACGACTTAAGCCCTCGCAAGATCGTAGAAAGACCGGTTCCGCCGCCTATTGCTACGACCTTAGGGAGAACGGATGATTTCATGAGTCATCACCTCTATCTTCACCAAGCCTGATGTCTCTATGTTCTACAATCACCATGTAGCCTCTCGACTCTAGGTATTCTCTTATCTTCTCACCGATAACTACAGACCGATGGCGACCACCTGTGCAACCAATGGCAATCGTGAGATGGGTCTTGCCCTCTTCAATGAAATTAGGTATCAGGAAGTCTAGAAATTCTGTTGTGTATTGTAGGAATTTTTGGCTCACAGGCGATTCAAGAACGTACTTCGCCACTTCTTCATCCAGTCCGGACTGTGTCTTTAGTTCATCCACGTAATATGGATTCGGCAGAAACCGAACGTCAAATACTAGATCTGCATCTAGAGGGATACCGTGCTTGAATCCAAAAGTCAAGACGTTAATTATAAGCTGCTCCAAATTCACAGTCCTAGAAACTATCTCTATTATCTGCCGCCTGAGCTCTTGGCTCTCTAGATTGCTGGTATCTATGACTACGTGGGCTTTATCGCGTATGTCCTTTAGCATCTCTCTCTCGTCTCTTATGCTTTCGAGCACGCCACTTTGTTCAGACAGAGGGTGTCTTCGCCGCGTAAATTTGTAACGTCTGATTAGGGTATCGTCATCAGCTTCAAGGAACAAGATAACAGGCCGGATTCCGGTTTCCTTGACGTCGGCAAGCGCGCGGGATAAGTCATGAAAAAACTCACCGCCTCTTATATCGACGACGATTGCTATTCTGTCAATGGGCTTTCGCGCTTGCGAGCACAGTTCCATGAAAGTCGGAATCAAGGATGGCGGAAGATTGTCAACACAGAAATAGCCAAAATCCTCCAGCGTCCTAAGGACGCTGGACTTGCCCGCTCCTGATAGGCCTGTGATAATCATCAAACTCGTAGTATTTGAGTCCAAAGCGAAATCTCCCTCTATTCAGTGGAAACTATGGCGTCATTATCCGCTTTTTCCCTGCACACCATCCCAAAGACTTTCGTAAAGATGAGGTTTGACCAGGAAACCTAAATCGGCACCATCTTGCCACGATCCGTATATGCTTTTTCCCCTGTAAAGACCCACCTCAGGAAAGTCTCTGGGTTTCTCTAGCCTGGGCTTCGGATGTTCACTGTAAGTGTCGTTGGGCATGAATATACTTTGCCCCTTGTATTCAACGTCGTAATATGCCATTCCTTTCCGGGCCCTTATAGGTTCGTACACCGAGGAACAGTCTCTGGCAATCCAATTTGCGATGACAAGGGGTTCAGAGCCTGGGTTAACCGTAACGTGCGCATAGTGAGGCGGAATCAGCAAGATGTCACCTTTGTCGAAGTCGGCCACTACGAAGTCTTCTACTTCACCGCTTATGTGTCCGCCCTTTTGCATAAGGAAATGAGCCTTCCCATGTAGCACTTGGTATACCTCTGGGTATGTGTAAGAACTTCCGGGCGCTTGCGGATGATAGTGCCCTACTGTCTTTACATATTCGAAGCCGATTTTGCCTGGGATTATTACTGTTATGTCGTACCTTAACCCCCCATTGATCATAGAAATTCTATCTTTTTCCAGGCCTGTACCCCTGTACATTAGGTACAGGGTATCCGGTCCGGCTTGTTCCGAATAAAGGAGCACGTCCACCGCGTCTTGACGTTTTCGGGCCTCAGGATGCGGCGATAATACGCCTTCTCCGAACTCAAGAAAGCCGCTTTCGTTAAGGCGTACTTCAAATCCGGCAATTTCCGAAATGTCTATCATTAACATCCTCCCAAAATGCTACTGTTTTCTCGGCTTAAGCGGTTTGCACAGTATTTCCAATATCTGTGTATCGAATATATTGTTAGAATGAGCCGGAAGAAGGACAAGCGCAGTATCAGCCCCACCGCTTGTTCCTCCTACCGATATTATCATTTCGCCGTAGGGGATCATACCGGCGTCCAGCGCCATGACCGCCACCTCTACAGCTACTTTCGTTCCTTGGGAAAACATGCGAAGGGTATGGGAAATAATCCCACCCGTATATAACCCTCCGAATTTGTTGGTCACCGCTCTTTCTACGTTGCCGAAAAGATGGGTAGTGGTTAAGACCTTTACGCCTTGTGACTCAAGGCTTACCCTTTCCTCTTCACTCATCTCATTGCATCCGGGCTCGCGGAAACCGGATTGATGGGTTACACAAGTCAGGTTGATGTGGTCATCAATGAAAAAGCGCGCGGTGTATCCCGTGTTTGAAGCTACAACTATGTTCTTTATGCCGAGTTCCTTAGCACGCTTGAGCGCGATAGAAGCAGTGTCTTCGGTATTTGAGCGTCCGGGCGTTTCAAAGTAAACTGTCACGCAAATCCACCTCCTTACCCTAGTTATCTGTGGCTAATATCAATGATACACAATCCGATGCACGAATCAAATGCTGAGGCAAGATAATTACAAAATGCAGCGGGTTTATCAAGCAGATGTCGCTTGTGGTACGGTCCTTCAAAAAAGGGTTTATCCGCGCTTGTCTGAGTGTTATCCTATATGCAATGGAAAGGATGTGTTCGGGCACTTGTTAGAGCAACTCAAGTTTTTCACTTGGCAAGATGCTATATTAGCCATTATCGATATCGCTTTGGTCGCGTATTTCTTTTACAAGATATACACGCTGATCAAAGGTACGCGGGCAGTTCAACTTCTCAAAGGTATTATCATACTGCTCCTTCTTGTCTCTTTGACCCAGTGGGCAAGACTCTATACTGTCAACTGGCTTTTGGTGCAAATACGAACAATGCTTCTTGTTGCGTTACCCGTAGTTTTCCAGCCTGAGTTAAGACGCGCTCTTGAACAAATCGGTCGCGGCAAGATATTTTCACGCTCCTTTCTCAAGCCAGGCGGAGAGTCTATTGCGCGGGCGATTGACGAAATAGTATCCGCTTGTTTCGATATGTCTTCGGATAGAATCGGTGCGCTTATCGTGCTTGAAAGGCAGACGGGTCTTGAAGAGTATATGGAAGATGCTGTTAGGCTTGATGCTTTAGTCAGTCGTGAACTGCTTAAGAACATCTTCAATCCCGGCAGCCCTCTTCACGATGGTGCTTGCATAATAAGAGGAGACAGGATAGCCGTTGCGGCTAGTTTTCTTCCGTTTACTCAAGATCCCGTTGCAATAGAATTGGGATCCAGACACAGGGCCGCTATAGGTGTTACTCAGGTGTCTGACGCAGTTTCGGTGGTTGTGTCCGAGGAAACCGGAATTGTATCGTTTGCTGAGGGCGGGAGGCTTATACGTGGATTGGATGCCAAAACTCTCAAGGAAAAACTTATGGAAAGTCTCGATATGCAACCTGTCTCTGGGATTTTCGGCCGGGGGTATGACAAATGATTAAGGCGGCAATGTCTAAAGACCTCACCGCGAAAATCATTGCTATAATCCTCGCGGTTGTTGTCTGGGCACAGGTTTTCAATGATAAAAATCCAATTGAACGGCGTACCTTTGTCCTGGATGTAGTTCCTGCCATGGTTCAAGACGGAATGATGATCGTGTCGACAAAGCCCGATAAGGTAACAGTCACGCTAGAGGGGCGGGCAAGAACCCTAGATGAGCTGGACGCCGGAGAATTGAAGGTTGAGGTTGATCTTTCTTCGGTTGAACCTGGTTCTTTTTCTGCAACTCCTCATGTCGATGTACCTTATGGCATTAAGGTAGTCGAGATAAACCCGGCAACAGTTGCCTTTGAACTGGATGTCATGAGTTCTGCCGAAGTAGGTGTTGTGGTAGAAGTGCAGGGTAGTCCGGGCGAAGACTATGAAAAGGGCATGCCAATGCCATCTGTAAATACTGTGACTGTAAGAGGGGCCAAAAGGTTTGTTGAGAAAGTAGACCACGTTTACGCCGTAGTAGATATAACCGGGGCAACGAGCGAAGTCAACGCAACGGCCAAACTGGTGGCCGTAGATGCGGCAGGAAACGAGCTGTCCGGTATACAGATTGAACCTTCGGAAATAGAGGTTTTGGTACCTTTGCAGAAACTACCTCCGGCCAAACTCGTACCGGTCCAGGTTGTGGTCAGCGGGACTCCCAAAGACGGCTACACGATTGGGCCCATTGTATCCAATCCGCAGCAAGTTAAAATCCGGGGAGACAAAAGCATCATAGATACCATAAATTGGATAGGTACGAAGCCTGTGGATGTTTCGGGAAAGGATAGCGCCTTCCAGACTACAGTTTCGCTCAGCCTTCCTACCGGCGTTAGTTGTCAAACGCAGCAAGTTGTCGTGAAGGTAGACATAATCGAAGAAATCGAAACTCGCACCCTTGAAGATGTCATAGTGCAATTGGAGTCTCCGCCTGTAGGATATACCTGGAGCATAGAGCCTGCCACAGTAAGCGTCGTTCTTACCGGCAGGAGCGACCTTGTTCGTAAGATCCAGAGCGAAAACGTAACAGTTTACATAGATGCTCAAGGGAGAGGCGAGGGTACTCATGACCTCGTGGTGGCGTACAAGATCGATGCTCCTCAGGGAGTCAGCGCGGATAGCCTCCAAGTAGACATAAAACCGCCAAAAGTCAAGTTAACTCTGACCAAGAGATAGTTCTGCCGGCAGAGTGAGGCCCTTGTTAATGTGATGGTTGGTGTCATAAGTGGTGCTCGTTTTGATTGAAATGCGGGGGGTGGTGTCTTGAACTTATTTGGGACTGATGGTATTCGCGGGATCGCTAATCAGGACTTGACTTGTGAAACAGCTTTTAGGTTGGGTAGGGCGGTAGGTTTTCTCCTATCACACGACAGGCCAATTTGCGTTGGGAAAGACACACGGGTTTCCAGCGACATGCTTGAAGCTGCTCTTACATCTGGAGTTTGCTCTACAGGGCGAAGCGTGATCCAGCTGGGTGTTATCACCACGCCGGGGCTTTCGTACATCATTGGGCACTTTGACCTAAGCGGGGGTGTGATGATCTCCGCATCTCACAATTCGTTCGAATACAATGGACTAAAAGTATTTGGTTCTGATGGGATGAAGATTTCGGATGAGGATGAGGCCATCATCTCCAAAATCATTTCTGACCGAGAAGATGAAGGCCCGTGGCCCATTGGAAAAGAGATAGGTAAAGTTATACGAGGCAGTCATCTCGTGAACTCGTACAGCGATTTTCTGAAATCTCTGCCCGCTAGAGATTTATCGAATCTCAGGGTCCTAATCGATACTGCGAACGGCTCTACTTCCGCGATCGCTCGCGATGTGTGGCGTTTCTTGTGTCCAAATGCTGACTTCATGAATTTTTCTCCTGACGGATTCAACATAAATTTCGAATGTGGTTCTACACACCCCGATTCTTTGGCATCTGAGGTAGCACGGGGCTCTTATGATGCGGGATTTGCATATGATGGTGATGGTGACAGATGTATAGCAGTAGATGAGAAAGGGAATGTGATAAACGGCGATAAACTAATGGCCATCATTGGGCTTCACATGGCTCAGAATGGGCGGTTGTCCAAAAACACTGTTGTAGGCACAGTTATGTCGAATTATGGTTTGGAGCGCTGCCTTTCTTCTTACGGTATCAGGTTGATTAGAACCCAAGTCGGTGACAGGTTTGTCCTTGAAGAAATGCTTCGGGGAGGATATAGCCTAGGCGGCGAACAATCAGGGCATATAATCGTAGGTGACATTTTGCATGCCGGAGATGGCATTTTGACCTCGCTATGCATAGGTGAGATATTGGCAGGGTCGAAGTCTCCTTTCTCAGAACTTGCTTCAGTCGTTAAGGAGATTCCCCAAGTTCAGGTAAACGTAAAGGCTCCGTGTCCGGACCAAATAGTTAATCTTCCTAAGGTGCAAGAAGCTGTTAAAGAGATTAGCAGCCAATTATCAGGAGTAGGGCGGGTCCTGGTAAGGGCTTCAGGAACTGAGCCCGTCGTAAGGATCATGGTAGAATCAGAAGACCCCGCGATCGTTGAAAGATGTATTGACTACTTAAAGACAATTGTTGAACAAGAAATCGAGTTATAAGTCACCGATGCTTCGGAAGATGAAAAAAGAGGGGAACCGGACAGGTTCCCCTTTCTGTCTTTACTGTTAGCTAAGCAAATCTTGGAATAGCTTTCTCCATGTTGTCCAGGCCAAACGTGCTTGCTTATCTGTGTAGGCTGTGAGCATTTTTATGGCTCTTCCCGGGTTATCTGATAGGGTTTCCGAAACCCGTGCCTCAAATTCGTTCTGAGATTTGCGCCACATTTCTTCGAGAGCATCTCTAGACTCCGAGATTTTTCCGATGAACTCGGCATAGGATTCATCTGCCAAATCCTGCACGTCTTGGAATGCCCACCATGCTCTGCCCGGTCGATAGGAAAGGTCGGCAGGAGGCACATCGAAGTGATTAGCTAATCCTGTTTCCGGTGAAATCCAACCAAAGCCGGCAGGTATTTTGTCAATGCCCAGATACCAAGGCACATATGGGCTTGTACATGGGTTTAGCAGTGCACGCCATACACAGGTGAGTTCGGGCTTTTCCCTGAACTGCACGACTATGCTCTCGATTGTGGTCGAAGTACATATGGTGCGAATGCCGGTCCTATGAGGGTTCACAGAATATCCGTTCGACAAGTCGTCCTCTTTGCCTTCGTAGTGTGTTCTTAGGATTTTCTTCACATCTTCTATTCCCAATTTTTCTTTCGGAGTTACAGAGAAGACCCTCACATCTTCGGGTTCCTTACCCAAGATCATGCGGAGAGCATTTTTATGGCGGTAGATATTGCCGTCTTGCTTCTGATTGGGATCCTGATAGGCTATGGCGAAGTCAAAATCGCTGAAATCGGAAGGGACACTAGGCTTATACCATCCCCGGTCAATTGCATACGTAATTAAGTCATGAGACGCAACGTAGTTATTTTTGTCCGACAGATCCACGTTTCGAATTGTGTACCAGTTTGGAATGAACATGACCTCATCATCTGGCACTCTCTTTGCTACGTAGTGCTTACCCTTTACAACTTGAAGTACCCAACCTTCATTGTTGTCGACAATCTGGTATGCGCGACCCGATGCCGTGTATCCATACTTATCCAGAAGGCCCGCTGCTATTTCCACGCCTTCTTTTGCTGTTCGTGCTCTTTGAGCCACTATATGACCTAAGCCATATCCTATGCCGCCGTTTGTTAGTTCCGGCATATCCTCCCTGGAATTTGAGCAGCTGTCACTAGCTATCGCGACTCCCCATTCGTTTATGAAAGTGTCGCTAAATGGAGCTTTCCAACTGGCTCGTGTTTCGGACCAAATATACCCCCAGGTCACAGGGACTTGTGGGATCTTGGCGCACTCAGGTTCGAAAGTGAGGTATTCTCCGGGATTGTGTTTTTTCCGTGGGACTTTGTATTGCACCATTACGTTGTTGCCTCGGTCGTCTTCATTGTGGCCAAAAAGGACCTCGCCGGTTGCTGACGCCTTCTTTCCTACTATGATTGCGCTGCAGTCTTCTACTATATCTGCGTAAGGTACTTGGTCTGATTCGAAGGTGTTTACTCTAAGCATATCCTTGCTCCTTCCACTCGGGTGATGGTTCGCGATCTCTTATATTTTACTATGATTCCTCGCTCACTTTCGCTATCGAACTTTTCTAATGAGCCTAAGCCCATGCCGCATTGCCCAGACATTGCCCTTTGCGTCAAACAAGAAGTACAAATCGGTGCTATCTTCATCATCCTCGAGGTCAATATCTCTATC
>JAGPNG010000006.1:11070-86644 GCA_018052475.1 Candidatus Fermentithermobacillaceae bacterium
ACTTTCGCTATCGAACTTTTCTAATGAGCCTAAGCCCATGCCGCATTGCCCAGACATTGCCCTTTGCGTCAAACAAGAAGTACAAATCGGTGCTATCTTCATCATCCTCGAGGTCAATATCTCTATCTACACGTATAGAACTGTAACTGGTCGGTATTGCGGGGTACGCGATGTTTCTGTTTTTGCCGTGTACAATATAGTAGAGGTTCTTGCCATCGAAGGCGATAGAAACCTCGGTACCTTCTCCCGATGCGTAAAGCCCTGCAAACTTTGCTGCATGCTCAGGAGGAATGCTCGCTGCAGGTACTCTTGGTTCGTGATAGTTGCGTGGGAGATTCAGAATTCCGTTTATAGCAGCAAAAAACACCTTCGAAGCGGGAAAGCCGCTCAGATTTGACAATACACAGACAGAGAGTTTCTTCTCGGGTATGAACCCAATATATGAGGCCACTCCGACTATGTTCCCACCGTGATGTACTAAAGTGACCCCATCGCAGTATCTGGGTTCTACCTGGAATCCATAGCCATAGTAACTTCCTGTTTCGATGGAATAATAAGGCGATGTTATTCTATCTGTGGTTGCCGTTTCGCAGATCCTATTACTTCCGCAGAAGCCCTTTTCAATATATAAACTGGTGTATCTAAGCAGATCCCTAGTAGATGATTTCAACGATCCTGACGATACGAACGTCTCTCTGTGTTTCCAAGGCGCTTTGGCTAAGTTACCTTTTTCGTCGCGATAGTATAGCCCTTGAAATTCGAAATTCGACAGAGCGGCTACGTCAATGAAGGTATGGTCCATTCCCAATGGCTCCAGGACATTTTTCTTCAAATACTGTTCAAACGAGACACCCGAAACCCTTTCGATTACCTCGCCTAATAAGGAGAAGCAATCATTGGAATAACTCATGTATTGTCCCGGTCGGCCAAGCGGTTCGAAACTGTAATTTGCGATAAATCGCAGCAGATCTTTGTTGGTTCGAATCACAGGTTTCCCCTGCAAGCTATCGTCAGGCTTGTTTCTCAAAGCCATCGGATCGGCCAAGTACTCTTCTACAGTAATGCTGAGTTCGTTTACGTAATCGAGGGATGGAAGAGGTGGTATTCCCGAGGTATGTGTCAAGAAAGAGTGAATCGTCATCTTGTCGGCTGTGTTCGATCGCAGGATGCTGAATTCGGGAAGATATTGCTTTACAGGGTGGGATACCGACAGTTTCTTCTCTTCGGCCAAAAGGTTTATGCAAAGAGCCGTAAAGGATTTGGTTACAGAGGCGAGACCGAATACTGTGTCTTTCGTTACCGGCTGGTTCTTTTCTATATCTGATACGCCAAAACCCTTGAAGTATTCCATATTGCCATCAACGCTGATCCCTACAGCGATACCGGGGACCTTGGTCTTTTCCATCAATTTGCTAACATAGTCTTCAAATTCTCTAACACTGAAATCTTTTATCAAATGACTAACCCCCTCCTACTTACTCATACTGCAATCAGAGGTGCAATTGCAACATAAAAGTAATCAAGAACGAGGTGATGCCGGAGAAGGGATAGCGGCGGCATGTATGGAATGTAGAAACGCCTTCTTATATGATCTGTGGGCAAAGGAAGGCGTGATCTTGGTTTTTTGAAAGGGGCAATGCCGATGGACTCGTGTGGTTTCAGCATAGGACTGGACTTGGTGTCGTTTGCTCGAGTCGAAGAGATGTATAGCGCAAGGCAAAATCTCTTTCTCGAAAGGTTCTTTACGTGCGATGAAATCAGGTTTTGCTTTCAGAGTCCTAGCCCTAGGAGACAGATAGAAAGCATGGCGGGCTCTATTGCTGCCAAGGAAGCGGTTATGAAGGTTTTGGGGGAAGGGTGGCCAAAGATCCCGTGGACCGATATTGAGATCGTACGTACGGAAAAAGGGCGTCCGATCGCTTGTCTGAAAGGTAATGCGTCTCACCTGATGGAAGAAGAAAACCTAGAATCCATACAGATTTCGATTACTCACGATGGCCAGATGGCAGCTGCAGTTGCCATTGGAGTACCTAGGCAGTAAACTTCAGCATTAGCCTAGGCGAAGGAGGTTTTGAGAAGTGGTCCTGGTATCTTCACAACAAATGCGCGAGATAGACCGCATGGTTCAGAAAATGGGCGTTCCGGCTCTTCTGCTTATGGAAAATGCGGGGAGAGCCCTGGCTTATCATTCCATGGTTCTTCTAGATGGGGGAGACATCCCTAAGCCCAGACGATCATGCGGGTTATATGGCTCTTCGCATGAATCGACATGCCGTCCTCATAGAGGTACCATAGTTGTTCTCTCGGGTCCCGGGCAAAACGGTGGCGATGGCTTCTGCGCTGCAAGGCATCTAGCCGCGCATGGATATGAAGTTAAAGTGGGCTTTTTTGGGAAAGAATCAGGTCTGCCTTACGAAGCGTCTGCCAACTATGAGATGCTCAAATCCTATCCAATCAAAGTGCATTCTCTTGACTACTATGAGAATCCGCAAGCGATCCTCGATCAGCTAGACTCGCCTGACCTTATAATTGATGCTCTTTTGGGAATTGGGGCAAAAGAGGGTCCTAGATATCCCCTCGATCTCGCCACGAAATGGGCAAATTCTCAAGAAGCGCCAATTGTCGCTTGCGATATACCTACAGGCGTATCTGCGGACACAGGAGAAGTATATGAGCCGTGCATAAGGGCTACTGTCACTGTAACTATGGGCTATGCCAAAATAGGTCTCTTATCTTACCCCGGCAGGATGTTTGCAGGTGATGTGATAGTGGAGAACCTGGGTTTTCCGCCTGATCGTGTAGTTAGCACCGTTGGACCGTTAAAACAGCATAACACTTCCGAAAATGCCCAGGATTTGCTTCCGAGTCCAATTGAGGTCTCGACACAGGCTGTATTCTCCCAAGATGTGCGGCCGCTTTTGCCCGTGAGACAAGCAGATCACCACAAGGGGATATCAGGCCATGTTACGGTGATAGCAGGCTCATTGGGGATGGCAGGCGCGTCTGTTTTGTGTGCAAAGGGTGCTCTTAGAGCAGGCGCCGGGACTGTTACTCTTATCTGCCCCGGCAAGATTTACGAAGTCTGTGCGTCGGCGGTACCAGAGGTGATGGTGCTTCCTTGCGGGGATTCCAAGGTCTTTACGCCCGATCCCATATCATTTAGAATGATAAAAGACAACATACAAAAAAGCGACGCGGTAGCTATAGGGCCAGGATGGGGCAGGGGACTTTCTCAGACAGGATTCTTGAAGGAAATGTTGCCGCACGTGTTGAACATACCTTGTGTAATAGATGCAGATGCGCTCTTTGGTCTGGCGGAATTGGGCGGATTGCCATATCTTGCGAAACTCCACGGCGAGTTCATACTTACGCCTCATCCCGGAGAGATGGCAACACTATGTAATATGGGTGTGTCAGAATTGAACCGGGATAGGCCGCGTGTTGCGTTAAAGGCAGCCATGGAATCTAAGAGCGTTGTCTGTCTCAAAGGCGCCGGAACATGTACGGCCGGGCCAGAAGGTCAACTGTTTATTAATACTTCAGGTACTGCTGCCATGGCTACAGCGGGGGCCGGAGACGTTTTGACAGGGGTAATTGCAGGTCTAGGAGCTCAGGGTTTGGCTCCTCTAGACAGTGCCGTTGTTGGGGTGTTTTGGCATGGAACTGCAGGCGAGATAGCATATGAGAACAAGGGTTCTTATGGGATACTCGCCGGAGACATCGTAGAATGCTTGCCTCAGAGTAGGGCAGCGATAGAACGCGGCCAGAGGCAATGAAAACTCTGCGAAGAGAGGTGAAGGGCCTGCCAAAGGGTGGGCTTAGATTTGGACAGGATGAAAGAGTTTGTGACAAAACTTCCCGAAGGTGTACTTGCAGATATAGATGACATTGCAAGGAGAATGAGCAAGACCCGGTCTTTGTTTATTGAAGAGGCATGTTGTTTTTATATTGAGAAGATAAAACGGGACAATATGCTTGAATCCATGAAAACCGGATACCTAGAAATGGCGGAGATAAACCAAGTGCTTGCTGAGGAGATATGGTGCGATTTTGCTTGTTTTCCTCGCAATGATTACGAGGACGAGTACTACTCCGAGGTGGTAGGAAGGATCGTGCGTACCGAGAACTTAGACAAATGGAGGAAGACCTGATTGGAGCCTTCTCGAGGAGATATCTATTTCGCAGACTTGAATCCTGTGCTTGGTTCAGAACAAGGCGGATTCAGACCCGTTTTAATTGTGCAAAACGATATAGGGAATAAATACAGTCCTACGGTCATTGTTTCGGCCATAAGTTCGCAGATCCAAAAAGCAAAGCTTCCCACTCATGTTGAGCTGCCTGCAAGCGTCTCTAATCTCGAAAAGGACTCTGTCATTTTACTTGAGCAGATTAGGACCATAGACAAAAGGCGGCTGAAGAAATGGGTGGCGCACCTCGACAAGGACATAATGGATAGAGTTGATGAAGGCTTATCCATCTCATTGGGACTTAAGGAAATATAGATACATCATGATTTCTTGTATGAAGGGGGTTTTGAAATGCAGAAAAACACTTTGGGATTCCCCAGGGTGCATCTCGCCGATTTGCCCACTCCTTTTGAGGGAACTCCGCGGTTTAGCCGGGTATTAGGAGGACCACAGATATTCATCAAACGAGATGATGCTACCGCGCTTGCTCTAGGCGGAAACAAGGCAAGGAAACTGGAGTTTCTTCTTGGAGATGCGCTTGCAAAACAATGCGACACAGTGATTACAGCGGGAGGGCCCCAGTCGAACCATGCTAGGATGACGGCAGCTGCTTCTGTGAAGCTTGGTATGCAGCCGGTTCTTGTTCTAGACGGCGACGATCCCGGTACCAGGCAGGGTAACTTACTGTTGGATCATATCTTAGGAGCGCGGTTAGTTTTTACCGGGCAAAGACTTTCCGAAGATGTAATAGAAGAAACAGCGGCAGATCTAGAACGGGAGGGCAAAAAGCCCTATGTTATTCCAGTAGGCGGCTCCAACTGCATAGGAACGCTAGGTTACATAGGTTGTGCTGCAGAACTCGCGCGTGATTTTGCGGACGCGGGGGTTTCCCCTAGCACCGTGTATGTTGCGACCGGTTCGTCAGGCACTTTGGCGGGTCTATTGCTTGGCAAACTCATATATCAACTTTCTTTTTCAATAAAGGGAGTTGCGGTAAGCCCTGGTGCGGCTAAGAAAGAAGCTAGAGTCTTAGAACTGGTAATGGAAGCTATTGGACTGATAAAACAAAAGTTAGAGTGCCTAGATGCCGAGACCGAAACGGAGGTTGGCTCGTGTGACCTTCGTGAAATAAAGAATCGGATTCTTAATATCACCAAGGACGATGTGAAATCCAACATAAGCATTACAGAGGACTATGTTGGCCCCGGGTATGCTGTGCCAACTCCTGAAGGCATAGAAGCTATACTTACTCTTGCGCGAAGCGAGGGAATAATCACCGACCCGGTTTATACAGGTAAGGCACTTGCATGTCTTATAGGCGATGTGCGAAACGGACTATATGACAAAGATGAGGCGATAGTTTTTCTCCATACAGGAGGAGCGCCTGCGAATTTCGCGTATGTAGATGCTTTCTTGAAAGAAGGGATTTAGGTTGAAACCAATTATTGGCATAACGGCTAGCTGGGATGAAGAAAGACAGGCTTCGGTGTTGCAGCACACTTATGTTGACGCAGTGTTAGAAGCAGGTGGCATACCTGTTTCGATCCCGATGGTAGGCAAATCGGAAGCTGAGGAACTTGTGTCGAAGGTAGATGGAGTAGTATTCCCGGGAGGAGCGGATATAGATCCTCAGAGGTATATGGAACGTCCGCACCAAAAGCTCGGTGCCATAAACCCCAGGCTCGACGAATTGGAACTTAATATTGCCAGATTGGCCCTTGAACGCAGGTTGCCCATTCTCGGCATTTGCAGAGGATGCCAGGTGGTTAACGTAGCTGCAGGAGGTTCGCTGGTACAGGATATACCGTCCCAGGTTGGGGGAGCAATGAAACACAATCAAGACGCCCCGAGATGGTACGGGACTCATGAGGTAATTCTAGAGGAAGGCTCTATGGCGGCAAACATCTTTGAAACCCGCCGTTTGGTCGTTAATTCGTATCACCATCAGTCGGTTAGGGATCCGGGAGACGGTTTGACTGTATCGGGTAGAGCCCTTGACGGTGTGGTAGAAGCAGTGGAAGGTAGACAAGGATTTGTATTGCTTATTCAGTGGCATCCGGAGGGAATGTGGAGACATAATCCTTTGTTTGTCAAACCGTTTAGGGCATTTATCGAAGCTGCAAAAGAGTTTAGTCGTTGATTTGGAGGGTATTAGCCATCAATGAGAGATGAGATTTCAGTAGGGTCTATCGAGTTTCCTCGACGCAGGTTTCGAGAATGCAAGTTATCAACAGGGATTTTGCCAACCGGTCCTTTGAATTCCATAACGGATGTTCTGGGAGTTCTTGTAGGGCATTGCACGATAGTTGAAGGCGAAGGCGCACTTGATCCGGGAAATGGCCCGGTTCGAACGGGAGTTACCGCGATTTTGCCTCACGGGGGCAATTTGTTTAAGGACAAAGTAAGAGGTGCCATACACGTAATCAACGGTTTTGGTAAGGCCACAGGCATTGCACAGATACAGGAACTCGGCACCATAGAAACACCTATTATTCTTACAAACACCCTTAGCGTGGGTTTGGCTTGGGATAGTCTTTGCGAGTATATGTTGGAAGGTAACCCGGAGATAGGTGTATCTGCGGGAACGGTTAATCCATGCGTATTGGAATGTAATGACGGATATCTCAACGACATAAGAGGCAGACATGTAAAGAAGGAACACGTGTTTTCTGCACTTTATAATGCTACAGATGGTCCTGTACCTGAAGGCAATGTCGGCGGAGGGACCGGTATGTCATGCCTAGGATTCAAGGGGGGAATTGGTACCTCTTCGAGAGTTTTGGAGATAGATGAACGATGGACATTGGGTGTTTTGGTGATGTCTAACTTTGGCAGACTCGAAGATTTGCTGATTTGTGGTATCCCCGTAGGAATAGAACTCAAGAGGTCTATCGGAGCGCAATCTCAGGCGCCTCCGGGTTCAATCATAGTTATTGTGGGAACTGATGCTCCTTTATCAGACAGGCAGCTGTTGCGGATCGCGCGGCGCTGTCAGGGTGGCCTAGCTCGCACTGGGTCTGTGTTCTCCAATGGTAGCGGCGATTTCGCATTAGCCTTTTCAACGGCCAATAAGGTGTCAGATTCTGATACCTCCGAATTATCTGAGCAGAGGTACATAAGCGATGACTCTCCGGACTTAGGCCTGTTGTTCAGAGCCTGCGTAGAGGCGGTTGAAGAAAGTGTGCTCAACTCATTGTTCATGGCGGAGACTATGGTAGGCCGCGATGGACATACAAGGTTAGGTCTACCTATTGACACAGTGCTCGAGATCTTGGCAAGGCATCAGGTTATCGGTTGAGCATGGTCCGGCTATTGTCCGAATGGCAATCATCAAGTAGCAGGATATTTCTAAGGGCCGTAGAATCAGGTACGAAATGCCCGGGGCATAGGATACAAAGTGGCAATAAACGTGTTCATTGGGGAGGTTTACCATGACGGAAGCAAAAGATGAGTCGAAGGGCACTGACAAGCATACTCCTGATGCAAGCAGACCTTCATATCTCAGAGGTCCGCTGCCCAAAAAAGGCGATGCTGAAGCGAAAAGCGAATCTGAGAGCAAGACAGGTAAGGAGATTACCGGAGAGAGCATCCCCCAAGCAGCAAAACAAGAAAGAGAAGATGTTGAGTTGTACTCGTGGAAGGTTTGGCTCCTTCCGCTCCGTCCGGGCGTCTCTGCCCTAGTGGTAGCATCTGTAGCGGGTTGTATAGGGCTTGCTTACTGGGCGTTTCCCCAGTTCTTCTTCGTAGCTGTGATGACCCTTATACTTTTGAATAGGTTGGCCGTTTACTTGTTCCCGGTAAAATATGTGATTACAGAGCAAACGGTTGGGTATAGGACCTTTTTGGCAAGGGATATCCGCCCTTGGGATAAATTCTTGACTTACTACCAGTTCCACGACGGCGTGCTCCTTTCACACGATACGCGTACGGTGAGGGGACGAATGAAGCAGGGCATGTTCCTTTATTACTACCCCGATGGTTCAAACAAAGACAGGGTACTCGAGATAGTTTCCTCAAAACTCGCCATGCCTGAACGGGCGTTTAGTGAGAAAGATGAGCTCGTCAAAAAAGAGAAGAAGGAAAGAGGAGGGATCCGGGCCGCGATTGAGCGAATTCGCAACATCAAACCCAAAGAATGATGTGTGCAAATGTCAAAGTAGAATTATGGCGCAATAAAGAATGCGCCGGTCTAGATTGTCTGTTGGATGAACAAAGGACTTTGAGGAGGGAATCGGATGGAAGAAATCCAGCGAAAGGAAGGCGTTGATAAAAAACCAGTAGAGTCTATCCTTGCCACCGACGTCGGGTCGACCACTACTAAAGCCATACTTATCGAGAAACGTGGCGATGAATACCGATTGGTAACTCGTGGAGAAATGCCGACCACAGTTGAGGAACCATGGGAAGATGTCATGATCGGCGTCAAGAAAGCAATTCGGCGCATCGAGGAGCTTATCGATAGGCCAATTCTGGATGAGTCAGGCAATTTGATTCGGCCCAAAGAAGGTGACAAGGGGGTAGATATCTACGTTTCGACATCATCCGCAGGTGGAGGATTGCAGATGATGGTTGCAGGATTGGTAAAGACAATAAGTGCTAGTTCAGCCCACCGTGCTGCCTTAGGTGCAGGTGCGGTTGTGTTGGATGTAATCTCGGTAGATGACGGTAGATCACAGTCGGAGCAGATCACCAGGATTACAGAATTGCGGCCTGACATTATCCTCATGTCAGGTGGTGTAGATGGCGGCTCAGTTGCTTATATAGCGTCAATTGCCGAGATTATAAAACAAGCGAACCCGCAGCCGAGGTTTGGTGCGACGTACAAACTGCCACTAATATACGCAGGCAATAAAGACGCCCAAGACCTTGTCATGGAAATATGCGGGGCGGACATGGACGTGCACATAGTCGAGAATTTGAGGCCGCGGCACGATATTGAAAACTTGGGACCTGCCAGAGAAGCCATTCATGAGATTTTCATGAATCACGTCATGGCTCAGGCTCCGGGGTACGGAACTCTTATGGAATGGGTTGATACGACGATTATGCCCACTCCTGGTGCAGTGGGTAAACTTATTATGCTCCTTGCAGAACGGAATAATGAGAACATCATAGGTGTAGACATTGGCGGCGCTACTACTGACGTGTTTTCAAACTTCGAGGACACTTTCACCAGGACGGTATCTGCTAACCTAGGTATGAGCTATTCTATTTGCAACGTTTTGGAAGAAGCAGGTTTCGATAACATTATGCGATGGGTACCTTTCGAGGTCGACCATTCTCGCATCTCTGACTGGGTTGCAAACAAGATGATAAGACCTACTACAATTCCACAAACAATGTACCACCTAATAGTTGAACAGGCTATTGCCAGGGAAGCGCTTCGCCTTAGTTTTGAACACCACAAGAGTCTCGCCAAGAAGGTAGAAAAAGAAGAGGTAGGACTTCAGATTGCGGGTCGAAGCAAGGTAGCATCGGCCACCGGCCGCGACATAATAGACATGCTCCATCTTGATATGCTAGTCGGTTCAGGCGGAGCTCTTTCGCATGCTCCGCGACGACAACAGGCTGCTTTGATGCTCATCGATGCATTTGAGCCTTCAGGGGTAACCTATCTAGCCGTAGACTCGATATTCATGATGCCCCACCTTGGTGTTCTTTCCTCGGTATACCCAGACATAGCTGCCGAGGTTTTCGACAAAGACTGTCTTGTAAGACTAGGGACCGTAATAGCCCCGGTTGGATCGTTCAAACGTGGTCAGGTGGCAGCTACGGTTAAGATGACCATGGAAGATGGCACTGTAGTGGAGCACAAGGTTACAGGAGGAGAGCTCCAGGTTATACCGTTAGGGGTCGGTGAAACTGCCGTCTGCAGGATACAACCTCACGGCGGGAACATAGATGTAGGCGCTGGAAAAGGCAGGGCATTGGAGAAAGAGATCCACGGCGGTCTGGTCGGTGTCATCCTAGATGGTAGAGGACGTCCCCTGGAGTTACCCGAAGATAACGTGGAACGAATCAATTTGCTCACATCTTGGATTCAAGGTATGAACGCGTACCCAATGGATGCAATTCGTGAGCTGCAAGAAAAGTATCCGGCAAAGAGCTCGGAAGGTGGAAAGGGAGGGAAGAAGCGTGGCGGACTTTTTAGCAGATTTGCCGACTAACGTTAAAAACCAGATTACACTTGTTAGAAAAACTCGCAAGCTGCCTCTCCCAGGAGAAGTGCTTGTTAAAGTGGGGGATATAGTAAAACCTGATACACCGATAGCCAAGATAGCTGTGAAGCCTGGGATTCCCTGGGTCATACCTGCCGCTAGACTGTTGGGAGTCGAGCCGGCTCAGCTTTCGAAGAGTATGTTGAAAGAAATAGGCGATTCGGTTAAGACGAAAGAAGTCTTTGCCAGGGCGGAGCAGGGGCTATATGGTAGAAAAGAACTGGAATCTCCTACAGATGGCGTTATAGAGTCGATATCCGACCGGTCTGGAAGGGTAACTATACGCGAGGAATTTGGCAAAGAGGAGCCTCCTGTCACCTTCGATGTCGCCTTTGAGATTAAGTGTAAGCCCGAGGAATTGCCGCAACACATGCTAAGGACAGTGGGACAAGAGGTAAAGAAAGACCAGATGATCGCAAAAAAGGGCGAGGCTCAGGCTTTCTTTACTAAGACAGCGCTTGCGCCTGTATCCGGAATAATATCTGATATCGATACCAAAACCGGAAAAGTCACCATTTCGCGTCCCTTCAGAGAAGTCATAGTCAACGCTTATATTGAGGGACGTGTTTCAGAAGTAATGGAAACGCGTGGATGTGTCATTGAGACGCCGGGGATCAAAATCAACGGTATTTTTGGCCTTGGCCGTGAGACCCATGGTGAGATCAGAGTGCTTGTAAATGGACCGGACCAAGTTCTAGAAGCTGACATGATAACCAGTGACTGCAAAGACAAGATAATCATCGGCGGCTCTTTTGCCACGAATGACGCCCTTTCAAAAGCCATAGAGGTTGGAGCCAAAGGAGTTGTAACAGGCACGGCGAACTACTTCAATCTCACTCAGTCGTTGGGCGTAAAACTCGGAATAGGCATTACGGGCCAAGAAGACATACCTCTAACCGTAATTCTCATGGAAGGCTTTGGGCACCTAAACATGAGAAGGGAAGTATGGGAAACCCTGGCGGCTCTTGAGGGAATGACGGCGTCTATGAATGGTGCAACTCAGATCAGAGCGGGAGCTATAAGACCCGAGATAATCGTTTCGTTCTTTGGTTATGAAGGCGAATTAGCTAAGCCGGTGCGGTACGATATCGATCTGAAGCAAGGTGCAGAAATACGGATCGTAAGCGAGCCTTACTTTGGTGCGGTAGGGACTATTGCGGAAATTACAAAAGAGCCCATGATGATAGAGACCGAAGCAAAAGTGCCGGTCGTCAAAGTACTGCTTGCAAATGGCGAACAAGTTGTGGTGCCAAGGGCAAACGTAGAGATGTTGTAAGATGGCGCAAAAAAGAGTTCTACTTGCCAGGCTAGCTCCCAACTATATTGCGGTGCCACATTGGATTGGCCAACTTGACAAAAGTGATGTACAATATGAGGGTTACAAGCTATCCGGAACCAGGAGGAGGTGTCATAGATGCTGAAATTTCATGAGCCAATTGACGAATCTAGACGGGATGAGATCATAGAAGCTATTGCGGCTCGGATTGTGCAGTTCGGAATGACAGTTCCTGCGATCTTCTTTCTCGAGATGAACAAGCCCCTCAGTTATTTTGGAGGACAGGCCATGCACTTTTTTGCGCCTATCGTTGGCGTGTTTTTTGAGACTTTCGAAGACTATGCCTACTTTTTCGATCAGCGAGATAATGTGGAACTTTTGATTCAGCGCCTTGAACTCGCAGCTATGGAGGAAGAAGCTGAACGCAAAGCGGAAAAGGAAAGCAAAAAGAAAGCAAAGCAATTAAGGAGAGCTAAGAAGGGTTCCATGATAGACGAGGCCTTGAAAATGGATAGCGATAAGAGTAGCGGATCCAAACCAGAGGAAACAATTGAAAATTAGTCGAAGACTAAGAGGATTTAAAGACCAGATGTCGTAGTTTATATGTTAGGTATTTACGCTACATGTGGCAGCGAGGGAGGGGAAGAGTTCGTGCAGGAAGAAAAAACTGCGTTCACGCCAGATACAGAAATCAATACTGTTCTGGCCACCGACTGCGGTTCGACTACAACAAAAGCTATCCTCATCGAGAAGGTTGAAGACGAGTATCGCCTTATTGTAAGGGGAGAGGCACCAACCACAGTAGAGGCACCTTTTGAAGATGTTACAATGGGTGCGAGAAACGCCATCAGAGAGATCGAGGAACTTACGGGTAGGCGTTTTTTGAGTGACACAGGAGTTATTACTCCTAGACAACCGGATGGGTCAGGTGCCGACATCTTCATGTCAACGTCTTCTGCAGGCGGAGGATTGCAGATGATGGTAGCTGGCGTTGTCAAGACTATGACCGCAGAATCGGCAGCGAGAGCCGCTCTTGGAGCAGGCGCAATAGTAATGGATGTTATTTCAGTCGATGACGGAAGAAAACCTCACGAGAAAATCCAAAGAATCCGGCATCTGAGACCGGATATGATCCTTCTTTCCGGGGGGATCGACGGGGGCACAATAACACACGTTGTTGAGATTGCAGAGCTTATTTCTGCCGCCGAACCCAAGCCGAGACTTGGGATAGGGTATAAGCTACCTGTAATCTATGCCGGGAATAAACATGCGAGAAAGCATATCGAAGAGATCCTTGGCGAAAAAACAGACCTCAGGGTAGTAGATAACCTAAGACCTGTTTTGGAGAGAGAGGTCCTTGGGCCTGCCAGGGAAGCTATCCACAATCTTTTCATGGAACACGTTATGGCGCAGGCACCTGGGTATAATAAGCTTATGACCTGGACGCCTGTTCCTATAATGCCGACTCCTGGTGCTGTGGGTAACTGCATGCAAACAGCAGCCAAAGAGTATGACATGAGCGTTATAGGTGTCGATATCGGAGGAGCCACTACTGACGTGTTTTCAGTGTTTGGAGACTTCTTCAATAGAACCGTATCGGCAAACCTAGGGATGAGTTATTCGATTTGCAACGTGCTTCTCGAGGCGGGAATGGCTAATATTTCGAGATGGATCCCGTTTTCCATTGATGAAGCAGACCTCAGAAATAGGATCAGGAATAAGATGATCCGTCCTACCACGATTCCACAGACTCTAGACGACCTTATACTCGAGCAAGGAATTGCCCGTGAGGCCCTTCGCCTTGCATTTGTTCACCACAAGAGCCTTGCTGTAGGCTTGAGAGGTGTTCACAAGGAAAGGACCATTGGCGATACGTTTGAGCAATCGGGTTCAGGAGAAACATACATCAACATGGCAGATCTGGGCATGTTGATTGGATCGGGAGGGACGCTTTCTCACGCACCTAGGCGTGCACAAGCTGCAATGATGCTGTTGGATGCGTTCCAACCAGAAGCTGAGACCATGCTGGCAGTTGACTCCATTTTCATGATGCCGCAACTGGGGATTCTTGCTTCGGTTCATCCTAAAGCAGCGATGCAAGTCTTTGACAGAGACTGTCTGGTAAAACTAGGCACCTCCATTGCTCCAATAGGTCCTAGCGGCAACCTGCAATTCGGAGAGCCATGTGTCACAGTGACAATTGACTACAACGGTGAGACTATCGAGGAATCTGTTCCTTACGGTTCAATGAAAGTCGTAAAGATTCCTGAAAACGTCACGGTTGATGCAGTTATTCATCCTACAAGGCAGTTTGATGTAGGCAAGGGGCACGGGCGTGTTGTTGAAACCAAGGTAAACGGCGGCGTAGTTGGAGTAGTGATAGACTGCCGTGGACGTCCTCTCGCCCTTCCCGATGATCCGATTTTGAGAAGTCAGAAACTGTTAGAGTGGTTTACGGCTATGGACATGTATCCGGCAGATGTACTTAAGAAATATGCGGACAAAGGCATATAGAGGGGAGGAAGGAGTAAATGGCACACGCATATACACCAGGGCTAAAAGTTACGGAAAAGGCGGTTATTAGAAAGACCCGGCGCCTTCCTATCCTCGGCGAAGTTTTGGTTGAAAAGGGGCAGAAAGTTTCGCCCAGCACAGTTGTAGCGAGAACCAGTATTCCGGGCAATCCGCAGACTGTTAATGTCGCCAATATTCTAGGTGTAGAACCCGAAGATGTTGTGGAATACATGCTAAAAAAAGAAGGCGACTATGTTCACCAAGGAGAGATCTTGGCACAGTATAGTTCTTTCTTTGGTCTTTTCAAGCGTGAGGCAAGGTCGCCGGTAGAGGGCACAATAGAGATGATCTCGAAGGTTACCGGGCAGGTAACCCTCAGAGAACCTCCGATTCCCGTTGAGGTCGACGCCTATATCGAAGGCGTGGTCGAGGAAGTGTTGCCAAGAGAGGGCGTAGTCGTTCTCACAGAGGGTGCCTTTATACAGGGGATTTTCGGTGTAGGCGGCGAGACGAATGGGGTAGTACGGGTGGCAGTCGAGTCTCCTAGCGATGTACTTGAAGCTTCCCACATAAAGAGCGACGATGCAGATAAAGTGTTGGTCGGTGGTTCGCTCGTGACAGCAGATGCAATTAAAAAGGCGGGCGAGGTAGGGGCTCGAGGTATTGTGGCAGGTGGTATCATAGACCATGACTTAGTTGAGTATCTGGGCTTCGATATTGGAGTCGCCATTACAGGTCACGAGGATGTTCCTGTTACTGTCATCATCACCGAAGGTTTCGGACAAATGAGGATGGCAGATAGGACTTTTTCTCTTCTCCAAAAACTCAGCGGATTCAAAGCCTGTATCAACGGTGCTACACAGATTAGGGCGGGGGTCATGCGACCCGAGATAATAGTCCCAGGATATCAGGCAAGCTCCTCAGGAGCTGATGACCAGGATTTGGCTCAAGGGTTGGTTGTCGGAACGCCAATAAGGATTATTAGAGAGCCCTACTTTGGTCTGTTGGCTGAGGTTGTCGAATTGCCGCCTGAGCTTCAGGTTATTGAGTCTGAGTCTAAAGTCAGAATTCTCAAAGCTAAGCTGGAGGATGGAACCATAGTTACTGTTCCACGGGCAAACGTTGAGATAATCGAAGCTTAAGGCTATTTTGGCGAATGTAGAAGATAAAAAGGAACAGTAATGCGCTGAAAAACTAAGGGACGACAGAGCCAAAACGGCTCTATCGTCCCTTTCAAATTTGTGAGGTGCATCTTTCTTTTTTTGCTCTGCGACTTAGAGGGTTACATTATAAAGGCGCAGAACCATTTTAAGTGGCGATGACTGTATAATATATGATGAGAGCGCGCAGATGGCCTAGATCCAATCGGAAGGAGGATCAAAGGGCAGGTGAGTGTAACTAGAGCCTGCCGGAGACATGGAATACCAAATTGTGCAGGAGTTTATGGAGGAATCTGCAATACCTCTGGGATGCAAGTTTGACGACTTCTTGCCCGTTGTTTTAGATGTGCGTAAGGCTGCACAGATCATAGTACCTGCTGAATTACCAGATGCCGCCATTCTTGGTGCTACCATAGATAGTCGATTTCGCAACGAAATAGAAGGCAAGAAGAGTTTCGGGGAGTCTTTTAGCAACTACGTGAAAAAGAAAGCAGGAAGACTTGGACGAGACGACAAAGTGAAAGAAGCTCGAATGAAGACCGAACTTTTGAGAGAACTCTATACAAAGGTGGTCGAGGGTTCGGTTTCCTACAACCTATATATGGACTGGATCGACAGACTGGGACTTCAGAAAAAGATACTAGAATCTCGGCCGACTATACGGGAAGTGTACATTTTCAAGGATGATTCAGTATCGGTTGAATTAGAAGAATTGCAGGACATGCGCAAGGATATAAGGTGGGAAGCGTGGCGATACCCAAATATCTCCGCGCCTGTGTCATTGCGAGCGTTCCCTGAAGAAAGCAACCCTGCATTTTTAAGAAAGATCGGAGACATACTTGGCTTTCCTGCCTGTTGCATAGATAGGTATATCTTCGATAGGGGTTCTGCGGTCCTGAGTCCCGAAGTAAGGGCTGCCAACCAGATAATACATGCTGAGAGCCCCGAAGAAGTGAACAAGTTTGCTTACTTTACGAAAGATTTCTTCCCGTGCCAGCCAGACTGCGAGTCAGCTGTACAAATAGGAAAGGCTATGTATGAGAAACTCAAAGATATTAGTCCAGAATTAGGGGAACTATATTTGAAGCACCTAAGTGACAACTTAGAACTGGTCAGAAGATATCCTGAAATCATAGAAGAGAGAATAAGGAGCCTGGAAAGCCAGAGTCATAGAGAAGAAGGGGATCACGTTGACGACAAAGAGTGAGTGGCTTCAACGTCCTCTTTTCGACTATCCCGATAAGATTGAAAGAAGCGACTTAGAGGAACGAGTTTCGGCAGTTGAACTGACCCCTGCTAAGGGACCTACGAGTATAGGCGACTTGGGGGCTTTGAGAGAGCGCGTACTTCAGTGTAAAAAGTGCCAGCTTAGACAAGGAGCAAAAGGTGTCGTCTTTGGTGAAGGCAACCGCCAAGCACGCATAATGTTCATAGGAGAAGCACCGGGGAAAACAGAGGACGACACAGGGAAGCCTTTTGTCGGGCGGGCAGGACAGCTTCTAGACTCCATGTTGGAAGGTCATGGGTTCGCAAGAAGCGATGTTTTCATAACGAATATAGTCAAGTGCCGTCCGCCGGGAAACAGGATGCCGACCGACGAAGAAGTCAAGGCGTGTCTTCCTAATCTCACAGCCCAGATTCACCTGGTTAAACCTTGGATAATCGTTCTTCTCGGGGCTCTTTCTTGTCAAACTCTTATAGATCCGGGTTTGAGAGTTACGAGAGATAGAGGTAAGTGGTTTGAAAAAGATGGAATCAACTATTTGGTTACATTTCATCCCGCGGCAGTCTTGCGGGATGAGGCTGGCAAGAAACCTCTTATGCTGGATGATATGAAGAGTCTCAAAATGAAATATGATGAACTAGCCAACCAACGTACTTAAGAGAGACTATAACGCACAAATGGTGAGATTATTGAGCGAGAGATCCTTTAGTGTAACAACACGATCGTCTGAAGAAACTAAGAAACTAGGGAAATTGATAGGGAAACACCTCAAAGGTGGAGAGGTGATCCTGTTAGAGGGGCCGTTAGGCGCTGGCAAGACTACTATGGTTCAAGGAATTGCACAAGGATTGGGCATTAGAAAACCTGTGAATAGTCCTAGTTTCGTCTTGGAGAAGATCTATGAGGGTAGGTGCTATCTTCATCACTTTGATTTCTACCGCTTGGACGAGAAAGAGATAGAAGACGCGGGACTTCTCTTGGATTTGGACCCGGAGGCAGTAGTGGTTATCGAATGGGCCGACCGGTTGAGCGGCGAACTAGATAAGGTCACCCTCAGAATTCGTATACACTTTTCTGACAGGCACTTTAGTGAAGGGTCTGTGCTAATAACGGATGACCGTACCATTGATATTGCTACAGAAGACGAGTCATGGGCTCGGCTAATAGAAGAGTTTGTTGAAAGAGGAAACGAAGAGGATGAATAACGCAATACTTGCTGTAGAAACAAGCACAGACTTGCTCGGGGTATCTGTGGTTAACTCAAAGGGCGTGCTCTCTGAGGTTACTACGTCTAGGCCAAGAGTACATTCGGCTATGCTTTTACCTCTATCTGTAGAGGCCCTAAAGATGGCCGATTTGAGCATTGAAGATATAGATTGTTTTGCGGTATCACATGGGCCCGGTTCGTTTACCGGGTTGAGAATAGGTTGCGCGAGCGTGCAAGGGATGTCTCTGGCTCTTGGGAAGGGCGTAGTTAAAGTGCCAACTTTTGAAGTGTACCTGAGGCAGTGCAAGGCATATGACAAGATAGCAATTGTTCAAGGGAGAGCCAGAGGGCAAACAGTATGCGCTTACTTCGAACGCAGAGAAGTGCTTCCTGAAGATAACCACGCGTTTCCGTCTAGTTACGGGTATGAAGAGAAGATAAGAATTGGGCCCAGGACTTATGCTGATTTTTGCGGAGAACTGAGAAGAAAGTTAATCGATGGCCCTATTTGGATTACGGGAGATGCGGCTCACGATTTCATCGCATATGCTTCAGGGCTTTTACCATATGATATACGTCCCGTAGATGAGTACCTGTTATTGCCAAAGCCCGGAATAGTTGGGCTGATCGGGCGACAAATGTTTGAGCAAGGGCTGCAAGTTCATCCGTCACTTGCTACTCCAGAGTATTACAGGCGGTCTCAAGCCGAAGTTTTGTTTTCAGAACGAAGAGACGAAGGTGAAATGTTATGAAGGATTCTTTGAATGTTGCGATAAGAGAGATGACTCTTCACGACCTTGATGGGGTTCTTGCCATAGAGAGTCAATCATATCCAACACCGTGGTCCAGGAGAGCATTTGAATCAGAACTTCGGGACAACGTCTACGCCCATTACTTCGTAGCTGAGTACGAAGACCAGATCGTAGGCTACTTTGGCATGTGGATCATACTGGACGAAGCCCACATCACTAATATAGCTGTAAGCCCTAAGATGAGACGTCAAGGAATAGGAGAAAAGATGCTAAGATTTGCCTTTGAAAAAGCCAGAGAACTCGGTGCTTCTAAAATGACCTTGGAAGTCAGAGTTTCTAACCATCAGGCACAAAACCTATATAGAAAGCTGGGCTTCGTAGAACGAGGGATCAGGAAAGGATACTATACTGACACCAATGAAGATGCCCTTATAATGTGGAAGGATGATCTTGGGCCGTCAACCCCTCAGTCAGAGCAGTTAAAGTGGATGGTGTAAAGGGTGCAATATACAATCCTATGGCTGCAAACAGGGTTAGATTAGTGAAATTGCCGAGTTTATATCGTCGCGTGCTTTCAAAGCAGCTCCTTCGATTGCGCGGGTCACTTGTTCCGCCGTGGGACGTGAGTTTTCCAGTTTCTCGTAGGCAAATATGATTTGCCTTGATGAAGACACTATTGCACCTTTTCCGTCAGAAGTAAAGGCTGCTCTTACATCGGCGGCCGTGCCCCCTTGTGCTCCATAACCAGGAAGAAGGAAGATTGTTCGGGGCATGATCTGTCTCAAACGAACCATACTTTCGGGGTGCGTAGCGCCAACCACCGCTCCAATATTGGATAATCCGCAGGCACCTAGGTTTTTGTCCCCGAGAGTGGCGATTTCTGCGCCGATTATCTCAGATACTGTGGCAACCTGTCTTTGGCCTGTATTTAAGACCCTGAGGTCTTGAAACGCCGAAGACCCAGGGTTGGATGTTTTTACGAGCACAAACAGCCCGCAGTTGTTCTTGTCTGCGGTCTCGACAAATGGGGCAAGCGTATCGGGGCCCAGAAAAGGATTAACGGTTAAAGCATCTGCGAAGAAATCAGATCCGGACTCTAGATATGCAGCACTGTAAGCGGAGGCTGTATTGCCAATATCGCCTCTTTTGGCGTCAAGAATAACTGGGATGTCAAACGAACGGGCATAAGTGATCACTCGTGAAAGAACTGAAAGACCCATGATGCCCATGCACTCGAAAAAGGCGGCTTGAGGTTTTATGGCGCATGCGTAGTCTTTGGCTACATCCACTATGGTGCGGCAGAAAGCCTCCAAAACGTATTCTGAAGACTTGCCCCCAAAGGCCTGTTTGAGCCCTGACTGGGGAGAAAAAACGCGCTTGGGATCAGGATCAATACCGATTACAATCCTGGAGCCTACTTTGTCAATCCTGTCCTGGAGTCTGTCTGCAAAGTGCATCTTTGGTATCCCACCTTATGCGACCTATTTGGCACTGTAATCTCGGGATCATAGAAAAGATTATCAATACAAGCGCAAGCTTTCAATAGCAGATAAGTCTATCGTCCTGACGAAATTCTGGTAAAGCCTTCGGATCACAGTATAATTGTTGTAGACTTCTAAGAGGTGATAGAAATGCTTATCCTTGGGATCGACACATCCTGCGACGATACTTCATGTGCCGTGGTCGAAAATGGGACGAAGATACTGTCTAACGTGGTTTCTTCGCAAACAGACATTCATTCAAAATACGGAGGCGTTGTTCCCGAAATAGCTTCAAGGCGCCACATCGAGATGATGGTACCGGTTACGGAACGGTGCCTTGCCGAAGCGGGAATAGAACTTTCGGATGTTAATGCCGTGTCAGTAACTCACGGGCCCGGCTTAATAGGGGCACTTCTTGTAGGGACATCCTTTGCAAAGTCCTTAGCCTATACGCTTGGCGTTCCTCTTGTGCCTGTGCACCATCTGGTAGGGCACATCTATGCCAATTTTCTGCGGGAAGATCAACCCGCATTCCCGGTTCTAAACCTTGTGGTTTCAGGTGGTCACTCAGAACTCATCTTGATGAAAGGCCATGGACAATTTGATATCATCTCGCAGACCTTAGATGACGCCGCAGGAGAAGTTTTTGATAAGGTTGCTCGAGAATTGGGCTTGCCATTTCCTGGGGGGCCTCATTTGGATGAACTCGCCGAAATGGGAGATCCAGAGAGCATATTCTTTCCTCTGCCAAAAATCCAAGGAGTGAAGCACGCATATAGTTTCTCCGGCATAAAGACTCGTGCTATTTTGGAGTTTGAGGCGAGGGGGAGAAGTCAAGAGGTCATTCCGGACCTATGCGCAAGTTTCAGGAAAGCGGTTGTAGAGCAGTTGCTCCATCCTGTGGATGAGGTTATGAAGGATATAAAGGCAAACAGTTTTGCAATCTCAGGTGGAGTCGCAGCCAATAGGTTGTTGAGAAAGGAAGCCAAACTTCTATGCGACAGGCTTGGAGTTCCTCTTTACATCCCGCAGATAGAACTATGCACAGATAATGGGGCCATGATATCTGCCGCAGGTTTCTTTAAGTATCATTGCACTGGCAGTGACATTGCAGATTGGTTGTACCTAAGCCCTTCCGCAGGGCTTGAATTGGAGTCGTGGAGGGAAAGCAACTCATGATTCTTACACCTACGCCTACACCATCTATAGATGCGCTTTTGTATCACGCGGAAAAAGAGGGAATATTGCCTATCACCTCGGTGTGCAATATGAACTGCGTTTTTTGTTCCAACAAATATAATCCGAAAGGGTGCGAGGTCTTGAGCATCCCTTCTCGGTCTTTGAGGGAGATCGAGGAAACAATCCTTTGGCTAGGTAGTACCAGAGGCCCTATAGTCATCGGCGAGTCTGTCACAAGGATTAACGAAGGAGAACCTCTGACCCATCCGGAGTTTCTCGAAATCGTAAAGGCGGTGCGCCGGGCCTATCCGGATCGCACTATCAGCGTAACTACCAATGCCACCTTGTTCACAGAGGATCTGATTGAAGAGATTTCAGAAATAGGGGACGTTGAATTTGTTGTATCACTCAATACTGTAGGATACAGAAAAGAGGTAATGGGGGATACAGAGCCTGAAAAGACCCTTAGGAATGTGGCGTTATTAGGATCCAAGATCCCATTCGAAGGTAGCATTGTTGCTTTGCCTTTCCTAACCGGTTGGCAGGACATTACTGAAACAGCTATGTTTCTTACGGAATCAGGCGCTACGACCATAAGATTGCTGGCACCGGGTTTTTCAAAACTCCATCCGCTGAGTTCAAAGGTTTCCGGGACCTTATGGGATGATCTCTTTGCGCTTAGTATCGAATTGACCAGGAAAACGAAGACTCCCGTTCTCTTTGAGCCTCCGCGACTTAAAGACTTAGTGCCAGAGGTCATGGATGTTCTTCCGAGGTCTCCGGCGAGGAAAGCGGGCCTGAGATCCCAAGATGTGATCACCATGGTGCGCGGCGAAGAAGTGTTTTCCCGGACTCACGCGTTTACGACTTTGAGAGAATTCGAGAATCCTAAGCTAACATATGAAAGAGATGGAGTGTTTTACGACACTGTCCTTTACAAAGAAAAATACGTTTCCCCCGGTCTTATAATGTATGATGACCTCGCTCCCGAAGATTGGTTCGAATGGGAACGCAAGGCTAGAGTGCGGCGAAGAAAAGCGCTAATCCTCACATCAAGGCTGGCAAAACCGCTCATAGAAAGTGCCCTCGTAAAGCGAGGATTATCCGCGAGGGTAGAGGCAGTACCTTCTCTTTTCTTCGGGGGAAACATCCAAGCGGCAGGTTTGCTCACTGTGCGGGATTTTCTTTCGGTGTACGAGGATGTTGCCTCGTCGGGTTTTTTGCCAGATGTCATCACCTTGCCTAAACGCGCATTTGATCCGTGGGGGAGAGACCTAGAAGGTGTCAGGTACAAGGAACTTGAGATGATAACTGGACGCCCGGTGGTTCTAGGGTAAAGAAAAGGAGGAATGGTTCCTATTATTGGAGAAGACTTACGGGTAGGGGAAACTATGTGATGTTTCAGAAGGCAAAGTGTTTTTAGGAGGTTGAGAACAAAGTGGATGTGAAGCAATTCCTTAAAGAAGCATCCATGGCCCATGGGGTGAGCGGTTTCGAGTTTGCGAACATTGCAGACCTTGTCAAGGACGCAATGTCGGGACTGGTTGACGAAATTCGCGGAGATGCCCTTGGCAATGTTATTGGAGTGCGGTATGGAGAAGGCTCCGAACCAAGACCCAAGATAATGCTGGCCGGGCATATGGACGAAATCGGGCTTATCATCACCAAAATCGAAGAAGGCGGCTTCCTTAGGTTCTCCCAAGTAGGAGGAGTAGACCCTCGGATACTCCCAGGGCATGAAGTTGTTGTGTATGGAAAGAAGCCTCTGACCGGCGTCATCGGGGTAAAGCCTCCTCACTTGACGTCCAGAGAGGAAGCAAGGAAAGCCCATAAGATGGAAGACCTGTTCGTCGACGTGGGTATTCCCGAAAACGAGGTTAGACAGCTAGTCAAGGTAGGCGATGTTGTGACATTCAAGCGTCAGGTAACCGAGCTTTTGCAAGATGCTATGGCCGGGAAGTCTTTCGATGATCGGGCAGGTGTCGCCGTGATCCTTGTTTGTCTTGAGGAACTCGGGCGCTACAAAGTGAATGCTGATGTGTATGCTGTTGCTACCACACAGGAAGAGGTAGGTTTGAGAGGTGCGCTCGCATCTACATACAATGTCGTTCCCGATATAGGCATAGCTATTGATGTTTGTCATGCAGAAACCCCGGGTGTTCCTGATTGGAAGACTTCATCTATGGGAAAAGGCCCATCTATTACACAGGGTGGAAACATTCATCCCAAAGTGTATGCGGGACTCAGCAAGGCAGCAAAGGAACTGGGCATTGCGGTTCAGCCGGATGTGGCGCCTGCAGCGACCGGAACTGATGCATGGGCCATACAAGTGTCTCGTTCAGGTGTAGCTACAGGCTTGGTTTCAATCCCGGAAAGATACATGCATACTTCCGTGGAGACCCTCTCGTTAGGAGACGTAGATAAGGCCGGGAGACTCATTGCTAGGTTTATATCATCAGTCGACACGGCTTTTGTGAAGGAGTTGAAGACATGGACCTAAAGACCCTAACATCCCTCGCAGGTGTTTCAGGAAACGAATACGAAGTGCGGAATCAGATAATCGCAGAACTTGAACGGATGGGGATCTCATATGAGTGTGATGTCTTGGGAAATGTAATAGCTAAGAAGGGTTCCAAGGGGCCCAAGGTAATTATAGATGCTCATATGGACGAAGTTGGGCTGGTAATTACATACATTGAGAAGAACGGGTTCCTCCGATTTGCAACAGTAGGCGGCATCGACCCCAGAGTATTAGTTTCCAAGCGTATTCTAATCGGAAAAGATAGAGTACCCGGAGTGATAGGGGCTAAAGCCATACATCTTCAGGAACGCGATGAGCGTACCAGAGTAATACCTTTGGATCAGCTTTTCATCGATATCGGAGCAGGCTCACAGGAAGAAGCCCAGAAGAAAGTTGCCGTGGGCGACTATGCAGTTTTTGACACAGAATACGAGGAGATATCTTGTGGAATTGTAAAAGCCAAAGCTTTGGACGACAGAGTTGGTTGCGCCATATTGCTAGAGGTCCTCAAGGAGCCGTGGGAAGATATCCAGCTTAATGCTGTGTTTGCCGTGCAAGAAGAAGTAGGGCTAAGAGGAGCACGAGTAGCAGCGTTTGATATAGAGCCTGACATGGGCTTGGCTATTGAGGGAACCGTCTGCGCCGATATTCCCGGTACGGACAAAGAGTTCCAAGCTACCCGGATTGGCAAAGGCGCTGCCCTTAGCATTATGGATGGTGGCTCCATACCGAATCAAGCGATGCTTAAGGAACTTATTAGACTCGCCGACGAAAACAACGTACCCATCCAGTTCAGGGAAGCTACCTCTGGTGGAAATGATGCAGGGGCAATTCAACAATCTAAGTCAGGATGTCCCGTTGCATCTGTTTCTGTGCCTTGCCGTTACATACACACGCCGTGTTCTATTATGTCGATGTCTGATTTTGAAGCAGCGAAGAAACTCGTGACCCTTTTCTTGAAAAGTGTTGAAGGAGGTTTTAGACCATGAAGGAACTTATAAAGAAACTTACCGAGGGCTTTGGGCCTTCCGGGTTTGAAGAACCAATCCGACAGATTATCCGCGAAGAAGTAGAGCCTTTTGTCGATGAGATTAGAGTAGATGCTCTTGGAAACCTGATCTGTTTCAAGAAAGGCAACGGCGGGAAGAAAATCTTGCTTGACGCGCACATGGATGAGATAGGCGTTATTGTGACCCATATTGATGAGAACGGGTTTCTGCGCTTTGGGAATATAGGCGGTGTGAATCCTGTGGTCGCTTTGGGCCAAAGGGTTTACTTCGAAAACGGTGTTTGCGGCGTCATCGGATGTGAGGCCTTAGAAGATCCGAAGGACCTTAAGCTGAACAAGTTTTTTATAGACATCGGCGCTAAGAGCCGAGAAGAGGCTTCGGAACAAGTCAGGGTAGGACAAAGCGCCGCTTTCCTTCAAAATGCGATCGATCTGGGCAACGGCAGGATGATGGCAAAAGCTATGGATGATCGGATTGGATGCGTGGTAATAGTCGAAGTACTAAAGAAACTCAAGTCCGTAGAACATGACATCTATGCGGTTTTTGCCACGCAGGAAGAAGTTGGACTTAGAGGCGCGAGAGTCGCTGCTTTTGGCATAGAGCCGGACGTAGGCATCGCGTTTGATGTAACAGGTACGGGGGATACTCCAAAGGCTCGTACAATGGATGTTTCGCTTGGTAAAGGAGCCGCCATAAAGGTTAAGGATTCCAGTCTGATATGTCATCCGGGGTTGAGGGAGTATCTGGTCAAACTCGCTCAAGAGAATGGGATTCCGTATCAATTAGAAGTGTTGGAATACGGAGGCACAAATGCGTCTGCCATACAAATGACCAAGGCTGGTATCCCGGCAGGTGTGATTTCAATACCATCGCGGTACATCCATACTCCAGGAGAGGTTGTTGACCTTAATGATGTGACAGCTTGTATTGATCTTTGTGTAGCTGCATGCCATAGCTCCTTGGATTTCTAGCCGGGAAGGGGCGTTGCCACAATGCTAGAGTTAGAAAACGTCATAGCACTGGCTCAGAAATGGGGCGCAGAATATGCTGACGCGCGTTACGTGTGCACTACGAGAGAGCCTATATTCGTAGAAAGCGATGGGGCGGTCAGCGTATCAACTTCGAAAAGCACCGGCGTCGGGCTGCGGGTGCTCGTAGATGGTGCCTGGGGATTTGCTTCAACCCCCTATATTGACGACAGAAGCCTTGGTGAACTGGCCAAAGAGGCTGTAAGGATTGCCGGTGCTTCTAGTTTGCACAAGAAAGGGGAAGGGATCAAACTAGAGCCCTTGCCGTCTATTAGTGTCAAGTACAAGACTCCTTTCAAAACAGATCCGTTTAGCGTAAAACCTGAGGAAAAGCTGGAATATCTGACCGATGCGATAAGCACCGCCAAAGATATGCCGGATGTTTCTCGTGCACGCGCTTCCATGGTTTCTTGCTCGGAGGAAAAGGAGTTCTTATCCACAGACGGGCGGCAGATTGCGCAGAACCTTTGTTATACCGGAGCATCGATCGCAGTTACCGCAAGAGGTTTGGGCGATACGCAGGTGAGGTCCTTCGAGGACTATGCTACTTCGGGATATGAGTTTGTTCTGGACTTAGATCTTAAGACAAGGATCCAAGAACTGGCAGAAGAAGCAAAGGAACTTTTGGATGCACCTGTTTGTCCTCAGGGTGTGACCGATCTTGTAATGGGTGGCTCAATGACGGCACTACAAATCCATGAATCATGCGGGCATCCTGTAGAACTTGACAGAGTAATGGGATGGGAAACTACCTATGCCGGGACTTCATTTTTGACGCCGGAGAAGAAGGGTAGTTTTAGATACGGATCACCGTCAGTACACTTGGTGGCCGATGCTACGGTACCGGGTGGCCTAGGGACTTTTGGGTACGATGATGAAGGGATTGAGGCTCAGAGGACAGACCTGATTGTTGACGGGATTTTCCAAAACTACCTAACTTCAAGGGAACTAGCTCCAATGTTCAATCAAGAATCAAACGGCAGCATGCGCGCGGTTGGCTGGGAAAACTTGCCTATGGTCCGTATGACTAATATTAACCTGGAGCCGGGCGATTGGACACTCGATGAAATCATACGCGACACGGAAAAGGGGATCTTTGTAGATACGCCCAAGAGCTGGAGCCTTGACGACAAAAGGCTTAATTTTCACTTTGGTCAGGAAATAGCCTATGAGATTAAAGAGGGCTCGTTAGGTAAGATGCTCAAGAATCCGGCGTATACGGGCATGACCCCTGAATTCTGGAGATCGTGTGACGCTTGCGCAGGCAAGGACGAATGGAACGTGTGGGGTACGCCAGGTTGTGCAAAAGGAGAACCTGTACAGGTTATTCACGTAGGACATGGAGCAGCGCCTGCCCGATTTCGGAATATAAAGGTAGGTGTTGAGGAGTGATAGGTAAAGACGACGCGCTCAAAATGCTTGACAAGGTAGTTTCTCTTGGCAGGGGTTTTGACATTTGTGCGCATCTGGTTTCAGAGGACCTTAGCCTCACTAGATATGCAAGAAATCAGATCCATCAGAACCTCAGACGAAAGAACCACTCGCTGACGGTGACCACTGTGAAAGGGAAGAAAGTCGGTACGGCGACTACTAATTTGTTAGACGAGGGATCTCTTCGATGGGTGGTTCATAGAGCCGAGGAGAGTATGGAATTTGCCCAGGAGGATCCCGAACTTCCGTCTCTTTTCAAAGCCGAACCTGCTCCGTCTGTAAACACATACATTCCTCATACTGCTCAAATGACGCCCGAAGATAGGGCTTTGGGCTGTGGAGTCCTCATCTCATCGGCAAACGAGAAAGGGATCTTAGCATCCGGAACCTATTCGACTTCGATGAAGGAAACTGCCGTCGTAAATACTCCCGGTACAAGAGCCTACAACATGTCAACGGAGGCTTTCTTCAAGACAGTTGTGGAGTCGGGCGATAATACAGGTTATGCTGACCGGCTTGTTAGAGACGTAAGAGATATTGACTATAAGGAAGTCGCCGAAGAAGCCATAGATCGGGCGCTTTGCTCCGGGGATCCCATCGCCATTGAACCGGGAAGGTACGATACGATTTTCACGGAGTATGCCGTAGCAGACCTAATCCGGTTTTTGGGGTATGTCGCTTTTAGCGCTGCAGCAAAGCAACGCGGCACGAGTTTTATGGCCACCAAGATGGGACAAAAGGTCATGGGCGACAATGTCACTATTTGGGACGACGGGATAGATGCAAAAGGGTTTGCGTCACCTTTTGATGCGGAGGGTGTTCCGAGGAAGAAAGTGGTGTTCATCGATAAAGGTATCGCCAGTGGTGTAGCATACGATACAAGGACAGCCGCCAAAGACGGGGTTACTTCAACGGGACATGCTACTTCAGTTATGGGACGATCGCAACCTATGCCCCACAACATGTTCATGGCCACAGGAGATTCGTCTATACCAGATATGATAAGGTCTACCGAGAACGGTATATTGGTGACCCGATTTCACTACACTCACTGTCCGGAGCCTATGAGGGTTGTTGCAACAGGTACTACCCGAGATGGCACATTTCTTATACGCAATGGAGAAATATGTGCTCGAGTCCGGAACCTCCGGTTTACTGAGTCGATGCTTGATGCTTTTTCCAATGTTGAGGCTATTTCAAGAGATTTCAGGGTAGTCAAGGATTGGTGGAGCACGTTTACCTCAGTGTTGCCTGCCGTCAAAATACGGGATTTCAATTTCACAGGTTCTACTACGTTTTGATTTCAAAGGGAAAGGCAGATATTTCTGCCCTTCCCTTTACCACATACTCAATTCATCTTGAGGTTCCGGGTGAAAAGTAGGTTTTAAGAGCATTGAAAATGCCCAGCGCCGCAGTATCTTGGATATGTGCTTGTTTCAACAGTTGCTCTTCTCTAGGATTTGAAAGGTACATTACTTCAACAAGGACTGAAGGGCATAAAGATTCTCTATTTACGAAAAAGTTTGCAGTTCTGACGCCGCGGTCATAAGTGCCCAAATTCTTTGTTACCTCGCTCTGAATCAACTGAGCAAGTCTTTTAGATTCAGCTACGTTTAACGTATTCTCACATATGTACGAGGTCGTGCCACCTATCGATCTGTCAGCATGGGCGTCGTTGTGTATAGATACGAAAGCATGTGCCTTTTGTGACCATGCCGCTCTTTTTGCAAGGTCCCCTGAGTATTCATCTATGTCTGGATTCCAGTCCTCGGGAGGTGTCGCGCTTTCATAGATCCCTTGCCGTGTCATTATGACGGTAGCTCCTGCCTGTTCGAGGAGGGCTTTGAGTTTCATCGCTATCTCGAAATTCGCTACGCGCTCAGTGTACCCTGTAGGTCCCGAAGCTCCCGGATCGGTGCCGCCATGTCCGGGGTCAATTACGATGATTTTGCCTGAAAGACCCGGATTATGGAAGATAGCCTCTAAAGAGTTGGGGTTTTTTCTCAAAAGGTAAGAGCCGCTCTGAGACGCATCTAAAGAAAGTGTCACGCCATCTTGTTGAGGAGAAATGCTGGTTGCTTTCACCAAATTACCCTGAATCTCAGAAATCTGCCCCGAATACGACGCTCCGGGTAGAAACATGTTTATCGAAGAACCATTTCTGTGCATAGTCGGCCAGGCATAACCCAGAGTCTTGACTTCAAGAGTTTCGCCTTCTGTGCTTGGCTCGATAGTAACGGATGTGATTACAGGCGAGAAAACCAGTACCAACTTTCCTGGGGTTTGTTCCCTTATCACATACGAAGGTTTTTCTTGAAAACTAACTAAAACTTTGTTTCCTTCAATTCTTACGCTTTGAAACTCACAGAAATTAATGTCCAATCGACCCGAGGTTCCGAAAGAACTTGAGGTTGTAATCTCCAGTGTGTTATTGTCTTCGTCAGGTGTGATTGAAAAAGATTCGAACGGCCCTTGTACTGTGAATATGCGCACACTGGAACTTGTGTCCAAAGATACTGAGAAACCGGGGGCCTTTCCGGGTGTGCCGGCAGTCAGCCATGAGGCGATCCAGCCAACTATGCCTTTTGGCGAAATGCACTTTATCCATTGCCCCTCGGTCTCGAGGACTCTAAGCGCATCTCCTTTTTGTACCATCGATATCACGGGGTAGCTTGTGCCCGGGCCTGAACGAAAGTTGACGTCGGTCGCATTCACTACGATGGTACTGTACTTGCCCATAGACCACGACGACTCCGAGACGCCAAACGACAGGGTTGGGTCGGTAAGGAGAGTGATGACCGTATCTGGGCCGTAGACCCATCCCCGTATACCCCCGGAAGTCTCCACGGCGATCCAAGCTCCTCTTGAAGTGATATACTTAGCCGAATTTCCGGGAGATATGGTTGCCATAGTGCCTGACCCTTTCAAAGGAGATTGATACACGGTTACTGAGCCGGTCCGAGGTCGAACTAACATGTCTCCTGCAGGCTTTTCTGTTTCTTCGATAGATGGTAGTTGGAGCTCCAAAAGATCGGCACGGACCCAACCTGATCTTCCTGTCCCCAAAGAAAACCTAATCCAGTCTCCCCTTTTTGCTTCTGCGTAATAGGATTGTCCTTTCTGAGTGAGACCGGTTACAGGGTAATCAGTCCCGGGACCTTGTCTTATATTCACATCAGTCTTAGTTATGACTATTCTTATGTTGTGTGAACTTAGGTCTATGTCCACGAGCCAGTCGGCTATCCATACTTCTTCGTTTTTGTATCTCACTTTCAGCCAATCATTTTCTTTTGTCACAATATCCAGCCACGTGCCTTGAAGGACCAGTCCTTTGGAAGCATAGTTAGTTCCCGGCCCAGTCCTCAGGTTGCATGCGTCGCCAACCACTATGGCTTTAAACCCTGCAAAATCTGCAGGGATGGATACTGCTTCGGATGCTAAAAGCGTCGGGGTTGCGCTTGAAAGGTAGGTAAGAATGAGACAAAGGGCCATGGCGAAAACGGCGGTCTTTAGTCCGAGTTCCCTTCGTTTTGTCTTTTTGTGCGCGTAAATACATGGCAACAGTTTGAGATTTTTCATATGTATTAACCTCACATCAAAATTTGGGCCGACAAATGGACAAAAGCATGGCTTATCTTGTATGTTATGACGCTGTCATTGCGTTAGGTGTTCCAATTAAGAAACAGGCCACAGCCTGACTTTTTTCGTACGACTGTGGCTCCATGTCCTTCCCGACCAATCTAGGATTTATCCCCGTTAGATACCGGGTCTTTGCCTATCTTGCTATAGTAGTCTTGGATTGCCATGTGTACCGCATCAGCAGCCAGATTTGAGCAGTGCAGTTTCTGGGGGGGCAGCCCATCCAGCGCTTCTGCAACCGTTCTATTGGAGATCTCTAGGGCTTCTTCCAAAGTGTGTCCCTTGACCAGTTCAGTAACCATGGAACTTGTGGCAATAGCTGCGCCACAGCCGAATGTCTTGAACTTTATATCTTCGATTCTATTATCCTTAACTTTTATTGTAATCTTCATTACGTCTCCGCATACAGGATTCCCTACTAAGCCTACGCCGTCGGGGTTTTCGATTTCTCCTACATTTCGCGGATTCATGAAGTGGTCCATGACTTTCTCGTTGTACATGTATGATATCCCACCTTAGAGTTAGTATTATCTAGCGCCCAAAAACAGACATTGCCCGTAGTTTCTCGACTATAGGCGGTAGTGCTTCCAAGACATACTCTATGTCCTCTCCTGTGTTCGACTTCCCTAATGTCATCCTGAGCGAACCGTGCGCCAGTTCGTGCGGAATTCCCATGGCAAGGAGCACGTGTGAAGGCTCAAGCGAACCGGAAGTACAAGCCGATCCCGAGGAGGCTCCGATACCGAGCAGATCCATGTTAAGGAGCATAGCTTCTCCCTCGACGTACTTAACGCTCACATTTACATTGTGAGGCAGTCTCTTTTCGGGGTGACCATTTAGGACCGTGTCTGGGATGTTAGATAAAATACCGTTTATGAGCTTATCGCGAAGCGCTTGAAGTCTTTTTGACTCTTCGGGCATCTCTTCTTCTGCAAGTGCGCATGCAGCGCCGAAACCCACTATTCCGGGAACGTTCTCGGTACCTGCCCTTAACCCCTTTTCGTGTATGCCGCCTGTAACTTGAGGTCTTATCCTGGTTCCTTTTCTTACGTAAAGCGCTCCTACACCTTTGGGACCGTATATCTTATGACTTGAGATAGTCAGTAGGTCGACTCCCATGGCATCTACTTTGACGGGGATTTTTCCAAGGCTTTGCACTGCATCCGAGTGAAACAATATCCCGTGTTCCTTAGCGATCTTGCCAATTTCCTCGATCGGTTCGATAGTCCCCACCTCGTTATGTCCGTGAATGATGGATATGAGAATCGTATCTTTTCTAATGGATTTTCTCACATCGTCTGGATCGATTAGTCCGTACTTATCACAAGGAAGGTAAGTTACCTCATAGCCATCTTTGGCCAGAGACTCAAATGTATTGATAACTGCGTGATGTTCGATTTGACTTGTAATGAGGTGCTTGCCTTTTGTCTGCATCGATTTGGCTACACCCCTTATTGCCAGGTTGTCAGATTCGGTTCCGCCGGATGTAAAGACTATCTCGGACGCGGTAGCACCTATAATTGAGGCTACCTGTTCGCGAGCCGAATCAACTGCGGTTCGGGCTTGGCGCCCCCAACTGTGGATGCTGGAAGGATTACCGAATTTATCGCCGAAATATGGCAACATTGCTGCAAGCACTTCAGGTCGTACCGGAGTTGTAGCAGAATGATCTAGGTATACGGATCTAGTAGCGTGTGGTCGACTACCCATGGTTGTTTTCTCCCTTCAAAGTATAAGAATCGTCTAATTCGAGTAAATCCTGAAGAGTTATCGAGTTCAAGACATTACTGATGGCGTCTCCTACCTTGCGCCATACCAGTTTGGCTTTGCAGTCCGAAGGACCTGCGCAAAAAGAAAAATCATCATTCACGCATTGGACGGGAGCTACTGGGCCTTCTGATATCGTCACGATTTCTCCAATTGTGATTTGATCCGGCGGTTTTGCCAGTTTGTACCCGCCTCCAAAACCTCTTTTGCTGTCAACAAGGTTGCTTTCCTTAAGCGGCCTTACGATCTGTTCGAGGTAGCCCTGAGAGATGTTCTGGGTAGATGAAATCTCGGATAGCGATGTCAAAGTACCTTTTGACTGGGCCAGCTGATACATCAACAACACCGCGTAACATCCCTTTGTCGACAAGGAGAAAGCCATTTACTTCACCTCGAATTTCTAACAATACGATAATCCTATTATTATACTAGGATTAATCGGAGTCAATACAGTTTCCTATGACTTGCTGAAAATTTGCAGATTTCGACACAGAAGACAACATAAAGGTATTATATAAGGGAAGATAGAATATGTATAAGACTTCAATAGTATAGCGAGGGATTATTGTGGAGATTGACGAGAAGTCCTTAAGCGAGATAATAGAGCGGCTCGAAAAAGAAGTTTCTAAGAGGCCTAAGGATATATCTACTAGGCTTCAGCTTGCTTTGTCATACATGAGACTGGGAGAGACAGAGAAGGCAAAGGAGCAATTGTTGAAAGTTACCGAAATAGACAAGCGCAATGTAGACGCCTACTACTATTTGGGGATTACCATGGCTGATGCCGAGGAAATTGACGAAGCCAAAGCTGCATGGGAGAAAGTTCTATCCATAGACAAGAACCACAGCCCATCTTTGTACTTCCTGGGTAAGCTCTATGCACTAGAGGGGAACATTGATCAAGCGATATCTCTGACCGAGAGGGCACGAAATCTACAGCCAAGCAACGTGTTGGCTCATTCTCAGCTAGGCGAGCTTTACCTAGCAAAGGGGAGAGTAAAGGACTCTTTGTTGGAGTGGCATGAGGTTCTCAAACTTGATCCGTCAAATGTGCAGGCGTTACACAATGTAGGCGCCATATATACAGACCTCCAGATGTATGATGAAGCGCTTGATACTCTCACAAGAGCAGAACGCTTGGGTTCGGAGGCACCTTTGCTCCATTTCAATAAAGGGTTGTCCTACTTAGGTAAGCAAGAATACGATAAGGCAATTGAGTCTCTGGCGCGAGCTAAGGAGTTGGAACCCGAAAACATTCATACCGCGACCACTCTCGGGGAAGCCTATGCAATGTCAGGGGATCTTGACGCTGCCATAGAGCAATGGAAAGAGGTCCTATCGACAAATCCAGACGATCTGTTTGCTACTTATAATCTTGCACTCGGCCTGTTCCAGAAGGGTGAGAAGGACGAAGCGATCAAACTGTGGGAAAAGTGCATTTTGATAAACCCGAACTATGTCCCTGCACGTCAGAATCTTGCGACGTGTTTTTTGATGGACGACGAATACGAAAAAGCTATTCATCAGTGGGAACAGATCCGCATGTTGGAACCGGGTTCGCCTCAGCCCATGCTGGTATTGGCGGAGCTGAATTACAGAGCGGGTGATCTTGTCAAAGCCAAAGAGATCGTCGAGGAAGTGTTGGAAGCCCAGAGGAAGGCTGAACCAACAAGCATTGAAGAAAGAAAGTTCAGGTCTGACTGCGAGTTTTTGTGTGGCACGGTTAATCTGGCATTGGGTAATGCCAGAGACGGTCTCAAAAACTGGGTAACTGCAATGAGGTACAATCCTAATTTCGCGCTCGAATCGGGTGCATTCATATCGCGGGCAATTTGGCCGGAACTGATCGCTTTTGCAAAAGAAAGCGCAAAGACTGAGGATGAGAAGAGAGTTGTGAGTCTGGTTGGGAGTTTTGTGAAAGAAGATGCCGTACCCCCTCGGGGCGTAGATAGAATTCCTGGCACCAAGGGGACTGGAAAGGAAGGTCTCAAGTGGCGTCCATGGGAAAGGAAATAGTACCTAGCCCATTATTTCCTGATGTAGAGGTTGTCGCGCTTGTAGGGCCAAGCGGAACCGGCAAATCCCATCACGCGATGTGGGTTGCCCAAGAGCATGGATGCGAGGCAATCATAGACGACGGTCTTCTAATCTCCGGATCTAGGATCATTGCAGGAAGATCTGCAAAGAGAGAAGAAACAAAACTAGCTGCCGTCAGAAGGGCTGTCTTCACCGCCCCCTCTCATGCTTTTGAGGTTCGTGCTGCCATCGCAGAGATAAAGCCCAAGCGCGTCTTGGTCCTGGGCACTTCTTTGTCCATGGTAGAGAGGATAGTAGAAAGACTAGGTCTGCCTAATCCTTCTTCTATCTTGGACATAGCAGATTTGCAGAGCGACGAGGATATTACGGAGGCTTTGAGGCATAGGAGACAGGAAGGTAAGCACGTTATTCCGGCTCCTACATTTGAGGTCAAAAAAACCTTCTCAGGGTACTTGGTGGACCCTTTGCAGATATTTGTCAGATCACGCGAGCAAAGGCCAACTATTCTTGAAAGAAGCGTTGTGCGGCCTACCTATAGTTATTTTGGGAATTTCTACATCGCCGACAATGTAGTGATGTATATAGCGTCCCAGATTTGTTCCGAAATTCCGGGAGTAAATAAGGTATTGAGGACTATAGTTATAAATACAAGTGAAGGGACTATTTTGGAGGTCGAATTAGCACTGGCCTATGGTGTGCAGGTATTTTCTGTTATGAGTGAAGTGCAGGCTAAGTTGAAACAGAAGCTAGAATATCTTACCGGCATCTACTTGGCTAGTGTGGATGTGGTAACAAGAAAAATCAGTTTGGACTAGCTAAGTGGCCAATTGGAAAGCCAGGCATAGGGATAACCTGTGCCTGGGACAGTCCGCAGGAGAGTGGGAATGTGGAACCTGGATATGGTCTTGAACTTTTGCAGACGCAAAAACTTATTCTGACGCCTGAACTTCGTCAGGCCATTATGGTTTTGCAGATGAATGTTCAGGAACTTTCCCAGTTTATACTGCAAGAAGTTGAAAATAATCCCCTTTTGGACATCGCAGACGATCAAAGTAACGAGGCGGAAGCGGATTTTCCAACTGAAGATGATTACGAAGAGTGGATGGACTACTTTTCGGATTCCTCAGATCTTGGAGTATCGCAGGTAAGTGCAAAAAAAAGCAAAGAGCAGAGCCTTCTTTTCTATCAAGATATTCCTGTAAGCAGCAACAGTATGTGGGATGCTCTTTTATCGCAATTGGCGCTTCTTCGGTTGAGCAGAAAAGAGCTTGAAGTTGCACGATTTGTAATTGGGAACATAGATGACAACGGATACCTAAGATGTTCGATTTCCGATATCACTTCAGCTGCTTCGTGTACGAAGCAGCTAGCAGAATCTGTGATTAGGGTGATCCAAGGTCTTGAACCTGTCGGTATCTGCTCGAGGGATTTGCGAGAATGTTTGGAACTTCAGGCAGTATCGAAAGGGTTAGGGGATCTGGAATTACGGATCATAAGGGCACATCTTGAGGATCTGGGTCAGGCCAGGTACACAAAAATAGCCGAAGAAGAGCAAGTATCGTTAGAAGATGTGCTCCGGGCGAGGGATCTCATCGTGGGTCTGGATCCGAAACCGGGCGCGAGCTTGTCCTACACGAACATAACCTACATATTGCCGGATATTACCGTCAAGAGATTAGGGGACGAATTCGTTGTGATACTGAACGAAAATGCCCTGCCTCCCATAAGGTGGAATCCGTATTACCGGAGACTGCTTTCTGAGGGCGAGAAGGCGACCAAGGACTACCTTACGCAGCAGGCTAAAAGGGCATACTATTTGATGAAGAGTGTGGAGCAAAGACGGATGACTATAGCCAAGGTTATGGAAAGCATAGTTAAGCATCAAAAGCGTTTCTTCCTCGAAGGGCCCGGTCATCTTGACCCCCTCACGCTCGGCGACATCGCAGACGAACTTGGGATTCATGCGTCTACCGTATCAAGGGCGATATCGGGCAAATATGTAGATACTCCATTTGGCATTTTCCCATGCAAAATGTTCTTTGGGCCCGGAATAAAAGCTGTCGGCGATGAGATTTCTCAATACAATGTAAAAAGAGCCATCTCAGAGATAGTTGACAAGGAAGACCCCGGAAATCCCCTGACCGATAGTCAGATCAGTGAACTTTTGCACGAAAGTGGTGTTTTTGTTGCAAGACGTACTGTTGCCAAGTATCGTTCCCAGATGGGTATTCCCGCCTCAAACCGGAGGAAGCGGCTATGACTTCTCTTACGTCCTCAAGCTACGGTCCGTCCAATCCCAACTTGTTTTTTACAAATGCGCGTCTACGATGTGTTAGAATCTAGAATAGGTTTTGTTGTTGACTAATGGTTGTAATCGAGGTGGTGTAAGTGATCACGATAAAGAAAGTTTCGGGAGGCGTTAGTGTTCCGGATAAAAAGCATTTATCTGAGGACTCTCCCATTGAGTTCCCTGGTATCCCTCAAGAATTGGTACTTTTTGTATCGCAGCACACGGGAGCTCCGTCAAGGCCTGTTGTGAAACCTAAGGATGCTGTCAAGAGGGGGCAGATCATAGCGGAGCCTCAGGGCGCCATAAGTGCCGCTTTACACGCACCTACGTCGGGAGTCATAAAGAGCATCGAACCGAGGTTTCATCCGGTGCAGGGGCGAATGGTCGATGCAATCATCATGCAGCCCGACGGACTGAACGATGATTCGGGGGCTCTGGCTCCTATAGCCTCTAACCTGGATGAGATTGCACCCGAAAGGTTGAGAGAGACTGCTAGGCAGATGGGACTAGTGGGTCTGGGAGGAGCAGCGTTTCCAACAGATGTAAAACTCAGCCCGCCCAAGGATAAGCCAATAGATACCTACCTTCTGAATGGTGCTGAATGTGAGCCCTACTTGACAGCGGATTACAGGCTCATGGTTGAGGAGCCTGAGAAGGTCGTGTTCGGGTTTAGGGCGTTTATGAAAGCCTCTGGCGTTAGAAGGGGCATAGTATGCATAGAGGATAACAAGCCAAAAGCGATTGAAGCTGTGAAGCGTGCAATTGAGCCTTTCGACGGTATTGAACTGGCCGTGCTTACTTCGCGGTACCCTAGAGGAGGGGAAAAACAGCTCATTCAGGCAGTCCTCGGTAGAGAAGTGCCTCCGCCTCCAGGCCTGCCGCTAGATGTTGGGGTGATCGTATCGAATGTGGGTACTGCTTATGCCATGGCAGAGGGGATTTTGGAAGGTCTGCCGTTGGTAGAGAGGATTGTGAGCGTTACCGGTGAAGGTATAAAGAAACCGTCTAACTTCAGAACTCTTATAGGGACCCCTATTTCCTTCCTGATAGAGAAAGCAGGAGGGTATAACGGTACCCCTCGCAAAGTAATAATGGGTGGACCCATGATGGGCATGGCAGTTAAGGAACTGGAAGTACCTGTGTTAAAAGGCACGTCCGGTGTTTTGGTCTTGCGCAAAGAACAGGTGACAGAAGAGCCTATTTTGCCATGTGTACGTTGTGGAAAATGTGTTGATGCATGCCCGATGCGGTTACAGCCTTTATGGATAGCGGCATACTCTGAACGAGGTCTTATTGATCAAGCCGAAAATGCAAGAGCAATGGACTGCTGCGAGTGCGGAGCTTGTGCTTTTGTGTGTCCTGCAAAGAGGCCTTTAGTGCAATGGATAAAGATGGCAAAGAGTTCGATCAGCGCGAGAAGAAGGGCTCAGCGTAGTCAATAGGCTGGCAAGAAGAGACGGAGGTATTACGATGGAAGACAGACTACTTGTAACGCCGGCGCCCCATATCACTAGCAGTAAAACGGTACGGGGGATAATGCTGGACGTGGTGGTTTCTCTTGTTCCCGCTAGTATCGCTGCGGTAGTCATATTCGGGGTCAGGTCGCTTTTGATAATACTTGCTTCTGTAGTTTCCGCAGTTGCAGCGGAAGCGATATATCAGAAACTTTTCAAGAAGCCGCTTACAATAAACGATATGTCCGCAACTGTAACCGGTCTTCTTTTGGCGCTTACGTTGCCGCCGAACGTTCCGATATGGATTCCAATTATCGGGTCTGTATTTGCTATTGTGATTGCAAAGCAGATATTTGGCGGGCTGGGAACCAATTTTGTAAATCCGGCCCTCGCAGGAAGAGCATTTGTTTTGGCTGCTTGGCCTCTTCATATGACCCATGATTGGGTTACTCCATTGGGGTACGATGCGCTTACAGGTGCTACCCCCTTGGCAGCCTTCAATGGCACGGGTAAAACTGCGTTGACGCTGAGAGACCTATTACTTGGCTTGAGAGCAGGTTCGTTGGGGGAGACGTGTATAATTGCTCTTTTGGCTGGGGGGATTTATCTAATTGCAAGAGATGTGATAGATTGGCGAATTCCTGTGGGGTATCTTGGAACTCTTGCACTCGGGACCTGGATCTTTGGGAGCCCAAACGGGTTTTTCATGGGAGATTGGATAAGTGGACTACTTCTTGGCGGGGCTGTTTTGGGTTCGTTTTTTATGGCTACAGACTATGTTACCTCTCCGGTTACTCGTCGAGGTCGACTATGTATGGGAATAGGAGCGGGTGTTGTCACGTTGTTAATCCGGCTTTGGGGCAGCTATCCTGAAGGAGTCACATATGCCATATTGTTTATGAATCTCGTCACGCCTCTGATAGATAAGTACATAGTGCCCAAGTACTATGGTTATGCACATGATGTACAGGCAAGAAAAGCTGCAACAGGAGGTGCAAAATAATGAGTGAGCCTAGGCGATCTCTTGGCTTTGATTTTATCAAGGGTTTTATACAAGAGAACCCCACTTTTGCCTTGGCCATTGGCATGTGCCCCACACTTGCAGTTACTACAAGCGTGGAAAACGGCTTTTGGATGGGACTGGCAGTGGTGTTTGTGCTTACGTTTTCTAACGTGTTTGTATCGCTGTTGAGGAGGTTTATTCCTGATGCTATCAGGATTCCAATATTCGTTATACTGATCGCAACTCCCGTCGTAATTGTTGAATTGGTGATGAGAGCTTACCTTCCGGCCATCTATGAAGTCATGGGGATCTTTGTTCCACTTATAGTCGTAAACTGCATCATCATCGCGCGCGCTGAGGCGTTCGCATATAGATATCCTGTTATGAACTCCCTTATGGATGGGCTTGGCATAGGTGCTGCATACACGGTTAATTTGATGGTCATAGGCGGGGTTCGTGAGTTTCTGGGCACTGGGCAGATCGCTTTGGGAAGCATTGTTTTTCCGTCAGCCCCGTTTTTTGAACCTGCCGCGGTTATGCTGACCCCTCCTGGAGGGTTCATAACGCTGGGGCTACTTATGGTCCTATTCAGGGTAACTTTGGGTTCTAAAGCGAAGGTGGAAGATCACAGCAAAACGTCGTGAGAAACTCGCTAATGGGGAGGGATTTATGTGTCTGTAATCGGAATCATAATAAGCGGAGTCCTTATTAACAACTTTATTTTCATGCAGTATTTGGGGATATGCCCTTTTATTGGGGTATCTCAGACCCTTGAGACAGCGCTAGGGATGTCGGGCGCGGTCATATTTGTTATGACTATCGCGTCTGCGGTTACTGCTGCGTTTGAGCAGTTTGTGCTGGCTCAGCTTGGTTTAGAGTACCTAAGGACCATCGCCTATATACTGGTTATCGCCGCGTTTGTGCAGCTAGTGGAAATATTCATGAAAAAAGCATTACCTGGTCTATACAAGGCTTTGGGCATTTACCTTCCTCTCATCACAACGAACTGTGCTGTGTTAGGTGTTACTATGTTGAACGTAAGACACTCGTACAGTATCTTGATGAGTACGGTAAATGGGTTTGCCGGAGCCTTGGGATGGAGTCTCGCGATAATAATATTTGCCGGGATTCGAGAGAGATGGCAGCTTATGGACATTCCTCCCGCGCTTGAGGGTTTCCCGCTCGCTCTCATATCTACCGGGCTTATGTCGTTGGCCTTTTTGGGCTTCTCAGGATTGTTCAAAGGCTTGCTGTGATCAAAAGGGGGAACTATTGTTGCTAAATGCGGTTCTTGCGTTAGGAATAGCTGGACTTGTGTTTGGTGCGATGTTGGCTATGGCCGCTGAGAAATTCAAGGTTGAACAAGATCCAAAGGTGCTCGAGGTCTTAGCTGCGTTGCCAGGGGCGAACTGTGGAGCGTGCGGGTTTCCAGGCTGTTCAGGTCTGGCTCAAGCGATAGTTAAAGGTGAAGCTCCTACCAATGCCTGTGTTCCCGGTGGGAAAGCGGTCGCTGAAGCAGTTTCTAAGATAATGGGAGTCGATGCTGAGGCTTCTGAACCTCAGGTTGCAGTGGTGTATTGTCAGGGGGATCAGGATAACGCCGAGAGCGTTGCAGACTATCACGGATATGCGAGTTGTCAGGCTGTGAATCTCCTAGGCGGGCTCAAGGGTTGTCCCTATGGGTGTTTGGGATTTGGTGATTGTGTGAAAGCTTGTCCTTTTGGGGCAATGTATATGTCAAAAGAGGGATTGCCCATCGTTATTCCAGAGAAATGCACAGGTTGCGGGGCCTGCGTAAGAGCGTGTCCCAGAGGAGTAATAGCTCTTGCTCCTAGGGGTAAGAATGTCCACATTTTGTGCAGTTCGTACGACAAGGGGCCTTCGGTGCGAAAGTATTGCAAGGTCGGATGTATCGCGTGCCAGTTATGCGTCAAGGCATGTCCTCAGACTGCCATATCTATGGATAAAGGTACTTTGGCACGAATCGACTATGCTTTGTGCGACAATTGCGGAATTTGCGCTACCAAATGTCCGATGAAGACCATTCGAGATGAGAACAAAGATAAGAGTGTAACTGCCTGATGTATGCAGTCTTTGTATAGCGTTTGCGATTTTACTTTTGCGTGGGTGTCTATGATACCCTAGAATCTAGGGGGCGGACAAATCGTGAGGAGACAATCAAACACGTGGGTATGGGTGATAGCCCTTGTGGCCGGCGCCATAGTAGGCAGTGTAATAGGCGAGGCCCTGTCAGAGGTAGTGCCTCTTCTGGCCAAAGGGTTTGCTGTTGGGATACAGCCGCCCTTTAATCTGGATCTGAATGTAGTCTCACTTACATTGGGGTTTACTGTGCGACTTAACTTAGCCGGCGCGGTGATGGTTCTCATCCTCGTGTTGTTTCTTGGGCGGTGAAAAGGTTGCAGTTAATTCTGGCTTCGGAGTCACCAAGACGTAAGGAACTTTTGGAATCTTTGGGCATACGGCCAATCGTTGTCCCTTCAGGTTTTGATGAAAACTCTGTCTTGGAAGAGGGGCTAGGTCCGGACAGTTTGGTCGAGGTCTTGGCTTGCCGAAAAGCGGAAACGGTGAGTCGTATCCATGCAGACCATTTGATATTGGGCGCGGATACACTTGTATATCTTAAAGGAGAGATCCTAGGCAAGCCCAAAAACCGAGACGAAGCATGGGAAATGCTCAAAAAGCTTTCAGGGAACACTCATAAGGTCTACACTGGCATTGCATTGTATGAGCCTAGAAGAAAGCAAGTGTTTTCGGATGTTGATTGTTCCTATGTTACATTCGTTGATATGAGTCCTTACGAGATCCAATGGTACGTAGAAACTGACGAACCAATAGGCAAAGCGGGTGGATATGCCATTCAAGGTAGAGCCGCGTTGTTTGTAAGTAGGATCATTGGTGATTATACTAGCGTAATAGGGCTATCTTTGCCCAAGTTCTATAACCTGTTGAAACAAGCTGATATTTCTTTTGAGTCCTTGATCTCATAAAGAAGAACGGGGATGGCTGCGAAGGAATATAGGAGGTATTTGCCATTACCCTAGATAGATTGACCATTAAGGATTGGCCCGAGCAAGAGAAGCCACGCGAAAGGCTGTTTTCGTTAGGGCCGTCAGCGTTGTCGGATGCAGAACTTCTGGCCATTTTGCTGGGCACAGGTAATCCAGAAGAAACTGCTCTTGACTTGGCAAAAAGACTTTTGCTTTGGGGAACAGGTCAGTATGGGCCAGGGATGGGGTTTCTAAAGGAGAGCTCAATGGAAGAACTCATGTCTTTGCCCGGTATAGGGCCAGCCAAGGCAGCGAGACTAAAGGCGTGTCTTGAGATTTCGAAAAGGTTGCAGAAAGTTGATGACTGCAATCTCAAATCTGTGTGCCTAAGAAGCGGGCGAGATGTGTACGAGTTCATGAAAGGCGATGTAGAAGAACTAGACAGGGAACATTTTTGCGTGATCATGGTTAATGTAAGAAACCAGGTTATCGCTAAGGAAGTAGTGTCGGTAGGCGGGTTGAATGCAGCAATTGTACATCCCCGTGAGATATTCAAGAACTGCATAAAAAAGAGCGCTGCCGCTGTGATCCTTGTGCATAATCATCCCAGCGGAGAACCTGCTCCAAGCGATGAAGACGTTGCGGTGACTAAGAGGATCATAGAAGCGGGAAGGATAGTAGGTATAGATGTACTTGATCACGTGATAGTTGGGCATGGCCAGTATATTAGCTTAAGGGAGTCATTTAAGGGCTGGTTTACATGGTAGTAACTAGTCTTGTTTTCGACTGAGAGGGGAGTGGAAGAAGGTGCAATGGCTTTACAACTATATTACTAGGGATATTGGTATGGATCTCGGCACAGCAAATACTCTGGTTCATGTGCGCGGTCAGGGTATAGTACTCGTCGAACCTTCCGTAGTGGCCATTCACGCTGACAGTAAGGAGATCCTTGCAGTTGGTACAGAAGCTAAGCAGATGATAGGGAGAACCCCTGGTAATATAATAGCGATAAGACCAATGAAGGACGGAGTAATTGCCGACTTTGATGTAACCCAGGCAATGATGCACCATTTTATCAGAAAAGCTTATAGGAGAGGTCTGTTGAAACCTAGAGTCATTGTAGCAGTTCCTTCAGGCTGTACCGAAGTCGAACGAAGGGCAGTGCTAGATGCCGTGCTACGAGCTGGGGCCAGAGAAGCATATACAATTGAAGAGCCTATGGCAGCAGCAATCGGCGCGGGTCTTCCTGTAAACGAGCCTACCGGAAACATGATTGTAGACGTAGGTGGCGGAACGAGCGAGGTAGCTGTCATATCTTTGGATGGTATCGTGGCATCTCGGTCGATAAGAGTCGGCGGGGATGAAATGGATGAAGCTGTAATAAACTATCTTAAAAGGGCATACAACCTGCTTATCGGTGAAAGAACAGCTGAAGAGATAAAGATCAATATCGGTTCTGCATACGAACTCAATCCCGAAGAGACAATGGAAATACGTGGTAGGGACTTGGTTACCGGGTTGCCTAGGACAATCGCGATAGATTCACCTGAGATCCGTAAAGCTCTAGCCGAGCCGGTACGTGCGATCCTAGATAGCGTAAAAGAGACTTTGGAGAACACACCACCGGAACTTGCTGCAGACATCATGGATAGAGGAATAGTGATGACAGGCGGAGGTTCTATGCTAAAAGGTCTGGATAAGTTGGTTAGCGATGAGACAGGAATGCCTGTACATACTGTCGATGAACCCATGTACGCAGTTGTTCGCGGAACAGGCAAAGCGCTCGAAGAGATTGAGACCTTGCGGAAAGTCTTGGCTTCTGCGAAACGGTAAAAGGAAGGATGACACCAGTTGAGGCGGCTGTTTCCATATAAAAAAGTAGTACTTACCATATTACTAGTAGCCGCCTCGGTGTTTTTGATGAACATTACAGGCAGTTCAAACGACAGTCCCTCGTTTTGGGAGAGTCTCTTGCGCACCTGCATGGAGCCCTTTGTAAATTTGTTCTCCACGCTAATGGATAGAGCATCTGGTTACGCCGCCCTCTTAGAATCAAAACAAGAGCTCATGGACGAGAACAAGGATCTGAGGAAGAAACTCGGCTCCCTCGAGCTTCTTTTGGCACAGCTTAGAGATGTACAGCAGGAGAACCAAAGGTTAAGAGATCTTCTTGAGTTTAAGGAGCAGTCAACCGGTGAGTACAAGGGTGCTGACGTGATAGGGCGAAACCCTAGCAAGTGGTTTTCCACGATTACCGTAAGATTGGGAGCTCAGGATGGTGTGCAAATTGATGATCCTGTGATTTCCAATAGCGGCCTTGTAGGACGGATTATGAAAGTCGACGAAGACCAGGCTGATGTTCTGCTACTTACCGATCCCGAAAGCGGGGTAGGGGCATTAGTCGTTAGGTCACGCGACTACGGGGTAGTAGTAGGTGGAAGCGGTCCCGACGTATTGACTATGACGTTTTTCTCTAAGGATGCGGATGTAAAACAAGGAGATGTTATTGTTACTTCGGGTATTGGCAGTTTGTATCCGGGAGGGCTTTTAATCGGTGAAGTGACCGACGTATATATACCTCAACCTGGTCTGGTCAAAGAGTGCCACGTAAGACCGGTCACAGATTTTGACCACCTTGAAGAAGTACTGGTGATGATCAGATGACCAAAAGAGAAACAGTTCTTATCATAATATGTGTCTTTTTTGGTTTTTTGGTCATGAGTGTTGAATATGTGTGCCTTGCGGGACCGGGTAAGCCGGATCTGACTCTTGGGTTAGTATGTGCAGTCGGCTGGGTGTGCTCCTTCCCGGTGGGTCTTATAACAGGCTTTTTACTGGGAATTATCAAAGATGTAATTGTAGGGCGGTTTATCGGTGTGTCTGCCTTGTCTATGTTGGCCGCCGCGATGACGATGATGGGTATACGCCGACGTTTTAACCCTGATATGGTACTTTCGCCTGTTATAGCCGCGTTAGTTTCATCTATCGCTGGCGATCTGGTATCTTATCTGGCTCTTCTATCTTTGGGGGTACATATTCAATGGGAATTCTTCCTTAGAGGCATTTTGTACTACGATGCGATTTGGTCCGTTGTCATAATAGTGCCGTCTTTCTTGCTGGTTAGAGGTATCTCACGCTCATTGGAGAAACTCTGGCCCGAGAGCACGAATGAAAGGGTAGGTAGGTCAAGTTATGAGTCTAGGGTCTAGAGATGTGAGGGAGACGTCCGAGAACCTACCCCGCAAAGACTTGAAGCGAATAAAGAGCGTGCTGGGGACTGCGATAATTGTGTGCTTCGGGATCTTGGCGCTGCAGCTTTTCAACCTGCAGATTGTAAACGGTGAAAAGTACAGAATTATGTCTCAGAACAACTATCTCAGAATTACCCCAATACAAGCACCACGCGGAGACATCATAGACTGCAACGGCAATGTTCTGGCCACTTCGCGCCCTACTTTCACAGTCTTTTATTGGTATTTAGACGAGGCAAAAGCTCAAGAGGCACTACCTAGGCTGGCGGATATACTTGGCATGGAATTAGAGCAAATACAGACCAAAGTTAAACAGTATGCCGGCAGGTATTACCAGCCTATACCGATCGCCAAGGATATATCGTCTGAGACGTATACCAGAATCATTGAAGATGCTCCAAATTTGCCTGGCGTATTCATTGAACCTCAGCCAATTCGGTATTACCCTGAAGGAGCGCTTCTTAGCACTACTCTCGGATATGTCGGAGAAATCAGCCAATCGCAATTAGACGACCCGCGTTGGGATGGGTACTCCATGGGTGATATTCTGGGACAAGAAGGTCTGGAGGCTTACTACGAAGATATTTTACGCGGCAAGGATGGTGGATACCAGGTAGAGGTCGATTACCGGGGCAGACCTACTGGAAGCGAGGTGGGCTCAGGTACTGAACCGGAGCCCGGCAAGTCTATACAAATTGAAGTTGATATAGAGTTTCAGCGAGCAGTGGAGGAGGCGCTTTATGAGGTTTTGAGGAATAGCAAGACGGCAAAAAGCGCTTCGGCTGTGGTATTGGATGTGAAAACAGGGGGCGTGCGTGCCATAGCTTCCGTACCCGGCTTTGATGCAAACGTGTTGATTTCAGGTATTTCTGCTAAAGAGTTGGATGACAAAATATCGCGAGGGGAGTGGCGTTTTGCCAATCTGGCTATAACTGGGCTTTATCCCCCGGGCTCAGCTTTTAAGGTTGTTACTGCGGTAGCTGCCTTGGCCGAAGGGAAGACCACAGAGTCCGAGCAGTTCTTCGATCCGGGCTATCACCCAATGGTCCCGACATTAGTGTGTCACAAACGCGGTGGGCACGGATATGTGAATGTGGTAGATGCTCTGGCGGTATCTTGCAATACCTACTTTTATGAGATGGGCAGGCGCTTAGGTGTAGATACTTTAGCGGAGTATTCAAGAGTCATGGGACTTGGGGCAAAGACAGGCATTGACCTCTTTGGAGAGAATTATGGTACAGTACCTAGTACCGAATGGAAAGAGAAAGCCTATAGCGAAGGTAGGGTGGCTGAACCCCAGTTTCTTTTGTCCGAGCATATGATGGCCGGAATGGGACAAGTTTTTCACCTGTACACCCCTATTCAAATGGCGTCTGTGGTTCAGTGCATCGCAAATGACGGGGTTAGAATGAAACCTAGGCTGGCTGCCAACATCCTTGATTCCGACTACAATGTGATTGAAGAGATTAAACCCGAGATTTCGAGCGTCTTGGATGTGGAGTCTGAAGTGATCGATTTAGTAAAAAAGGGTATGCTAAAGGTAACTTCGGATCCAAAAGGGACGGCCTATTGGGTTTTTTATGGTGTTCCGTTCGAAGTAGCAGGTAAAACCGGAACTGCCCAGAATCCTCTTGGTGAGGACCATGCATGGTTCATAGGTTTTGCGCCATATGAAGAGCCGGAGATCGCTTTGGCGGTAGTCGTAGACCAAGGAGGTTCCGGATCAACAGTTGCTGGGCCTGTCGCCAGGAAGATTTTCGAGTCGTATATGACGCTCAAGTATCCGCCGGAAGTCGAGACAGAAGCCGTGTTAGATTCAAACTAGGGAGGAACACTGAGATGGCCGACAAGCCAGACATAATATTCAGAGGGACGAAGAATGGCCTACATCTCATATTGAATGGAACTCGTGATTTTGATGTTTTGACAGAAAAACTCAAAAGTCACTTGGAGAAGGCGGATAAGTTCTTTGAAGGGGCCGAGGTGACTCTAGATGCCGGAGACATGGAATTGTCTATCGATCAAATCTTGGCGATTCAGGAGATACTAGCATTTCCCTATGGTCTGCATTTAAAGAAAATCGTATATGGAAAAGACGATTCATTTAGGGCTGAAGGACGGTCTCGAGAAAGCGCCGATAGGACAGGAAAGGCCCTACGAAGCGGCTTGCGAGTCCAAGGACGTGGTCAAGGAGACATGGATTCGAAGGCGAAAGGCAGAAATACGCAGGGCGCGTTTTTGCACAAAGGTACTCTCAGATCAGGGCAGCGTATCTCATACGACGGAGATGTAGTGGTCGTTGGCGATGTAAATCCAGGGGCTGAGATAAGAGCGAGAGGCGATATTGTTGTGATGGGCACTCTAAGAGGCCTAGCCCACGCCGGTGCCGGCGGATCTTCAGACGCTGTTGTAGCAGCTTTTAAGTTAGAACCGACCCAGATTAGAATAGGAAATGTTATAGGGCGTCCACCGGAAGGCGATTCGGGTTCACGCAGGGTGCCTGAGGTGGCAAGGGTAAGGGATGGAGTGATCGTTATCGAGCCGCTAGATGAAAGCCGTTGGGAGGGAGATCGTTGAGTGAAGCGATAGTAATTACGTCAGGAAAAGGCGGCGTGGGAAAAACCACAGCCTGTGCCAATTTAGGAGTAGCCTTAGCGTCTTTCGGTCACAAAGTGGTACTTGTTGACGCTGATATTGGTCTTAGGAATCTGGATGTGGTTTTGGGCCTTGAAAATCGAATAGTGTATGATCTCATAGACGTGGTTGAAGGGTCGTGTAGGTTGAGGCAGGCGCTCATCAAGGACAAGCGACTTGACGGGCTGTTCTTGCTGCCTGCGGCTCAGACGAGGGATAAATCGGCTGTCACTCCCGATCAAATGAAAGAACTCATGGATAAGCTCAGGGAGGATCACGATTATATCTTGGTTGACTGCCCGGCTGGTATCGAGCAGGGTTTTAGAAACGCCATTGCGGGTGCCGACAGAGCGTTGATCGTAACTACGCCTGAAGTCGCCGCCGTCAGAGATGCCGATAGGATTATTGGTTTACTGGAATCTTCAGAGCTTCTAGATCCCGGGTTGATAGTCAACCGGATAAAGCCAAAGATGGTGGCCAAAGGCGATATGATGGATATATCGGATATAATGGACATCCTGGCAATAGATTTGATTGGCGTGGTCCCCGATGATGAATATATAGTAGTTTCGACCAACCGTGGGGAACCTGCAGCTCTTGTGCCCAATAACTCTAAGGCGGGCGAAGCTTTCAGGAATATCGCTCGTAGGATCAAAGGCGAAGATATACCATTTATGGACTTGTCTAACAATGAGACAGTGTGGGAGAAGATCCTGAGTTTTTTCAGAGCAAAGTAAGGGGGGATTGACTTGTTCGGTTTTTTTAAAAAAAAGGAAAAGTCCAAGGAAGTTGCACGGGACCGGCTTAAAGTAGTCTTGATGCAAGATAGATTGGCTATTGCCCCCCAAACCATGGAGCGGATGCAGGATGCTGTCATTGTAGCTATATCTCAATTCGTTGAGATCGATGAGAAAGGGCTCGAGTTCGAATGGGAAGACACTGATAGGAATAAAGTCTTGGTGGCTAGCATACCTATTCGGTCCATAAAGAGGGGTGCGAGCGAGACTCGTGGCGCTGCCAAACGTTAGAATAGACCGAAAAGCGGTAAGACACATAGACTTTTGGTTGCTGGGCGCAATGATTGCCCTAGAGATACTATCTCTGCCTCTTATAGATAGCGCTACACACGGAGCGGATGGGCACTACTATCTCAAGCGCCAGCTGGTCATGATCGCGGTTTCTTCGGTGGCCCTAGTGGTAGGGACCTTTGTCGATTATCGTGACTTGATCCGTCTGTCTCCATGGCTATTCGGTGCCAATGTCGTTCTGCTTCTGTCGCTGCGTTTCATAGGTAAGACTGTAGGGGGTTCTACGCGTTGGATTCCTCTCGGGGTGTTTGATCTCCAACCTTCGGAGTTGCAAAAGATTGTGACAATCCTTTTCACAGCCAGGATGCTAAGGTCAAAAGAGACGTACCACGATTCCTGGTGGGATTTGCTCCCTATTTATGCATGGATGGTTGTACCAATTGTCCTGATACTGTGGCAACCGGACCTAGGAACAGCTATCTCGATTGCAGTCATCGGCACCGGTGTCATCTATTTTTCGGGCACCCCCGGCAAAGTGATCCTGAGCCTTGTCGCGTTGGGTATGGTAGCGGTGCTTATCGTGCTTGGACTTTACTGGTTCGCTGGTTTGCCACTTCCTATCGAGCAACACTGGGTTGATAGAATTGTGTCGGCTTTTAATCCCGAGAAAGATCCTTTGGGTCTAGGCTATCAGGTATTGCAGTCGAAGATTGCCATAGGTTCAGGCGGTCTTTGGGGGAAAGGCCTTGGTCAAGGCACTCAGAATAGGTTGGACTTCATCCCTGAACAACAGACCGATTTTATCTTTTCTGTAGTTGGCGAGGAACTGGGGTTTGTTGGCACGCTATGTGTGCTCAGTTTGTATGCGCTTATAGTATATCGTTGCCTCATTGTCGCTATTGGTTCTTTGGATAAGGAAGGGACCCTAGTTGCCGGAGGCGTGTTCACCATGCTTTTGTTTCAGGTTCTAGTGAATGTTGGGATGACAATGGGTATCATGCCCGTAACTGGAATTCCTCTTCCTTTTCTCAGTTACGGAGGGACCGCGTTGATCGTGAATGCTTTTTGTGTTGGATTGGTTCTAAACGTAAGCTGGAAGCGTCATAAGATTCTTTTCTGAGCGTTAGTTGGCAGTTTGTATCCAGGGCTGTATTGAAGCGAGGGGTTTCGGGTGAAAGAACTTGCAGTAGTAGTATCTGTACAGGATACCTCAGTTGTAGTTGAGGTTAAGAGAAAAGCTGCTTGTGAAGGTTGCGGACGTTGCGGAGGTAGGATTTCCTCGGGAGGAGATTCTCTCATTGTTGAAGCTAGGCCAGTAGGCCAGATGAAACCTGGGGACCTGGTACAATTAGAATTACCGGATTCTGATTATGTCAGATTATCTTTTTTGGTGTACGGACTACCACTTTTGTCTGCCGCTTTAGGTTATGGCATCGGATGGTCAATAGTCAGATTCCTTGGCGGCCCGCAAGTGTTTGAGTGGCTTTTAACTATCCTTGGCTTTGCCTTATCGTTCGTTTGGTTAAGGCGCTATGATAGACTGTCTACCCAATCTAAGAGGTATATGCCACTTGCAAGGCCCGTGGAAAGGTTCTAGATTAGACCTTACTGGCTTGCTTCTTTTGGCACAAGTCTAGGGCTTCCCGCACTCACCTTAGGCATGTATCCTTCTTCCGACAGAGCAGCTACGAGCGATTCATACGACTCTCTGTCCACTACCAGATAGCAAGGACCGACTTTCTTTTTGAGGTAGACCCTAATCTTAGGAGACATCATGAGCTCATCGGCAAGTTCATCAGAGTCACATTTGAGCAAGATGACATCTTCAAATTCTATGCGCCCATAAGATGTTCCCCAATGAGATATAGAGTACATGACGTTTTGAGGCAGAGGCGTCTTAGAATGTTTTGCCAGAAAGCGCTGAATTGTCTCCGGGGTATATCCGTGCAGCATTGCTTTATACACCGAGTTCTTTGTGAGTTTATACACCATCATCTGGTCTACTTTGGTGTTTTGAGCGAAGCTGTCGATTGCCCAGAGAATTCTAGGTTCAATGGTGCACGGGACGAGTATCTCGAAGTTTGACTGCACATATATATACGTATCAAAGACTTCTTCCGGCCAATCTTGTGTTCCGAACAAGGCTCTTCCCACAGGGGTGACACGTATGATCGTTTCGCCTCTGCTCTGAGCTACTTCGAGTCCTCCTAGGTACTCCATCATAAGGATAAGGTTTCTCTCTACGCGGAGGCTCAACCCGTGTGACGAATGGTTTGTAGACAAGGTATCCATTTCCTCAAGTAATTTGTCGACAGAGACAACCGAGTCTCTTGGAGAGTTCATTATTATCCAGTGCATTGTCTGAAGATCTGAATCTTGAGACACGAAGGTCTGCAACCAGTATTGGTAGAGGTCGATTCGCCATTTGGAATACGGTCCTTCAAGCCAGGAGGTGGCTTGGGAACCCAGTCTAAGAACGTCATTTCTCTCTTCACATAAGCTTTTCGACTTTGCGAAATACATGAGAAATGCGAGTCTAGGCGGATACCTCACCGGGAAGAAAGATTGCTCTATATCAGAGTCGGCTTCTTCTATCAAGACTGAAAGGTCGTTCTGGGCCTTTTTGAATATGGTGCCTGCTTGAGTCAGGCGAACTTCATTCTTGCGCAAGTAGGATAGAAACAAGCAAACATGCCTCAAAGGCGCTGCATGATCAACTACGTGACGAGGATAGAATCGGGCAGGATCAGAGCCGATCTTGTCAAAGATCCTAGTGAGGAAGAAATCTGCCAGTATGTCTCTCAAATCCTGTGGTACGTAATACATTTGTCTATAGTCCTCGCGCTTCGAAAAAACAAGACCCCTGTTTATGAGAGCCTCTATGACTTTGAATCCATTTCGTCGCCACTTGCGCGACAGCTGATTCAGTTTTTGATGGCACTGTTCTACGACAACTCCGCTACCGCCTCCCGAAAGGGTTATGAGTCTTAGGGCTGTCATTTCTTCTTCGTCTAATCCGTTCATCGCTACCAAGACGTTTGCGGGTACAAGGAGATGTTCGGATACCGACGATGCAAGACTGGACGCGAATTTGCTCTTGTCACATCCAGTATTGTTTGGCAGGGCAATGCCATAGAAGTTTGATATGGAAACAAGTCGTTCTATAGGGATATTCAAAAGCGCTTCTTCTAAGTTCATGGCAATTTTCCTTTCTCTAATTCTGACATGAACCGGTCCTGCTCCCAGATCGTGTATTTATAGCCTTGTTCAGTAAGGAAGAGCTGCCGCTTTTGTGAAAAGTCCTGGTCCTTGGTATTTCTGGTTACAAGGGAATAGAACAAAGCGCTCTCGCCTTGAGGCTTCGGTCTCAAGATCCTTCCCAGCCGTTGGGCTTCCTCCTGTCTGGAACCAAAGGTACCTGACACCTGTATTGCGACGCTTGCATCTGGAAGGTCAACAGCAAAATTCGCTACCTTGGACACAACCAATACCTTGATTTCTCCTGACTTAAATTTGGAGTATAGTTCTTCTCTGACGCTGTTAGGTGTCTGTCCATAGATCATCGGGGCGTCTAGGAGATTTGCTATGATCTCTAACTGATCTATATATTGTCCCAAGATCAGGATTTGGTCATCTTTGTGGTGCTCAACTATTCTTCTTACCAACTCGTACTTGGCAGGATTTGTAGCGGCAATCCTGTACCTATCCCGTTCACTCGCGGTATGATAGTCTAGACGATTCTCCTGGTCCAAATCTACCCGTACCTCATAGCACTTGGCTGCTGCGATCCAGTTTTGCGCTTCCAGCTCTTTCCAAGGTTTGTCGAATCTTTTTGGGCCTATGAGGCTGAAGACGTCATCTTCTCGGCCGTCTTCTCTAACCAGAGTAGCTGTCAAACCTAGCCTTCTTCTGGCTTGAAGGTCCGCAGTGATCCTAAACACAGGCGCCGGGAGAAGATGGACTTCATCATAGATTATAAGACCCCAGTTCTTCTCATTGAACAATGTAAAGTGGGGGAACTCCTCTTCAACTGTACCTCGCTTTTTGTACGTGAGTATTTGATAGGTAGTCACAGTAACCGGACCTACCTCTTTCCTTTCGCCGCTGTATTCTTTTACCATATCTTCGGTTAGTTCGGATTTGTCTAGAATTTCATTTATCCATTGCCTCAGCGCAACTACGTTGGTTGTGAGAATGAGCGTTTCGGCAGCAACTTTCTCCATAACCCCGAGTCCTACAATGGTTTTTCCAGCTCCGCATGGGAGGACAACAACGCCGCTTCCACCCCTTACGCTTCCTCCGGCCCAGAAGGCGTCTCTAGCCGCTTCTTGATAAGGTCTTAACGCAAAAGGTTCCCCGTTCAACGTCTTTTCTCTAAGTGGTACGTTTAGAGGATCGCCTACGACGTACCCCGCGAGGTCCTCGCATGGGTACCCCATCTTTACAAGTATCTGCTTAACCAATCCCCGGGAGTATGGTTTGATTATCACAGAATCCTTTCCCTTGACTTCTTGAATGTGAGGAGATAATCTGTCCGAACGACGTATTTCTTCCATTATGAATTCGTCGGATGATCTCAGGACAAAAGAATCGCCGTCTTTTGTAAGTTTGAGTATGCCAAACTTCGCCATTGTATCTCTTACATACACTTCGATGTTTTCAGGAACAGGATATCGCGAGTAACGGCGAAGGCCCTCGATTACTTCTTCGGGGGTAAACCCGCATGATGCAGCATTCCATAGAGACAGTACCGACAGCCGATATGTATGCACATATTCTGGGCTCTTGACAAGGTCGGAAAACCGCATGATGGTGTCTCTGGCGTTTTCATACTCCGAATTATCTACTTCTAGCAAAATACTGCCATCGCTTTGCACTATGGCAGGACGATCTTTTCCCAACGATATTCCTCCCGGCAGATACACATAATTTTGCTACTACATAGTTAGGTATCCTGTATTATATTCTACCTTGCATAATAACTTCCCTTCAAGCGCTTCCGAGACTTTTGGCTACAGAGGGAATGATACTGTATAATTTACTTGTTCGAAAGGACCATCAAACTATATGGCGGTGTTTTTGCTTTGGCTGAAATGAAATCTGATGATTTGCGGTATGCTCATGTTCTGGCGGGGTTGAATGATAGGCAGAAAGAAGCCGTAACGCATACGGAAGGCCCGCTTCTTATACTTGCAGGAGCAGGCAGTGGGAAAACTACAGTTCTTACAAGGCGAGTGGCATATTTGATATCTCGTGGTGTTGAGCCTTGGGCTATCTTAGCAATCACCTTTACGAACAAAGCTGCCAACGAGATGAAGTCTCGAATCGAATCAATGCTAGGGGCGAAAGCTCAGGGTATTTGGGCAATGACTTTTCATGCTATGTGCGCAAGGATATTGAGGATGGAATATCCTTCCATAGGAAAATCGGGTCGGTTTTCCATAATGGACGCGCAAGATCAGGTAAGGATAATGAGGCAGGTTCTAAAAGATATGAACCTATCAGAGAAACAGTACCCGCCTTCCGGTATCTTAAAATCGGTTTCCTCGGCGAAAGACAGGCTATGGACACCCGATAAGTTGACCGCTGAAGCGTCCTCTTTCTATGAAACTAAGGTGGCTCAAGCGTATGAGTTGTATCAAAAAAGGCTTAGCGAACTCAATGCTCTAGACTTTGATGATTTGATTATGCAGACCGTTTTCATGCTGAGGGATAATGAGACCATAAGAAAAAAATACCAAAGTAGATTCAAATATATTATGGTAGATGAATATCAAGACACGAATAGAGCTCAGTACGAGCTCGTAAGGGTGCTTGCGGCAGCGCACAAAAACCTTGCCGTTGTAGGAGATGACGATCAGAGCATATATAACTTCAGGGGTGCAGATCTAAGAAACATTTTAGAGTTCGAGAAAGACTATCCTTCTTGCAAGGTCGTGAAACTTGAGGAAAACTATCGTTCTACGCAAGTCATCTTAGACGGAGCGTATAACGTAGTGTCAAAGAACTTTTTCAGAAAAGAGAAGCGGTTGTGGACTTCCAAAAAAGGCGGTAACCCCATAGTTGTGTTCGGTGCTGCTGATCAATATGAAGAAGCCCACTTGGTTGCCCAAGAGGTGTTAGCGTTATCTAGCGTGAAACCACTGAATTCCATAGCCATCTTGTACCGCACTCATGCTCAATCGAAGAATTTCGAAGATGCTTTCATGCGTGCCGGCATTCCTTACAACATAGTCGGTGGGCTGCGCTTTTATGAAAGAAAAGAAGTAAAGGATGCCTTAAGCTATTTGCGGCTAATAGCATATCCTCTAGACTATGTTGCCTTGGAGCGCGTGAGTAACGCACCTCCTAGAGGGCTTGGCCCTGCAAGTCTTAGGAAGATAATCGCTTATGCAGAGATGAACAAGTTAAGCATAATAGAAGCCCTATGTGAGGCCGCTTCGATCCCCGGGTTGAACAAGGTGGCCAGAGAGGGAGCTGAGGCATTGGGCACGGTTCTTAAGGAAGTCTCTGAGACAAAGGATATGCCCATCCATATGGCAATGGCTCACATCCTAGATGGTTCAGGCTACAAGAAATGGCTTCAGGCTGAGGACACGAAAGAGAGCGAGGGCAGGTTGGAGAACCTCGAAGAACTCCTGGTGTCTATGAGGTTGGCATCTTTGCGGGGTCAGACGATATATGATTACCTCGAAGACCAAGCTCTTGCAAGTGACCAAGACATGTATGACGAAACACAAGATGCTTGCGCTATGATGACCCTTCATGCGGCCAAGGGCCTTGAATTCGATGTGGTGTTCCTTGTAGGGATGGAGGAGGGCATTCTTCCACACGTAAGGTCAATAGGAGATGAAAACCAGGTGGAAGAAGAACGGCGGTTGTGTTATGTAGGCATGACAAGAGCGAAAGAGTTATTGTACCTGACTTTTGCAGCTCAGAGAGAAACCTATATTGGAACGACTTCTGCAGGTATTTCAAGGTTTCTATGCGAAATCCCTGAGAACTTGCTGGAGGTAAAGTTCTGGAACGCTTCCTAGGAGGAATAGCATGACTGATACAGGACATGCGGAGTCAAAGGAGAATGTGCTAAAACGCATTGAGGAATTGAGGGCGCTAATTCATGAGCATAACTACCGCTACTACGTTCTAGATGCCCCAACCATAACCGATGCGGAGTATGACAGGTTGTTCCAAGAGTTGAAAGAACTCGAGAGACTTTATCCGGAGTTGGTTACGCCTGACTCCCCTACTCAACGGGTAGGGGGACAAGTTCTATCGGTTTTTCGCTCGGTACCTCATAGCGGCCCCGTCCTTAGTTTATCTAATGCTTTTACCGAAGGAGAAATAAGAGAATTCGATAGAAGAGTTAAACAACTCGGAGGGGTAGAAAGAGTTGACTATGTAGTAGAACCCAAGATCGACGGGCTCTCGGTGATTCTTAGGTACGAGACTGAGATTTTAACGCTTGGACTCACAAGAGGCGACGGGCTCTTGGGCGAAGATGTGACCGCAAACGTAAGGACCATAAAGGCTATACCGCTTAGACTACGTAAGAACACAAGGCCGACTCCTCAGTACATTGAAGTCAGAGGAGAGGTTTTTTTGCCAAAAGAGGACTTCAAGAGGCTAAACCAGGAAAGAGAGGAGGAAGGCCTTCCTACTTTTGCAAACCCGCGCAATGCTGCAGCAGGCTCTCTCAGGCAGCTCGATCCGGCGATTACTGCGTCGAGACCGCTACGAGCCCTTTTTTATGAGATTAGGGATGTTCGAGGAGATGACTGGGATTTGCCTCGATACCAGGTTGAATGCATGGCGACATTGAGAGATCTTGGGTTCCCTGTGGCATCTTTCGATCACTGCGAAAGCATTGATGAAGTCATAGAGTTGTTGCCCGTATGGGAATCAAAGAGGCATTCTCTTTCATATGACATAGACGGAGTTGTCATAAAAGTCAATGATCTGGAACTTGGCCGCTCGTTAGGGGCTACCGGACATTCACCTAGGTCTCAGATAGCGTTCAAGTTTCCGCCTGAGCAGGTTGAGACCAAGGTAAAAGATATAGTGGTTCAGGTAGGGAGGACAGGGATAGTAACACCCGTTGCGATTTTGGAGCCTGTAAGAGTATCCGGTTCGACAGTTTCAAGAGCAACCCTCCACAACGAAGACTTCATTAGAGAGAAAGACATAAGGATTGGTGATACGGTTTTACTTCAAAAAGCAGGCGAAGTAATCCCGGAGATAGTCAGGGTTATTGAAGAAAAAAGAACAGGTTCCGAGATAGAGTTTTCCATGCCAGATAGATGCCCGGCATGCGGTGAAGTCTTAATCAAGCTTCCGGGAGAAGTTGCGTACAGGTGTACCAATATGGCGTGCCCTGCCCAGATTAGAGAAAGGCTTACCCATTTTGCGTCTCGGGATGCTATGGATATCCGCGGGCTTGGGCCTGCACTTGTTGAATCGCTCCTCGAGTCGGGCCTGGTAAAGGATCCTGGCGATCTTTATTTCTTAAAGGCAGATGATATAGCGAATCTACCTAGGATGGGTAGAAAGTCTGCAGAAAACCTGATTAGAAGCATAGAGGCTTCGAAGGAAAGAAGTTTGGATCGTCTCATCTTTGCGCTGGGGATAAGACATGTAGGCAAGCAGACCGCTAGACTTCTTGCAGAAAGGTTTCGAACCCTCGACGAGTTTATGAATGCAAAAGAAGACGAACTTACCACCATCCCTGAAATAGGGCCAGAGACCGCTAAGTCAATAACCCTTGTTATGAACACCGAGTCAATGAAAGAGGTTGTGGACAAGCTTAAGAAGGCGGGGGTCAAAGCGGCGCTGGCGGAAGAGAACCCTGAATTTGCGCGAGGAGGGATCCTTAGCGGGAAGACCTTCGTCATAACAGGCACTCTGAAAGCCATGCCGCGACACCAAGTCGAAGAACTGATTGTTTCTTTGGGGGGACGCGTATCTTCCTCGGTATCTAAGGGTACATATGCGCTTATTGTCGGGGATTCTCCGGGTTCAAAGCTGGATAAGGCAAGAGCCTTGGGTGTTCGCATAATAACGGAAGATGAATTCTTTGAAATGATAGAAGGGGTGCAATAAAGGAAATGGAACTTGACATAACGCGGCTCGCACATGATGCAGGGATTACGTTGCCGGAAGAATACAAAGACGATCTGGCTAACGATCTCACTTCGCTTTTAGAACATATGAAACACTTGTTAAAGGTTGACCTAGAAGGTTATGAGCCTACCTTCAGCATGGTAGAATCGCAGCAGCTCAGGTTGTTTGATGATGTGGTGGAGCAGACCTTGAGTTCGGAAGTTTTGTTCGAGACAGCTCCTTCAGTTGACGAAAGATATTTTAAGGTTCCTAGAGAATCCCAGGGGTCCTGACAAGGAAGGTGGCTTGGAGCATGAAATTGTGGGAAATGACGGCCAAAGAGATATTGGCACATGTGCTGGCGCGGGATGTCTCTTCGGATCAGGTTCTTGATAGTTTTCTGGATAGAATATCCGAAGCTGAACCGCAGTTGAACGCTTTTATAGACGTTTTAGAGCCCAGTGCGAGGCTCTGCGCCTCGAGAGTTGACAAGAAGTTGGAGAAAGGAGAGAATCCTGGCTTACTTGCAGGTCTGCCTGTTGCCATCAAAGACAACATATGTGTGAAGGGGGCTCCATGCACCTGTGCGTCAAAGATGTTAGAAAACTGGATTGCCCCATACGATGCCACCTGTGTGAGTAAACTTGTAGAACAGGGAGCCATTATCATAGGCAAAACGAATCTTGACGAGTTTGCAATGGGTTCTTCCACTGAGACGTCGGCGTTTGGCATCACTAAGAACCCTTGGGATACGGAGCGAGTGCCGGGTGGATCTAGCGGAGGTTCGGCAGCTGCTGTTTCATCGGGCATGGCTCCTATCGCTTTGGGCACAGATACCGGAGGGTCGATTCGTCAACCTGCAAGTTTTACCGGCGTGTGCGGGGTGAAGCCGACTTATGGATTAGTATCAAGGTACGGTGTGACGGCATTCGCATCTTCGCTCGATGCTGTAGGGCCCATAGGAGAGACGGTTTGGGATTGCGCCTTGGTTTTAGACGCCATTTCTGGTTTTGACGATATGGATCCAACTTCATCAGCGAGACCGGGACGATCTTATCGCGCAAACCTAGATAAAGAAGTGAAAGGGCTCAAAGTCGGGATTGCCCAGGAATTTCTGGAAGGTGTTGAGCCCGACGTACTGGAGTGTTTTGAATCAAAAGTGGCGTGTTTGGAAGACCTTGGCATTGAGGTACAAGTTCTGACGCTTCCCTCTCTATCTTATGCAATAGACATTTATTACATTATAGCTTCTGCGGAGGCTTCTTCCAATTTGGCGCGATTTGACGGAGTGAGGTTTGGAAGAAGGGCCGAGGCAGAAACACTAGATGAACTGTACGGATTATCACGGGGCACAGGGTTTGGCGAAGAGGTCATAAGGCGGATCATGATTGGCACATATGCTTTGAGCGCGGGAAACAAAGAGAAATACTATGTACGGGCTGCTAAGGCTCGCACTATGCTTATTGAGGATTTCAAGAAGAGTTTTGGAAAAGTAGACCTTATCATCTCGCCTGCCACACCATATGTTGCCTTCAAGGTAGGCGAGAAGATTGAAGATTCTCTTGCCATGTACACCGGGGATCTCATAACCGTGCCGGTTAACCTTGCCGGATTATGTGCGCTTTCGATGCCGATAGGGTTTTCTCATGCTCATGGTAAGATGCTTCCCTGCGGGTTACAGATAATCGGTAAGCCTTACGATGAACACACAGTACTCCGGCTTGGATATGCTTTGGAGCAAGCGATGGGTGATGAAATACGCTCGAAACGGGTGACTATGCGACAGAGTTTGAAGCCTGTCAGGGAGGTTGAACTTGTTGACTGAGGTGCTAGATGACACATACGAGATGATGGTTGGGTTGGAAGTTCACGTGGAATTGGCTACGCAGACCAAGATGTTTTGTAGGTGCTCGTCTAGATTTGGCGACCCTCCAAACACGAATATTTGCCCTATCTGCATGGGGCTGCCCGGCACCCTTCCTCAAGCAAATATGGAAGCGGTAAGACTTGCGGTAAGAGCTGCGCTCGCCCTGAATTGTTCTTTAAACCTCACAAGTAGATTTGATAGAAAGCACTACTTCTATCCGGATCTTCCGAAAGGCTATCAAATATCGCAGTTCTACATACCGCTTGCACAGGCCGGTTACATAGAGATAGATAACCCGCGCAAGAAGATAAGGATAAACAGGGTCCATATCGAGGAGGATGCGGGGAAGTCTATTCACGCCGGTGACGAGATAACCACGGCCTCGTATTCTCTTCTCGATTTCAATAGATCAGGTGTGCCCCTGATTGAAATCGTCTCTGAGCCGGACATAGCCTCACCCGATGAGGCAAGGCAATACCTTGAAAAACTTCAACGCACGTTGGCTTTTTCCGCAGTATCTGACGTGAAGATGGAAGAAGGTTCTATGCGTGTAGACTGCAACATTTCTGTAAGGCCGAAAGGTGCAGAGGCCAAGGGAACTCCGTGCGAGATGAAGAACCTGAGTTCCTTTAGAGCTGTAACTAGGGCTTTGGCTTATGAGTTTGAGCGACAAAAAGAGATCTTGGCACACGGCGGAAAAATACAGCGGCAGACCAGGCACTGGGATGAAGTCCAGGAAGTTACGAAGCTTTTGCGGTTGAAGCAAACTAGCGACGACTACAGGTATTTTCCTGATCCCGATCTGCCACCTTTGCAGTTGAGTCAGGATTTTGTCGATGAGGTGCGCCGGAGCATGCCGCGATTGCCGGAGGAGATAATTGCTTACTATACCGAAGATTTGGGGCTGCCAAGATATGACGCAGAGGTGCTAACGCTCGATCCGGCAATTTCTGCGTTTTTCGAAGAATGCGTATCTCTTGGGGGAGAGCCCAAAACGGTATCTAACTGGATAATGGTAGAATTGCTTGGCTATATGAAGAATAAGGGATTATCTTATGATAGCATTCCCGTAAGTCCGCAGTATTTTGTATCCATGCTAGACCTCATAAAAGAGGGAGTAATAAGTGGGAAGATAGGGAAAGATGTGCTTATCACCATGATTGAGACTGGTAAGGAGCCAAAGATAATAGTCGAGGAACGTGGGCTACAACAAATCTCAGACGAAGAGAGTCTATCTAGGATAGTGGACGAAATCATATCAAACAACCAGTCGGTTGTAGAAGAGATAAAAGCTGGCAAAGAGAAGGCACTAGGGTTTTTGGTCGGTCAAGTTATGAAAGTCACGAAAGGAAAAGCAAATCCTGGGAAAGTCAACGAGCTTCTTAGGCAGAAACTTTCTGAATGACTGTATGCTTTGAGTTTGGCGGGGAGGAACGATTAGTGGCAGGCGATGCTGAAGAGAATATGGGCAGTGCGTGTGCTGAGATTGCTGCGGCGCTAGAAGACTCGCAAGTATTTTTGTCTGAGCCGATGAAGAACCATACTTCGTTTCGCATTGGGGGACCTTGTGATCTTCTTGTTGTCCCGAGGACTAAAGATGACGTGATAAAAGCATGGTCGATGTGCAGGAGCCTTGGCGTACCTTGCTATGTTGCCGGAAATTGCACCAATTTACTGGTGAAAGATGGTGGATTGAGAGGGTGCATGATCAAATTATCGCCGGGATTTAGCGGGATAATGAAGGGCGACGGCAATAGGCTCAAGGTGTGGGCAGGAAGTCTCCTAGGGCAAGTAGTAGAAGCAAGCGCGACTCTGGGACTCTCGGGTTTGGAATTTGCCGCGGGTATTCCCGGAAGTATGGGCGGAGCAGTTACGATGAACGCAGGTGCCTATGGGAGCGATATAAGCGCGTTGGTCACCAGAGTTCAGGTTGCCGCCTTGGATGGTAGCATCGATTTCATGAGTGCCAGCTCCCTTGATTTTTCATATAGGCACTCTTATTTCTCCAATAGGGATGATTTGCTCATACTCTCTGCCGAACTGGCTCTGGTCAAGGGAGATACTGCTCAGATACGCCAAACTATTTCCAAGCACCTGGAGGATAGGAGAGCCAAGCAGCCATTGGATCTACCGTCTGCAGGCAGCGTGTTTAAAAGACCTGATGGGAAATTTGTTGGTCAGATGATTGAAATGTTGGGATTAAAAGGGGTTTCATGTGGCGGAGCGATGGTTTCGCCCAAACATGCAGGGTTTATTGTAAACACCGGTAATGCTACGGCAAGAGATGTGCTTACGCTAATGGGGTTGATCCAGAAAAAGGTGTATGAGGAATTCGGGGTAATGCTGGAGCCTGAGATCGTAGTGATAGGAGAAGACTGATCGATATATGGATGGGTGCATAGTCAAAATCGAAAGCCTTAACCATAGAGGTGAGGGTGTAGGAAAGGTCGTCTCAGGTCCTTATGAGGGGCTCACTGTTTTTGTTCCGAGGACAGTCCCAGGCGATGTAGTTCATGCTTCTTTTGTCGAAAAGAAGAAGAGTTTTGCTCGTGCAGAGATGAAAAAGATATTGGAGCGGGGTAAAGGCCGCGTTACAGAGGCGTGCCCTGTGGCTTCAAGGTGCGGAGGATGTTCTTGGCAGCATATCGACTACGCTATCCAACTTGAATGGAAAACTAAGATAGTTGAAGAAGCGTTTCATAGGATTGCAAGGATACATGATTGCGTAGTCTATCCGTGCCTCCCTTCAGAAAAAACCCTAGAATACAGGAATAAAGTGGAGGTGCCTGTTGCTTACAAAGATGGGCAAGTTGTAGCTGGGTTTTATGAAACCTACACCCACAACATAGTTCCTTCGGAAGATTGTCCTGTTGAACATTTAGCAGTTCGCGATATGATAAGACGTCTTTTGGAGCAGGTTAGGAAGCGTAGGTACAAAATATACGATGAAAAGACGCGCAGAGGATCTGTTCGTCATCTAGTTGCAAGAGTTGCTCCCGGTACAGATGAGGTAATGGCGGTTCTAGTTTCAACTACTCGCAAACTTCCTGGTCTAGAGGTTATGGCGTCCGAGCTTATTGAGTCTGTAAATAACCTCAAGAGCGTGATTTTGAATATAAACGATAAAGCAACAAATATAGTACTTGGCGATAGAGATTATCTTTTGGCAGGTAGACCCTATATCCGGGATGTACTGGGTTTCGGGGATCCAGAAGAAGGAGGATTGGGCCGCCTTTCTTTTCGAATTTCGCCTCAGTCTTTTTACCAAGTGAATTCATACCAAGCCTCGAATCTGTATGCTACGGCTCTTTCGTGGGCTGAATTGAAGCCTGATGATGTTGTTTATGACATATACAGCGGGATTGGGACCATATCACTATTTGCCGCCCTCAGATCTTCTTTTGTCATTGGCATCGAAGAGGTAGAACCTGCAGTTAAGGATGCATATAAAAATGCCAAAGATAACCGCATCGAGAACGTAACCTTTGAAGTGGGTAAAGCGGCGAGGGTTATGCCCGGAGTCTTAGCCAAGTATCCCAAACCCGACGTGGTAATTATGGACCCGCCGCGGGGAGGTGCTGAAAGAGAGACGTTGGCCGCCGTATCGGATGCAGAACCCAGAAGCATAGTGTATGTGTCATGCAACCCGGCTACTTTAGCTAGAGACCTTGCTTTTCTAAAAGAAAAGGGTTGGAAAGCTGTTAGGTGCCAGCCTTTTGATATGTTCCCCATGACCAGCCATGTTGAGACGGTAGTATTGATGTGTGCGTCCAGCGAAGCTGGCAAATGCTAACAGGTGAAAGTCCTGTAGTGGTAAAGGTAGGGCAGCCACTTAGTCAGTAACCAGCGTATGAAGTAATTTATGCGTTGAAGCGTTACGGAATGCTCTAAAAAGAGCAGGCAAACTGGCGGGTCGTAACATGAAGTGAATACTGCCGCACCGTTATTGACATTCCCGAAAGGGAACAACAGGGAGTCGAGCTGAGACATCAACAGCGAAGACAGCAGACGGTATGAAGAACCCTAAATGCAATACCTAAGAACCCTGCGGTGTAGAGGTAACGACACGTCAGGAAAGTATTTGACGGAACTGGAGAGAGCCTACTTTGCACAGGAAACTGTAAAGAGGAAGCATATAAGCAAAAGCGAAGTTGCTTTCTGCAAAGAGGCAGTCAGAAGTGCTCATAGTACCAAGGATTGTACAGACAACAAAACTGTGCATAGGGAAGGGGCACAACTTTATTCAAGTCTGTAAAGGAGGTAGGTACCGGTGATTGCCGAAAAAGCTATAAACACCCATGAAAAAGTACGAGACTTCCAAAACAGACTATACCTTACAGCCAAAGCTGACCGAAAGAGAAAGTTCTATGCGTTGTATGACAAGATATACCGTAATGATATCTTAGAAGAAGCATGGAAACGGGTAAAACAGAATGGTGGAGCGGGCGGTGTCGATAAAGTCAGCATTGAAGACGTGAAAGCATACGGTGAGGATAGATTGCTGTGTGAGATAGCGGAAGAATTGCGGACAGAGAAATATCGGTGTAAGCCTGTCAGACGAACCTATATTCCAAAACCAGATGGTAGAAAAAGAGCATTGGGGATACCTACGATTAAGGACAGAATAGTACAGATGGCGGCAAAGATAGTGATAGAGCCTGTATTTGAAGCCGACTTTCAGTCTTGTTCGTATGGATTCCGACCGAAAAGGAATGCAAAACAGGCAATAGACAAGATTTATGAAGTAGCCGATAAAGGTGGAGCATTATGGGTAATAGATGCTGACATAAGAGACTACTTTGGGAGCATCAACCATGATAAACTGCTTTTATTAGTCAAACAGAGAATAACTGACCGAAGAGTGCTGAAACTGATAAAAGGCTGGCTGAAGGCAGGAGTGCTGGAGAACGGTCAATACAGTGAAAGTACACTTGGAGCACCACAGGGAGGAGTTATCTCACCGCTGTTATCCAATATATATCTAAATTATTTTGATGTATGTTGGAGTAAAAGGTTTGGACATCTGGGAGAGTTGGTGCGATACGCAGACGACTTTGTGATATTGTGCAAGCGGTTATCTCAAGCAGAAGAAGCGTTGCGTGCTGTAAAATGGATTATGAAAAAGCTGGAACTAACATTGCATAGTGAGAAAACAAGGCTTGTTGACATGTATTTTGGAAAAGACAGCTTTGATTTTCTTGGATTCAACAACAGATTTCAGCGATTCAGAAACAAAAGCTGGCAGTGGTATTGGACACTACAGCAGGTACCGTCCAAAAAGGCTATGAAGAAAATGAGGGCCAACATCAAAGAGGTGTTTGCAAGCTCGAGCAAACTGCTGCTAAGCATGGAAGAAATGGTGAAGGTGCTTAATCCTAAAATCATTGGCATGAGAAATTATTATACCAGACGGTTTGCCAGACCATGGTTATGGAAGATAGACAAGTATATCAATTTCAAATTTACCCGATGGTACAATCGGAAGAAACAACGCAATTACAGGCTTGGGAATGCGGCTAAGGTCAGGGAATTGACTTTACAGGCAGGACTGGCAAGTATTTGCGGTTGAATGCTGAAGGAAGAAGAATATCGGAAAGCCGTATGCGGGAAAACTGCACGTACGGTTTGATGAGGGGGCGGTGGTAACCCCACTGCTCTACTCTATCAAGACTGTAAGCCTAGATTTTACTGGGTTTGCGGGATTACATCTAAGTTATCTACTCGACCTAAGGAGGTAAAATGAGTACATGGTAACATGTCGATGGTATATTTTTATGCGAAAAATAAGCCTGAAATTAGATAGGGTTGAGTTGATAGTTTAGATAACGGGCATTTTTCATAGGGTTGAGGAGACAGGATGGATATATCATCCAATACGTGTTATCGGTATTTTTAGTTTCTATATGTGGCTTTCCATAAAAAAATAAAAAACCTCTTACGAAATGGGATTATCGCTCTACATGGAAAATCAATACCGCAATTTATCAATAGATAGGTATATCCTGCAAATAATATTGCGATCACAATAAAAAATATTGAAATTGCATAATAGTAAGTGTATGCTATAAATATAGGACGATGGAGGTGAAATACGTGCCGGTAAGCTACAAAAAGCTGTGGAAACTGTTGATCGATAAAGACATGAAGAAAAAAGACCTTTGTAAAGCAGCAGGCATAAGTTCATCGTCTATAGTTAAGCTCAGCAAAAATGAGAATGTGACTACCGGAGTACTGGTCAAGATTTGCAAGGCGCTTAACTGTGATATCGGAGATATCATGGAAATTGTTGATGGGCCGGATGAACAGCGCGACTGCAGGTAAGATAGCGTGACTAGAATAGAAAGAGAGTGGGGTTTGCTTGGGTACGTTAATAAAGAGTTCTCAATTCAGTAAAAAAATGCTTGAGAAAACAAATACACCGATTATACTTTGCTCTTCTGCGCCAAGATTGAAAAAGATTATTGCCGAAGCTGGTTATCAAGAGCTCAGACTTAATGGATTATTGGCTGAAGCCCTTGTAAAAAAAGATGCAGCTATCAGGCCGCAGTTTGTTAGCGATGAAGCGATAAGAATTGTATCGTCCATACAAGGCCCGATTTTTCTGACAGACTACGAAATGCTGTTTGACCCGAGGTACAGCATTGATGTTATCAGATTTTTTTATGAGCTGTCACGCAGAGCAAAAATTGTTATAAAGTGGTGCGGCACGTTGGACGATAACCACTTGGTATATGCAACACCGGCTTATAGGGATTTTCATTCATATAACATTCATGACTATGATATAACTTGTGTAATCTGAGGGGGTTTATTTTGATGAAATACGCAGATTTGATAAACTTCAATCCAATCGAAAGCATTATCCAGCTTACGGCGGCTAATGACAAGAAAGAAGCAATAAATCTGGTTAAAAGCTATGTCATGTCCGATGATATGGCGGACAAGCTAACCAATAATATGCTTTCACAGCTTCGGTTAGATGATGTGGTAGACAATAAAGGTGTTTTGCTGGTAGGTAACTACGGTACAGGTAAATCACACCTTATGTCGGTCATTTCTTCAATAGCATACGATGCCGAAAACCTTGACTATGTACAAAACAAAAAGTTTGCCGAGGCTGCCAGGATCATTGCGGGGAAGTTTGAAGTCCTGCGTATTGAAATAGGCGCATCAAAAATGTCTCTCAGGAACATCATCCTGACAAAAGTAAAGCAGGATTTTGCTGAACGTGGGCTCATCTTTGACTTCCCTGATGAAAAGGATATTATCTCAAATAAAGATGTGCTCCTGACCATGATGGATTTGTTTTCATCCAAATATCCCGACAAAGGATACCTGATTGTGGTGGATGAGTTCCTCGACTATCTTGGCGGCCGTAAAAGCCAGGAGATTAAGCTCGACCTAGGCTTCATGCGCGAGCTGGGAGAAATTATTAAAACTTCCCGTTTAAGAGCTATTTTCGGAGTACAGGAAAAACTTTTTGATAACCCCAGCTTTTCATTTGTATCCAATACTTTAAACCGTGTAAAGGATAGGTTTGAGCAAGTCATCATTCGTAAGGAAGATACGGCCTATGTTGTATCTGAAAGAATACTGAAGAAGACTCCTGAACAGAAGGCGCTGATCCGTGAGCACTTGCAAAAGTTCTGCAGTCTGTATACCAATATGTCGGAGCGCATGGAGGAATACGTTGACCTGTTCCCTATTCATCCTTCATACATTGAAGTTTTTAACAAGATTTACATTATTGAGAACCGTCATATACTTAAAAACATTTCGGAGATCATCAGGCGGATACTTGACGATGAAATCACTGATGAATCTCCCGGCATTGTATCATTTGACAGCTACTGGTCTTTTATAAAGGAAAATTTTTCATATAGAACAGACGCCAATATTAAAGAAGTCGTTGAAAAGAGCGGCATGCTTGAGGATATCGTCAACCGTTCATTTCCAAAACGCCTTTATAAGCCTTTGGCCTTGCAGATAATATATGCTTTAAGCGTACATAGATTAACCACCGGTGACATCAGTATCCGTGCAGGGCTTACCGCAGAAAACCTCAGGGATGATCTTTGCCTGTATTTAAAAGGTATGCCAGACCAAAGTTCGGATACTTTGCAATCTATCATTCAAACGGTCCTGAAGGATATAATGACTACTGTCAGCGGGCAGTTTATTGAACATAATGCAGATAACGGACAATACTATTTGGACTTGAAAAAAGACATCGACTACGACGAAAAAATCACGCAAAGAGCGGCTATCATGGATGATGACAGTCTTAATAGCTATTTTTATGATGTAGTTTATTATTGCTTAGAGTGGGATCAGAAAGAATACGTTGATAATTTTAAAATATATGAACATCGGTTGAACTGGGTGTCTCACGGTATTTTCCGTTCAGGCTACCTATTCTTTGGCACACCTGAATCGCGTCCGACTGCTCAGCCGCCGGAGGACTATTACATATACTTTATTCCTCCCTATGGCAATGAGAGCTATACGGATGACAAGAAGGACGATGAGGTCTTTTTCCTGTTTAAGCCCAACGAAGACTTCAAGAACACGCTAAAGTTATATGGTGCCGCTCAAATACTGAAAGATTTGGCCGAAGAAAAAAATAAGCCTGCCTATCAAAACAAGGCTGAAGTTTTCAAGAAAAAGCTGACGAAATACCTTAGCGAAAATAAGAATACTTGCTTTGAAGTAATCTATAAGGGCGAAAAGAAGCAACTGCTGGAAGTAATGAAGGGACAATATAAGAGCACAAACCCATTCAAAGAAACCATTGATCTGGTTGCTTCCATCTGTTTGGATGAATACTTTACGAAAAAGTATCCTGAGATGCCGAAATTCAAAATTCAGATTACGCACCGCAACCGGGCAGATATTATCCGGGCGGGCATTGACAGGTTTGCTGGTCGAAAGAACCAACAGGCAAACGCCTTGCTGGAAAGTTTTGATTTACTTGACGGAGAAAAGATTACCGTGCAAAACTCCAAGTATGCACAGCATTTTATCAAAGAGCTGGAAAAGATTCCTGCCAAGGCAGTTATCAATTTCAGTGATATTTACACTGAAGTTCAAAACAAAGATGAATATTATATAGACAAGCGGTTCGGAGTCAGTTATGCTCTTTTGCCGATTGTCTTGCTTGCATTGGTTCATACAGGCCATGCCGTCATTGCTTTAAGGAACGGCACTACCCTGACTGCTTCCGATTTGGAAACGTTGCCCAAGATATCAGCCCTTGATATCTATGAGTTTAAGTACATTTCCAAGCCGAAGGACATGCAGCTGGCAGAGCTGGTCAAGCTGTATGAGCTGCTGGAGCTCCCTGTGGGTCTTATCAACAATCCTGCCCAGCGGGAGGACGGGCTTGAACGGTTGCTGGCCAAAGCCCAGGAGATGGCTAATATTGCGGTTAGGGCCAACAGCAAGCTAAACGGGGAATTTGAACTTTGGGGCGAACCGCTGATTGCCGATCATCTTGCTTCGGATTACAAGGCTTCCGCCAAGAGAGTGCTGGATATATTTGGCAACTTCCAGAGCAGGTTCAACACCGTGGCCAAGCTCAATAACTTTAATTATACCATGGAACAGATTGAGCAGCTTGGCAAAGATATCACGGCCTCAAAAATTGTTCTGGAATACGAAAAGTTCAGGAACGACTGCCTTGCCAATGTCAATTACATGATGAATTTGGAACGTATGGAGCTTGGTGCTGCCTTAAGAGCAGAGATTGAGGCCGCCAAGGAAAGCTTCCGCAAGATTCGGGACGACATACCGCAGGATATGAGCGGCGAAGCTGCGGCAGCGGATGTAAACAATTTGCTGGCAAAAGTCAAGAACAAGTATATTGACGTTTACTTTGCGGAGCATCAGAAAAGACGTCTTGGGGTTTCCGACGGCCAGCGCAAGGGCGAACTGGTCGGCTCGGCAAAACTGGCTAATCTGAAGCGCTTGAAAGCAATAAGCAATGTTTTTTCGACATCCAAACTGGACAGCATTGAAAAGGATCTGGCCGGGTTAAAAGTCTGCTATGAGCTGACTCCTGATATGCTGAAAACGAACCATTTCTGCACGAAATGCAATTTTCTCATGGGTGAAGCCGATATTCCGGTAAAAGGCAGGCTTGAAGAGATTGAAGACCGGATTGACAGCCTGCTTGCCGAATGGACGAATACCCTGTTTAATACGGTTACGGACCCAACCATTGAAGAGCAGAAGCAATATCTAAGCCCGGAACAGCGCAAGGCAATTGATGCATTTATTGAAACTAAGACTTTGCCCGAAAAGATTGACCAGTTCTTTATTACTGCTATTGAGGATCTGTTGCAAGGTTTTGAACCTGTCGCCATTGCGGCCGACGACATCATTGACAAGCTCGGCGCACTTGGGCCGTGCGATATTGAAACCTTCCATCGCAAACTGAAAGATCTGCTGGATAGTTATACCAAAGGCAAGGATAAAGAGAAGCTGCGTATTATTGTAAAAAGATAAGGAGAGACCGGTATGAAGCTGACTAAAGAAGATATTGACAAAGTACGGCGTATAGAGGGTTTTCCTATAGGCAAGGACGAGGACATTATTGCTCTATCCAATCCTCCCTACTATACGGCATGCCCTAATCCATTTATTGAAGATTTTATAAAGGAACATGGCAAACCCTATGACGAAGCGACTGACGATTACCATAGGGAGCCTTTTGCTGCAGATGTGAGTGAAGGCAAGAATGATCCAATATATAATGCCCATAGTTATCATACGAAAGTGCCTTATAAAGCCATTATGCGCTACATCCTCCATTATACGGAGCCGGGAGATATTGTGTTTGACGGCTTTTGTGGTACTGGAATGACAGGTGTTGCTGCGCAAATGTGTGAAAACCCAGATCCTGACTTTAAGTATCAATTGGAAAAAGAAATGCCTGGAATAAAATGGGGAGCAAGAAAAGCTATCCTTAATGATCTTTCACCTGCGGCAACCTTTATAGCCTATAACTATAACACGCCGGTGGATGTGGCGGAATTTCAGCGGGAAGCCACTCGCATTCTGGAAGAATGCGAAAAGGAGTGCGGCTGGATGTATGAGACCCGACATGTCATCAACGGAAAACTTCAAACGGGTATTGACGGCGAACCTGTCAGTGGGCGCATCAACTACACGGTTTGGAGCGACGTGTTCATCTGCCCCACCTGTTCCAATGAAATTGTGTTTTGGGACGCGGCTGTTGACAAGAAAAATGGCAAGGTCAATGACACCTTTTTTTGCCCTCATTGCCGCAGCGAGCTGACCAAACGCAGCTGCGCACGAGCCCAGGAAACACATTTTGATACACGGCTGAATGAATTTGTCACCATGGCCAAGCAGGTACCGGTTTTAATCAATTACTCGGTGGGAAATAAGCGGTTTGAAAAAACGCCGGACGAATATGATCTGGCGCTGATTGAAAAAATCAACAACATGGAAATACCATACTGGTATCCGACGGATGAATTGCCCAATGGATATAATACAGAGCAACCCAAACGCTCGCATGGGATAACCCATGTGCATCAGTTTTATACGAGAAGGAATTTGTATGTCAACGCATGGTTTAGAAACAAAATAGTAGAGGTAGAAGATAAATGTATTAGTGATATGCTATTATTTGGGTTTAACAATGTTCAACAAAGGCATTGTAAACTGAATGCAATGAGATTTAATGTATCTTTTCCATCGAATATCACGAGCGGAACTTTATTTGTGCCATCAATGATACGAGAAAATAATATTATAGACCAACTAAGGAATAAGTATTTTAAGCGTATAGTCAAGGCATTTAAGAATACTATCGGAGAACATTCAATAATATCAACCAATAGTACAATATCAAGAATGTTAAATAGCAACAATTTAATCGACTATATATTTACTGACCCCCCATTCGGTAGTAATTTAAACTATTCTGAACTGAACTTTATTTGGGAAGCCTGGTTGAAGGTTTTTACTAATCAGAAAACTGAAGCGATTATTAATTCTGTTCAAGGGAAAGGATTGTTGGAATATCAGTCTCTTATGACTCAGTGCTTCAGTGAGTATTATCGCGTCCTAAAGCCAGGCCGTTGGATGACAGTGGAATTCCATAATTCACAAAACTCTGTCTGGAATGCCATTCAGGAATCGCTGCAGCGCTCCGGCTTCATTATCGCCGACGTTCGCACGCTGGATAAGCAGCAAGGCAGCTTCAAGCAGGTTACGACCACGTCGGCCGTTAAGCAAGACCTTGTAATTTCAGCATATAAACCAAAGGAAAGTTTTAAGAGAGAGTTTATTTCTCACGCTGGAAGCGAAGAAACTGCTTGGAGCTTTGTGCGGCAGCATCTTGAAAATTTACCCGTAGTTGTTGTTAAGAACGGAAAAATTGAACTAATAGCAGAACGCCAAGCATTCCTGCTTTATGACCGTATGGTAGCGTATCATATTATGAACGGAATAGCTGTCCCCTTGGACGCAACAGACTTTTATAAAGGTTTAGATGAAAGGTTTTTGAAACGTGACGGGATGTACTTTCTGGCAGATCAGGTCAACGAATATGATACGGCCCGTATTGTTAACGATGTGGAGCCGGTTCAGTTTGAGCTTTTTGTCACCAATGAGAAGTCTGCAATTGCCTGGCTTTACCAACAGCTTGAGACACCGCAAACATACGCCGAACTCCAGCCGAAGTTTATGCAGGAAATAAAAGCCTGGGACAAGTTTGAGGAAAGGCCTGAGCTGGCAGTTTTGCTTGAAGAGAACTTTCTGCAGGACGATAAGGGCAGGTGGTATATCCCGGACATTACAAAAGCTGCCGATGTGGCCAAGCTTCGCGAAAAGAAATTGCTCAAAGAATTTGAGGGCTACCTGGCTACAAAAGGAAAGCTCAAACTCTTTCGTACGGAAGCAATCAGGGTGGGCTTTGCAAAGCTCTGGGCCGATAAGAATTATAAGCTGATTGTCGAAACAGCAGAGCGATTGCCGGAAAGTGTTATCCAGGAAGATGACAAGCTGCTTATGTATTATGACATTAGTTTGGGACGATTATAAAGGAGGGGGAATAAGATGGAGTTTACCGAAACCATGTTGGAAAACTATTCTCAGCCACTTAGCACAACTGAAGATGCTCTATGTAAAAATGCTATCAGAATGGTTAGAGATGCTTTGAAACCACTCGGTTTTACAGATGACAATAAAGATATAGCATCTTTATACTCTGATACATTGGCGTATTCAATTGAAATGCGAAGTATATATGGTTCAAGAAAAATCAAACTATTCATTCAAGGGTCATATGCTAATAACACCTGCGTTCGCACAGAGAGTGATGTTGACATTGCAGTTGTTCAAGAAGATGTGTTTAAATCTGAATATCGGATTGGTGTAACCAAAGAACATTATGGTTTTGAGACTGCTCCTACTCCTCCAATATCGTTCAAGGATGAAGTACAAGAGGCATTAACAGAGAAATTTGGAGCTAACTCAGTTGAGCGCAAAAACAAATCCATTAAAGTATATGGCAATACATATCGTAAAGATGCCGATACTGTCCCTTGCCGCCGGTATAGAGATTATCGTAATGATTATAGCTTCGACGAAAACAATTACATTGGAGGGATAGTTATTTACCCCGATGATGGAGGATTGATTATCAATTATCCTGAGCAACACATATATAATGGCCGGCAAAAAAATATTGCTACGAATAGCTATTATAAAAAGATGGTTCGCATCATGAAGAAAATGCGTTACTTAATGGAGGATTATCGAATAAAAGCTGCAAACAATGTTAGCTCGTTCATGCTGGAGTCACTTCTTTGGAATGTAGCAGACGAATGGTACTTGGAGTACTGCGGTAAGTATCGAAAAGTGTTTGCTTTTCACATGCTTATTTCTCATCTTAAAGGAAGTAAAGGAAGCTATATGTCATACAAGGAAGCAAACGGTATCAAGCCATTATGTTCAGACATAACGTCTTATAATAATTTATGCACTTTTATTGATGAACTTGATGCTTTCTATACATATAAGTAGGGATAATATATGCAAGAACAAGTAAAAAACCTTATCAAACCAATTATCGTAGTTGCAATAATAATATTTGTACTGTGTTGGATAATTGATAAGCCTCTAACATATGAGGACTGTTTATCGTATATTGGGTATTCAATCTCGGGAGTTACTATTTTGTTTATTTTATATGAACAATGGTTATGGAGATACATACCATGGAATCGTCCTCCCGTTTTGAAAAAACACTATAATGGGGTCATTAGGTATACATATAAAAGGGTTCAGGAAGAAAAGCACATTGAAATTACCGTAAAGCAAACATTGTTTTCTGTTTGTGTAGAAACAAAGACGGATATTAACTCAAGTTATACGGTTTCAGGCATTATTGTAAAAGAATGCGATAATTATATTCTCTATTATACTTACATTACAAACCCAAATGCAGTTGTGCAAAAAAGTAACCCAATACAGTACGGAACTTGTCGAATGGTTTTAAATAATAAAAATACAATTCTGAACGGCAAATACTGGACATCAAGCCAGACTGTTGGAGATATAGAATGGAGATCATGAAAGCCATGAAGGTGAAACCATGTGTAGCGTAGGAGATTACGTTTTTGATAAAACCAAAAATGAGCGTGTGCAGGTATTGGAGATCAGCGAAGTATGGGGCTTTGTGTCTTACAAGGTGTTTAATGCTTCTACCGGGACAGTTTATAAGTTATCCGCTGATGACATTTGCGCCGAAGTACCCGAAGAAAATTTTAATGAGAGCTATCTTCGGTATGTTGCCATGCTTTCAAAAATCAAGAACGAAACCTCCGAAGGCATCCTGTCAAAACTATCAAGCGGCATCATTCCTTTGCCGCACCAGCTTCATGTTCTTAACCGGGCATTATCAAACAATAATGTGAGATACATATTGGCGGATGAAGTGGGTCTCGGAAAAACGATTGAAGCAGGACTCATTATTAAAGAGTTAAAGACCAGGGGGCTTATTAAGAGGATCCTGATTGTCTGCCCTACCGGTCTGGTAACTCAATGGAGTCTGGAAATGCAGGACAAGTTTAACGAGAAATTCCATGTTATCCTGCCAGAAGATTATGATACCATTCGTAGGATAACTGGAAATGAGGACGTTTACGGGCAGTTTGATCAGGTTATCTCACCCATGGATTCTATCAAGCCCTTGGAAAGACGGGTTGGCTGGACGGAAGAAAAGATCGCCCAATACAATGAGGAACGGATTTATTCCATCATCAACAGCGGCT
>JAGPNG010000007.1 GCA_018052475.1 Candidatus Fermentithermobacillaceae bacterium
CAACTATAAAGCCCCTAGTCTGTCTTCATACGTGAATACTCAAGTAGGGAAGATGTTTGCCCTTGAACTATGCTACTTTCAGACGGAATATTCGTAATACTGCAAGAGAACTGCTAATGGTATGCTAATTCACAGGAGGTGTTTAGAAATGTGCCTAGTATACCTCATACTTATCCCCCTAATAATAATAGGTCTGTTGCTCGTCTCGGCATTGAGAAGTTTGCTGGGCATAATCCTTATCATAGCCGCGTTTGCTGTAGGCGGTCCAATCTGTGGAATTATGGCGATCATAGGAATGGGACTTCTGATGCTTTTTTCTGACGGTGACAAAAAGAAAGGGTGAGATGGTTGTTTACCGTTGTATTGCTCCTAATTCTCCATTTTATAGTCGTCGTGTCTTGCTACGGCTTTGAAGCGGGACTGTTGCAGCAAGCCTTTATGATGACTATGGGAGCTGCCGGCCTCATAGCTGTTTTATGCCCTCCGATAGGCATTCCACTGTATATACTAGCCTATATTGCAGGCAAAAAGCGATATAAAGCGTTCCTTAAGAGAGTAGACGAAAAGGAAGCAAAGAAAAAACAAAAGTAAGCCGTCATCCATCATGTCCATTTCCTGTACCCCAAAGTGTTACCTCGATGCAGAATAGGTTATAGTTACTCTTGGCTTACCATTGTACAATTAGAACATAGAGCTAGTGAGATGCAGTTATTGTTATCACAAGGAGCTGTTGATTAGGTGATTGAACAAGACTATAAACTAGATAGCACTTTTGGTTGGACTTATGAGGATAAACCAGCTGGGTCTTGCGAGTGTGTAGCGACTATGGATGCTTCATATGGAGAAACACTCGATGACAGTAAGACCATAGGCGATGAAGGTATTGGTAATCCATCAGGCAGAAAGAATGACACCTCCAATGCCCCTATAGGTGTTTTTGATTCAGGAGCAGGTGGATTAACTGTTGTACGGCAAATCAAAAGACTTCTGCCAAATGAAAGTGTCTTGTATTTTGGGGATACAGGGAGGGTGCCTTACGGCCCTAGACCGCAGTCTCAGGTACGCGAGTTTTCAGTCCAAATAGCGGAGTTTCTGAGAACAAAAGGGGCGAAGGCGATCATAATCGCATGTAATACGGCTACTGCTGCTGGTCTTGAGGCAGTTCAAAAGAGTTTCCCCGGACCAGTAATAGGTGTCATCAAACCAGGAGCTGAAAGCGCTTATGCCCAGGCAGGTGTCTGCGGAAGAATAGGTCTTATAGCTACTCAAGGAACGGTAACGAGCGGCGTTTACGATAAAGAACTTGCCAGTTTAGGGTATGCACTGCCGTTGATAAAGGAAGCTTGTCCAGACTTTGTGACTCTTGTGGAAGCGGGCATGCAGGATCAGAGCGCCATAGAAGATGCAGTTAAGAGATACATGGGGTTGTTCCACGAATCCCAAGTTGATGTTCTTATCTTAGGATGCACCCATTTTCCGTTGCTTGCCGAGGAAATCAAAAAGGAGCTGCCTGGAGCGGTCTTGATAGACCCAGCCATTCAGACTGTAATGGTCATGAAAGAAATACTCAAAGAGAACGGGATATTGGCAGTGCCTGACATAAAACCAGTGTACAGATTCTTTTGTTCGGGGGACCCAGATGCCTTTTCTAGGAGTCTGAACTTGATTCTTGGTTCAAATGATTACTCGGTGGATCATGTGACTCTGTAGATAAGAGCGTCTTAGCAGTTTGTTTACTAGCAATGGTAAGGCTGCACCATTGCTAGTAAACTCTTTATGTTCCCTCGGCCTCACTGACCACAACCGCAATTGAGCAAGGAAGGCTAGCACATATATTGAGCTTAACCAAAACTGCTAAGCAGCAAATTAGTGGCCTCATACGGATAGCGTTTGCTCAATATGCCACAAGATGCCATGATGTAGTCTCTATCCAGAACGACCTTCGCAGCTTTTGGATAAAGCTCCCGACCGGTCCCTTGTCCTATCAGTCTTGACAGCGATTCTTTGCCGCCTGGCAACCGCGTTAAAGGTCCTCCTGTTCCGATTATTGTCCTTACACTCGAAAGGTCCTTTCCAGACGCGACCATTATTCTGCCTTGCGGCCCATAGAGATACTTGATAGATCCTACATGGCGTCTGAAAGCGACTTTGCATGCGAGATCTCTCAAATATGACACAAGCCTTACTTGTCTGTCTTCTTTCGGTATGACTTCAAGATGATTCAACACCTCTTCTGAGGCAAACCCTAGATCAGCATCGATCCTATCTTTGACCAGGCTAACCAGATGTTTTGCGTTGACATGAATTCCAAGGTCACCTTCGACAGTTCTTTTGGCGAAGGGTTCCGGGCTTTCAAGTATCGCTTGTATCTCAGGGCTTCCTTTCGCCACCGAGTGTACGTCAGTGGTCGCACCGCCTACGTCAATTACGCAGAGGTCTCCGAAAGTGTTCCACAAAAGCTGAGCAGCCTCCATCACAGCTCCGGGTGTAGGCATGATAGGTCCGTCTACCATGGTTCGGATTCGGTCCATACCGGGCGCCGTGACTATGTGCTCTTCGAATACTTGTTGAATCACCTTTCTTGCAGGCTCTACTGACAACTCATCGACTCTCGGGTATACGTTGTCGACGATATAGGTCTTTATTCCTGCTTTGGTTAGGGTTTTTTCTACCTCGCGCCGAGCTGCAATATTTCCCGCGTATATAACAGGTGTTTTCAGCCCGGATTCGGCTATCATCTGAGCATTTCTGATTGCAGTTTGCTTTTCTCCATAATCTACTCCGCCTGCAAGCATTATGATTTTTGGCCGGATCTGTTTCAGTTCTTCAATGTCGTCAGGGGTCATTTCGCCGGCGGTTACCATCTTTAGCACCGCACCTGCTCCGAGGGCGGCTTCTTTTGCTGCCTTCACAGTCATATCGTAGACTAGTCCGTGCACTGTCATGGAGAGTCCTCCGGCTGCACTAGACGTCGCCATCATAGAACCCCACTTTATGCTGTCAATGCCCAAGTTCGATGAGAGATCGTCTATAGCTGCGTGTAGGGCTACGGTGATGTCTGTAGGATCCATCATAGTAGCGGACAACCCTTGCCCAAGGAAGCGTGTCCCTCCCTGGGCAAGGTCAAAAGCATTCACAACAGTTGTGGTGCTGCCTATCTCGGCTACCAGAACATCAATTTTCATTTGAGGTGGCCCCTTCACTATGGGTGTTTGACCCCAACTCCCTTTTCTTTTCTACTAAGAATGAAGCTACGTGGATGCCCTTAGTTCCGCGCCCAAATCCTGCATCCAGACCTGCTTCTAGGGCGAGATCGTTTGTGACCTGAGTACCTCCTGCAACGAGGATAAACTTGTTCCTTACGCCCTTTTCTTCGCAGATTTGAGCCAATCGCTCCATGTTTTTCCGATGTACATCGGCATGACTAATTATGGTGGATATAAGGATGGCATCGGCGTCTTCTTCAATAGCAGCATCGACCATTTTTCCGACTGGAACGGATGTGCCTAGGTAAACAGCTTTTATGCCAAATCCTTCGATTCCGCCGTGTTTTATATCTATGATTTCTCGCATCCCTACTGAGTGCTCGTCTTCGCCTACTGTGCCGCATACCACCTTCATAGGGTTTTCTGAGATGTACCTTCTTATCTCATCTTCAGAAAGAAGCATGGGCTTTTCCGGTATCTCCAAGGCACTTTTATCAATTGCGAAAGGGACTATTCCCTTGAGTTCGATGAGGGTGCCTTCTGACGGGTGTATGATCCTTTTGTGGATAACCTCAGGTTCAAGAAGTCCTAGTTTCTTGGCTATCTCCAACGATGCATATTCCGCGATTTCCTCTCTTTCAGGAAGAAACACGGTAAGAGTTATATAGCCATCACCTTTCCACTGGACCTCGGGTTTTATCATGTTTTCGGGCAGATCTTGATCTGCTTTCCTGAGTCTCACTTCGACGTTATCCTCAGGATCTAGTTCGTCTATATAAACGATCTTGTCCCTATTGCAGAACGTGCAACCTGATACGAGATCACAGGGTTTGGAGATACCTTTCGGCAAGTTATTGTAACCGAAGTGCTCGCACACAGGCGCCATGTAATCCTTGTCTCTTTTGACTATGCTACCCGCCGCAATTCCACCGTTGGGGTCTCTTGAAATTCCATCGCCGTTTCTTTCGGGATAAAGACCTGAGTCTACGAAAAAGCCTTCGTGCACTGCATTGAAGTAACCCTTTTCCTTTATCTCTTCTAAGAAGAGGACCGCTCTTTCTGCGATCTCTCTGACCTGTTTGAAAAGGGGGCCATCCTTTCGAAACTCCAACATGTCCTTGAGACCGTCCATTCCCACAAGGGCTTGCTTAGCTGTTTCTACCGCTGCTACGTTATTGTAATGCCATGGTACGTTTCTTCCCTCATCCGGTGTAATGGTGCTTTGGACGTCTGCAGAAGTAAGGCGTGATACAAGTAGGTTCAGAACGTGAGTTACGGTAGCTTCTCTGGAATCCGATTCAATATATCTTGTGTTCTGTTGTGCCCTTATCTTGTAGTCAGAAAAGAGCCACCTCAGGCATACAGCGTAGGGGAGGTCGTACGATAAAGCAGGTGCCGGGGGCGCTGTTGGCGGAACCGATGAAAGAGCTATGTTGTCTTTTTTCATGCCCACCATCTCGGAGAAAACGCAGTTTATAGCATGCTGGACCAAGAGTTCGGGCATGACTTTCCATGCCTCTCTTGCTGTTGCATTTGCGTTGTGGGCTCCGTCAATCTGAAGCATGTCACACGAAGCCATAATCTTTTTCGCTACGGCGGCATCTACAAAAGATCTCAGCATATTGATGTTTCTGTAAAGGATGTTGTATTGCGGATCTTGGTGAGCGCCATTTACTCCCTCTTCGGCAAACATAACCGCGATCTCTGGGCCTGCTACGCCGGATATATACGAATGGAAGTTGATTGGTCTGCCTACTTCATCTTCAATCAGGTCTAGTGCCTTGCGGCTAGCTCTTACCTGTTTTCTGGTTACGGGGATCCCACCTACTCCCTCTGGGGTACCCTCTAAAAGACCATCTATGTGGCTTTGCCCTGTAGTGCGAATCACCATTATATGATCTGCACCATGCCAGGCTGCCATGCGCATGCGACGCAGGTCGTCTTCGAAACGACCCGAAGCTATCTCCGTAGTTATCACGCAGTCCGGTTGCGGGTCTACTCCGCCAAAATACTTGGCTGCGGGTAGAGGCACACAACGACTTAGTGGAGCCGAAGTCTGCTTGTATTGAAAAGGCCCGAGTTTTTGGCCTGGTTCAGCTTTTCGCCAGGTCCATCCTGAACGTCTGGGTCTATAATTGCCTAAGTCTCTGAGGATTTCTCTTACATCCAGTTTTTCGTTCGGATTCAGACCGGGATCCTTTTGGTTAGGTGTGTTGTTCGCTTGCATGGTCAATCATTACCTCCCAGCGTCTGTTGAAGTTCATCCCAGCCCTTGTTATCGGCTAGTTCTTTACCTGCTGAGATGTAATCTGTATTTCTGAGGTTAGCATATTGTAGCACTAAACTGCCAACTCCTTTTCCAAGGAGTTTCCTCTTTTCTGCGCTAGATACTATTGCCTGAGCTTCCAAACTGGAAAATCCCATCCGAAGAAGGACGGATCTTTCTATGGAAGGTGAGGTATGGGTGTAGGCTAGATCATATAGGGGTTCTACGATCTCGCGGGCTAATTCCCAGAATCTCTCCTTTAACTCATCGTCTGTCAATTTGGACAAATGTTCCCTACGCTTATCAAAATCACTTTGCCTTTGCATCACAATCTCACTCCCAAGTCTCTTATAACTGATGTCACAAAATCAGCGTCTGTTTTGGTATCTTCTGCCAGAAATCGTATATCCTCCTCGGTAACGTTCTTCACTTTGTTTCTTTCCAAAGCGTTTCTAATATAAGACCTTCGCATCCTATTGAGATCCATCTCCGTGGCGGTGATCTGGGAGAAATCCTGAGGAATCACTATGGTTTTCCCTGGCTTGTTCTCTTTAGGGGCACCGCGTTTCACCGCGATCCCGTTCTGCTTGGCAAAATCCAATTGAGCCCAAGGGTGTTTTCCCGCCCCTGTGTACTCTGTTTCTTGGACTACCACGATCTCGTCTTCGGGAAGCTCTCTTGCCAAGGCGATGGCAGCAGCTAAGGAAGTATTTCCGGCAGGGCCTCTTTCCATGCCTTCAACTTGGGCAAGAGCCTCTGTCACATAAAATACCTCTCCCTGAGTTACCGTAACGTACCTGTCTAGGTATCTAAGGGGCCTTGCTGCGTTCTTCGGCACGTCAGTCCTATCAGGCCAGGTGGCAAAAGGTACCCCAAATCCTGTATGCCCTGTGGTGAAAGATTTCTTGTTAAAGTCATTGTCAGATGCCATATGAAGACCTGAGAGGTCTACGCTCGCACCTATGATAGTGCTGTTTTTTGCCCCCGCTTTCAAAGCACCTCTTGCAGTGCCGGTGACATTTCCACCGCCTGCGTGCGTCACCACAATATACGCCGGGTCTTTATCGTATCTCGCCCTAATCTGCTCTACGAGTTCATATCCTAGCGTTTCTACGCCTGAGATTCCGAAGGGGCTATACAAGGATGCATTGAAATATCCGGTTTCCTCCAGAAGTATCAAAGACACATAGAATAGCTCAGGACCAACAGTAAGTTGAACAACTTCTGCACCGTATGCTTCGCATTTCCTAGATTTTTCTATAATCTCTGGCTGACCTACATGACGAGAATCAAAGACTTCTTGAACTATTATGCAACCTAGGTTTTTCATTGCCGCTTGAGATGCGACCGCTGCTCCATAATTGCCGCTTGTGGCAGCCAGAACTCCGGGATAGCCAAGTTTCTTTGCGTGGTGAATTGATACGCTGGCCCTTCTGTCTTTGAAACTCCCAGACGGGTTAGCAGCCTCATCCTTTATGAGTATCCTGGCGCCAAACCCCCTTTTTGAGGTTTTTCTAACGAGATCTGTTATGTTCCTTAGCTCCAGCAAAGGTGTGTTTCCAACACCTGATTCGGATTGGATCTGCCTTACCTCTTCTAGAGAATAGCCTGCTTTTGCCATCATTCCCTCATAATCAAAGGCTATGTCAGATATTATGAATTCATCGTAGTTGAGCCCTAGGGCTCTTGACATTATTTCAGCCCTGCGGTCCATTACCGCGTCGTAGGATGTGTCTTTTGCCAAGTCATTTCCCCTCCTTCAAGGTAGCCCTAAGTTCTTGCCCAATTGCGGAGAGCTCCGAGGCACATGGGCCGAACGTGTGAGTATACTCTGGATTGATCCTAGTGAGAGTTCCTTTGACGTATCGATTGGCAGGAGTCCTTATCGTCACTTCTTCTCCCACGGTCCCTTCTTTTTCTGCCCAACCCTTTATCCAACATTCAAGCGGTACTTTCCGGGTGTCCTCAGGGATGTCCCCTGTACGTTCACGGGCCTCAAGGACTACATAGTGAATTTCAACCCAGTCATCTTTTTTGCATTTCTCACTCATCTCTAACACCTCGTTAAATGGATTCATAATCTATTGAGTTAAAAACCATTTGAGATAGATCTTGGAACCGGTAAATCGATCATAGTAAGCAGCCCCGGAGGAGCATTTACCACCAGCGGGATCATGTTAACAGCCATAGCCATTGTGCCTGTTCCCCCAGGAATCTCAGGCTCAATTCTCAAGTTGACAGGTGGATCTCCGTCGATTACGACATAATCGCCTGTCCTGACTCCTTCAGCTTCTGGGCATACCTGCTGGGGATGTTCAAGAAATATGACTTCGCGTCCGCAAGAGTATGCTCTTGCTGTATGCCTGCAACCTGCCACGTTGCCTGGTGTGACATCTACGTAGTTGGTTTTGCGCCGTACGTTGGTGATTATGGGTTGCCTTTCTTCGACTATGTCTTCAATAGTCCACCCCAGCGCCTTTGCGATGAGCATGATCGATTGCCTGAAGCCGATATGCCCCACGATATTGCCCGAATGTATGCCTTCTTCAAATTCCTCGGGAGTTGTGCCTACGCCTTGGGTACGCATGACCGTCGGCCCAAATGGAGCCAGATCATTTACGCGCTTTGCATGGATGTGTCTTACCTCTTTGCACACTCCAGATAACGATACGACTAGGGTATCGAGCACGAAACCAGGGTTTATACCAGTGCCCAAGACCGTTTTTCCTCGGTTCAAGGCCAAAGCATCTAGCCTCTCGGCGATTTCTTTGGAGTCTATCCATGGATATGACATTTCTTCTGCGATGGTGATTACGTTTGCATCATTTTCCAGTGCGAATTCTATTTGGGGGGATACTTCTTCAACAAAAGATGAAGTAGCGATTAGGGCAACATCTGGATGACTCCCAAATGCCTTTAGGTGATCCTTGGTTACCTTCACACCTAAAGGCGCTCTACCTAAGAGTTCACCGACATCTTTCCCTACTTTTTGCGGGTGCGTATCTATAACAGATACTAATTCATAGCCGCCCTTTTCAAGCAGTATGGATGCCATGCCACTTCCCATCGCGCCAAACCCCCAGATGAGGGTCTTTACGTTTTTACCCACGAATGCATCGCCTCTTTCAAATAATTCTGATAAGGGAGGAATCGTGCCTACCTATGCTAAGTACTTTCCCCGCGCTGCGATAGTATCCTTCAAATTCTTCTCCCCAGGATATGTTATGCAATATCCGTGCCAATTGAGTAAAATGGAGTCTGACTGGGATGTCGTGAGAACGCTAAGAGGTAATTGAATGGGTAATGCCGAATATTTTGCTTTGAGCGCAAGATAATCTGCACTTTTTTTGGAGGGAGCGGTTGTCTCTATGAAGAAGCGGGAGTATTCATCTGTATCATCAGATGACTTGAGTACGGACTCGAAGGTTTCGGACCTCTGCAAGGTGTCTCTTCAAGTTATGGACGAAGGTGTACACATTGTTGATAGCAGAGGAAGAACTGTTTTTTACAATACTGCTATGGCTAATTTGGAGGGATTGGACCCTTCGTTTGTCGTAGGACGGACTATCCAAGAAGTGTTTCCTAACTTGACGGAAGAGACCAGCACCCTCCTACAGGTGCTAAAATCACAAAAACCCATCTACGACTATGTGCAAACCTATTACACGCTAGACGGCGAAAGCGTGACAACCATAAACAGCACCATCCCAATAGTGATTGAAGGTAGGTGTCAAGGAGCGGTTGAAATTGCAAAGGAAATCTCTAGAGTGGAACAGCTAGCAAAAGCAGTCCGCCAAGTGTCCGGTATGAGTGAGGCTTTTCCACTAGAGGAAGCTGCTAGGAATAACGGGACCATATATTCGTTTGAGCACGTGCTTGGTGCAAGCGAAGCAATAGTTGCTGCGAAGGAACTGGCAATTGCGTCTTCAAGGGGCGATAACCCAGTACTTATCTATGGGGAGACCGGCGTAGGTAAGGAAGTGTTTGCGCAAAGCATCCACAACGCCAGCAACAGGAGTCCTTGTCGTTTTGTAGCTGTAAACTGTGCTGCCTTGCCTGAACCCCTTCTAGAGAGCACCCTTTTCGGAACGGTGCGCGGGGCGTTTACAGGAGCATTGGACAAACCCGGACTGTTTGAAGAAGCCCAAAAAGGCACACTTTTCTTGGACGAATTGGATTCGATGAGTCTTGCCCTTCAAGCGAAGTTGCTCAGAGTCCTGGAAGAGAAGGTAATCCGGCGGGTAGGTAGCACCTCTCTTACTCCGGTTGACGTTAGGGTGATCGCGTCCTTGGGCGATGATCCTCTAGATGCCATGGAGTCAAACCATCTCCGCGAGGACCTTTATTTCCGAGTGGCAGTCAATGTCATTCAAATCCCGCCGCTAAGAGATAGGGGGGAGGATATTGTACTTTTGGCAAACATATTTGCGAATCGCTATGCCATGGCAACGGGACAGATTGTCCCTTCATTTGAAAATGAGACTCTTAACCTTTTCCTCAATTACACATGGCCCGGAAACGTACGGGAACTTAAGAACACGATGATGGCTATCGTAGATACAGGCAAGAGCCCTGTTTCGGTGTCAGATCTCCCTGATCATTTCAAACGGGCAATTGCGAGAGCAGGAGTGATGAAGTCAGAAACTGACTATGGACTCAGAGTGCTAGTCGATAACACTGAACTGAGCATGATTAAGTCATCCCTCATGAGCACCGGGGGCAACGTAGCGGCCGCTGCAAGACTACTGGGTATCTCTCGGCAGTCTCTGCAATACAAGATCAAGAAATATGGGATCTCGAATCTCACCCGTAACTAGACAACCTATTCCCGGAGTTTTTTCTTAGTCTTTTCTGCTGCCTTTACGCGTATCAAACTTGCGCATCTTGTTTATCGCCGTAGTGTGGGATATGCCCAAAGCGCTCCCAATCTGTCTGGAAGAATAGTAAACCTTGGAAGCTTGTGCAATGTAATGGGCTTCAATCTTTTCTAATAGCTCCGGTAGGTCCACAGGCAGTTTATCTGGCAGATAAAAGAGAGATTCGCTCCTTTTTTGTTCGGGTTCATCTGTTAGACTCCGAGATAGGTCTAAGAGGGCGTCTGGCTCTCGGAACGCTGATGCCGAGGGAACACTTTCTATGACTAGATGCGTCGCATCAATTTCTTCTGAGGCGAGTATTGCTGCCCTTTGAATCACGTTTTGAAGCTCGCGGACGTTTCCGGGCCAGCCATGGTCCAAAAGTCTGGCTATGGCGTTTTGACTCAACCTTAAGTCTGGTTTGCCAAGTTCTCTTGCCATGGTATTTACGAAATGTTCTGCCAGTAAAGGAATATCTTCTTTCCTGCTCCTAAGAGGAGGGATCCAGATAGGGATGACATTTAGTCTGTAGAACAGATCTTCTCGGAAAGTACCGTCGTTCATCATCTGCTCAAGTTCTTTGTTGGTTGCCGATACTATTCGGATATCGATTTTTATCTCTTGGCGTCCGCCTACACGTCGAATGCGTTGCTCCTGGAGCGCCCTTAAGATCTTGGCTTGGAGCGGGGGGGAGAGATCTCCAACTTCATCCAGAAAAAGCGTTCCATGGGTTGCTAGTTCAAGTAGCCCTTGTTTACCACCGGATGAAGCGCCTGTGAATGCGCCTCGCTCATAACCGAAAAACTCGCTTTCAAGAAGGGAATCAGGTATCGCGGCGCAGTTTACCGTCACAAACGGACCTTTCCTTCGAGATGAGTTCTTATGGATCGCTCGGGCGAAAAGCTCTTTGCCCGTACCGCTTTCCCCCCTGAGCATCACGCTCATATTAGTGGGGGCCACGGTCTTGGCGAGATTTATAGCATTTGTAAATACCTGGCTTTCCCCTATTATATCTTCGAAGTCTATTAGCGAAGGCCCGCTTACCGACTGAATGAGCTGACGGACGTCGTCTAGTTCGCGAAATATTATGAGCGCTCCTGCGGGGATGCCTTCTTCATTTGTGATAGTCCGTACGCTGGTTAGAACCCGGGTACTTTTCCCTTGCCATGTTACTGTTACTTCAATGTTATCTCTGTCCTCATCTAGCGACAAGGCTGGTTCGAAGTCCCTGCTCTTAAAGATCCCTTCTAGATTGGGCTGCCCTTTTTCAGGGATTCCTAGCATGTCTCTTGCTTTTTTGCTGAAATACGTAACAGTCCCTGACTGGTCAACGACTATGATACCTTCGCTGATGTTGTCGCCTATAACATCGAGAGTGGTTTCTTTCTTCTCGTATTCCATTATGTCGACTTCAATTATCTCGCCTATATCTACTACATGAGATTTCAGTTGGCGTGTAAGAGTCGCCCATGAAAGGTCTGAGGGCCATTGAACTTTGAAGTATATATGAGGGGGATTGACTTCAATGTTGAGTACATTTATCCCAAGATTGCTAACAGTCTTGAGGATGTCATAGACCATCCCTACTCGGTTTTGAGCCCCTGTGAATCTTAGTCGTTTTATCTTGTGGCTTCTATCCAAAGGACTCCCTCCAGGTATTTGAAATGACTAAATCGATCCTTGCCTGTCCCTTGTAAATATGTTTTACAAACAGGTGACAATCTGTTAATGACATTTACAGCTGTAAACGATGTTTACGACAAGGGTGACTCCAAATCCTTCAGTCAAACTAACTAACCGATTTGGTCTCTCGCAGTCATGGCTGTAACCTGCATATGGAGTATTTGCTTGAGAGAGCGCTTATTCTTTCAACGACGGCATGCTTTTTGCATTAACATAGATGTAGAGTCAAATCTACTCCTGGAGGGGATTCAAAATGCCCAATTATGTACCAGAACCTTACAAGATCAAGATGGTAGAACCTTTGAAGATGATTTCCAGAGAAGAACGAGCAGAAAAGATAAAAGAGGCAGGCTACAATACCTTTCTCCTAAAGTCCAGAGACGTCTATATTGACCTTCTTACCGACAGCGGCACTAACGCTATGAGTCAGTATCAGTGGGCTGGTCTGATGCTTGGTGACGAGGCTTATGCGGGTAGCGAGAACTGGCTGCATCTTGAAGAGACAGTCAGGGAACTTTTCGGGTTCAAGTACGTGGTTCCTACTCATCAGGGTAGAGGCGCTGAGAACCTAATATCCAAAATCTTGATAAAGCCGGGTATGTATGTGCCGGGTAACATGTATTTCACTACTACCCGGGCCCACCAAGAGCTCGCCGGCGGAACTTTCGTGGACGTGATTATAGATGAAGCTCACGACCCTGCGAGAGACGACATTTTGTTCAAAGGCAATGTGGATCTTCAGAAGTATGAAAACCTAATTAAGAAAGTAGGCCCAGAGAAGATCCCTTACATCACTGTAGGTGTGACGGTAAACATGGCGGGCGGTCAGCCTGTTAGCATGGCGAATCTAAGAGACGTGTATAAGCTTTCTAAGAAATACGGTATAAGAGTTATATTCGATGCTACGAGATGCGTTGAAAATGCCTATTTCATAAAGACTAGAGAGCCGGGTTATGAAGAAAAGACTATCGCAGAAATAGTGAAAGAGATGTTCTCCTACGCTGACGGTTGTACCATGAGCGGGAAGAAAGACGGAATAGTCAACATGGGCGGCTTTTTGGCAATGAACGAAGAGGAGATCTATCTGCAGGCCACCGGCTTGGTAGTCGTCTATGAGGGGATGCCCTCTTATGGCGGGATGACCGGCAGAGATATGGAAGCATTTGCCATTGGCCTTCGTGAGGCGATGGACTATAGCTATATAAGGCATAGAGTGGAACAAGTTCGGTATCTGGGCGAACAGCTCATTGAAGCCGGCGTTCCTATTGTAAGGCCTGTAGGAGGTCACGCAGTATTTCTAGATGCAAAAGCGTTCTTGCCCCACATTCCTCAAGATAAATTCCCTGCTCAGGCGTTAGCTGCCGCCATATACGAGCATTCCGGAGTAAGGACCATGGAAAGAGGTATCATCTCCGCAGGCAGAGACAAAGATGGCAATGACTACTATCCAAAACTCGAACTAGTTAGGTTGACCATCCCGAGACGCGTGTACACCAGCGCTCACCTAGATTATGTGGCGGAATCAGTAAAGAAAGTCTATGAAGAAAGAGACAAAATTACAGGACTCAAATGGGTCTACGAGCCCCCCGTGCTAAGGTTCTTCACGGGCCGCTTCGAACGCGTATAAATAGGTAAGGTTGGTTCTTTCCATGGGGATGCAATTTGAGCTGTACAGCATGCATCCCCATGGTTTTTTGCTTCAAGAAACTATGCTTGAAGAAAGGTTCTTGAGAACAGCGACGGAGACCGGTCGCTGTTCATAAGGCCAAGGCCACAGGTGCCTAGACGTTTTTGGGGGAAGCAATTTACCCGTTAGTCCGGCCGCAATTACAGTATCCTTTGTAACCGGTGAGATGGCTTGAGCCTTGGAACCGTCCCGTTCATCTGCGGTCAAAGAGGTTCCCCAGCTGGTTACCACTATCGCATCATCGTAATAATCCAGTAGGTATGCGGGAATGAACTGACATCCTAACGATACGAGTGCGCGAACTCGGTGATGCCCGTCAAGTATTATCATTGAGTTTACGTCAACGATTACTGGGTATTTGATCATGCCATCGCGCTCGATCTCTTGTGTGAGTTCAAGAACTCTATCGTTATCCACATTCTCATGTGATACCAGTTCCTTGTGGTGTACCAAAGCAAATGAGTACCGGCATGTTCCAGAACTGCAATAAGATTCGGGCTCTATCACTTTATTTACCCTCCTTTGCAGATTGTTGCCTTTTCGCCTGCATGACAACAGGTGAACGTTCAATCACATCTTACTCGTTGTTTCTTTGAGTCTTCGGTAGCGTGGCGAGCGCTTTATCTATCTCCGACTGAGGGTGCTTTACATTCGTTAGTTTCCCTTTGTGGTATTCATCATAGGCGCTCATGTCAAAGTGCCCATGGCCGCTGAGTCCAAAGAGTATTGCCTTTTCCTCGCCTGTTTCTTTGCATTTAAGAGCCTCGTTTATTGCCACACGTATTGCATGAGCTGATTCGGGAGCAGGGATGATGCCTTCGGACATTGCAAATAACTGAGCTGCTTCGAAAATCGCAAGCTGTTCTACCGCCCTTGCTTCTATCAGTCCATTTTGCAAAAGTGCGCTGATTATTGGAGACATGCCGTGGTAGCGCAGACCTCCTGCGTGGATACCTGGCGGAACGAAATCATGGCCAAGGGTGTACATTTTCAGCGCAGGAACCATCCCTACGCTGTCTCCATAATCGTACGCGTATACTCCCCTTGTGAGTGTTGGGCAGGCTTCGGGCTCGACTGCGATTATTCTGGGAGATGAGGGACGCGGCGAATACGAATTCGAACATGCGTCATCAGTACCCTCTTTTTTGTGAGTAGTTGAAGACTTCATGCCTTTTAGCACGGGTTCCAGAAACGGAAAGGTGAGACCACCAAAATTACTCCCGCCGCCAGCGCAAGCGATGATTATGTCAGGAACATCTTCGGCTGCTTCCATCTGGGCCTTTGCTTCTAGACCTATTACTGTCTGATGCAAGAGAACGTGGTTTAAAACGCTTCCAAGCGAATACTTTGTTCCGGGACTTCTGACTGTGTCTTCTACTGCTTCGCTTATTGCTATTCCGAGGCTACCGGGGCAATTGGGATCGACCGCCAAAGCCTTTCTTCCTGATTCTGTCTTATCGCTTGGGCTTGGAATAACATCGGCGCCAAATACTTGCATCAGCGAACGCCTATATGGTTTTTGTTCGTAACTCCTTTTCACCATGTATACTATGCATTCCATGTCAAAGAACGAACACGCCATAGCTAACGCTGAGCCCCATTGGCCTGCTCCTGTTTCTGTGCATAGTCTGCGTGTACCCTCTTGCTTGTTGTAATAAGCTTGTGCTACTGCTGTATTAGGCTTGTGACTTCCTACAGGACTGGTCCCTTCATATTTGAAGTAAATCCTGGCAGGGGTATCCAGTGCCTTTTCGAGTCGCGTCGCCCGGTAAAGAGGAGTAGGCCTCCACAGCCTATAGATGTCTAGGACCTCACCTGGGATGTCGATGGTTGGCTTTGTCGAGACTTCTTGTTCGATGACCGCCATGGGGAAGATAGCTGCCAAATCCTCGGGACCTGCTGGTTCCAAAGTATTTGGATTAAGAGGCGGCTCCAGTTGAAATGGTAGATCTGACAAGATGTTGTACCAACATGTAGACATATCCTTTTCATCCAAAACATACTTGACTCTCTTTTTACTTCCGACTTGCTTTTCCATTTGATTCTCTCCTTTCGTTCTACCCTCATGTTCGAATGCAACTAAATCGGTGGTCGGCTTCTAAATTGCTAGATATAATCAAAAAACCCGTCCTCTTCTCAGAGGACGGGTCATAGCCGTGGTGCCACCTCGATTGGATCTCTTCACGGGTCCGTCGGATGTCATGGACTTTAGGGTGCAAAGACACCCAAGACACCAGGCGGAGTTCAGGGATCCCTCTCGTCTGCAGATACGGGACTACACTTCGCGCAATCATCTCTGAATGCAGTCCTTATATCCTTGCCCTTTTATCGGTGGGTTTCCGGCGGAACCTACTTGCTGCTACCCGTGTTTTCGCGTCCTTATAATGGCGACGGAATACTCTGGCGTTTTTCGTTCGGCACCGCTGCTCACGGGCCCATTCGGTCGCTCCTTGCGGTGTCAGGCTTACACTGTCCCTGACTCGCTATACCGACGGTGTTGCGCTTACTAGTCCCGATCATTGCGTTGGATTCAGTTATTTTGATGATGCTAGCATGTCATGTAGAGCGTTGTCAATATGTTTGGGGACGGTTTTGCGCTCATTCTGATTGGAAATATGTGCAAACCGTCCCCGTAATGCGTCGGGGCTTCGTTCTAGCCGAGGCCTAACCACTTAAGGAATATGAACTGGAAACGTCCTATTGCCGCCGATATACGGCCCATAACGGTGTTTCCAAAAGCTGCCCCAAAGGCAGCCATCATGAAGTAACGGCCGAGTTGTGAGGTGACTCCTGTGACTTTTCCTCTCTTAAAGGTCAGGAAGAAATAGCTTAGAGACAGGACCGTCCCAAGGAATACCACCCACGCGTCGAAAGAAGTCAAGTTTACCATGGTTGCGGAGATCTGCTCGACGATCTGACTTTCTACGGCGCCTCTCATAGCAACGCCTGCTCCTGTTCCCATAAGGAAAGACAGCGGGATGCGGTTCAGCCATGCGACGCTCTCAAAGTAACGGGAGTAAAGAAGTAGGCCTAGGAGAATAGGCACTATGAGTAGATAGTTCCCACCAATCATAGGACTCCATGCCGAGTTCAAGAACGTATTCACACCCACAACAACTGCAATCCCTGCTGACGCTCCTACGAAGATGTGCTCGATCATAGTATAAAATGGGTTATCTTTGATAAGAACTGAATAGATAGCAATAGCAGCTAACGCTCCTATCCACACTCCTATGTCAGTCGAGATCTTCATTTGACCCCACCTCCAGCATTATATGACTTGGATTTGGGCTCTTTTCGTCCGCTTACGAACATGCCAATATTGCCTAGAAGTACAAAAACCACTATCAGAACGTGGGCGATGGACTGAGCGTCCATACCTACGGTTCCGGTGCCCTTTTTGCCTGTAAGTTTTTCGTACTCAGCGGCTGCTCTTAGCCCCGCGAGTATTCCTTTGCATTGCCCTGATTGGACATAGGTTTCATTGCTGGCAGCCAGGACTCCGGTAACCCCCATGATCAGTGGGGTTCCGTAAGCCATAACTGCCTGCCTTACCCACTCATGGGTTCCCGTTCCGCCGGTCGGCCCGTCGTTGAGCGTCATAGCCATCGCGAAATCCTTCATTGTGCTCACTTCTTGCATTATAGGCAGGGAATCAATGCTGGTGCCTCGCCAGTCCTTCGGAAAGACCGATGCCGGATTTTGGGCGAAAGCAGCCAGCGTAGGTTCACCTCCGGCATAATAGCCTAAGTTGACGTAGTCAACGCCGTATTCATACCCGTATTCCTCCAGGATTGCCATGCATTCATCAGCAAAGGTAGGACCTGCGGGAAATGATGCTATAGCCACTACCTTGATTTTCTTTGAAGCCAACTGATGCATGATAGCCTGAGCTATTGGGTTAAGGTCTATCTCGTCTCCCGGTTCGTAGTCAAACCCTATGACGACTATAGAACCATCGGGAAGACTGCTTACAAAGTCATAGACTCTTTGGACCGGCTCAGTTACATCAATAGGCAATCCAATGGGGTGAATAGTAGGGATAGCGATAGCAAGGGCCATAAGAAGGTAGAACACGCGTTTATCTAGGTTCTGTAGCTTTTCAAATATGTCCACTTATTATCCCCCCTATTCTCCGCCGTAGGAACGGCGTTCTAGCCCTATAATGATCCTCAAAGACACAGCTATAAAACCTATGGCGCCTGCAATCATGACTCCACGCTGCCCACCTACGTTCAAAACTGACATGATCCAGTCGGTAGCGGGAACAGAAAAAGGTAGAATCTTGGCGCCCAAAGGAACCCTACCTAACATTACAATACAACCTGTTATGAGAAGGATGGCAGCTTCTGCGTTCTTGGCTCGGAAAGCTCTATAGGCCGCTGTTCCAATGTAGAACGCCAGCAACGAAAAGATCGCGCTGCCAGTAGGCACGTTTATATAGTCGAAAATGAACTTGTACGCGCTAGAGTCTTGTCCCAGAAACACCCCTGTGATTATTGTGATGGCAAATGTCACTAGGAGCGCTATGCTGTATATGCTCTTGCCCTTGTCTTTTCCTATGTTGTTAACATGAACTCTAATGATGTTAATGGCCCCAAGACCTAGGGCGAAAATCGCGATAACCGATTGCCACTTGAGAATATTTTGTGCGGTAGACTGCACGAAAGGTATGTTGAAGAAGTATGCTATTGCTACAGTTATTCCGCACACAAAGGCAATTATCGTCGGAAGCGTTTTCCTCATTAACATGGACGCTCACCTCCTTGTGAGTGCTCATTTTGCCATCAGCGTTTTTATCCCCGTAGAGCCGAGAGTAACAGAAACTGCGCCGATTATCATCAATCCGATTGAGACTGCTTTTATAATATCTTCCGCACGAAGACTTCCAAGGTGGAGTTCGTTTTTGGCAAAATGCGCACTTGCTGCGAACATCTCGTCACCCAGGATAACGTAGTCACATGCTACGACAAAGAATGGGATTTGATATGCGTTGGTGGTCCCGGCGATCTGAATTGCGCCGACAGTGTTACCGGCTTCAGCCAGAATAAGGGCTTCTGCCGCAAACTGACCGATCATTATGTTTGATGCTACTTGCTCTCTTAGGAGCACGCCGATGACGCCACTTGCATAGGCCCACTGGTCGCTTGATATAAAGCGGCAATCCTCCGGCCTATATGCCTCAGGTTTTCCAGCCTCGAGGTAGCTTTGCCTCATGACTTGTTCCGTAACCGCGTATGTTTCCGGCTGTGAGACAGTTACTATCAGCCGGACGTCATATTGAGCAGAGAGCTTCGCAACATATCCCAAGACTTCCAGTCCTGCAAAGGTCGCGGCCACCAACCCGCCGAACCCCGGAGTGAAATGAACCGGTTTTCCCATTTCGGCTGCCCTACCTACGGCCTCTTCGATTGCATCAAAACCAGGAATTGGACGTACAGTCACCTTCATGCCTTTCTTCGCAAGATACATGTACACACACATCAATCCGGTCATGAAAAGGAGTGTCCAAAAATCGAATATCCTGTTTTCAACAAACATTTTCGTTCACCTCCGTTCTTTTGCGTTCTTTGAACTTCGGGATTCATATTCGACAGTATTAGACATAATCCTGCAAGAGATTGTAAGCGTAGGAGCTCACCACCAGGAGCCGTCTAGGCGATCAAATGACAGGGGATCTCATACGAACCGGTCGAACTGTTCGAGTTGACCGGTTTTGTGAAGTGGATATAGACTTAGGTAGAGGCAGGTATCTTGCGAATTGATTGGAGGTGAGTGAATTGGACAATAGGGAACTTGCGGAGCAGTTGGAAAAGATTTTGCGACTGGACACTATGCCGGTAGCCATGAAATTTTACGAAGACAGAAAAGACTTGCCTAGGGAGCCGCTGAATTTCAAACTGAATCTGTGCCAATTGGTATCCATGGCGCGGTATCAGGGTAGGACCAATTCGGGTGTGCCAGATATGATGATATGTGCAATGGGAGCGGCGTGCACCGGATTGATCAAGACCCCTAGCGACATAGAGTCTGGGCAAGCGGCTGTAGGAGCGTATTGTAAGGATATTGAAGCTGGCAAAAAATTTATGGAAAACACGTTTAAATTGGGTGATTCGGGTAAGGTCTATGATGCGGTATTAGTCAGTCCTTTGGCAAATGCGAAATTTGAGCCCGATGTTGTGATTATTTACTCAAACCCGGCACAAACAATGAGGTTGATTCATGGTTGCGTGTACGATAACGGCGAAAAAGTAAAAGCAGATACTGTAGCAGAAGCAGCGATGTGTTCGTGCACCGGATACGTTCTTGCTAAGAAAGAACCAATAGTTGGATTTCCTTGCGCAGGCGACAGGATTTTCGGTGGAACCCAGAATTGTGAACTAGTATTTGCTGCCCCTTATGAACTCGTAAGAGACAAACTTATCGAGAACCTTGAGATGACGGCCAAAGGCGGGTTTTCAGTTTATCCCGTGCCCCCCAATATGTTCTGGACACCGTCTATGCCACCTTCTTACACTATTACAGAAGAGAAACTCAAGGGGTAGAGTTCACTTAAAAAGCTGCATGGTTCCGCGGAGACGGTCTTCATGCTTCTCCGCCACAAGGGACAATGAAGCATGATGACCGTTTCTGGGACTCGGCATTGGGCACTAGGAGAGGAGGGTTTCTTGCATGGATGTGACAGGCTTAATCTCTAGTTTGTTTTGGATCATACTTATTGGGAGCACCTTGTTGGGGCCGTTTTTCACCCAAAGGCGGCTTGAAGCAATGAGATTGACTCTGATGGGACGAATGCAGAAAAAACGAGGTTCCCGGGTGATTACTCTTATTCACAGGCAAGAAGCTCTGAGCCTTCTGGGGATTCCTCTGAGCAAGTATATAGACATCGAAGATTCCGAGCAAGTTCTCAGGGCAATACGTATGACTCCAGATGATGTTCCAATTGACCTTATAGTCCACACTCCCGGTGGCCTTGTCTTAGCTGCGGAACAGATAGCGCTGGCACTGGTTAGGCATAAGGCAAAAGTTACCGTGTTCGTCCCTCACTACGCCATGTCCGGTGGCACTTTGCTTGCTCTTGCTGCGGACGAAATAGTAATGGATGAAAACGCTGTTTTGGGTCCCGTTGATCCGCAGATAGGTTCTTACCCTGCCGCATCCATACTTAGCGTGATAGAGAGAAAGCCTATCGAAAATGTAGATGACAACACCCTAATTTTGGCGGACATTGCCGAAAAGGCTATTTCACAAGTTAGAGAAACGGTGTTAGGTATATTGAGGAATAGTCTTGCCGAGCAAGAGGCAGAAGAAGTGGCTGATCTTTTCACCAAGGGATATTTCACCCATGATTATCCTTTGGGTGCAACTAAACTCCAGGCAATGGGTCTAAAGGTTTCGTTTGATATGCCGACCGAAGTGTATAAATTAATGGAGCTTTATCCGCAGGCATCGGCTAACAGGCCTTCGGTTGGATACGTTCCAATGCCATACAAAGCTGAGCCGGCGCGCGAGAAGTCAGGCCATAAGTCCATTCAAACCTAAAGGACAAAACACCCTAGGTAGCGATAAACGCGCTAAGGGCTAAAAATCTGTCTGCATGCGATACCTTATGTCCTGCAAGGCCGCTCTAGGATCGCCATCGCGTAAGGGCGAAGCTTGACCGTACGGCTTACTGCGGTTCCGGTCAAGAGATCGGTGTAAACGTTATCGTCTAGAGGAACTACTTTTGGTGACGAATCGAAATTCGATACAAACACGTAATCTTTCTGTCCATCGGTTCTCAACTGTGCTGTTACACCGTACGGAAGATCGGTGTCAATGGCCCTTTCCAGATGTACACCTTCTTGGTATAGGTCTTGGATCAAGGCATTGTAAAAGTCTTGCAGAAACTCTTTGTTATTTCTAAACGCTATGTAGTAGCATTCGCCTTTTCCCAAGTGATTTACGGTGACAGCGGGTCTTCCCGCATAAAAGTCGGATGTGTAAACTGCGATAGGTTTGGCAGTTTCACAGTGGATAAGGTCGCAAAACACACGCGCCTCGTAATTCTTCTCAATGGCGTTGCCTTCTTTTACCTGTTCCTCTTTGCCATTAAGCACAGCGTCCGGTCTTACATCGTGAAGGAAACTCACGTGATTTACGTCATCATCATAGAGACAGTCAATCTCTTCTGACCATATTCCTGTAACTTTTCGAAGAGGCCCTGGAAATCCACCTAGGAAGCATAGATCGTTTTCATCGACCATTCCGCTTAAGTAGGTAGTCACGAATATGCCACCTTTTTGCACAAACTCCTCAATCCTGCTGCCTACTCCGGTTCTTACCATGTACAGCATGGGAGCAACCAATATGTCGTATTTCGAGAAGTCACAATCCATATTTACCACGTCCACAGGGATTCCGTTCTCCCAGAAGGTTCTGTAATGGCTTTGACAGGTTTCGAAGTAGTCTTTTCTGTCTCTCCTAGGCCCAATAGATGTACTTATTGCCCACGAGTTTTCCCAGTCATAGATGACGGCGACCTTAGGGCATACCGAAGTCCCGAGGACTGGCGTTAACTTGGAAAGAACATCTCCTACTTGTGTTACATCCCGGAAAACCCTTGTGTTTTCGTGTCCGCAGTGGTCTACAACTGCCCCGTGGAGTTTTTCGTAACCACCTCTGCTTTTTCGCCATTGAAAGTACTGGACTGTATCGGACCCATGAGCGATGGCTTGAAGCGATGATAAAACGTGCATCCCGGGTCTTCTGAGTTTTCCAACAGGCTGCCAATTGGTGGAGCTTGGGGAACTCTCCATCATGGCAAATGGTCTTCCTTGCTTCAAGGACCGGTTTATGTCGTGGATAAAGGCGCGTCTACCGCCTTCAACTGGGTCAGGCCGTTCGCCATGCCAATATGGGTAGTTGTCCCACGAGACAAAATCTACATGTGGGGCAAACTTCCAGTAATCTATTCCGTTTTCGATGTCAACGAAGTCATCAAAGTTGGTGGTAACAGGTATATCTGGAGTAATCTTTCGCAGGGGTTCTATCTCATGCTTGAAAAAGTCAATGGTTTGGTAGGTTGTGAATCGCTTCCAATCTAGGCTCAAGCCCATTATGGTGTGTTCACCGTGAGGAGCGGGAGACTCAATCTGGTTCCAATCGGTATACGAATGGCTCCAAAAAGACGTCCACCACGCTCTGTTGAGTTCGTCGAGGTCTTCGTGGTACTTTTCCTTGAGCCATCTGCGGAATTGGTCTTGACATAGTTCGCAGTGACACTGACCCCCATATTCATTTGAGACGTGCCACGCGATCAAGGCGGGGTGGTCTTTATACCGCTGTGCCAATTTGGCGTTTATGATCTGCACCTTTTCTCTGTATATAGGGGAGGTAAGGCAATGATTGTGTCGCCCTCCATGAAGATTTCGTACCCTGTTTTCCCTTACTCGAAGAACTTCTGGGTACTTCTGAGATAACCATGCAGGTCTTGCGGCGCTGGGTGTAGCAAGCATCACAGATATGCCATTTTCGTACATCTCATCCATAGTCCTATCTAGCCACGAAAAATCGAACTTGCCTTCTTCCTTTTCTATAGATGACCAGGCGAAAATGCCTATGCTCATCACGTTGCATCTAGAGAGTTTCATAAGGCGATAGTCTTCTTCAAGTATCTCAGGCATGTGCAACCATTGGTCAGGATTGTAGTCGGCACCGTGTAGAAAAAAAGGCGTTTTGCGGCTAATTGGAGGGTATTTCAAGGCGGTTCTGCAATCTGTGTTTTCGCTAGATATGTCGGGTTTGGTAGAATGACCACCAAACTCGCGATTATGGCTAGTGTTTTGGTCTATCCAAAACTGCTTTGGATCATGAGGGTAATTCATCTTGCTATATCACCTTTCTGCATGTCACTTTACGACAAGTTGTGTAAACCATACTCCGACTGCCAGAGAAAATCCTTTATTAGCAAATAGGTCCCAGTATGATGTTGAGTCCATATATACCATGCGGATTGAATCTTCTGACGGTGCTTCTGGGATTTGAGAGAAACGAATCAGTGTATTCTTAAGTTGGAAGTATGAGGGCCGTCCCCGTGCTGATTTATTGATGTAGGCATGACTGCGCACATGTGTTTCTGAAATTCTTTCCGGTGCTAACTCGTTACACAAGGATCTAAGTGTACCTTGTGATGATGGGTATCCTACAAATATGGGCTTTAAACCCAATCACTTGTCTCATGATACGAAATTGGTTAAAATAATGTAGCGGTAGCCATTTAATAAAGTTTGGACATTTCGTCCTTCATCACTTTTCCAACGCAAGGAGGTGCTATGGGGAATGTCTATGTCTAAGAAGAGAATACTCTCTGACGATGATATTGAAAGAGGTTCCCATACAAAGAATGAAAGTGCTGCCGATATGCGTCGCTCCATTTGGAGATTAGCTTTGCCTGCGATGATTGAGTTTGGACTTATGATGTTGGTTCAAGTAATCGACATGATTCAAGTAGGAAGTCTAGGAGCCTGGGCGATTTCAGCTACTGGTTTGGCTGCTCAACCAACCATGCTAATTTTCTCTGTGTTCAGCGCGCTGGTTGTCGGAACTACTGCTCTAGTTGCGCGGGCGGTAGGGGCTGGAGATAGAGATTACGCTTGTCGGGTGACTCGGCAGTCTTTCGTGATTGTCCTGGTGTTGGGCGTTGTTGTGACAGCCATAGGAATTCTTGCTTCCGGTAGCATAATAAAGTTGATGGGCGCAGAAGCTGATACTATCGGCCCAGGAACTACTTACATGAAAATAATTTTCGCAGGTACAGTATTTACCGTGGGCAACATGGTCCTCGCTGCTTCATTGCGTGGTGCAGGTGACATGATAACACCTATGATCTCAAATCTGGCAGCTAACGCGGTGAACTTGTTTGGCAACTGGGTTCTCATCAACGGAAAACTGGGTTTTCCCAGGCTCGAGGTGGCGGGTGCTGCACTAGCAACATCGTTCTCGCGCCTGGTGGCTTTCGCTATAACTTTTGATGCGGTATACAGAAGGAACAAATTCATAAGTATATCTTTCCACGATTCCTATAAATTTGAACCCGAATTGGTTCGGAACGTACTCGACATAGGCGTCCCAGCCGCGATTGAACAACTAGTAATGCGAAGTGGCGCGTTGTTGTTTGCTCGCATGATCGCAGGTTTTGGCACTTTGATGTTTGCAGCACATCAGATTGCCATGAACTTGGAAAGCCTGACTCTTGTCCCAGTGATGGCTTTTCAGATGGCGACTACTACGCTTGTAGGGCAAAGCCTTGGTGCACAGAAACTGGAGATCTCAGAGAAAGTGACTCAACAGGCAATGCTCATGAGCGTGAGCTTGATGACTGTGATCGCCATACTTTTCTTCTCTTTTGGTCATCTCGCCATCGATGTATTTGTAGACGATCCAGAAGTGATAGCAATAGGTGCACGAGCAGTAAAAATGCTTGCCTTGTCACTGCCAATTACTGGAGTTTACTTTGTGTTAGCAGGAGCCTTGCGAGGCGCAGGCGACACCAAGCATGCGATGTACGTGAGCACAATAGGCGTGTGGGGAGTTCGTCTGCTTGTAGGTTACTTGTTAGCCAATGTGCTAGGGCTATCGCTCATTGGCGCATGGACAGCCGTTGTACTGGACATGTTAGTAAGAATGATGCTCGCATTTGCAAGATTCCACAGCGGACAGTGGAAAGAAGTTATCGACGCAGCCGAGTACTGTTAGGACAAAACCATAACGTTTTTGGGGTGTTCTGCCCGTGTTGGAATGAACTAGGGTTAGAACACCTCATTCTTTCATGGCTCTTTGTAATCTCTTCGCTGTCTGCTTGACCCCCAAGCTCCTTTTTTAGTACAATAACTCGTGCTATTATAGTAGAGCAGACATAAACGTGTTGCGCGGGTGTAGCTCAATGGTAGAGCTCCAGCCTTCCAAGCTGGTTACGTGGGTTCGATTCCCATCACCCGCTCCATGCGCCTGTAGCTCAGGGGATAGAGCACCTGCCTTCTAAGCAGGGAGTCGCAGGTTCGATTCCTGCCAGGCGCACCAGTTTGAAAGCAAAGTGTTGTGGTGGATGTAGCTCAGTCGGTTAGAGCGCCAGGTTGTGGCCCTGGAGGCCGGGGGTTCAAATCCCCTCATTCACCCCAATTTGTGAGTAACGGTTTGCGCCCGTAGCTCAATTGGACAGAGCCGCAGACTTCGGATCTGAAGGTTACAGGTTCGAGTCCTGTCGGGCGCGCCAGATGGGGCGTAGCCAAGTGGTAAGGCATCAGCCTTTGGAGCTGACATTCGCAGGTTCGAACCCTGCCGCCCCAGCCAAAGGGGCCATTAGCTCAGGGGTAGAGCACCCGCCTTTTAAGCGGGGAGTCGATGGTTCGAATCCATCATGGCCCACCATCTTTTTCGTTCTCCGAATGCGAGGGTGTCGGAACCGGCAGACGAGCTGGACTTAGGATCCAGTGCCCCAAAGGCGTAGGGGTTCAAATCCCCTCCCTCGCACCACCCGTTGGTCGCAGGAATATGAGACCGACGAATCTTACACGTATGGCTCATTCAAAAAACCGCGTACATCCGCGAATTTGGGAATTTTGCGGCAATTGGAGCTCCTTTTATGGTATTGTTTTCTGGTAAAATGAAAGGGCATCTTCAAAAAAGACTAGATAAGAGTGGAAAGCACACGGAATCTCGGAATATAGTGGATGCGCTAGGCCAAAGGATGCCTGAACCATAATGGGTCGAAGGAGGACCACGCTGTGAAGGTTACTACTGAGAGAATTGAAGGATCTAAAGTAAGGCTAGACGTCGAAAGTCCCAAAGAAGTAGTCGAAGAAGCCTTGGACAATGCATACAAGAAAGTAGTGAAAAGAGTTAATATTCCTGGCTTCAGACGAGGAAAAGCGCCAAAGAGTCTGGTTGCCCGCTATTATCTCGCTGAATTGTACGACGAGGCTATTCAGCAAGCTATACCGACTGAATACATGAAGGCGGTTGAAGAGGCCAACATAAACCCTGTAGATGATCCTGAGTTTTCAGAGGTTCATTTCGTCGAAGGGGAGCCGCTGAGTTTTAAGGCTACTGTCTACGTTTATCCTGAAGTAAAGATCGAGGAGTATAACGATATATCTATTCCCTTTGAGATGCCTACCGTGTCAGAAGAGGATATTGATAAGCAGATAGAAGTACTTAAGGAACGCATGGCCGAATTGCGTCCGTTGGAAGACGAGACCCTACTGGAAGTGGGACACTATGCTACATGTCATGTGAAGAGTCTAAGCAAGGAGAAAGACGAAGAACCTCTGGAGTCCGGCGATGAGACGCTCGGACTGGACGAGGACCTTAACTACATCGAAGTTGGGCATGATTATCCTCTTATCCCTGGCTTAGGCGATGCATTAATCGGAATGAAAAAAGGCGAAACGAAGGTTTTTGAGGCAGCATACCCAGTTGAGGGAGAAGAAACAAGAACCGCCCAATACCAGGTGGAAGTGAAGGAAACATACGAGAAGCACATCCCCGACAGTCCTGACGAAATAGCGGCAAGCCTTGGGAAAGGTTCCATTGAGGAAGTTCGCGAAGAGGTGGAGCGGGGTATATTGGAATTTAGGATTCGAATGGCTAGAGAAGAGCATCTGCAAAAGGTCCAAGATGAACTTCTAAAAAGAGGACAATTCGAGATTCCTGAGGTCATGACCGCCGAACGAGCCCAAGTTCTTTTGGAGAGGCTTGAGGATAGGCTAAAAGAGTCAGGCATTGATATTCAAACATATCTTGAATACACCCAAAAGCCTTGGGAGGACCTGAGGCGTGAACTTATGGAAGAAGCTGAGAAAGATCTGCGGCTAGATTTGGTGCTAGATGTGATTAGCGAAAAGGAAAACATACCTGTGCCCGAGGAAACCGTTGATAAAATTGTCGAAGGGATTGCTGCTGAGATTCAAAAAGACCCGGCGGTGGTTAGGACAACGCTTGAAATGCGTGGAGCTCTTGAAAACCTCAGAAATGAGGTAAGGCGCGGAAGAGCTCTAAGCATCATTGCTGAAAGAGCGGCTCTTAACGCCGGAACGGAGCTTCCCAAAGAAGAAGAACATGTCGAAATCTCCGAGACACCCAAACCATCTGATGAGCATGAACCCGAGTCTTACGAAGAGAAAGATGTGCCTGAAAAAACAGAAAAAGAAGATGCCGAGCCAGTGGAGGAATCTCTGGACAAGTAATGCTATAATATTATTGAAAGCAGAAGTATGCTCAACGTGTCTATCTAGGTGACACTTAGGTGTTTACCTTGCAATATGTAATAGGAGAACTACTGATGCAATATCTGCTTAAGAAGATGTTATGGAGGTGAACAAAATATGAGCTATTTCGTACCTATGGTTGTAGAGCAGACTGGACGAGGGGAAAGAGCCTATGACATTTATTCGCGACTCTTGAAAGACAGGATAGTCTTCGTAGGCGATACGATAAATGACCAGGTGGCAAATCTCGTCGTAGCGCAGTTACTATTTCTTCAGGCTGAAGATCCTGAGAAAGAGGTTTCCATCTATATAAATTCGCCGGGTGGGTCAGTCACTGCGGGTTTGGCTATTTATGATACGATGCAGCATATAAAACCACCGGTGTCAACTATATGCGTGGGACTGGCGGCTAGCATCGCAGCGGTGATCTTGGCAGGAGGAACTCCAGGTAGACGGTTTTGTCTCCCAAATGCCAAAACCCTGATTCATCAGCCTTTAGGCGGTGTTCAGGGACAGGCGACCGAGGTCCAGATAATGGCCACAGAGATCTTGCGTACCAGGGAACTGATCAATAAGATACTAGCCAAGCATACAGGTCAGCCCCTTGAGAAGATCGAGAGAGATACCGAGAGAGATTTTTGGATGACAGCTGAAGAATCTAAGGCTTACGGACTTGTCGACGATATTCTCGTTCCCGGACCAAAGGCTGTCAAGTAAGAGCGGGGTGAAAGGATGTTTAAGTTCGAAGATCAAAAAGGTTTGAGATGCTCGTTTTGTGGTAAGTACCAGGACGAAGTAAAACGTCTCATAGCTGGTCCGGGTGTTTACATTTGCTATGACTGTATAGAACTATGCAACGAGATAATCGCCGAAGAACTTGACGAAGAGTCCGAGCATGGTTTGTCTGAAATTCCCAAACCCCAGGAGATCAAGGCTTTCCTTGACCAGTATGTTATAGGCCAGGAGAAGGCCAAGAAGATCTTGTCAGTGGCAGTTTACAATCACTACAAGCGTATAGGGCATAGCCACAAAACTAAAGACGAAGTAGAGATCCAGAAGTCCAACATCGTAATGCTAGGTCCTACAGGATGCGGTAAAACCTATCTGGCGCAATCCCTAGCTAGGTTTTTGAAAGTTCCTTTTGCAATAGCTGATGCTACTACGCTCACAGAAGCGGGGTACGTAGGAGAAGATGTAGAGAACATTCTCTTACGCTTAATACAGGCAGCCGATTATGATCTCGAAAAGGCTGAACAGGGCATCATATATATAGACGAGATAGACAAGATCGCTCGCAAGTCGGAGAATCCTTCAATCACACGTGATGTCTCCGGGGAAGGTGTGCAGCAGGCGCTGCTCAAGATCTTAGAGGGAACTATAGCCAATATACCTCCGCTTGGGGGAAGAAAACATCCCCATCAGGAGTTCATACAGCTTGATACGACCAATATCCTATTCATATGCGGAGGAGCTTTTGATGGCATAGAGAAGATCATTCAGAATCGAATCGGTGAAAGTACAATGGGGTTCACATCGGAGCCGAAACCAAAATGGGATCTATCTATTGGGCAAGTTCTCGAAAAGGTTCTGCCAGAGGATCTATTGAAGTTCGGAATGATACCTGAGTTTGTAGGGAGAGTACCTGTGATCGTAACCCTTGACGCGTTAAACGAAGACGATCTTGTTCGGATACTCACCGAGCCTAAGAACGCTTTGATAAAGCAATATCAACAGATGTTTCTGATGGATAAGGTAGTTCTCGAGTTTGAAGATGAGGCGATCAGAGCCGTTGCGCGAGAAGCAAGCAAGAGGAAGACAGGAGCACGGGGCCTTAGGGCGGTGCTTGAGGATAAAATGCTCGAGATCATGTATGACCTTCCTTCGAGAAGTGACATAGCCAAATGCGTTATCACAGAGGATGTTGTGGTGTCCAATGCCGATCCGACGTTGATACCTTTGGATAGGAAAACCAAGAAAAAGGAAGAGACCGCATAGGACCCCGGCGGTATTTTGAGAGGTTTGGTTGAACCTAGGTCCGGAAAGACTAGGTCTTGTTACAAAAAACTAAAATCAGAGTTGCTTGGAAGCAAAAGACCCCGACAGGCCTGGACTTTTGGACGTGTCGGGGTCTTGTTAGACCGACGATTGGAAGGAGTTTTATCCGATTGCACAGAACAGGGAATTCTACGTGTGTAGCGTCGGCGGTTTGTGGCTTGAGAGTAATTACATCCGCGATGATAGACAAATGCGGGAGGTGTTAACTAGCGATGAGCAAAATAGACGAAGCAAAAAAACGGTCCTACCCGCTATTGCCATTGAGGAACGTACTCGTTTTTCCGGGAACAACGGTTTCTCTGGAGGTCGGTAGGCCAAAGTCGGTTCGGGCGGTTGAGCTTGCCCAGAGCGCCGATATGGCTGTTGTCATGTGTTCTCAGTCGAACACGGACGTAGGAGATCCGTTGCCGGAACATATATACCCCGTGGGGACTTTGGGCACTATCACTGAGATTGCAAAGTCTGCGTCCGGAAACCTTCGGATAGTTGTAGAAGGTGTGGAACGTGTTAAGATCGATTCTTACATTTCGCAAGATCCTACCTACATGGTAACCATAACAGCGTTAAGGGAAGAAAGGGTAAGCCCCTCTGAGAATGAAGTGCTAGTGAAGAGCCTTGTAGAGCAATATGAAGAATATGTGAGGGCTACTCGAAATGTTCCCCCGGAGACATTGATATCGCTATCGGCGATTACTGAGGCAGGTCGGTTATGCGATACCATCGCCGGGCATGTACCTATTGCTGTTGAAGCCAAGCAGGAGATATTGGAAACGATCCCTGTTATGGAAAGAGCGGAGAAGGTTATCGAGATCCTTTCGACCGAGATGGAGATAGCGGGCCTGGAGAAACGGATTAACGCACGTGTGCGTAAGCAAATTGAAAAGAGCCAGAGAGAATATTGGCTCAGAGAGCAAATGAAGGCCATACAGAAGGAACTTGGTGAAAGAGATGACGAAATTGACGAGGCAGAGGAATTCAGGCGCAAGATCGAGGAAGCGGGGCTTACAGGTGAAGTAAGAGAAAAAGCTCTAAGAGAAGTCGAACGTCTAGAGAAGATGCCTCAAGCCTCGGCTGAAGCTGTAGTTTCCAGAACCTACTTGGAGTGGCTGGTCTCTTTGCCGTGGAACGTATCTACAGAAGACACCATGGACATACAGAGGGCCCAAAGAATCTTGGATGAGGATCACTATGGGTTGGAGCAGGTGAAAGAGAGAATCCTGGAATACCTTGCTATTCGTCAGCTTGTAGGTAATCCCAAAGGGCCTATATTGTGTTTCGTTGGGCCACCCGGAGTCGGAAAGACTTCCTTAGGAAAGTCGATCGCCCGAGCTTTGGGGCGGAAATTCGTAAGGATCTCCCTTGGCGGAATAAGAGACGAGGCGGAGATACGCGGACATAGGCGCACATACATTGGTGCCCTTCCGGGACGTGTAATTCAGGGGATGAGAAATGCCGGTTCCATAAACCCTGTTTTCCTTATGGACGAGGTAGATAAAATGGCTTCAGACTTCAGAGGGGATCCTGCCGCTGCTCTCTTAGAGGTGCTAGATCCCGAGCAAAATCACCAATTCTCAGATCATTATCTTGAAGTGCCCTTTGATTTATCCAAGGTTATGTTTATCACCACTGCCAATTCTACCTACTCAATACCTAGAGCGCTCTTGGATAGAATGGAAGTAATAAACCTTCCGGGTTACACGGAAGAAGAGAAAGTTGAAATTGCGAGTCGTTTTCTGATCCCAAAGATGTTGAGGGAACACGGACTCACTGCCGATAATCTGAGTATTCGCAAAGACGCTATAAAGGAGATAATCAGGCTATATACACGAGAAGCAGGGGTTCGAAATCTGGAACGGCAAATTGCGGCGCTATGCAGAAAAACGGCAAAAGACGTGGTTTCGGGGAAAAAGCGCAAGGTGTCTGTCACATCGAAGAACCTGAGTAAATACTTGGGAGTCCCAAGGTTCTACCATGGCCAGGCAGAAAAAGAAGACCAGGTAGGTGTGGCGCTGGCCCTTGGGGTAACAGAGTATGGCGGAGATGTCATGCCATGTGAAGTCAGCATTGTCGAAGGGAAGGGCAACTTGACTCTTACCGGTCATTTAGGTGCAGTGATGAAGGAATCGGCGCAGGCTGCGGTAAGCTATTTGCGATCAAAGAGCGCTGACTTGGGGTTACCTCCTAGGTTTTATGAAACCATGGACATCCATGTACATGTACCTGAAGGAGCTATTCCTAAGGATGGGCCTTCAGCAGGAATAACTATAGCTTGCGCGATCGCTTCGGCCCTTATGAACAAACCGGTCCGCCATGATGTTGCAATGTCTGGCGAGATAACTTTGAGAGGGCGTGTATTGCCTGTAGGAGGTATAAAAGAAAAGGTTCTTGCGGCACATAGAGCGGGTATTTCCAAAGTTATTTTGCCAGCCGATAACAAGAAGGACCTTGAAGATATTCCTGAGAGCATCCTAGAAGATATAGCCATCGACTTGGTGGAACACATGGACGAAGTGTTTTTGATCGCGTTGACCGAAGCTGGCCGATCCGATCTTGGGGCACTCGCGAATGTGACAGAGGTACCAAAATCCAATAATGCTATGGTAGATCACGTCATTTAGCTTGTTGAAAAGTTGTTGACGCCTACGACAGACCGTGCAATAATCCTTTCGAAACAAAAAAATCAAAGGGGGACATTGCAAAGGATGGCAGTTGTAGGCGTCATGTATAATTTAAAGGGGGAATCTCCTGAAGAAGGCGAACCTCCTGACTCGGGGGCAGAACTTGACTCTGAGTCGACTGTTTTGGCGGTAGCAAATGCTCTAGGAACGTATGGTCACGAAGTTGTTCTCATCGAAGGTAATGAAACTGCGTATTTGAGACTTTTCAACAGGAATGTTGACATCATCTTCAACATGTGCGAGGGCCTAAGAGGCGAGTCACGTGAAAGCCATATACCGGCTATGCTTGAGATGCTTGGCATACCCTATACGGGTTCCGGGGTTCTCACCTTAGCTATGACACTAGACAAACCATTGACCAAGAAGGTTCTTTCATTTCATGGGGTACCGACAGCACACTTCAAGGTCATCTCATCTGAGCGTGATTTGGACATAACTGGTTTGGAGTTTCCCGTGTTTGTCAAGCCCGCACACGAAGGCTCAAGCATGGGTATTTCGCCTGATTCCTTGTGTGAGAACTATGCTCAGTTCCTGAACGAAACCAGGCGGCTTCTTCAGACGTATAGGCAGCCTGTTTTGGTTGAAGAGTTTCTTCCGGGTAGGGAATTTACTGTAGGCATAATAGGTAATGAGAAGCCCCACGTATTTCCCATAATGGAGATCAACTTTGCTGAAGTACCTGAAGGTCACGGTAACATCTATTCTCGCCAGTTCAAGGTGGAGTGGTCGGAAGATAGATACTTCGCATGTCCAGCTGACGTATCACCTGAACTTGAACAGACAATCATAGATACCGCCTTAAAGACATATCAAGTCCTCGAGTGCCGAGATTTTGCTAGAGTCGATATGCGTCTCGATAGAAAGGGTATTCCCAACGTCATCGAGGTCAATCCTTTGCCTGGAATGGCCCCTGGTTATTCCGATTACCCAAGAATAGCTGAAAAAGCCGGATGGTCATACGATGAACTGGTAAATGCAATCCTTGGTTGTGCACTTAAGCGATATGGGTTATTGCATCTCGTTTCGCCGCGTGTGTTAGCAGATAGGCAGATAGCGTGAGATTATTCGGGCGTCTTCCTTTGTGCGTATGATAGATGAAAAAAGTAAAGCGGTCCGAGACCAGCTGCTAACCTCGGACCGCTATGGTATACCACCGCTACTGACCCATTTCTAATCCCAGCTGCCACGCAAGAAATGCCCACATGTTTGCTTGTTCGTCAACTATCTTGTATAGAGGTTTCCCAACACCGTGTCCGGCTTCAGACTCTACGTTGAGCAGTATGGGTCCCTTAGGCGGTGTTTTTGAAGAAACGTATTGGAGTAATGCAGTCATTTTCTTGGCGTGCATAGGATCTACCCTGGTATCGGATTCTGCAGTGTAGAAATACACTGCGGGATAGGAAATATCTTCGCTTACATGATGATATGGAGAATACGGGTAAATCCAGTTGAAGTCTTCAGCATTGTCTGGGTTTCCATACTCATAACACCAGAGCGAGGCAATGAGGAATTTGTGATAACGAACCATGTCGAGCAGAGGGACTCCGCATGCCACGGCTCTGAAAAGATCGGGCCTTTGGGTCAATGCTGCGCCTACCAGGAGGCCTCCATTGCTTCGACCCCAAATGCCCAAATGATCTCTGTCTGTGTACCCCTTGTCTATCAGATACTCTCCTGCAGCGATGAAGTCATCAAAGACGTTTTGCTTTTTGTCGAGCATTCCGGCTCTGTGCCATTCTTCTCCATATTCGCTTCCGCCACGAAGGTTAGCAGATGCATATATCCCACCCGATTCGATCCATGGAATGACCGACGGGGAATAGGCAGGCGTTCTGCTAGTGTTGAAACCACCATAGCCTGAGAGCACGGTGGGATATGGTTTGCCCTCACCAATTTGGCAGGTGTTCGGCTTAAGGATGAACATGGGAATTATGGTACCATCTTTGGACGGATAGAATACCTGTTCTACTGCAGCCATATCCTGATCAAATGCTTTATCACTCTCTATAAATGGCCTTGCTCGATCTGCATCTATGTCGCATGAGTAGATCGCAGGAGGTATCAAAAACGATTCGAAAGCAAAGAAGAACTCGGGCTCACTCAGGTCCCCTGTTAGACCTGTTATGGTGCCTAGAGTTGGAAGCTGTATCTCCTTTACAAATTGGCCGTCCATCTTATGTATGTGTAGATACGATACCGCATCCTTGAGTACTGAAAGTACGATATGTCCTTTTACAAATTCGGCGCCTTCGATAGTAAGATCGCGTGATTCAGGGATGACAGTGGTCCAATTCTCCATGCTCGGTTTGTTGAGGTCGACTGATACTACTTTGTACCTAGGTGCCTCAAAGTTAGTTATCATGTAGAGGGTTTCTCCAATTATGCGGCCATGGAAAATTGCATCTTGTCCTTCGACGATAGGCTTGAATTCTTGGAAAGAAGCAGTTTCATCGCGGAAATACAGGTCTGTGCTGTTCCATCCGTGACTGACTACCAAAAGAAGATATTTTCCATCGTCTGAAAGGGACGTCCCGTATGATTGCTCTCGTGGGCGCCCTTCACCGAAAACCTTCGGATCGTCTTTTGGATCCGTGCCAAGTTTGTGATAGAACAGATGACGGTTGTAGTTTTCTTCTCCTGGGGGAACCGTGCCCGGTTTCGGATGGCGACCATAGTAGAATCCGCTATTATCTTTTTTCCAGGTGACCCCGGCATACCTTGCTCGTTCGATCCTTTCAGGTAGAAGTTCTCTTTGATCCACGTTCATTACGTACAGCGTGCTCCATTCGTTGCCGCTGTGCGAGAGACCGTAGGCTATCATGCTTCCGTCTGGAGAAGGATACCACCAATCCAAGGCTACAGTACCTGTTTCGCTCTCTTCGTTGGGGTCTACAAGTATGTGCTCCTCAAATGAAAAGGAAGTCCCTAATCTGTCCATGTCTATGTACATCAAGACAGGTTGGTTTTTTCCTTCTGTGCGCTTGGTGTAGAAGAGTCGTTTGCCTTTGAGGTTCGGGGAACCTACCGTATCCTTAGACATGAGCTCTCCTATACGTTTTCTTAGGAATTCTCGCTGGGGAAGTTGTTTTAGTACGTATTCTGTTCTTTGGTTTTGTAATGACGTCCATGCTTGAACTTCTGGGCTAGTACCTTCTTCTAACCACCGATACGGGTCGATAATCTCAGTGCCATGCACCAAGTCAATGACTGGTTTTCTTGGCGTGCTCGGGGGCTCAGGAACTTGAACATCAATGCTTCCGGGTAAATGTGTCATATTAGTCATCCTCACTTTCAAAGGCCTGGTTGTTCCGTGCTTCATAGGGTTTTAGCTTTTCCTAACCGGGAGAGATGGTCTTCCGAAGACCAAGACCGCACAACTCGAGCACTTGAGTTATGTTGGTCAGTATGTAGTCCGGATGCGCTTTTTGAATCACCTCCTCCGGGTAGGCTCCGTAGGTTACGCCCGCACTCTCGATTACAATGTGTGGCATAGAGTTCTTGAACGGGCGGATATTACCCAGATCCTGAAGGCGTTCTGAACAGATGCGGTGATCCCATTGATTGGATAGATCCTTCAACGCTGATTGGGCGTTCTTTGTTGCATCGATGTCCGTAGGCGAGTCGCCTACAAACAGAACATGCATTTCTTTTGTAGGAGTGTTACTATGTTTCCTATCTGCGACATCTGTGATGGCCTTTATGATCGGGGCAGGGTGCGGCTTGTGTTCTTTTGTATCGTCATAGAAAACCATCGCGTCGAACATATTCTCAATGCCTGCTATGTGAAGACCATGACTTGCGGTTTCACGCCTTTTTGATGTTACGAGTGCCGTGATGACACCATTTTTACGTAAAGCGTCCAGCGTCTCTTGTACCCCCGGAAACGGTTTTACGCGGTCTTTGTGAATAGACAAATTGTGTTCCACATATACCTTGCATGCTTCATCTTCGTTACCCGGTAAGAATATGGAGAACTGATCTCTTAGGGGGAGACCCATGTATGGCCGAATTTCTTCTTCAGCGGGAATTCGACCGGTAAAGTGATGAATTGTGTGTTTGAAAGATTCGAGTATAGCTTCGGTAGTATCTAGCAGCGTTCCATCAAGGTCGAATAGCACCGCTTCAAATTTGCTCGTAGACAATACTTACACCTCGTATTTCAAAATACATACGATTACATATTCCCGATAGATAAGTGGCATTCCTTCAAATAATCCAACCGACTTGGAGGTGCTAGCGATATACGGCTGATTAACAGATTGAGGTTGGCTCTTAGATTGACTATAGTAAAGGTGCAACCAGATCGAGGTCCTGTCGTAGTAACGTTTTATGCTGTGCAATCGGTGTCATTGCGAAAACGCAAGGTTAAGGGATGATCCATGGCCATATTCCTTTCATTACTCATTGCCCTATTAAAGGCCCTAGGAGTTTTGCTCGGGGTAGTTTTATTGTTCCTTGTGCTTCCTATATTTGCTAGGGGCACAGGGTCTTTTAGCTTTGAAAGCGATTTGGACCAAACCAAAGAGGAGATGCAGGATGGAGAAGATCCTTCAGATGCCAAGGGCTTCTCTTTGGAGTATGACTTTGATATAGCAGTTAAATTGTTGTTAGGCTTGGGGTCTTTCTCCGTGAATAAAGATCAAGGACTACTTCTCAAGGTTTTAGGCGTTAAAGTGTGGCCTCGGAGAGGGGCGACAAAGAGAGAAACGGGAGCCCTCAAAGAGAAGGAAACCGGCGATAGACAAGAGGAAACGCTGAAACAGAGGCAAGGAAACAAAAGACGGCGAAGGGGCTTTTCGTTGGAAAGCGGCAAAAGCATCTTTGTTTCTTCTTCAACCCGTTCAAAGGTGCTTCGGAGCATGAGAGGTTTCTACCATGCCATGCATCCCGATTGTGAGTTGACGGTCGAGTTTGATTTGATTGATCCTGCATATACAGGGATGGTCTACGGGTTTTTGTCAGCTATTGTTGGCTTTTTTGGGATAGAGAAAGCAGCCTTTTACCCGAGATTTGGGTTGGAGACGGCGCATGTGTCTACCGAGTTCAAAGCGCGGGCTTGGCTTATCCCTATGCATGTATTGTTCATAGCGGCAAGATTCATGCGTGATCCAGAGATAAGGGCTGCGATAAAAAAAGAAAACAGCGGTCTTTGAAGAAGGAGTCATAAAACTATAACGCAATTAGCCGCAAGACAGGTGTTGTTTTCACAATCTGTGATAAAGTAAAATAGAAGTATCCACGTAGCAGATTTTACGCGACTTTCAATAGATGAACCATTCGACGTAGCCGGCATCAATCAGATAATTGTAGTTCATTGTGAATGTGCAATCACATAGGTTCGGTGTTGATACAAAACAATTGGATAGGCGTAAATACATTTAGCAGCGTCGGCAGGGACCTAAGGAACGTACTTGGGAACACTGTATGAGGTTTTTCTACACGCAAATTCAAAGAAGGGGGATGTAAGTATGGAGCGGGCAGGCATAATTGAGGACATAGGTTCTGAATTGTCCAAGTTTCTGTCTACGGAGACGATATTTGGTGAACCAATGGTGATTAATAACGTCACGTTGATACCGGTTCAATCTGTATCGCTAGGTTTTGGCGGCGGTGTTGGTACAGGCAAAGCTTCAAAGGGTGAAGGCCATGGAACGGGCTCAGGTGCTGGAGCGATGCTTCGACCTGTTGCAATCGTTGCTATCTCAGAAGCAGGCGAGGTGCACGTATACAACTTCAAGGGTTTTAGCAGCTTGGTAGAGACTGTTGTAGAACACCTTCCGGAAGCTGTATCAAAGATCGCGGAAGTCGGCATGGGAAAAAAGAAGGCGAAAGAAGAGGTCTGTGAAGAGGAAGTTTCCGAGGAAAAAGTAGACAAGCAGGAAGAGGAGCAGGAAGAAGAGTAGGTCTGCGATTGGAGATTCCTTTCAATCGAGAGGCGGATATTCTGGGCACGATCTTTGGGCTTTGACTTTTTGCGAAGAGTTGAGGCCCAAGGTGATCAATAGACACATTACGCCATTATTTGAGAGGGAGGCCATGTTTATGGAGAAGAAAGATGTTTCCGCCATGGAAGAGGTACTTGAGTACGTGAAGGCAAAAACCGAAGAGGGAAAGCAGAACGTCGGAGAGACTCTGGAAGAAGAAACCCGCCGTATCCAGGACATAATTGATTTTGCGAAGTCCAAGCTCGATGAAGTTACTGATGAAGCAAAGGTTAAACTGAACGAGATAATAGCTTTCGCAGAATCGAAGATCGAGCAGATCCAAAAAGAGGCACTAGAAGCCAAAGAGAAAGTTGCAGAAGGTGCCGAAAAAGTCAAGAAAACGACCGATGAATTGGTCGAAAAAGTTTCAGAAGAAGTAGAAGAAGTAAAGGACACGGCTCGAAAAACCGGCATAACCGATACAGTAGTCTCAGCGGCTAAGTCTCTTGGTGGCACTTTGGCTGACTTGGGTAAGAAGTTGGGCAAAGAAACCAAGCAGCTTACCGAGATAGCTAGTCTACGGTGGGAGATTTCAAACCTTGTTAAGGCGAAAAGAGAGAAGATCACGAAGCTTGGCGAGAGTTTCTATGAAGCACATAAGTCTGGGCAAAACCAAGTGAGTGTTCCTGATGATCTAAAGGAAATGATTTCAGAGATCGAGGAAATACAGAGCAAGATAGATGTCAAGCAGGCAGAAGTTGAAAGGATCCAAAAAGAAGAAGATCTTACTGCGGAAGATATCAAGGCTATAGACGAGGAACTTGAAAAGGAAGCAGAAGAACCTCAGAAGTAGTTGACGTAGAGAGCCAGATAACTCTGTTTCTCATGGTGACTTGCGTTGACCGCAGACATAGGGGTATGATATCCTAGACTGTGAACTAAGTCACAAACGTTTACAGGTTGATATGGTTTGACCTGCGGGGAGGGTTCACTGAACCGAAGGGTCTCGACAGTGAGCTGGGTTTGTTTGCTGACGCATTCTACAAAGGGATGTTAGGGAACAGACACGAACATGGTTGGCTGCCATTTGCAGCGAATTCCTGAGCGATATTGTCAAGCCCGTCCTCGTGGCGGGCTTCTTTTTTATCTGGTGTATGAGAGTTTGTAGGAAAGGAGGTGCAGCGGGTTGGAAACTACACGGAACTCAGGGGGTGATCAGGAACACCCATACGGAGAACAGAGGATAGGGGTTGTAGGGATTGTCGTAAGGGATAGGCTTACGAGCGCTCCCAAGGTCAATCAGATCCTATCTGAGTATGCTCACGTAATAATCGGAAGGATGGGCGTTCCCTACAGAGACAGAGGCATTTCCGTTATAGCGCTTATCGTAGATGGTGATACCGATACGCTTGGTGCCATGACTGGAAAACTAGGCGCGCTTTCGGGGGTAAAGGTAAAAACAGCCATAACAGTATAGGAGGTTTTGCATGCCGGACATGGGGCTTGAGGTTTTGGAAAAAGCGATAGAGGATCTTCTGCAGGGTTTGGAAGTCGAAGATTCTAACGAAGAGTTTGCACTGCTGTACAAAGGTCACAAAGCGAGAGTTAAGCATTTAGGTACCGAAGTGCACTTAAGGGGGATCATAGAGTTTTCCAACTATTGCCGTCAGGACTGTTTGTATTGCGGACTGAGGAGAAGCAACGGACGTGTTAAAAGGTATCGCATGCTTCCTGACAAGATCATAGAAGCAGCGGAAAAAGCGATGGCTATTCATAAGTTCGGAACGTTCGTTCTCCAATCCGGAGAGGACCCTGGTTATCCCCCAGAGGACCTTGCACGCGTGGTTGCGGCTATAAAGGATATGGGGGCAGCTGTAACTCTTAGCGTTGGACAATGGCCATACGAAGAGTACAAACTATGGAAGGATGCAGGGTGCGATCGGTTTCTCCTAAAGTTTGAAACTTCGGATCCTGTCTTGTTCCACAAACTCAAACCAACGACTACATTGAAGGATAGGCTCGATTGTTTCTATGCTCTCAGAGAACTTGGATACCAAGTTGGTACAGGTATAATCCTGGGATTGCCTGGACAGACGTCTCAATCTATCGTCGGTGACTTGAACCTTATCTCAAGGCTCAATCCCGAAATGGTGAGCATTGGTCCTTACATACCTCACCCAGACACACCGTTAGGCACTAGATATGATTCGGAGCACAATCTTGATCCTACGAGCCTAATACGTGCCGTGTTGGATGCTATAGCTGTGAGTCGTATCATGGTTCCTTATGCTCATATCCCAGCTACAACTGCATTGGGGGTTTTGGGTAAGAAAGATAAAGGATGGATTGAGTTTGGGCGCAGATACGTCTCGGCATCTGAGCCTGAATCAGTCGGAATAGCGTGCTTCGAAGAAGGGTGTGCCGGACTCGAGACGTGGAATGATCCTCGTGCTTTGGCACTTATGTGTGGAGCAAATGTCATAATGCCAGACATTACTCCAGAAGAATTCAGAGCTTCTTATGATATATATCCTGGCAAAGCGGATTCTGATGGGACGAATCTTTCAGGTATCATAGCCGAAGTCAAAACACTTGTTAGTGCGTTAGGCATGAACTTATCTCCCGGTAGAGGCGATAGCTGCAAACCGCAGTTCAATCAAGGGAAATTGATGTAACAGAAAGGACGGTTAACAGATGGCAAATAGCAAACAGCTCGCTACTTTCATTGACGAGCAAAAGATATCGGATGTTTTGGAAGCGGGCAAGAAATACACTCATTCAGATGTGAGGCGGGTCATATCCAAGGCAGAGGAACTAAGGGGACTGGAACTGGAGGAATTGGCGGCTCTTTTGTGGGTAGACGATCCCGAGCTTGAGGAAGAGATTTATCGTACCGCGCGTTACATCAAAGAACAGATCTATGGCAAGAGGATTGTATTCTTTGCTCCTCTTTATGTGAGTGATTACTGCGTGAATAATTGTACGTACTGCGCGTATAGGCTGAGCAATGATTACCCAAGGCGAAAACTGACCATGGATGAGATACGCGAAGAAGTTAAGGTAATAGAGGATATGGGACACAAGCGCATTGCCCTTGAAGCGGGCGAAGATCCGGTCAACTGTCCTATTGAGTACATCGTTGAAGCGATGAAGACGATATACGATACTACTTCTTCTAACGGCAGTATAAGGCGAATTAATGTAAACGTCGCCGCGACCACAGTTGAAGAATACAAGATGCTTAAAGAGGCGGGCATAGGCACGTACGTTTTATTTCAAGAAACATACCACAGAGAAACATACAGAAAAGTCCACTGTGGGCCCAAAGCTGACTATGATTGGCACACTACTGCTATGGATAGGGCATTTGCAGGAGGGATTGATGACGTAGGTATAGGGGTTTTGTTCGGTCTGTATGATTGGAGATTCGAAACAGTGGGCCTTCTAATGCATGCTCAGTATTTGGATCAAACCTATGGCGTAGGGCCCCACACTATATCTTTTCCGCGTCTTCGCCCAGCCTATGGGGTTACACTAGATAACTTTCCGCACCTGGTTAATGACAGAGATTTCAAGCGCATCGTTGCGTCGCTGCGATTGAGCGTACCTTATACAGGGATGATACTTTCTACGAGAGAGGAGCCAAAGTTGCGCGATGAAGTTATCGCATTGGGCATATCCCAGCTTAGCGGAGGTTCTATGACCGGTGTCGGGGAGTACAAAGAGTCTTTGGAAAAAGCGGCTAGCAAGGAAGGACACGCCGATACGCCTCAGTTTGAGGTGGGGGATCACAGGACCTTAGACGAAATCATAAGGCACATACTTACACAAGGTTACATCCCGAGTTTTTGCACCGCGTGTTATCGCTTGGGACGAACAGGTGAGAATTTCATGGCCCTTGCTAAGGGTGCTCATATACATGAGACGTGTCAACCTAATGCGATACTTACATTTCAGGAGTATCTTTGTGACTACGCGTCACCGGAGACCAAAGAACAGGCCCAACCGGTTATCGAAAGAGCCCTTATTGAGGTCGTTCCGGAGAGCCTCAGAGAAGAGTGCAAGAAAAGACTGGAGCGAGTGAAATCTGGGGAAAGAGACCTTTATTTCTAGAGAGTCTTTTGTGGTGCCTAGGATTTATTTTGCGGAAATTGGGTGAATGGGAAGGAGAAGATGGTGATGAGCCTTAGCAGTACTCCAAGATCTAACAGAGTCCATATTGGCATATTTGGAAGAAGAAATGCAGGTAAGTCAAGTCTAATAAATGCGATTACAGGTCAAGATGCGGCTTTAGTTTCTGATGTCCCCGGGACTACTGCAGATCCGGTGTATAAGGCTATGGAGCTTCACGGCGCGGGGCCTGTTGTGTTTGTAGACACTCCGGGCATCGATGATGTAGGTAGCCTAGGAGAAGCTAGGGCGTCTAGGGCGATAAGGGTATCTAGCAAGACGGATGTCGCAGTGGTAGTTATCGATCCTCAAACGGGGTTAGGTCAACCCGAGATCGATTTGCTTGAGGATTTTGGGAAAAAAGCGTTACCTACCATCATAGTCTTAACCAAAAAAGATATCTGGCCCCCAAAAAGCCATCTGGATGAGATTAAGTCAAAGATAGATGAAGTATATGGGAACATGCGGAAAGACGGTAGACATTGTGCTTCTCCCTTGGTCTTTGGTGTGAGCGCCAGTACCGGTGAGGGAATAGCGGACCTCCTCCAGACTTTATCTGAGATCGTCGCAGCGGATCTCTTAGATGTTGAACCTCCAATAGTCGGGGATCTGCTGCGTACGGGAGACACAGTATGCCTTGTCGTTCCCGTAGATTTTGAGGCTCCTAAGGGAAGGCTTATCCTTCCCCAAGTGCAGACCATAAGGGATATAATCGATCACGATTGTATCTCGATTGTAGCAAAAACTGACGAACTTGCCGGTGTCCTCGGCAATTTGAAGCAACCTCCGGCACTTGTGATAACAGATTCTCAGGTTTTTGAAGAGGTCAATCGTATCTTGCCTGATGATGTTCCCCTTACGTCTTTCTCAGTTCTTTTTGCGCGCCACAAAGGTGATCTCGAAGAATTTATCAAAGGCGCAGAGGCACTGAGCGAGCTCAAACCACATGACAGGGTGCTCATCGCAGAAGCGTGTACACATCATCCCATAGAAGATGACATCGGCACCGTTAAGATACCTGCGTGGCTTGAGGCCAAAGTAGGAGGGCCTCTTGAGTTCTCATGGCAGAAGGGTGGTGACTATCCGTCGGATCTTACGAGTTTCAAAGTTATAATACACTGCGGTGGATGTATGCTGAATCGCAAGGAGATGCTCTTTAGGATTGAGGAGGCGAAAAACGCCGGGATTCCGATAGCAAATTACGGGATGACGATTGCCTATACCAAAGGGATATTGCATAGAGCGCTGGAGCCCCTTGGATTCAAACCGTAGAGCGTGTATTAGATGTGAACAACCGAATATGAAGTGGTGTATAATAGCAGAGCACATATAGATCTGAGATGGAGTTGTTTCTATGGAATGTGATGGCTGTATACACCCGTGTGTGCTGTCTGAAAAAGACAGAGTAGGCGCTAAGCCGTTTGTGAAATGGGCAGGCGGGAAGGGCCAGATTTTGGATGAACTTCTCCCTAGGATAGACATTCGATTCCAGAACTACTTAGAGCCATTCGTAGGTGGCGGAGCCCTGTTCTTTGCTCTTTTTGAAAGCGGCACAATACCTAGTTATAGCAATAGGGGATCGGGCCTCTGCGGCACAGGAGTTATTGATCCGAAAACATATATTCCCCCTACAATCGCAATAAATGACAAGAACGAAGAGCTGGCAAACGCTTACAAAGTGATCCAGTCAAATGTGCTAGACCTCATTGCATCGCTTGAGAAACACGTGGTTACAAAAGAGCATTTTTACGAAATCAGAGCCCAAGACCCTATGAGATTGTCAGAAGTTGAACGCGCTTCCAGATTTATTTTCCTCAACAAGACGTGCTATAATGGCCTTTGGCGCGTTAATAAGAAAGGACAGTTTAATGTCCCTTACGGAAGATACAAAAACCCCAAGATATTTGATGAAACCAACCTGTTGGCTGTGTCTTGTGCCTTAAGAGGTGTTTCCATACTGTGTGAAGATTTTCAAGAGATGGCGATGAGTGCACAACCGGGCGACTTTGTCTACTTTGATCCTCCTTACCATCCTTTGAGCGAATCGTCAAGTTTTACCTCGTATGTGGATTCGGGATTTGACCGAAAGGACCACGAACGATTGGCGCATGTGGTAAGAGATCTCACTGCTGCGGGGGTGTTTTGTATGGTTAGCAATTCAGATACTGACTTTACGAGGAGATTATATGCCGGCTTACGGGTCGAACATGTTGAAGCTAGGAGATCTATTAACTCAAAAAAGGACGGGCGAGGCTGTGTGCCCGAGCTCATAGTGAGGAATTGGTAAACAGACATGTGACTATTTGTGCAAGCAACCGAAGGAGGAGAAAATGACCATGGATGGAGTACAGGATTTGCTTTTGACTTTGGTGATCGAGCACGCTCAATTTGCCACCGTCTGTACAGAACCGTCTATGATAGCGCTAGCGGCTGCCAAATGCAGAAACCTTTTGGGAACCTTACCACAAAGAATCGAGGTCCGAGTGAGTCCTGGGATTCTCAAGAATGCGCTTTCAGCAGGATTACCATGTGGCGATAGAAAAGGACCTGAGGTAAGTGCCGCATTAGGTGCTGTCATAGGTGATGATAGTAAAGGACTACAGATTTTGGACAATGTGTCTCCCGAAGATCTAGAGTCTGCGTATAGTATTGTGGATGAAAACATGGTGTGTGTGTCATGGGATGAGGAAGCTACCGGAGTGTATGCGTGTGTGACCTCATATGCAAATGGACATGAGGCAAAGGTCACCATAGAGGGCAGCCATACGAACGTTACCTTCATGTCCTTTGATGGAGAAGAAGTCTTCAAGAGTGGATCTGACTCGAACTCGTCGCCCCTGAGAAGATTGAGAGAAGTGAGTTTTAAGGATCTTTACTCCGCATGTATGAAAACGGACATAGAGGATATAAGGTTTCTGCTCGAGGGTGCTAAGTCGGATTTGGAGCTTTCTTTTCGGGCACAGACGGCGGAAGAACAGAAGCATTCCCTGATGGGTCCTGCGGAAAAGATTCGGTCATCGCCTGACGCGTTGGCTTCTTCGATATCTTCTAGTTGCGTATTCTCATCTGTGTATCACAAGGTACTTTTGGCAATATCCGCTAGGATGGGAGGGACCCCTTGGCCTGTGCTCACCTCAGGAGGAAGCGGCAACCAAGGGATAATGCTTGCAATACCAGTGGTTAGTGTGTGTGAGGTCTTAGGATTGGATTCTGACGAGGCTACCCGTGCGCTTTACCTGGGTCATGCTGTCAACTTATACATTAAAAGTTACATGGGAAGCATATCTTGCGTTTGCGGAGCCGTCAGTGCCGGCGCAGGGGTGGCAGCTGCCGTGAGCTGGTGTCTAAGCAGAGATGTGCGGCAGGTAGAGCAGTCCATAATCATGGTATTATCGGCTCTGTACGGTATGCTGTGCGACGGGGCCAAGGCCAGTTGTGCGCTCAAAGGAAGTATAGGGGCTATTCAGGGCTTAAATGCTGCTTTCATGGTGTACAAAGGCGTTACTATTCCGGAGGGCGAAGGAATAGTTGGCTCCTCTATAGAAGAAACCCTTGATAACGTGGGATATTTTTCCGAAAAGATCTTTTCTTACGGTGACAAAATCATGCTTAGCAAGATGTTTGAACGAGTTTAATATGTATCCCGCCCGGCTTCAGGGAGTTGGAACACGTTGTCTTGGCCAAAATAGTCTGTTATACTTTAGTTTACCGAGAGTCACTACAGTCGGGTTTATCATCTGGTTTTTTGCTTGAAAGAGATCTCGGACCGACAAGATGGAAATAGTTTCGGTGATAAAGTGGGGACTTAGCTCAGCGGCAGAGCGTTCGGTTCACATCCGAAAGGTCACAGGTTCAAGCCCTGTAGTCCCCACCATTTTATTTTAACGGTGCCAATCTAGTTTTTCTCAGACGTCATCTCCATGAAAGCGTCCAAATCACCAGTAACGAGGTTGATAGACGCTTCCCAGAATTCCGGTCTTGTAAGATCCACGCCCAGGTGTTTCTTAGCCAGATCTTCAACTTTCATCCTTCCCGTATCTCGCAGCAATGAGGCGTATTTCTCTCTGAATGACGGCCCCTCCTCAAGAGCCTTGGCATACACACCGGCGCTGAAAAGGAAGCCGAAAGTGTAGGGGAAATTGTAGAAGGGAACACCGGTGTTGTAAAAATGCAGCTTGGATGCCCAGAAATGAGGATGATAAACGTCTAGGGTATCTCTGAATGCCTCTTTCTGTGCTTGAAGCATGATTTCGTTTAGACGTTGAGTGCTTACGATACCTTGCTTGCGTTCTTCGTAGAATCTGGTTTCGAAGAGGAATCGCGATTGTATATTCATAAGAAGTGCTACTGCCCTAGATAACTTATCGTCAAGCAACATGAGTTTTTCCTCAGGATCCTTCGCGTACTTGACCGCCGCATCTGCTACAATGATTTCTGCGAAAGTCGATGCAGTTTCAGCAACGTTCATAGCGTATTGCTGAGCTAGAACGGGCAATTCAAAAACGAGGTGTTGGTGAAAACCGTGTCCCAGTTCGTGTGCGATTGTAGCCATGTTTCCAAGACTGCCTGAGAAGGTCACGAAAATCCGTGACTGTTTGTTTTCGGGAAAGCTCGTACAAAAACCGCCCATACGCTTGCCGGGTCTGTCCTCGGATTCTATCCACCTATCGATGAACGCTCTTTCCGCAAATCTGGCCATGTCGGGGTTGAATCGCTCAAATTGTTCCACTATGAACCGTGCCGCTTCGTCATAGGTTAGCTTGCTCGTAGCTTTGCCTATAGGGGCGTCGATGTCTTGCCACCCTAGTTTTTCCAATCCGAGGTACTCTTTTTTTCTCCTTAAGTATCTAACCAGCCCTTCTTTGTTGCTATCTACCGTGTGCCACATTGTGTCTAGAGTATCCTCGTTCATCCGGTTCATCAAAAGGGGCTCTTTCAATACAGACTTCCATCCCCGAGCTTCGTACAGGTTCAGTCTGAATCCGGCTAATTGATTTAGGGCCATGCCGCAATAGTCGGATGCTTCCGACCAGGCGTTTTCCCAAGTTTCCATGAGATACGATCTGACTGAAGGATCTGGATCTGACATTCTATTGGATACTTGGCCGGGTGACATCACTAGTTTCTCTCCATTGATTTCTACTTCGATAGTCATTCTGCCGGATGTGAGGTCATACAAATCCGACCAACCGTGATAACCGTTGACTGAAAGTTTGCTCACCAACTGCTCTTGTTCGGGGGAGAGCATTTCCTTGGCTCTTTCTCGACGTTCACTTAGGTTAAAGGCGATTTCTTTGAGGCTATCGGTTTCTTCGATAAGTTTCGCCCATTGTTCATCGGGGATTTCCAACAATTCGTCATCGAATGTGGCGAGTATTTGAGCGAACGAAGCCGCAATTTGCTTAACTCTACCCGCTAGAATCCTTGCTTTTGTGTCGTGCACATCCTGTGCGCCCAGACACGACACAAAAGCTGAGGCATGCCTTAGTTTCTTAGATATATCTTGAACTCTTTCGACCACATCCAGAAACCGTGCCTTATCCTGTCCAAATCCAGGTTTAAGTTCCTTCGAAAAGATCTCAATCTGTTGCTCGAGGTTATCGAGGTATTTTGCAAACTCTGGCGAATCGCTGCCGCCGGGAAAGATAGCATCCAAATCCCAAGTCTGTTTTAACTCTTTGACCATCTGTATCCTCCTAACTATTTGACTATCTTTATTGTTTCCCTATGATCCACATTACAATCACAAAGGCTCTACTGTCCAGATGGTTTGGAAGCCTGGCGTGTCTTTTTACCAATTAAGATATGTTGGTTGTTATGTGCAAGAAAGTGTATGATTTTGAGGAGAGTTGCGGAAAAGGGAGGGTATAGCGTGAAGTACTTGGAAGAGTTTTTGGAGTTTCTTTCGATTCCTAGCATCAGCGCGCTTCCGGAACACAAACCAGATGTAGAAAAGGCGGCAAGGTGGTTGAAGGACCGGATGACAAGGGCAGAGATAGAAGATGTCAGGATCATTAGAGGGCCGGGTAACCCGATAGTTTTTGGGAGCAAGAACGCCCAGACCTTAAGCCCTGAAGAAGCCCCCACAGTGCTCATCTATGGACACTATGATGTTCAGCCGGCGGATCCCTTTGAGGAGTGGGATTCTCCTCCTTTTGAGGGTAGGGTAGAAGACGGAAAAGTCTTTGCGCGCGGTTCAGCTGATGACAAAGGGGGCGTTTTCCCGGCAATAATCGCAGCGGAAGAAAGCATAAGGGAAAATACACTTCCTGTAAATCTCAAATTCTTGTTTGAAGGCGAAGAAGAAATTGGTAGTCCAACCTTAAAATCTTTGCTAGAGTCGCATAAGGATCTTCTGGGTTGTAATTTGGTTTTGTCTGTAGATGGCGGTATGTACTCTAACGAAATTCCTTCAGTCACAATGGGCTGCCGAGGACTGGCTGCGATCCAGATAGATGTCTTGGGACCTCGTACCGACGTGCATTCGGGTGGGCACGGAGGGGTCATTAATAACCCGATCCAAGCCCTGTCGCATATCCTATCTAGCATGAAGGACGAGGACGGAAGGATTACTGTGGAAGGTTTCTATGACGATGTGTCTTGCATTTCGGAGAAAGAACGGAACAAAATAGCAGAAGCGCCGTTTGATCGCGAGGACTATGTAAGACGTCTGGGGATTTCAGATCTTTTCGGAGAACCGGAATTCAGTCCATTGGAGAGGATGTGGATTCGTCCTACTCTAGATCCCAATGGAATATGGGGTGGTTTTCAAGGAGAAGGGGTCAAGACGATCATACCATCGCGTGCAGGTTGTAAAATCACTTGTCGTTTGGTGCCTAATCAGGATCCGGAATCCATTGCGAATGCCTTAAAAGCACACGTTGAGAAGCATACTCCTAAGGGAGTCACTGTGAACGTTACTGTGTTTCCGGGCAACTCTAAACCATACGTAATACCTGAGGAGCATCCCGCATTGCCTGTAGTTGCATCGGTTCTTGAGCAACTATACGGAAAAGAGCCAATCGCAGTTCGCTTAGGCGGCACCTTGCCCATAGCTAGGGCGTTTTTGGATACTCTTGGTACGTACTTATTCTTTTTTGCTATGTCAGGTCCTGATTCTGGCGCACATGGACCAAATGAGTTTATAAGGATAGAAGAGATGGAAAGGTTAAGAAAAGGTCTCAGGTTGTTCTGGGATAGATATAGTGAAGCTGTTGTAGGGAAACAGAGCCAGTAGCAAGGCAGAGACCTTGCGTTGCGGACTGAAATGTGCTTTGTCGCAATAAAAAACGTGCCGGGTGCGTTTCTTAAAAGCCCTCGGCACGTTTTTTCGTCTGTCTGACTTACGTCTTGCTCGGACTCTTGAGGAAGTCGAAAAGCGATGTGCTTTCTACCCAAGGAAGTCTTTTGTACCTAAACATCGTGAGTATGAACCTGACAAAGAGGTCCAATGTCATGCCGAGCCATACGCCGGTTATGCCCATTTTCAAGGGGAATGCAAGAATGTATGCCAAGGGCAATCTCACACCCCACAGTCCTATTGCCGCAACCACCATCGGGGTTCTCGTATCTCCGCTCCCTCTTATGGCACCATTTAGAACGCCTGCTACCTGCTGAGGGATTTGAGCCGTTGCCATTAGACGCAGGTATATAGCAGCTAATGCAATTACCTCCGCGTCGTTGGTCAACAAGGTTAGTATTTGTTTTGGAAAGAAAAATAGTAAAGACGCGGTAAGCAAGGTTATTATAAGTGCCCAACGTGACAGTTCTGAGGTATATCGCCTTGAAAGGTGGGTGTTTTTGGCACCTACCGCTTGCCCCACTAGTGTGGTAGCCGCGATTGAAAATCCGGCGGTCGGCATGTACGAAAGGCTCTCAGCGTTCAGACCAAGCTGGTGGGCCGCCAGAGCCTGAGTGCCAAAACCGGTTATGTACAAAGTGAGTATTATGGCTGCAGCCTGCCAAAATAGTGACTCGGCAGCAGAAGGGAGGCCCATATTTAGGATTTTCGACAATTCTGTCTTGTCTATAGTCCATTTGGATCTAAAGGATAGCGAAAGTTTTGCCGTAGGTCTTGTGATTGCAGTAACTGCAACGATTGCCCCTATCCATTGTGCAATGACAGTAGCTATTGCAGAGCCGGTAATGCCGAGCGCAGGCATACCCAGATTGCCGTAGATTAGGCTCCAATTCCCGATTACGTTTATGATGTTCACGAAGATCGCGACTATCAACGGGGTTCGAGTATCTCCAGAACCTCTTAAGGCTGCTCCTACAGCTGTCATTATGGCTACAGCGGGCATCCCCCATACGATTATTCTCATGTATTTCGTACCAGAGGAAAGAACCGCTGACTCCGGTCTGAATATTTGAAGAACACTTGGTGCAAACACCGCAAAGGTGATTGCCAGCACCAGTACGGCCAACGTTCCGAACAGGATAGCTTGCATGGCGATAGTACGAGCTCTCCTAGAATCATTGGCTCCGATCGCTTGAGCTACATGGACGGTGGTTCCAGTGGAGATCGCCTGAAATAGGGCCCAAGCTACTTGTATTGCTCTATTTGATAAACCCACTGCTCCAATGGCGATAGCCGATAGATGCCCTACCATAGCTGTGTTTACCAGGCCTATGCCCATCTGCAGGAGACTCTCAACTGTAGCAGGCCACAAGAGATTGAAGATTGTTCTACGCATTTCTACGGCAGTTGGTTCGTTCTCCAATACCGGTGACAGTATTGGTTGTGCGTCGGACAATGGTATCAGCCCTTTCACTTTTCGCTAGTCTCGTCAATTATAACACTACCAAAACTAAAAGCACGTTTGTAAACTTGATTGCCAGTGTTGTGATATTGGTTTAATCTGATATAGAATGTATGTGCACTGAACTGTGCACATACATGTTGGATATACTACCTAGATGTAGAGCATACTGGAGAAGATAGGTTTCTCTTAGGAATCCGAAGGGAAGTAGGGATAATATGGCTAAGAAAAATGCATCGGATGCAGGTAATCTAAGAGGTTCGCTTTTGGGCTTGGATGGGGCTTTAAGTCTGGATAGAAAATCGTCCGGCGAGCTTTTCTCAAAACATGTGAATCCGGGTCTCAAGACGCTGCTTTCGGCGATAGGGTTTGATAAGGTTTTTGTGGCCGGAGATGGGGTTTTAGTCTTTGATGAAAATGGGACAAGGTACCTAGATTTCCTGGGAGGCTATGGAAGTCTACCGTTTGGCCACAATCCCCGAGATATTCTAGAGGGTTTGGAGAAGGTAAACGAACGGCCCAATTTTCTTCAGGCGCAGGTAAGTCCATTACAGGCTGCACTTGCTCATGATCTGGCACAAGTTCTGCCTGGGGATTTGGAGGTAACGTTTTTTGCCAATAGTGGAGCCGAATCTGTAGAAGGTGCTCTGAAGATCGCAAGGATAGCAACAGGCAGGCAGACATATGTACATTGTACAGGCGCTTTCCACGGCAAGACATATGGAGCGCTTTCTGTCGGAGGCAGAGAAAAGTATAAGACTCCGTTTCAGCCGCTTCTGCCAGTTTGTGTTGAAGTACCTTTTGGAGATGCACAAGCTCTCGAGCAGGCGCTTGAACAGCACAAATGTGCGGCGGTGATTCTTGAACCTATACAGGGTGAAGCAGGTGTGATTATCCCGCCAGATGGCTATTTGAAGAAAGTGAGAGAGCTTACCAAAGCCCACGATGTTCTTATGATCTTAGACGAGGTTCAGACTGGATTTGGTCGCACGGGTAAAATGTTCGCATGTGAGCACGAAAATGTAGTTCCTGACATAATGTGTCTGGCTAAGGCCCTAGGCGGCGGTGTTATGCCCATAGGTGCGACGGTAACTACTCGCAAGATCTGGGAAAGAGCATACGGTGGTCTTTCGAAAGCGCTTTTGCATACCTCTACCTTCGGAGGCGGAGGACGTGCTTGTGCCGCCGGACTCCTTACCATCCGCAAAATCGTGGATGAGGAACTATGGTTGAGGGCCGAAGAACTTGGCGATTATTTCCTTGCAGGGCTCAAGACTTTGAAAGAGAACTACAAGACTGTGAGAGAAGTGCGCGGCAAAGGTCTCTTAATCGGTCTAGAGTTTGAAAAGCCTGTCGAAGGCTTGTTAGATAAGTTAACATCTGGAGCCATAAACGAGTTTGCGGAGGAGTACTATGCATCTCTTGTGGCAGGTGACCTTTTTAAGAAGCACAAGGTCATAACAGCATATACGTTAAACAATCCAAATGTGATGAGACTTGAACCGCCTCTTATCGTTACCAAAGATGAGATTGACCATGTGCTCAATGGTCTCGAAGACATCTTTTCAGAAAGAAAAGGTCTGCTGAGAATGGCAGTGTCAGTTGTAACCAAAAAAGGTTGACATACAATATCATGTGAAATAACTGAAGACTCGTGTTTCGTTGGGCCCTTTATTGGATTTAGGGGCCCAATTGTATTGAATGGCAGCTCGCATGTGTGAGAAAGTAAACGCTAGGGGGAGTTCAATGAAGGCCACTATTTACATTGACGGTGCGTCCAGAGGCAATCCCGGACCGGCCTCGTGTGCAGCCATAATCATTGCAGATGGTTTTGAAGAAAGAGGGTACGGCCTGTTTCTTGGAGATAGCACAAATAATGTCGCGGAGTACGCCGCCCTTATACTCGGACTTCAAGAGGCAGAGGAATTGGGAGTCGATGAAATCTCTGTTTTCTCCGATTCAGATCTGTGTGTCAAACAGATAAGGGGAGAATTCAAAGTCTCAAGCCCTAACCTAGCACCTTTGCACAAAAAAGCACTTAGACTGTTGAGGAGGTTTTCCCGCTGGGAAATAAACCATATTCCCAGAGAGGACAACGCAAGGGCAGATTCATTGGCTAATCGTGTCTTGGATCTGCACGATATTGTCTGCGGCGAGACCAATTGAGACAGCCTTCGTACAATAGCATTGTAGATGTAAAGGGAACAAAATGCTGTTTTGCTGCCGTTAGAGTCCCGGGAAATGGCACGGCAAGTGCAATTGTAAGGCCCGCGTAGGGCAAATCAGTTTTTGTTGATCAATATACTTAGATACGGAGGGAACGAAAAAGAACAGATGAAGCATCTATTTGAGAGCAAATCACCGCAGGCGAATAGGACTCGTTTCGTAGTCTTGGCGATGGTATTTAATCTTGTCATTTTCATGGTCATGAGTTCGCCTGCTCTTTGCTCGGCACTTTCGGGTAACGCGATGGCTTCCCGATTGCCCGCTAACCAGGATTTCCTGACGGCATCTTCCGGCAGTTCCAATGAGTTGTATCCTGAGCCAATCGGCAACATTAACGATTTCGCAGGCGTCTTAAGCGAAGCCGATGTTCAGTCTTTGCAGAACTTGGTAGATGTGGTTCTGCAGCAGACCGGAGTCACCATTGCCGTTGTGATAGTTGAAGATCATGGTGAAGAAAGTTTGGAAATGTACGCAGCAAATCTCTACGAAAGGTGGGGAATAGGGCAACAGGGTGAAGACATGGGTTTACTGCTACTTTTGTCTATGGAGGAAAGAGAAGTCCGGATGGAGGTAGGCTATGGACTTGAACCCGTCATCACCGATGGAATAGCAGGCGAATGCCTCGACGTCATGGTTACGTATTTTGCGGATGGCGATTATGGCAGGGGTCTGTACGAAGGGCTCCTTCATGCGGCGCAATACATTGCGGAAAGCCAAGGTGTTGAGCTTGATCTGTCCGCTAATTATGAGGAACCGGTATCTACAGTAGGTTTTAGACGAATTGCTGCGCTAGGCGTTGTAGGTGCCCTGATACTTGTTTTTGCCCTGTTAGCGTATTCTATGAACAGAAAGAGACGTTGTCCTCGTTGTAAGTCGAAACTAGTATATACAGACAAAGTGGTCCAACAGGCCACTCAATTGACACCGGGTCTTGTCGTCAAGATAGCGAAGTGTCCTGTGTGCGGATACCATAAGGAGAGCACTTATAGGGCCAATCCGATTGGTTCCTCTAGCGGATTGGGAGGACCATTACCACCGCCTACTCGTACAGGGACAGGTTTCGGCGGTTTCTTCAGAGGAGGCGGAGGTGGCTCTGCCGGGCGTTCTTCTGGTCCCAAAGGTTTCGGTGGTGGAAGAAGTGGTGGGGGAGGAGCTAGTAGGAAGTGGTGAGTCTCCGCCTTGAGAAGAAGGCCACACAATCTTGGGTTCTTTTGTTAAGCGAGAGTATTTGGAGATTTGTTTTCAAACGGAGGGGATGACTGTGAAAAAAAGGAATACCATTTGGTTGGTAGTTGTAGCATTGGTAGCGGTTGTAGCAGTTTGGTTTGTCTCTACGTACAACACCCTGGTGAAGCAAGAGGAACTCATAGATAGCCAATGGGCGCAAGTTGAGAACCAGCTACAGAGGCGCTATGACCTAATCCCTAATCTTGTAAATACTGTAAAGGGATACGCGGCGCACGAAGAAGAAGTATTCACTGCAATTGCAGATGCAAGAGCTAGGCTGAACCAGGCAACTACCGTTGATGAGAAAGTTGAGGCCAGTAATGACCTGGAGTCAGGTCTTGGCAGGTTACTGGTCATAGTAGAGAACTATCCTGAGCTTAAGGCTGACACGCAGTTCATAAGGCTCATGGATGAACTGTCGGGTACGGAGAATAGAATCAGTGTAGAAAGAATGCGCTTCAACGAACAGGTTAAGGAATACAATACCAAGATCAGACAATTCCCTACCGTTTTAGTTGCGAAAATCATGGGGTTTGAGACTAGACCTTATTTCGAGATTTTGCCTGGGGTCGGTGAAGCACCGTCGGTGGAGTTTTAGTACGAACCGGCAGGGTTGGTTGACAGAGTAGCGTCTGCCGAAGTAGACTTATGTAGCCGGTATCAAAAAGGTAGAGCGTTACTATGGCTTTGACGCCTTCCACCGGCCCTGCTATATTTAAATTGGGTAAGCAGGTCAGGTAGTCGCAAGCGGTTATGACGCTTGAGGAAAGTCCGGGCTCCACAGGGCATGGCGCTGGGTAACGCCCAGCGAGGGTGACCTTAGGGAAAGTGCCACAGAGACATACCGCCCTCAACCAGAGCCTCCATAACCTCGAAAAGGTGCTCGTGCGCCTTGAAGGGTTGAACGGCACTGGTTTGGGTAAGGGTGAAAAGGTAGTGTAAGAGACTACCGGCAGTCGGGCGACCGGCTGGCCAGGCAAACCCCGCCAGGAGCAAGACCAAATAGGGGGGCTGTGACGCTGCCCGCCGAGCCCCCGGGTATGGTCGCTTGAGGGAAAAGGCAACTTTTCTCCTAGATAGATGACTACCCTCGACAGAACCCGGCTTATAGACCTGCTTACCGCTTTTTTTGCATACCATGATGGTCTGTTTCGGATGTAAGTCTAACGGAGGAAATCCCCGTTAGACTTTCTGTATTAGTAGGTGTATAAAGGTGGTATCAATAGAAAACAATGCCTGAAGGAGAAATCACACCTTTAGAGGAATAAGAAAGACGGGTTTACTGAGTATTCGGGTGAGCCTTTTCGTTGTAAGAGACATCGAAATATATGGACGGTGGGCAAATTGTCACAAAGCGCTTTTCAAGAGTCATACGTTGAACGAAATCTTGCCATTGCCAAGGCCGAAATTGCTTCGGGCTGGGCTGCTGTTCTCGTAAAAGACGGACAGGTGATCGATCGGGAGAAAGGTAAAGGGATTAAGCCTGCACTGACTCTGGTACGTAGGAGGTTTTCTACGGCTCAGAGTGAAGAACGAGCACTAGAAGCTGATGAAGGGCTTGTGTTTGGCGATAAAGTTCTGGGCCTCGCCGCTTTGAAACTAGGCTATCTCATGGGATGCAGGATAATGTGGGGCGAAATGGTTAGTGAGCTTGCGGTTATTGAAGGAAAACGGCGTGGGGTGCATGTTGAGTACGGCCAGTTGGTGCCCGTGATTCTCAATGCAAAGGGAAATGGATTATGCCCCATGGAGCACTTAGCATTTTCTCATGATGATGACCTAGAATTCTACTACGATCTCTCCGAGAGGATTCGCTGAGAACGTGATGGAATATGCTATTCGGAAGGTGTTCGAGATTTGAGTAAGTACAAGAAAGTTTATCTTGCCATTTTGGATGTGCTACTTATTAATGTTGCGGCGATAGCAGGGCTTTATCTCCGGTTTGAGTTCAATGTGCCAGCTAATTACTTGGCACAATATCTAGAAGCTGCTCCCTACTTTACGCTCATCTCGTTGGGAGTCTTTTTCGCCATGGGTCTTTATTCTGTGATACTTCGCTACGCAAGTGTGGATCAACTATTGGCCTCAGCGGCTTCGAGCGTTCTGAGTTGCATCGCTCTATGGGTGATAATCAGGTACCTTAAAGGGGGCTCCTACCCAAGATCTGCTATCATTATTACTGGTCTACTCGAGTTTCTCTTAATAGGAGGTTTGCGTGTTTCCGTTAGGGTTTTCAACACTGTTCTTGACGGATTTACCGGAGCGAAGAAACCACCAGACGAAGGCAGAGTCCGAGTGCTTGTTGTTGGCGCTGGGGACGCAGGGGTAATACTTGGGCGTGAATTGTCAAAACCGGCGTCAGAGGGCTACAAACTTGTGGGGTATGTAGACGATGATCCAGCGAAGAAGAATACTGTTGTTTGTGGCGCAAAAGTCTACGGAGATAGAAACCTCATTCCTTCTCTGGTTGAGCAATTAGGTGTGGATGAAGTCATAATCGCTATGCCTTCAGTTTCTCCCTCTGTGGTAAGAGAGATTGTAAGTCTATGCGAGAATACGGGAGCCAAAATCAGAGCTCTACCGCGAGTTTTGGATATGACAGGGAAACCATTTGATCTAAATATGGTAAGGGAAGTAGACATAGAAGACTTGTTGGGAAGGCCCGAAGTTCAACTGGATGCCGAGAAGATACAAAGCTATCTCAAAGGCAAAAAGGTTCTTGTAACTGGGGCTGGGGGTTCCATCGGTCAGGAGATTTGCAGGCAAGTGGCTTCATATTCACCGAGCGTTTTGATCCTCCTTGGGCACGGTGAGAACTCCTTGTTTGAGGCTAAACTTTCATTGGATTCCGGTTTTCCTCACACGGTCAAAGAGGTTATCGTAGCAGATGTAAGAGACGCGCTAAGGATCAAAGAAGTGTTTGCAACCTACAAACCCGATGTGGTGTTTCACGCGGCAGCACACAAGCATGTTCCCTTGATGGAAGATAACGTACAAGAGGCGGTAAAAACAAACATCTTTGGCACATACAACGTTGCTTCAGCGTCGGCCCTTTGCGGTGCCAAGAAGTTCGTCATGATATCGACGGATAAAGCAGTTAACCCTACGAGCGTAATGGGAGCTACTAAGAGAGTAGCTGAGATGATTGTCCAATCTATGAATTTGCTAAACAGCGGAACGCAGTTTGTTTCTGTAAGGTTTGGAAATGTTCTTGGTTCAAGAGGCAGTGTGGTTCCGGTTTTTCGCAGGCAAATAGCACAAGGCGGGCCCGTAACCGTTACTCACCCAGACATGACACGTTATTTCATGACAATCAGGGAAGCTGTCGAATTAGTCCTTCAAGCAGGTACTATGGGGCATGGCGGTGAGATTTTCGTGCTTGATATGGGTGAACCTGTACGCATCTTGGATATGGCTGAGCAGATGATAAGGCTTTCGGGTCGGACCCCCTACACAGAGATCCCCATAGTGTTTACGGGAGTCCGTAAAGGTGAGAAACTATATGAAGAGATTCTCTCTTATGAAGAAGGGGTGTCTGCTACTCAGCACTCGCAGATCCTTGTAGCCAAGCAGAATGGTTTTTGTATGGAAGCATTTCTATCCGGCCTAGCGAAGTTGGAGCGTCTTGTGTTTCCGGATGGCCTAAGCTTCCGGATATTTGATGAGGAACTTGGGTTACTCAAGACTCAGACTGATCAGGTCGTAGGCAATCCAAGCTTCGGTGTGCCTAGGGAAGAGATTTTGGATGTTCTTAGGGAGTTAGTTCCGGAGTTCAACAGTTCGCGGGTGAAAGAAGAGAACCAGCCATACATGGACGTGGAGAGCCGATAGGTAGACCGAAACATGTTTCTCTCATAAGCAGGTGTGGTGATAATTCGTGATTCAGGCAGGCAAAGCGCGTTCATCGCTAAGTTCTCCGAATGCCTGTGGGGTGTTTTGGATGAAAGCACTTCTTATCCTTTCCATTGGTTTTGCTTTGGCTTGGATTGTGAGCGCTATCTTGCCAAGGCCATCTCCCGGTGATGCTCTGAGGTACTTCGATGAGTCCTTCTTGGAACAGTCGTCTCATCGTGCAAAACTCTCGTATGTAGCCACTGGTCTTGAGGCTATTGCAACATTTTTGACTTTGTATCTCTTTGTAGAGAGAAAAATGGCACAAGCTTCAGCCATGAAGATTTCTTCTGCAGAGATGATATCGCCTCGACGTGCCCTTTATGTTGGAGCTGTCCTAGCCGTCGAGTGTGCTCTTTTGCTATTTGTTGTCCAATTACCTTTCAGGTTATACAAAGGGTATCTTCTTGAGAAGGCTTTTGGCCTTTCTAGGTTATCATTTTTAGGGTGGTTAGGGGAGGTTCTAAAAGGTACGCTGTTAGAGATGTTAGTTTATGCAGCCTTGGGGGGTGGAGCTGCTTTTCTCATAGTAAGATTTCCTGGTCGGTGGCAGTATCTTTTGACGCTCGTGTTTTTTGTGGGTAGCCTTGTCATCACTTACATATACCCATTGGTCATAGCCCCTTTGTTCGATAGATTCGTTCTCCTGGAAGACCCAGTGCTTCTGGAGGAGATAAGGGCGCTCACACAAAAGGCAGGGTTAAGCGTTGATAAGGTGCTTGTTATGGAGGCTTCTCGAAAGACTGCGAGGACAAATGCATACTTCACTGGAATAGGTGCAAGTAGGCAAGTAGTGCTTTATGATACTTTGGTAGAAGCTCAGCCAATAGAGGAAGTAAAACTCGTATTGGCGCATGAGTTGGGACACTGGAAAATGGGGCATCTGGTGAAGGGCATAGTATTATCTACGCTTTTTACTTTTGCCGCTATTATGGTTTTTTCCTTTGCGTTCGGGTTAACTCGCCAAGGTTTCTCAGCCCCAGATTTTGAGCGGGTCTTTCTATGCCTGATTTTGTTCTTTGTTCTTGCATCGTACGTTACAACACCTATAAGTTCGTTGGTGTCTCGGAAACATGAAATAGAGGCTGATATGTTCTCTTTGGAAATTACGTGCGATCCAAAGTCATTTACTTCTGCCATGGTAGGATTGGCCAGGGCAAACCTAAGTGACGTATGTCCGCCTCCTTTTATTAGGTGGTTTGCATTTTCACATCCTACTACAATGGAACGGATCGCCCTGGCCGAGCAATTCGAAACCCCTTCCTCTTTCACCAAAATCGACTACTGAGCTAGCGCGAAGAGCGCCCTTGCATATATCTTAACTAAAAGAAGCAGGTCATCAATGGAAATGAACTCGTCTGCCTGGTGAGCGGTTTCTACTGCGCCTGGCATAACCGGTCCATAAGCTACCCCTCCGGGTATGACTTTCGCGTATGTTCCTCCCCCTATGGCTATGGGAGGCGAATCATCGCCTGTTTCTTCGCGATATACTTGAAGCAACGTCTGCACTAGGAATGAGTTCGGATCCGTATAGTGAGAATTGCTCACGCTTACTACTTCTACTCGAAGACCATCGGTCTGAGGTCTCGGGCATGTGATTGCACGTTGCCTAAGTTCTTCTCCTGATATTTTCACGGGATACCTGATATTATATATCGCCGTGACAACGGTCCTTCCGTCTTCGTGTGCGGTTTGGCATACACCTAGATTACATGATAGTTTTCCTGAAATATCATCTTCACACTCTATGTCTAGCCCTCGTCCATAGATATCTCCCGCTTCGGCTACGAACTTAAGCGCGTCACGGGAACCCAATCCATCTCCAAGGCATGTTACAAGGTGCAGAATTGCTGTAACAGCATTGGTTCCTTCCCAAGGTACCGAGGCATGGCAGGCTTTCCCTGTGCAGCTAATTGTGATCATCCCGGATTGGGCCTCGAGTTCAAAGGACAAGGGCCCCGGGCCTCCTACAATCTTCGTCACGCTCGGAATAAATGTCTTGAGCAGTTCAGCGGTGCTCTGTTCTTCTCCCTGTGGTACCTTAAGCGTAGCGGTTGCTTTCTCAGGGACGATATTAGATCTTTCTCCCCCTGAGATTTCGACTAGCGAATAGACGCCTTGTTCCACATCTACAGTTACTTTTACGTTCATGCTTCCCTTTTCAGCGTAGACCAGAGGGAAGAAAGCGTCAGGCGAGAACCCGTATGTGGGCAGTTCCTCGACTTGAAAATAATGTCTTACGCAGCGGAACCCCGATTCCTCGTTCCCCCCAATAACGTGGCGTATACGCCTTCTAAGGGGCACACCGCTTTCTTTGATGGCTTTCAGAGCATAAAGACACGCAATTGTAGGCCCTTTGTTGTCCTGCGCTCCTCTTCCATAAACCTTCCCGTCGTAGACTTCGCCTAGCGGGTGTCTCGTCCATCCGGTACCAATAGGAACTATGTCGACGTGAGTCAAGGCCATGGCCATCTCTTGGCCGCTTCCGATTTCCCCATGAACTGCATACCCATCCACATTCTTGGAAGAAATGCCGAAAGACTCGGCTTTCTTGGTGCAAAAGTCAAAAGCTCTGGCTACTTCCGGTCCAAAAGGTTGGCCCTCGCTCGGTGCCTTTTCAATGCTAGGGATAGATATGAGTTCTAGCAGTGACGAGATAATCTCCTCAGAATGCTTTGGGATCCAGTCTTCAAGGTAAGAAGCGAATTCTTTCTGATCCATTAGTTAATCACCCCTATTTGGTTTTTAGGATTCTTTGACGACCCGAAGTGTTGTCAGTGTTCTGTCTTCCGGACCTGAGATGCCAAATGCAAGACGCCTGATCACATGCAGATACTCAACGGTTTCCTGAGAGATTACTTCGCCTGGATACAGGATTGGTATTCCCGGTGGGTAGCAGGTAACGACTTCTGCGCTGATCCTGTCGACGCTATCATCAAGAAGCGTTCGTTCCCATGGGCTTTGTACGGCTTTCCGCGGGATAAGCGCCATCTTTGGTATATGAGGCAAAGATGGGATCGATGTCTGGCATGAAAGGAGTCTCTTTGGAAGGCTGCCATCTGCTACTGCCTCCACAAGGTCGCGCAGCGCTTCCACGAGAAGAGAGATTTCTTGTGCTGTATTGCCATAGCTTACGATAACAAGCACGTTGTAGAGATCTGACATTTCTACCTGTATTTTCTTTTTTTCACGTAGGTACTTCTCAGCTTGGTAGCCGGTTATACCTAGTTCTCTCACAGTTATCGTTACTTTAGTCGGATCAAACGCATCTACACCTGGATTCTTGGTAATCTCGCTGCCAAAACAGTAGAGCCCCGGAATGTCGTTTACCTCTCTTCTTAGATCCTCGGCCAGGTTTATCGCACGATCCAAAAGTTCCTTTCCATGTATAGCCATCTGTTTGCGAGCACTATCCAAAGACGCCATAAGCAGATATGAAGGGCTAGTTGAAGTGAGGTATTGAAAGGAGGCTTTTAGCCGTGCGGGGTCAATTCGTTCTCCTTTTATGTGAAGGAAAGATGCTTGGGTTAGAGCTCCAAGAATTTTGTGAGCTCCTTGAGATACAGCATCTGCTCCACACTCTAGTGCAGGCTTTGGCAGCACAGGATGAAAATGAAAGTGCGGTCCGTGGGCTTCATCAACCAAGAGCGTCTTTCCGTGACTATGAACCAGTTCTGATAGGCCGGTAAGATCTTGAGACGTTCCGTAATAGGTAGGATTGACCATAAAGACTGCCTTAGCTTTTTCTCCATCGCGATCATGGGTAAGAAGATCCGAAAGAGAGTTTTCTTCGATCCCAAGGGCAAATCCCAGATACGGGTCATAAGACGGCAGAAGAAATACAGGTTTAGCTCCTGAGAGAATTAACGCGGACAAAACTGATTTATGAATGTTTCTGGGTATGATGATGGAATCTCCATCGTTTACTACCGAGAGCGTCATCACCTGAATGGCCCCTGATGTCCCATTGACCACGAAATAAGTCTTGTCAGCGCCAAACAAATTAGCGGCGAGCTCTTGAGCTTCTTTGATACACTGTGTAGGTTCATGGAGGTCATCCATGCTAGGGACGCCTGTTACGTCATGCAGAAAGGCTCTTTCACCGATAATAGACAGACCTTCGGGAGCGGCGCCTTTTCCACCCCGATGTCCGGGCATATGGAAGCGAACTGTATCGAGATAAGCGGTCAGCGCTTCTATAATAGGAGTTTTGGTCTGGTCATGAGCGTAATTTGCTGCGCTTGGTATTATTTGACTGGTACGCTGTATTTCATTGTAATTGACGTACTGAGAATCCGGGTTCAATGTGTAACCTCCTCTAAGACAACTGGCAGCCATGTTCGGTAAGTTTTAGATTTAAAGACCCAGGCGCCGAATGTGTGCATAACTTCCAAGCAATTATAATCAAATTGCGTTATAGTGGCGAGTATATCATGGGCAAAAGAATAAACCTGAAGAGACCTCATGTAGTCATGTGTGTCATCTGAACCGAAAGGCGGATTGAATCCGAAAAATGGACATACCTTACCCAACTCATACTGTGATCGCATGAGTCAGATAATCAAGTAACGGCTTGGAGCACGGTATACGTGTCTACAAGCCGCTATGGTGCCTACATCAACCTTTTATATAGCTTTGAAGTTTCGGTAAGGCGGTATCAAAATCCCGTCTTTTTGAAGCCAGAAAAGTTACTGCGTTCTCGGACTGCTTGGCTTTGTTGATGTCCTGCGCGTCAAATGAAGGGAGTCCCGTTCCCTTTATCTCTATGAGACCGTAGAGCGCTCCTTCTTTTATCTCGATTCCCGATACAGTGTTCCAAGGATACTTGACACACTTTTTGCCGGTTATAGATCCGGTGGCCATGCCCGATTTCAAGATATAGATGTGCTTTGATGAGCATGCCAGCCCTTCGCCAGTGTTGCCTACCAAGGCTACCTCAATGTCTTCGTCAGGCTCTATGTTGCTCTGTAGGAGATCAGCTAGTGATCCCAGTGTCTTGAGCGCAGCCTTTCCATCGGTACCCGCAGCAGTCGGAGCGGCTGGTTTTGGCCTGGATCCCATAACAGAGGACATTATGTAGTCATACTTTTTCATTATACCTTGCTTCTCAATGCACGCGGTACACAGGTAGTGCCCGTCAATTGTTTTAAAATGCTCATCTGACGAGAATGGTTCCTTACCGCACAGATGACATTTGACCTTGCCTTTCTTAACAATGCACTTCTTGCAGTACCAAGTGCCGTCAACTAAAACCAGGTCGGTCCGACCCATCCCTAGGTTTGAGGCTCCGCATATTGAACAATTTGCCAATCTAACTCCCTCCCTAAGTTACATATCGCAATTAGGGAGGAGGTAGTTTAGTATGCGTGTGCTATTTCCCTTCGCGTTTTTCCCTAAGGTATGTTTTGGCGTCTTCAAGAAGTTCCGGCTTGTATATGAGTTCCATTGCCGATAGTGCCATAACCTTGGCTGCCATCTGGGTTGCGTCAATCGCCCTTGGAGTTATAGTGTCATCAGCCATCTCTTTGGAATGCCCGCGTGCATCAGTCATACCGAACGAGATTTGTATACAAGGGGTGTGCCACGTTACGCTACCAACGTCTGTGACTCCTCCGCCGCCCTCAACGTCCGGTTGCGGCAACTTTTGACCCAAGTATTCAAAGTTCATTTTGGCTATTGATGTTAGCACAGGATGCTCTAGCGTCTCTCGGAAAAGAGGTTCGTAATGTCTAAACTCAACTGTAGCACCTACGGCTTGGGCAGCACCTTGAGCACACTCTTTGACCTTTGGGAGAACTACTTCTTCAAGATAGCGGGAGTCTTTTGAGCGGACGGTAAACCGGACCGTTGCTCTTTCCGGGACTATGTTAGGCGCATCTCCGCCGTGGGTGATGATACCAGCCAGTCTCACGTCATCTCTGAGATGATTCTTCATCATTCTGATGCTTGTATAAGCAGAAACACATGCGTCTAGGGCATTTATTCCCGCTTGCGGATTCCCACCTGCGTGGGCGGATCGTCCGTGGAATGTGATTTCAATGGGATGAGAAGCCCATGATGAACCTCCAAGCGAATTAATCTGACCCGGATGGGCTATGAAAGCAGCATCTATATCCGAAAAAACTCCTGCTTCTGCCATCACTACTTTTCCGCCGATGGTTTCTTCGGCGGGAGTTCCCAATACTATCCACGTGACGTCCGTTTCCCCAGGCGGTAGACATTGCTTAATACCTATCGCGGCAGCTATGGCGCTTGCTGCAATGAGGTTATGCCCGCACCCGTGACCGATTCCCGGAAGAGCATCGTACTCGGCCAGGAATGCAATCTTTGGCCTCTTATCACCTGCTTTGGCCTTAAAAGACGTGGGCAATCCCGCTATTTCTCTTTCTATCTCAAAACCATGTTCAACAAGGATTTTTGTCAGTTTTTCTGCTGCGTAAAACTCTTGAAGTCCTAATTCGGGGTTTTTGTATAACGACTGAGCGATATCTTCGACCACTGGTTTCAAGGCATCAATAGCCGATACAATCTCTGCCTTTTTCTCCGCATAATTGGCATCCACTTTTGGCCCAATGTTATTGCCCAATTTGTTTTCCCTCATTTCCTGTTTGATATTTGATCGCGAAATGCCCGTAGACGCTCCTTACACCGCAGCCAGAAAGGCTGCTACTAATCCGGCAAGAAAAACACCATCATACACGCCGGCGCCGCCGATGGATAAAACTCCTGAACTAGTGTGTTTCATATCCTCAAGATGCATGAGGTCAGCTCCTACTAGAGTACCAATAGATCCTGCTACGTAAGCTGCTGCGCCCGGATTGCTTTTTGCAAACAGCATAGAGACTACCGCTGCTGCAAGAGGGGGCACCATTGCCGGCAGTACAATACCTTTTCCCGGTATGGGCCTTGCTATGAAGTAGCAGATCGCTGCCACGATAACAGTGCATACTAGTGTTTGCAGAAAAGGAGCGCGGAAAAATAACAAGTATGTGCTGAAGATAAGAGGTATTAACGCTCCTCCGAGATTGATGGCCAATATTTGCTCGGATACCACAGGGGGATAATAGAAGAACATTGGGAAGACACTATGGGTATTGTGATGCACGACCCTCTCACGTTTTATGGGAATGTTGATGACGCTTCCTATTAGGGACAAAGCAAACAGAAAAAACGCCCCTTGTGGCGATAGCCCTAGACTCTCGAAAGATAAGGTAGCAACGTTAAGGTAAAGCAAGAAAAACAGGGCGGGAATCCCCAAGATCAGCATGAAGAGAATGTAAAGAGTTAGCACTGATGCAAACCGCCTTTCCAAAGAAGTCTGGATTAGAATACAAGGATGTTTCCCAAAAACTTTGGAACATACCAATCTTATGATCCAAGTATAGAATATATGTAAGGTGCTCCATATTTCAAGGAGGTTGGGACAGCCAGGCGACGAGTTGCAGGTATATCATCTTATATGCTAATTGTATTTAGAACTTCCGGACCGGAACTTTTAGAAACAAAACAACAGTGTTTTGCACTTTGAAGAATGAGGGAGATTGTTGTGAATACACTTAAAATGTATTGGGAAGATTCTTATGCTACCGAGTTTTCCGGAACAGTAATGGATGTTTGGCAAGAGGCGGGGAATCTGTTTGTGGTTTTAGATAGGACTTTGTTCTACCCAGAAGGAGGCGGGCAGCCCTCCGACCGGGGTATTATCGTGCCAGTAGCCTCAATGCTTAGCCTGCAGGCAAAAGACGCGGAACAGCTGTATTCAGTTATTGGGGTGTCTGAAAACAATGGAAAGGTCATTCATGTCTTGAACAGTAACGCTGAGGACTGGTTATCTCTAGGACAGACAGTCTACGGCAAAATAGACTATGAACACAGATTTGACCTTATGCAGCAACATACAGGGCAGCATATTCTTTCTAGGGCGTTTGAAGAAGTATGCGGAGCGAAGACAGTTGGATTTCACCTCGGTACCGAATACGTGTCAGTTGACCTGGATGCTCATTCAATAGCAGATGACGTTTTGATGCGGGTGGAGGACTTAGCAAACGAAATTGTGTTTAGGAATCTACCTGTGCGTGTTGTAGAGTATGAACAGTCACAGGTTCCTTCGGATATCCGAAGACGAATTCCGACCGATTCTCCGAAGATACGTGTCGTATATGTGGATGATTTCGATGCATGTGCATGCGGTGGCACCCATGTAAGAGCCACAGGAGAGGTCGGGATAATTAAGATAAATGAGATTGACAGAGCACATAGCGGGGTCCGTGTGGTTTTCAGATGTGGCAAAAGGGCTCTTAGAGATCTTAGAGAGAAGGAACAAATCCTCTTCGACACGGCTCGCGTATTCTCCGTAAGTTACCGCGACCTTTATGATGCAGCACTGCTTCAGGTTGAGCGTTCGAGCGAGTTGGCTAAAGAACTGCAGGCTTTGAAAAAAGAACTGTTAGTTTATGAAATCAGAAGTCTTGTAGAAGAAGCAGATGCTAAAGCTGATAGGAACTTTCCGAACGAAGATCACGGTGTTTTCGTGAAACGAGTTGAGGGGAAGGACATTGCTGATTTGAAGAGCATTAGTAGAAAAGTAGCTGAGGCAACAAACAGTATCGCAGTTTTGTTTTCTTGCGCTCCCCGATTTTCTCTGGTAGTTGCCAGCCCGTTTGGGGAGTCAGACTCTAGAGGATGCATCAGAGCTTCTACTATAGTTGAGAACCTGGGCAAGAAATGGGGCATAAAAGGGGGCGGAACTCCCCAAATTGCTCAAATGGGTTCGAAGGAACAGGTCGACAAGAGTGAGGACGAGGTGCGGGAGGTCTTGTTGGAGGTATTTGACGAACTAGGTAAAGATGTTCACACCTAATAGACGTGGTAGAAATTCCCAGGTGTTGCAGTATATTTACTTCGCGGCTAGAATTAAACGAGATAGGGAAACACAGTCTGGCAAAAGAGAGGAACGGGTGTTTTGTGAAAGATGGAAACAAGGCTCTCCAAAATGAGCAGGAGTTTAGATCAAAAGCGATTCTGAGTCCTCACGATATGCAATCTCCGGCGAGAGTTCGTAGAGCTATTCTCCTACTTGCATGGCCGGTGATCGTAGAACAGATTCTCTCGCTCCTTACCCAAATAGTAGATTCGGCTATGTTGGGAAGGTTGGGCGCCGAAGTAGTAGCTGGGGTTTCGTTGAGTTTTCAACCCATGATGTTGGCAATGGGGATCTTTGGTGGAATTGCAGTAGGGAATACAGTATTGGTTGCCAGGTCAATAGGAGCGGGGGATAGGGAAACAGCCTCTAGGGTTGCTTTTCAATCCATGTTATTTGGCTCGATTTTGGCTGTACTATTGGTCATACCCGGATGGATATATACCCCGAAGATCGTGTCTATTATGGGCGCGGAAACCGAAGCCTTATCAAGCGGAATAACATATCTGCGATGGATAATACCCGGAGCCCCATTTATGCTTGCATCATCTATAATATCCGGGTCTTTGAGAGGTGCGGGAGATACGCACACCCCGATGTATGTAAACGCTGTTGCCAATATATTGAATGTGTTTCTGAACTGGGTGCTGATTTGGGGGAACCTAGGGGCACCTAGGATGGAGGAGGCAGGAGCTGCTCTTGCGACTAGTATATCTCGGTGCGTAGCGTTTCTTGCCATGATCTACGCCGCAAACAGGCCCAAAAGTGTTGTCCATTTTGAGTGGAGAGGATTCCGTGAAACATTGAAGATCGATTTCTCGCTGATAAAGCGAGTGCTTACGATCGGAATACCGGCAGCAGTTGAAAGGATCGTTATGTCGGTTGCGTCAATATTGTATGCTCGAACTGTAGCATCTCTGGGAATGGTTACGTATGCTGCTCACGTAGTTAGCCTCAATGCGGAATCTATATCATACATGCCGGCATTTGGGTTTTCTACTGCTGCTTCTACTATGGTAGGCCAGAATCTTGGGGCTAACCAGCCCCACGCGGCAAAGATCACTGCCGTCGAATGCGTGAAAATGGCTGCTATTATAATGGGTACCATGGGATTGATGTTTGCTCTTTTTCCGGTGTCTTTCATGAAGATATTCACCGACGATGCGAGGGTTTTTCCGTATGGCTACATGACCATGCGGTTTCTGGCATACATGCAGATCCCTGAGTCAGTGGGTTTTGTAATGAGTGGTGCCCTAAGAGGTGCCGGTGACACCAAGGCTGTATTAGCTATAACGATAGCAGGCGCCTGGGGTATCAGAGTGGGTCTTACGCTTTTCCTCATAAACGTCGTGGGGATGGGTTTGGAAGGGGCTTGGATAGCCATGTCGGTTGACTGGACCGTAAGATCGATTCTTATGGCCCTTCGATGGAGAAGCGAGAAGTGGCAGCGGTTAAAGGTGTAAGAGAGCAGGATACCGGGTGTATTGTCCGTGATGTCCTGAGGGGTAGATAAATAAGGTAGATGAACGGGTATGATACCTACTAACTGTTCTGGCGTATTTCTTTACAAGAAAAGCCGGCTAGATAAATAGGAGGCTTTCCTGCTGAACGAGGATAAGAGCATCATTGAAAGGGTTCAAAACGGTGACCAGGAAGCTTTTGCTGGTCTTGTAGAAAAATATAACCGTAATATATATAACCTTGCGTATAGACTGACAGGGAATCGTGAAGATGCCATGGATGTCACGCAGGAGGTTTTTCTAAGAGTTTTTCGTGGGATCTCGTCATTCGACACAGGCAAGCCATTTCTGCCGTGGGTATATAGGATTACTTACAATTTATGTGCGGATAGGGGACGTAAGTTAGGCCGAAGCGTGTCCGAGCAGTCGCTGGACAGCAACGAGTTTGTCAAGGCAACAGTCCCGAGCAGTGAGCCTAGTCCAGAGAAGGTCTATGAAGACAAGGAACTTAGCACGGTTATTCAAGAAGCCGTAGGGCAACTGAAGGATGGGTATAGAGAACTTGTTGTCCTATTTCATCTTCAAGGGCTTTCGATCAAGGAAATTTCGGAGATAACGGGACTTAAAGAGACTGTCATCAAAAACAGGTTGTATAGGGGTAGGCAAGCTCTAAAAGAAATACTCATAAAAGAAGGTTTTACGTGGTGATACAAGATCAAGGTGTACAAATGACGCGCTATCGGGATGTGCATATTCGTTGCGAGAAAGAGCGTAGGGGGGTGTGACCGTGTGGTACGGCAAGTGTCCTGATGATTTTGAGATAGAGCAATATTACTATGGACAGTTGCCTTTTCTCAAATCCTTACTGGTGAAGGCCCATATCAAAAGGTGTTCCAGATGTAGCCATCTCGTTGCCGATGTAGAAAGGTTTGATAAAGTACTTCTAAGTGTGCCTGTTGTGGAGTCACCCAAAGAATTACCGGATTTAGTGATGCAGAGGATAAGAGAGATGGATTACGGGTTTGGCCTTAGTTCGGAGTCTTCTCTTGATGCAGAATATAAGACGGTTTTGCTATCATCTGACGACGAGAAACGTTCATCCAGAACTGTTGTGTTTTCGCCTAAAACGCTGTGGGCTGCCGCTACGCTCCTCGTTATCATAGGTGTTGCTTTTAGGCATACTTTGGGTGGATATGGTTTGACTGGTCGCGGCACTTATATTATGGGTTGGAGCGATATAGAAGCTTTATGGGAGATTCTGAAGTCTAACGCGCTACTGACCACCTTGAATCAAATAATCGGAGCGTTAAGAGTGGACACTATCTCGACTCTTAGGGTTCTGGCTGGGTCATTACCCAACGAGGTCTTTAACGTTTTACTTTGCGGTTGCATAATTGTGGCATTTTGCATAAGGAAGGTCTTTTCTACACGAAGCGGAGGATGCAAACATGAAAAAACTCTATAGATCCAGGAAATATAGAGTCATCGGCGGTGTCTGCGGAGGGTTGGCAGAGTATCTAGATGTTGATGTTACAATAGTTCGACTGGCAACTGTCGTTTTGGCGTTCATGGTTCCCAACCTTGTTCTGCTTTATATTATCGCTTGGATTGTGATGCCCGAAGCTCCCGACGATATGATGAGCGTCTCGAGCGCCGGATCAGGGAACAGAAGTGAAATACCGGAGCAACCGAAAACAGGGACTTTTTCGGCCCAGATTGATGGGCAGGCTGCGGGAACCGCTAATGAGATTTTGGCAAAGAGTGTTTCGGAGCAGGGAATATGTGCCGAAGAGTCTGAGGGAGAGACGGAGCGGCATGACGAGGGTGCGAATGTAGAGCAATCCGAATCGTCGCAACATAGTTCTCATCCAACTGCGAGTGCGCCCATGCCCAAACAAGAGACTACCTATCGAAATAGAAACCGGGAGTTTCTAGGGTACTTCCTCGTGATCTTTGGCATTTTGGCTCTTTTGAAGAAGTATATGCCTCACTGGTGGAGAGTGCCATTTTCCTACATCAGGATGTGGTGGCCAGTGGTGCTGATTGCACTGGGTATCGCTTTTGTAATTACGGCTTTTAGAGGAGGCAAGTGAGGATGCTTGACCGTTTGGCCAAAGGATTGGTCCTCATATTAGCAGGCGTAATTCTTTTACTCAATACCACTGGGTTTCTGCCATGGTCGGTGTGGAACAACGTCCTCAGCTTGTGGCCTATAGTGCTAATTGCTCTGGGTGTGCAGGTGATTTTTCCGAAAAAAAAGATTCCCTGGTTTCTCATGTCCCTAATACTCATCCTTGTGATCGCCGGGTTTTACTCATATAGCACATCCGGCCCGGAAAAGTTCTGGCCGAATTGGCACTCAGGTATGCTAACCGATAAGGAGAAGGGCCCGGCCCTTTTGAAGAATCGTAAAAAGATCGAGGTACCCATCGAACTGGATCTATGGACAGTAAAAGCGTATTTGGTGGCCCCTGCCTTGGAACTCGGGAGTGAAGGAGATCCCTCTTTAAGCGAAAAGGATCCGGAGCTAGCTATTGCCGGAGAGTTATCTTGGGATCGACACGAGCCGATCGTAGACGTTCACGCTCCCCAAAATGATGATCATCATCTCGACGTTACAATCAAGTCCCCGGTCTCGGATGGTGAAGATGCCGGTAAACAAGTCTGGAAGTTGAGATTCAATCCCTCCCTTAACACGGATATGGATGTTATGGCCGGCGTAGCTGACATTGAGCTTGATTTGGGTTCTTTTTACTTAGAGAGTTTTGGCCTTACCGCAGGTGTTTCTGACGTTAAGATTACGTGTGGAACTACAGGATTATCTACAGAAGCAGATATTGTGAGCGGAGTCGTGGGAATTGAAGTAGATGTCCCAGAGAATGTAGGGGTTCGCATCTCGGTTTCGGGAACTCCCTTGGCTACACAAGTTCAATTTGAGGGGATCGATTTCGTGAAGCAAGGCAAGGTTTGGGTGTCGCGGAACTTCTCAGCCGCTACGACAAAACTTGATCTTGAGGTTACGTGCGGAGGCGGAAAGATCTCTGTGAAAAAGGTTCAATAATCGTATGAGTATGATACGCCAGTATCGATAGGTTATAATGTTCTTACACCGGATCAACTAATCGCCTTTTCCGTAATGCTCAGATAGGAGCCAGAAGGCAAATGCGGTTTGGGTATGAGGATGGTGATTGTGAATCATGCGTGTAGGAATTCCAAGATGCCTTAGTTTTTATTATCTGTTTCCCCTATATCGTACATTTCTGGATGAGTTAGGGATTCCTTTTGTTGAGACGGGCTCTTCTACTCTGAGAGATTTGGAAGAGTTGGGACTGTGTCCTACCGACGAGCCCTGTGTCTCCGTTAAAATCGCATTTCCTCATGCAGCCAACCTCATTAAGCGGGGTGTCGATGCGCTTTTCGTGCCTACCATTGTGTCCCTCGAAGAAGAGAGTTTTTGCTGTCCAAAAATGATGGGTCTACCTTCCATGCTCAAGTCCGGACTTGGCCTTTCCGATTCTCAAGTGATAAGTCCGAGTATAGATGTGAGAGATAATCCTCGTAGATGGAAGAATACCTGGATCAAAGCCGGCAGGCAGCTAGGCGTAGATGACTCGAGACGAGTGGAACTGGCGTTTGATACAGCGTGGAATTCATGGAAGGAAACGGAAAATACAATGATTCGGTACGGTGTACCTTTGGGAAGAATAATGGATGGTCAGTGGAAAGACCGGGTTACGTACCGAAATGCAGCTCGCGTGAACTCGGATGTTGGTTGTGAAGATTGGTATGAGTTTTCAAATCTCTGCGACAATGATCGTATGACCTCTAAAGAGCCTGTTACCGCAGTTATGGGGCATGCCTACATCCTAAATGATATTTTTGGGCAGGTAATCTTGAAGTATACCTCCCAACACGGTCCTTTGATTTTGCCCGAGATGGTTTCCAAAGAGCACGCGAAGCAAGCTTTGGGCACCATATTCGAGGGTCAGAAAATGTGGACCATCGAAGGTCACATTTTGGGTTCATGTTTGCATCTTATAAGAACGCACAAGGTAGATAGAATAATACTTGTGACGTCGTTCTCGTGCGGACCTCTTTCCATAATTGAGAACTACATTGAGAAAGAAGCAGATGAACATGGAATACCACTTCTTTACCTGGCGGTTGATGAGCATACAGGCGAGGCCGGTCTCATAACCCGAATGGAGGCTTTCATGGATGCTTGCGTGTCAAGACAGAAAGAGAGCGTTCAATTTGGACTAGACCAATCATATAGAAAACTTCCTATCGAATCTCATCACGAAGTCCATACGTCTAGTGAAAGCCAGATCGCTGAACAAGGCCCTATAGGTGTTGTTAACATGGGCCATCTCAATATTGCGGTAGGGACTATTTTTGAAAAGTTGGGCATAGAGGCTAAGCTTGCAGGCCCTTTATCAGATGAGATAGTTGAACTTGGAAGAGAACTAGCACCCGAGTTCATTTGTTACCCCATGGTTACCCTTTTAGGCCAGATACGTTCAATGGTCGAGCAGGGAGTGTCCAGGGTAGTGATGATTCAAGGCAAAGGCAAGTGCAGGTTGGGATGGTATGCCCAGATAATGGAGACGATACTCAACCGTGCAGGTTACAAAGTGCGAATATACGGCATAGACTCACCATTTCCCTTGAAAGAAAAGGGGAAGGCACTCTTGGAACAGGTTAAAGAGATATTTGGCAGTCCTAAGGCATCTTTGGTTGCTGAGACCATTATCCTTGCTCTTAGGAAAATGTTCTGCGCTGATGCGGCCAATGATATATTGCTCCGGGTGCGGGCGAAAGAAAGAGTAAGGGGTAGCGGGGACAAGATATATAATAAGTTTGTGCCCAAGCTCGACAATGTTACAGATGCGCGCGGGTTAAGAGCGGTTTTTGAAGAGTACAAGCGGGAAATGATGGCGATTCCCATGATAGACGAAGATCCGTTGAAAATCATGATTGTCGGTGAGATTTACGTAATTAACGAACCTTTTGTTACAAAAGATGTTGAGAAAATGCTTGGCTCTATGGAACAAAGAATCCGGGTCTACAAGAACCTTGATGTAAGTAGTTGGGTGAAGACCCACCTACTCATGAGTCCTAAGGCAGTTTTTGAACACAAGCATGTAGTCAGGGCCGCCTCTAGATACCTACCTGTAAGCGTAGGGGGACACGGTCAAGAATCCATAGGTGAAACAGTGCTTGCAAAAAAAGCCGGTATGGACGGTGTAATTCACTTGTTTCCGTTTACTTGTATGCCTGAGATTATAGCTCAGAATGTTTTGGTACAAATCTCAGAAGACCTAGATTTGCCTATTTTGTCCCTTATGATCTCTGAGCAGACAGGCGTAGCGGGCCTAAAGACCAGGCTTGAAGCTTTTTGCGATGTCTTGTATGGTAGGAGCAAGAACTTGCCGCTACCAAGGTTTGCTATGTAAGGAAGCGTCGGTGTATATACCGAAGGAGATGCGCGTGAATGGGCCAATCCAAAGATGATATCCTTGTGGTTGATGCAGTATCTGATCGGTTTCTGGGTGTGGATTTGGGCAGTGTGACCACGAAGATAGTCTTAATCGATGGAACAGGGGATATAGTGTACGAAGATTACCTTCGAAACGAAGGCGGGCCTTTGCATGCAATACAGTCAGGGTTTGGGAATCTTCTTCGCGGTGGATACATAGATTCGATAAAAATGGTAGGTACGACGGGGTCAGGCAGGGAGCTAGCCGCTGTTATTGTAGGTGCCGACACGGTAAAAAACGAGATATCGAGTCACGCGAGGGCAGCTTCTTTGGCTTATCCTGATGTAGGTACTGTTATAGACATAGGCGGTCAAGATTCAAAGATAATATTCTTCAAGAACGGATATCCTATTGGGTTCAACATGAACACGGTTTGTGCCGCAGGCACAGGATCGTTTCTAGACCATCAGGCTAACAGATTAGGTATTTCAATTGAGAGTTTTGGCGATCTGGCATTAAAGGCAGAGGCTCCGGCAAGAATTGCAGGGCGCTGTGGAGTGTTTGCCGAATCTGACCTAATCCACAAACAGCAATTGGGATTTGGAATCGAGAACTTGGTTGCCGGGCTGTGCTTGGCTTTGGCGACCAACTATGTTACCAACGTTGCGAGAGGGCAACCTATCCGTCCCAGAGTATTGTTCCAGGGCGGTGTTGCAGCGAATTCGGGTATGCTGTGGGCCCTTGAGAAGAAGATCGGGCTTGATATAACCGTACCACCTCACTTCAAGGTCATGGGTGCATGGGGTGCGGCTCTTTTTGCACGCGAGAAGTACTATGAGTCGAGACAACAAACCAGATTTCGCCAGGTGGAGCATATAGCATCCTTGAAAGCTGTAACCAGGGGGTTCATCTGTGAGGACTGCGCCAACAGTTGCGAAATTCAGGAGATATTCATAGACGACGCTCTTTGCGCTAGGTGGGGCTCTAAGTGCGGAAAGTGGGATGATCTGTCGGTACCTTGGCGGCCGAAAAAGGGTTCAGCGGCAGTACCTGTAAAAGTAGTCTAGAATCTGTAGAAGCAAAGATACAGCGCGAAAGGAAGAACCTTTTGGATGACAGATGTGCTTAGAATTGTTCATGCAGGAGACATACATGCCGGGAGACCACTTTCCATTGAACTAGACAAAGAACGAGGTTATGTACGGCGGCGAGAGATCGAGATGGTATTGTGGCGCATTTGCGAGTTTGCTCAAGGAGAAAAAGCTCAGATAATCCTCCTCTCAGGTGACTTATTTGAGCATATCTATGCTAAGCCTTCATGGGTCAAAGATGTTTCTTTGCTGTTTGCTACTATACCGGAAATCCAGGTCTTCATCTCTCCCGGCAATCATGACCCGGTGCTTTCCGACTCTTTGTACAGATCCGTGCAATGGCCTGAGAATGTCACTATATTTGATTCCGATACGATGAAGCGTATCTCACTTGAACACCTCGGGGTTGATGTTTATGGCTTGGGGTGGCTTTCATTCACAGAACGGAGACGCCTTTTGCAGGGATTCTGCATTGAAAGAAGTGACCGCTTTAACATAGTCTTGATCCACGGTGACCTGAGTGAAAAGTCGACTTACCTGCCCATATCTGTGAGTGATATCGAGAAGTCAGGCGCGGATTACCTCGCTTTGGGACATTATCATACACCTATGGTTAAAGATATAGGTAGAACGAAGGTCGTGTATCCAGGTTGTCCTGAACCCCTAGATTTTGGGGACAAAGGAGAGAGGGGTGTTTATTTCGTAACTGTCGCCGGTTTGGAAGGCGAACGCCCTTTCAATGTTAGAAGCGAGTTTGTACCTATGGCTTTACGGATGGTAAGAGAACAAGAACTCGATCTAACCGGCCTTGATACGGGAGAGAAAATCAGAAATGCCATTTTGTCTGTAGGGGATCACGACATTCGAAGAAGAGACATGTGGCAGTTGATGCTCACCGGAAGGGTTGACCCAGATTTGCCTCTAGACTTGGATGTACTTGAAAGAGAAATGAGAGATAATTTCTTTCACCTGCGGCTGGTACCCAAGTTTGTCCCTGATTATGATCTTGGTCCGCTGCTAGACTCTGACAATCAATCGCTCGAGGGTAAGTTTGTTCAGACTCTAAAAGATATGGAAAAGCAATCAATCGAAAATGGAGACGAAAAGACAGCTCGAGTTGCAAATCTAGCTATATACTATGGCCTTGATGCTTTGAGGCAAGGCGAGATTGTTACGAGAAGGAGAATGGCCTAATTGAAGCTTGTTAGCCTTTTGCCCATTGCCTTTGGAAGGTTTCATGCAGATGAACCTATCGCTTTAGAAGATGGGCTCAACATAATTGTCGGTGACAATGAAAGTGGTAAGAGTACGCTGGGGTCTTTCATCCTTGGCATGCTATATGGTTTCAAGAAAGAGGGTAGGACTCGAATATCAAGGACTCCAGAATTCGAGAGATACAGGCCATGGTCGGGTAGCGATTATAGGGGAGCAATTGTGTACCAGGACGACGGGCGCATTTACCGGGTCGAGAGATGGTTCGACCCAGATATCACTAGGATCTACGATGAGATTACAGGGGAGGATATAACCAACCAGTTCCTTCAGGATTCACGAAAAGAGTACAACTTTACAGATTTGCACTTAGGTCTAACTGCGAAGGAGTTCAGAAACACTATTTGGATTGGTCAGCTTCAGAGCTCTCAAGATGCTGATCTCGGGCTTGAGATCCAGGGGAAACTCGAGAACATACTTCAAGGTGGTGCAGAGGATCTCTCGTTCGCAAGAGCTCTGGCTGTTCTTAACACAGAAAGGGCTAAAATACAAACTCCGCGGACAACTCGTGGGGAACTCGATATAGTCGAGGCAAAGATAGCTCAGCTCGAAATTGAACTCAACGAGGCCAGAGAAAGGGAAGCAGAAGTAAGAAAGATCCTGGTCGAATTGAGAAATGTACAATCCCGTGAACAAGAGATATCAAGGAAATGCCGAGAATATGAGACCCGAGCTGACCAAATAAGGTCACTTATACTACATAGGACAATCACTTCGGCAGAAGAAATAGAGGCAAGCATATTAGAAGAACGAGCAAGCCTCGAACGGTTAGAGTGGGCAAAGGATATTCCCGAGGGATTGGAACAAAGCGCCGAAAAGATTGTGCGAGAAGAAGAGAGCATCCTGGCTCGAATAAGAGAAACCAAAGGAGAAATTGAAAAGGTCACTGCGAAGAAGGAAACCCTTTTGGGGGAGCTAGAGGCGTACGAACCGATCCTTGCCACCAACATAGACGAATCAGGTCTTTCTGGACTTCATTCAAGGTATCTCGCTTGTAAAGCGAGCACATCTCGAGCCGAAAGGCATGCAAACGAAGCTAGACGAGAGCTAGTGGGGTTAGAGGAGAAGGAAAAACAACTTGGCTTTTCTAGTTCCTACGATGGTGATTCGTTGTTATCTAAAGTTGAAGAATTACAGGAGATTCTGGTTCTGGCAGAGAGGGAAAAGGCCAGATGTGATATGGAAATCGAGAAAGCCTCAATGGCGGTGTCGCATGCCGAAAGCTCAGGGGGGACAGGCTGGATCTATGCGATTTCGTTGGCAGTTTTGGGGATCGCTATTGCATTCACGGTGATGGGCCTTCCTTTGGCTTTCCCGGCATTTGGCATATCTGTTATCGTGTTCGGTATAGGCTCATATCGGCATATGAAGGTTCACGATATGAAGTACGAGCGCGAATGCGAGTTGGAAGATAGGATACGAGAAGGTGAGGAACAGGCAGAAAGAGTTGTTCAGGCCAAAACTGCTCTAGAGGAATTCCTTGCGCTTCAGGGTGCAAGGTCAGTAGAAGAATTGAGGTCAAGGGTCCGGGAGATATCCGCTTTCTATGCAAAACTAGAAGCAGCTAAAGAACAGTATGAGGTTGCCCACAGATACTGGTTCGAGTGTTCACAGGAGTTTTCAGCTTGTGAAAAAGAACTAACATCAATTTTAGTTCGGTCGGGGTGTCTGGTACGAGGGCAGTCTATAACTGATGTTGCAGTTGAGTCTTTTGCTTCAAGACTAAAAGAGGCATCCTCTTTGATTTCCGAAGTAAGGAATCTAAATAGACGTATTGGAGACCTTGAGGCTGCCATGGCTCAGTTCGAGGAAAAAAGAACTGCGCTTCTTCAGGAAGAAAAGCGTATTTTCGAACACGCATGTGTTTCAAGCCGAGATGAGCTCAACGAGAAAATAACGGCGCACAAGCTGTATCTTGAATGCCAGAAAAGGCTATCCAGTTTGGATGAAAGACTGGCTGCGGTATTGGCAGGTAGGAATCTCGAAGACTTAAGACGAGAACTTGAGGATATAGAGAGCCGTATAGGCAAGGTTCCCGGAACTATCGATTACACTGACCGAGGGGAGCATTTACCTGGCGGCTATGGTTTGACAGAAAAGGACTACCAGGAAGCTATGCAGCAAGTAGACAGGTTCAAAGAAGAACTTGGGAACGTGAGGGCAAAACTGGCTTCCTTAGAAAAAGAGGCTCACCTAAGACAAATAGAGGGTCGACCGGTGTACGTTATTGAAGAGGAACTTGTGGCCGAAGGGCGAAAGAAGCGAGAACTCAGTGAAGACAAAGATGCATTGGAACTTGCCCTTAAGACACTAGAAGATCTCTCAAGGAATCTTCGAAGGGAATTCGCCCCCGTTTTGAAGGAGCGTGTAGGAGGAATCTTAGGAGAGATAACCGGTGGCAAGTACTTTGATGTAAGGATATCTCCGGATCTTGAGATGAGCGTAATAGACACTTCCGACGGGAGACAAGTTCCGGTTACCCTCCTTTCAGCAGGCACCATGGATCAATGTTATTTCGCATTGCGAGTAGCTGTTGCCGAACTTATAGTCAGCAAGAAGGAGTTCCCTTTCTTTTTTGACGATTCTTTTGTTCAATATGACGAAAAAAGGTTAGAGGGAGTCTTAAAGATCATCGCCGAGCTTGCGAAGCGGTATCAGATTCTGCTTTTTTCGTGTCATGGGCGTGAAGTTTTGCAAGCTCAGAGGATGAGGATCCCTTGCAATATTATTAGGTTGGATAGTTATTCGAAGTAATGCGCGAGCCTGGCCCAGACTATGTTTTAGGTCTGAGAAGGAATCTCCACAGAAAGTCTTTTGCTTCATCTGCGTAATTTATCCCTATCCGCGGAGTTTGAACTATCCTAAAGTGTCTATGGTCTTGGGGGGGCTTTGCTATGTACAGGTTACTTGTGACCAGATCGGCATTATTCTCCTCTTTGCCTATGCCCATGGCCTGGCACAGCCTTGCGGGGCCCGTAGATATAGGTAGTTTACCTTTTCTTCTCTCTAACATCAATTCTTCGCCGATAAGCGGCTCTATAGATCGCACGAGAACTGCATGGGGTAAGCCCTCGTCTGCTACTACTACATTGAAACAATAGTGCATACCGTAAACAAAATAAACATAAGCCATGCCGGCTGGCCCGTACATGACTTCATTGCGCCTAGTCCGACGCATGTTGTATGCGTGGCACGCCTTATCCTCCGGCCCTTGGTAGGCTTCTACTTCGGTTATAATTCCTGCTGTTGTCCCTTGCATTGTTTCGTGTACCAACAAGAGGCCCAACAGATCAGGTGCCACCTCAATGGCTTTTCGCTTGTAAAAAGACCTCGGAAGTTTGTCCATATCTAACATATTATACCGTGGAATTCGGCGGGGGATAGAATTATGATTGTATTTAATCACAAAGATCGAATCTCAGGGGCAGTGCTTAGTTTATGGTGAAACGATCATAGGATTGGTGGGAAGTTTTGATGAAGCCTATTGCAATTGGAACCAAAGGAAGTGCTACGGTAACGGTAACAAAGGATACTCTCGCCTCATCTACCGGTAGCGGCGGCGTTGATGTGTTTTCTACCCCTTGTTTGGTGTTGCTTATGGAAGAGGCTGCAGTAGAAGCTTTGAAGGGATATCTTGACGATGAGGAGACCACAGTCGGTACGCACATCTGCATCGATCATATTGCCGCAACGCCTATAGGACTCCGAATAACTGCAAATGCTGAGGTTACCGAAGTTGATGGGAGGAAGATTACGTTCGCAGTAACTGCCTCTGATGATGTGGAATTGATTGGCAAAGGGGTTCACGAGAGATTCTTAGTTAACAAAGAAAAATTTACTGCAAAATCTCTTCGCAAGATAGATATCCACAAGGATTCACATATGTAGTGTGGAATACGGCTATAATGGTCTACATATGGCGGAAACATATGTTTGGGTTCCCGCTCAGACTTTGGTCGTGTGAGGTGCGGTTACAGTGAAATGTCCTTTTTGTGGCCATATTGATTCTCGGGTGATAGAATCGCGCACCACAGAGGAAATGACAGCCGTCAGAAGGCGGCGAGAATGTCCTTCGTGTGGTCAGCGATTTACTACATACGAAAGAATCGAAGAGCAGCCTGTTTTGGTCATTAAAAAGGACGGTAGTAGGGAGACTTTTTCCAGAAGCAAGGTCCTATCAGGCATTTTAAAAGCGTGCGAAAAACGCCCGACGCCATTGGAAGTTCTGGAACAGGCCTCTTTCGAAATTGAAAGGGAAATACGGAAGTGCGGGAAAGGAGAAGTAAGTTCGAAAGAGATTGGCGAGATGGTTATGGAAAGACTCAAAGAGATAGACGATGTCGCCTATGTTAGGTTTGCTTCTGTATACAGGGAATTTAGAGACGTCGATGGATTTAAAGAAGAAGTCGAACGCATTCTGGCGGAGAAGGGCGAAAAACCTAAATAGCCATAACGTACCGCATCCGTATCTTTCGCAGTGTAGAGCGATTAGGAGGAAATGAAATGTCCGAAAAGGAAAAACAGGAAACTAGTAAAATGATACTTCCGGAGCCGGGGTTTTCTGCAAACGCCCTGGCAGTTCTGGAAAAGCGTTACCTTATAAAAGATGAAGAAGGAAACGCTATAGAGACTCCAGAGGAGATGTTGTGCAGAGTAGCAAGGAATATCGCACTTATGGATGTGCTATATGATTCAAGGATACATGAAGGCGGAGCCGTTGCCACGGAGAAGGTGATTCCGGAACATTCTTGGACGTCCGATGTCGCTCCCGAGTCTCAGAGATTACTTGACATGCTATCTCGTTTCAGCGACAAGGATTGGGATACCTTGAAAATGGCCTTTGAAAGACTGACGGCGCAGGGTTTGACGACGGTTTCTTGGGATGAAATGCGCCGGTTCGTCTTGGACAACCAGGCGGAGGTTGTTAGGACGGCTGCGGAGTTTTATGCAATGATGGCAGAGTGCAAATTCATGCCAAATTCACCGGCGCTGATGAACGCAGGTAGAGATTTGCAGCAACTCTCTGCGTGTTTTGTGTTACCCGTGGAAGACTCGATGAGCAGCATATTCGACTCATTGAAGCATGCTGCTTTGATTCACCAATCTGGGGGCGGGACCGGCTTCAGTTTCTCACGGTTGCGACCTAAGAATGACGTGGTTCGCTCCACAGGTGGAGTAGCCTCCGGGCCTGTGTCTTTCATGAAGGTCTTTAATGCCGCCACCGAGGCGGTGAAACAGGGCGGGGTACGTAGAGGCGCTAATATGGGGATCTTGCGAGTAGATCACCCGGACATACTCGAGTTCATAACGTGCAAAACGGATACAAAGGAGCTAACCAACTTCA
>JAGPNG010000023.1 GCA_018052475.1 Candidatus Fermentithermobacillaceae bacterium
ACGAGTATCATATCGTAAGGCGTACTCTCAACTCGCCTTATGTTTTGAAGTACGATAGCCGCCTGGTTGAGCGATAACACATCTGTTACGATAGCGCCTGCTCCCAAAGCAGCTCTTTGCGCTGACTCAACGGTAATTTGGTCACTCAGCCCTGCTGCTAATACCTTTATTCCGCCTCCTGCACTACAAGTAGAGACAAAACAGTCAACGCCTGAATTACCGTTTGAAGGGGACAAAAGGCCATCGGCCGAAACAAAAGTAATACCTGTCCGTTCCTCAAGTTTTTCTACTGCGTTTTTGACGCCCACCATCACATCAAGACCATTGCCGTTTACGGTAGTAGGGCTAGCGGATGAGTCTATGATGTGAATGTCATCGCCAGTGGCTTCGAGAAGAGACACACTTGTAAAAGTACTGCCTACATCTGCAACTAGTATTCGTTTTAGCATAGGATTCTTCCTCCATTGGTTCAGTCAGGTGCCCTAAACTCCGCCACAAAGGCCACAGTTTGCACAAGATGGATTTGAAACCACATATACAGGTTTGTTGTTAAGGAGTTGGTCGCAATTGGCATTCTTTATCAGTTTCACGGGCAAGTATACCCCCGCGATCAAGGTTAGCACTCCGGTAACTATTGAGACTACATAAGCGCTAGCTGGCAGAACCGATCCTTGTTCCAGGAATACCGTAAGATATCTCCCAGCAAATACGCCAAGGACTATGCCCGGGGCCCCCATGTATGCAGCTTCGACCAACATCATTCGAGCTAGATCCGAAATCGTGCCACCGAGCACGCGAATTATGCCTAACGGGCGTTTGCGGCCAAGGAATGAGACGGTAAGTACGCATGTTATGGCCACCGCGGTTCCCAGCAATACTATCAAAGATGCCACATGCCAAAAAGAGAAGGCGCCTTGAGTGGCTCGTTCCAGAGAGACTTTTCCTGAAAGGGGGGTGATTACCCTTGTGGCTCCGTAGGAGTTCTTCTCCAAATCCCGAAACAATCTATCGCGCAAAGGGTTGGTCGAGTAAAGTTGAGTGGTAGTCAGAATAACGCAAGGTTTGCTTCCTTTCGAGTTTTCAATCACAGAAGGATTTACGGATGCCCAACCATAAAGCATATGCGTTTCTGACTCATCTTGAGACACTAACTTCACATCGGTCCATGTGAATTGCGATTCAGGTCCGTCTTTCCCAATAACCCACGCCTTTACCTCTGAACCTTGTGCATCTAAAGGCTGGGAAGGGGTCCAAGGAAAGAGGAGCTCTATAGCGTCTGTTTCCAAATCTGTGCCGTTTCCTAAGAGCTTGAGTGGCCCTATTGTGCTCTCAACTTCCACATAATTAGTTACCGTGAGGTTGGCCTTATCCCTGAAATACCTTTCTTTATTCATGAAAGTGTCAAGACCTTCTTGGCTTGCAAAGAGCAACATCCCGTCAAACGGCAAAAACGCTTCTTCGACTCTTGCCGAGAACATCTCTACGTTTCTGGCGATTACGGTTGTAACCAGAAATGACGCGGCTACGCTTACGGTCACCGCACATAGAACCAAAACGGCAAAAACAGGGGTGTATCGGATCCTGCGCTTGGCGACCAAACTGTAAAGCGGAAACAGATTGGTCCCGGTCACCTTGATCTCGATAGCTCCTGTAGCTGATTGTTCAGCGTGAGCGGCCTTAGATGAGCGTTCCATGTTTATCGCTCCTTTCGATCACTTCGCCGTCTCTTATCTTTATAACCAGATCAGCATAGTCCAGAAACGATGGATCATGCGTAGCAACGATAAAGGTCTGCCTTTCCTCTTTATTGAATCTTGCAAAGAGTTCCATTATCTCCTTGGAACGTGCAGAGTCCAAATTGCCCGTGGGTTCGTCAGCCAATACTACGCTGGGTTTTGTGGCCAGAGCCCTGCAGATAGCTACGCGCTGCTGTTCACCACCGCTCAATTCAGAAGGATAGTGGTTCTGTCTATCGCTGAGGCCGACCGATTCCATGAGATATTGAACCCGTTCTGAGATATCTTTGTCTTTGTACCCAGCCAGGCGCATAGGAAAGCCGATGTTTTCCACTGCTGTAAGTTCAGGCAGGAGATTGAAAAACTGAAACACCATTCCAATCTCTGTCCTTCGCATTACTGCAAGATCGTCTTCGGAAAGACGTGAAAACTTTCTGCCTTTCAGGATGACTTCCCCGTGACTTGGCCGATCTATCCCACCTAATATGTTCAAGAGGGTGCTTTTGCCGGAGCCGGAAGGGCCCATAATCGCGACGAACCATCCCTCCTCAACTTCTATATCCACATCTCTGAGCGCAAACAATCCATCTCCAACAGGGTAAAACTTTGATATCTCGTGACAACTAATCACAGGGCCAATCCATTTACTCACGACTCAACACCTCCGAACAAGGTAACCTAGAAGCCCAGTAGGCAATCGCGAATCCAATACCCAAAGAAACAGCTACGGATAGACCCGCGATTACCCCGAAGTCAGATAGCGCTTGGCTAAACCAGGTTTTAAGTTCCATATCTGAGCCCAAAAAGGAAAGAAGATAGAGCAGATTTCCAAGAACTCCCCCGATGCATGTTCCCAGAAGAGAAACATATGCTACGAGAGTGAGCACATATTGCAAAATGTCCTTAGATGTCGCGCCCACGACTCGGAACAGCCCTATCTTGCGTTTTTGTTGTACAACAACAATGTATATGTTTCCTGCGACTACGATAGCCGAGAATCCTATGATTAGGGCAGAAAACAATTTGTGGAGATCGGGTGGCATCACTACATGACCTTGTGAGCTAGCAGCATTAAGAGCTTCAGGAACTGCATAGACGCCGTAGTCGCTGCCAAGGGCTTCCCTGACAAGCCGAGTAGTCTCGCGAATTCGAGACATATTGTCTACAGTCAGAGTGATCTGATATGTAGGGAAAAGGGAAGAAAACGACTCAAGATACTTGGGATCAAAATCGGAACATGTATCTCGGACTATTTCTTCGAAAAGCTCAGCAGATACAAGGACTTCTGGTCGGTTCCAGTACACAGGGATCATTGGCGGCTGCGGAGAAGATGAGTTTGACCATGCTTCGTAATCTATTTCCTCGCCTATCTGGATCGAATAGGTCCCTATTATTTTAAGGGAATATTCGGTCGCATTCTCCCAATCAGTACCTATATGTTGGCTGACCTTGCCGCCTTGCGAAACGAACTCGGTAACTCTGGGTTCAGGAATTGTAACGTGCAGCATTTTCCCAGCGCGAAGATCTTCGAGCCCCTTTGTTTGCTTAGGTATTATGGCCTCTTTGTCTTCGACGGAATACTCAGAAAAGAAATTGCCGGGTTTTGCTATGTAAGGTTCCAACGGATATGCCGGCTGCTCATAAAAACCCCTAAGGATAGCTGGTATGATTGCATCGCCTGTATTGACGAGACAAGGTAAGGCGATGTAGGAGTATGCGCTCTTGACGTTCGGGATATCAGAGATAGCAGTCATGACATCCTTTGGAACCATTGCGCGCCATCCCATGCACTCTTCTTTGCACAGATATCCTGTTTTCACTATGTCGGGAAAGTAATACAAGATTTGCGACTGCCAATCGCTTCCCTGCCAATCTCGTAAGACCAGCGCGGAATTTTCGGCAGAGGACAAAGGACTCTGAGCTGGAAATATAACAATATCGCCCCCTGTATAAGTACGTTCAGGCATTGCAATGCCTACGGGATAACCCTCGGGAATAATCCTTAGGAGTATAACGATCATTGCCGCCAAAGCGGAAGCTAAGACAGCAATTCTTGTCCTTGTGGGGTTCCGCCGGACCTCCGTCACGGCGAGTTTCGAAAAATCCAAATGTTTTCACCTACCCGGTGCCTGATTTGTGCAGAAGCAGGTATACACTAAACCTGGAGCATGCTGCTTTATTCTATAGATTTCGCCATCGTGTTCGATTTTCCTTCTGTATGCGAATAGTTTATTGCTTGTTGCTGCCATTTCAGAGCAGGCGACATGTCAGGTCCTTATCTGATTGACATAGGGGGATGCCTAACCTAGAATTGGATTGACTCAGTGTACTCTTGTCCTGGGCATTTCTTTGTTTTTGAAAGGGGGCTGAGAGAAAGATGCAGGGGCTGGGCCGTCATGTTCTGGCTGAGGTCTACGGGTGTGGGTTTGACATCCTAAATGACCTCGATGGGATCCGAGAGATCTTGGTCAGTGCGGCTCTCTCCGCCGGAGCGGAAGTGTTAGAAACAACCTTCCACCGGTTTTCACCCCAAGGAATTAGCGGTGTTGTGGTTATATCCGAATCACATCTCGCTATTCACACGTGGCCTGAGTATGGTTACGCAGCGGTAGACGTGTTTACCTGCGGTGAAGAGGTAGATCCTTGGGTTGCAGTAGAGGCCATAGTCAAGCAGTTCGGAGCGACATCAGTAACGGCAACCGAGATTAAGCGAGGGGTTTTTACAAAGTCCGTAGAGGTGGCCAGTTAGGCAAAATACTACGGGAAAGGTGATGGCTATTGTAAGTTCAGATGATGATGGGACACTGAAGGATTAGACCCTGCGTAAGAGAAACATCAATATGCAGGGTTTAATCTTTTTCTCAGCATCTGCCTCCTTTAGGGCCATAATCTAGACGGCCTTATACATAGTTAAATCCTAAGGTATAATTGATGTGAGTTTGTTTTCTAGATATCCAATGATGCAAAAGGAGAGATGAACACGTGGATGAAAAGACTCTTGTTCTAGCCAAGCCTGACGCTGTTGTCCGTGGGTTGGTAGGTGAAGTGATCGGGAGACTTGAGAGAAGGGGACTGCGGCTCTGTGGGATGAAAATGATATGGATGGATGAAGCTCTTGCCACGAGACACTACTCTGCTCATGTAGGGAAACCGTTTTTTAATGGACTTGTCGAATACATAACCGCTCTTCCTCTTGTTGCAATGGTATGGGAAGGTCCGTCAGCAATCAAAGTGGTAAGGGAGACGATGGGTGCCACCAATCCTGCTGATGCGGCGCCCGGAACAATTCGTGGAGACTTGGGTCTTGACATATCTAATAACCTTGTACACGGGTCTGATTCGGAGGAATCGGCAAAGAAGGAGATCGGGTTGTTTTTCAAAGATGACGAAGTATACGAGTGGTCAAGGCCTCATGAGAAGTACATATCCGGGGAGTAATCGCGTGACGAACGTTTTCTCGGGGAGGGGTTTTGTGTGCTATACGTAGGCACCGCCGGCTTCAGCTATGCTGATTGGCGCGGGGTATTCTATCCGGAGAATATCAAATCAGAAGATTTCTTACCTTACTATTCGGAGCATTTTCCTTTCGTCGAACTTGATTATACATATTATCGGCAGCCATCGGCTTCTAGCATGCAGAAAATGGCAGCAAAAGTTCCTGATAATTTTAAGTTCACCGTAAAGGCTCATAGGACCATGACCCATGAAATCCCCTCCCGCGAAGACATAGATCTTGAATTTGACGTTTTCAAGCAAGGTATACTTCCTATGAGGGATTCGGGCAAACTAGCATGTGTGTTGTTTCAATTCCCTTGGTCTTTCAAGCCGTC